>NZ_JZEX01000046.1 GCF_000969415.1 Devosia geojensis | reverse complement strand
ACTTTGTAGATGGCGGTGTGAGGTGCTATTGTGTGAAGAGGACGTTGATCAGTTGAGATATAGTGTGTGTGCTAGTGATGCAGTACACATGATTACTAGAAGGGATCGTATTGTGGAGTGTAGTAGGGTAATGATTGTATGGTGCGTTGTGTGCAAGTACAAGGCAATATCAATATGTAGTGTTTTTTTTTTTTTCAGTGTGTATAAGAGACATCCCCTCAAGGGGGAGGGAGGCGCATCGAGCGCATGGCACCCCCTACTCCGCCAGCACCACCTCGGGCAGGTTGTAGAACTGGCGCACCACGTTCCAGCCTTCCTCGGCCGTCTCGACGAGCGTGAAGAGGTCCGGATCGGTCGGCGCGATGGTGCCGGCTTCGGCCAGCGCCTCGAGGTTGATGACCTTCTTCCAGAATTCGGCGCCGAAGAGCAGCACCGGGATCGGGTCCATGCGGTGGGTCTGGATGAGGGTCAAGGTCTCGAAGAATTCGTCGAGCGTGCCGAAGCCCCCCGGGAAGATCGCGACGACACGGGCGCGCAGCAGGAAATGGATCTTGCGTGTCGCGAAATAGTGGAAGTTGAAGCTCAGTTCCGGCGTCACATAGCGGTTGGGCGCCTGCTCGTGCGGCAGCACGATGTTGAGGCCGATGGAGGGCGCGCCGACATCGGCGGCGCCGCGGTTGCCGGCCTCCATAACCCCCGGTCCGCCGCCGGTGACGATGACGTAGTCGGCATAGTCCACGGCCTTGGAGGTGAGCGAGGCGTACTGGGCGAAGCGCCGTGCTTCGACATAGTAGCGCGAGGCCGCCTCGAGGTTCTTCTTCTGGGTCTCGTTCTTGGCGGCCCAGGCGGGCTTGCCGGGCTCGGGGATGCGGGCGCCCCCGAAGAGCACGACGGTCGAGTTGATGCCGCGCTCGCGCAACAGGTGCTCGACCTTCTGATATTCGAGCTGGAAGCGGATGCCGCGCGTATCCTCGCTGGTCATGAACTCGGCGTCGGCGAAGGCAAGCCGATAGGCGGACGACTGCGTCTGAGGGGTCGATGGCGCACGGCGGGCGGCATCGATGTCCTCGAAGGACGTACGCAGCGGCGTCTCATGGCGTCTGGCCATTCCGGCTTCTCCTTTGGACTTCATCGCGATCACCCTGGCAGAACCACCTTAAGGATCGGTGGGACCCGAGTGTTTTCTGTCGCCTCTTCGAACCGGAAAAGTGGCATCCACTTTTCCTGAAGACGCTCTGGAGCGCATAGCGCAATTGACGGGCGGTCACAATTTCGAGCGAATGGCGCGGACATATCCGCTCCTTACCCAAGCAGGGGCCGCACGTGCGCCAGTTCACCTCGCTCGAAGCCCGGATCGACGATGCCGCGCACCGCGTGCTGACGCGCCTGCCCAGGACCGGCATCGCCGGCGGCCTCGTAGAATTCGTAGTCTTCGGCCTGAAGCAGGGATGGGCGTGCCTCTTCGGCGGGGTGATGCTGGCGCTGATCCTCGGCACCGCCCTCTTCTGGCCGGAGAACGCGTGGCTCGCGCGATATGATTTCCTCGTCATCGCCGCGCTCGCCGTGCAGGTCGCCATGCTCGTCTTCAAGCTCGAAACCCTGGACGAGGCGCGGGTGATCCTCATCTTCCACGTCGTCGGAACGGTGATGGAGATCTTCAAGACGAGCGCCGGTTCATGGATCTACCCGGAGCCTTCGCTGCTGCGCATCGGTGGGGTGCCGCTCTTTTCCGGCTTCATGTATGCGTGCGTCGGCTCCTACATGGCGCGCGTCCAGCGCATCTTCGATATCCGCTTCGAGCGCTATCCGCCGCTCTGGACCACCGTGCTCCTTGCCACCGGCATCTACATCAATTTCTTCTCGCACCATTTCATCCCCGACATGCGCTGGGGCCTGTTCGCGATCCTCGCGCTCCTTTATGCGCGCACGGTAATGCACTACCGGGTGCACCGGTTCTGGCACCGGATGCCGATGCTGCTGGCGTTCCTGCTGGTCGCGCTCTTCATCTGGATTGCCGAGAACATCGGCACATGGTCGCGCGCTTGGCTCTATCCGGCGCAACGCGACGGCTGGTCGCTGGTCGGCTTGGAAAAGCTCGGTTCCTGGTACCTCCTCATGATGATCTCGGTGGTGCTGGTCACCCTCGTCCACCGCCCGCGCGCGATTGACAGCCAGGTCTTGCAAGGTAATGTCCGCCCGGTCGAAACCACGCCCTTTTGATTTGTCGCGTTTTCGAACCGCAAACGTGGTGTCCACTTTTGCTGAAAACACTCCGGAGAGGAACCTGCCGATGCCGCTTGCCGATCTCGAAACCACGATCAACGACGCCTTCGAGAAGCGCAGCGAGATCAATTTCAACACCGATGGTCCGGTGCGCGAGGCGGTTGAAAAGGCGCTGAACCTGCTCGACGGCGGCAAGGCGCGCGTCGCCGAGAAGACCGCCGACGGCTGGCAGGTCAACCAGTGGCTGAAGAAGGCGGTACTGCTCTCCTTCCGCCTCAACGACAACAAGGTGATCGAAGGCGGCCCGGCCGGCGGCGGCTGGTGGGACAAGGTGCCGAGCAAGTTCGAGGGCTGGAGCGAAAACCGCTTCCGCGAAGCCGGCTTCCGCTCGGTGCCGGGCGCGATCGTGCGGCACTCGGCCCATATCGGGCGCAATGCCATTCTCATGCCCTCCTTCGTCAACCTCGGCGCCTATGTCGACGAGGGCACCATGGTCGACACCTGGGTGACCGTCGGGTCCTGCGCGCAGATCGGCAAGAATGTCCACCTTTCCGGCGGCGTCGGCATCGGCGGAGTGCTGGAGCCGCTGCAGGCCGGCCCTGTCATCATCGAGGACAACTGCTTCATCGGGGCGCGCTCGGAGATCGTCGAGGGCGTGGTCGTGGGGGAAGGCGCGGTCATTTCCATGGGCGTCTTCATCGGCGCCTCGACCAAGATCGTCGACCGGGCGACCGGCGAAATCCATATCGGCAAGGTGCCGCCCTATTCCGTGGTGGTCTCCGGGAACCTGCCCGGCAAGCCGCTGCCCAACGGACAGCCGGGCCCGAGCCTCTATTGCGCGGTGATCGTGAAGACCGTCGATGCGCAGACGCGTTCGAAGACGGGCATCAACGAGTTGCTGCGGGACTGATTCAAACGGGTCTTCACATTTGACGGAAATGTTAGCCGAATGTGCATCGAAACTGGCTCCGAAACACTGTCCATTCGAGCGCTATTCAATACTAACATACTGATTTTGCATATCTATTTAGTGGCCTGACCACTCAGGTCGCGCAGCATCGATCGAAAAACGCGCTTACAGCACATTCTAGTCCTGGATTGAGCCTAGCGGGATAAGTCGCCCACAGCCGCGCGGCTGGCGGCAAACGTGCGATTCACCTAAGCTGGCAGCGTCGGAGCGCTTGCCTCCGGCAGATGCCTTTGAGGGAGGGCAAAATGGATTGGAAGTTTCTGTTTACCAGTTTTGACGGCCGGATCAGCCGCAAGACGTTCTGGATCGGCACGCTGGTGCTGATCGGGGCATGGATCGTCATCGGATTCATCGTCATGCCGATCTTCGGGGCGAACCTCATGCCCAATCCGGCGATGATGGACCCGACCGCGGGCAATATCGAGGAGATGGGGCAGCAGTTCCTGAACATCGTCAGCGCAGCGGCCTGGGCCAACCTCGTCATGCTGGTGATCTTCGCCTACCCGATGATCGCGGTGATGCTGAAGCGCCGGCACGACCGGAACAATGCGGGCATGGACGTCTATGTCTATCTCGGATTGCTGGCGCTGCTGCAGATCCTGCAGGCGCTGGGGCTCTGTTACACGCTCTCCGAGGTCAACGGCGTGGTGATGCCGACGCCGACCCTCATCGGGACCATCGCGCCGATCATCGTCGGCATCTTCGGTATCTACCTGCTGGTGGTCATGGGCTTCCTCAAGGGCGACGCCGGCCCCAACGACTACGGGCCGGACCCGCTCGGAGGCACGGCCTCCGCCACGGCCTGACTCGCGCAAAGGACGGGATTTTAAAGTGACGACGACCATCGCGGACGATCCCGTCCGACTCCTCAAGGCCCTGATCGAGCGACCCTCGGTGACGCCAGAGGAGGCGGGCGTCTTCGACGTGCTCGAAAACGCATTGCTGCCGCTAGGCTTTTCCGTCTCGCGGCTGCGATTCGAGGGAAGCGGGTCCTATCCGGTCGACAACCTCTTCGCCATCCGCGACCGGGGCGGGCGAAAGCTCCTCTTTGCCGGGCACACGGACGTCGTGCCACCGGGCGATACGGCCGACTGGGCGAGCGATCCCTTCACCCCGCACGAGGCGGAGGGGCGCATCTACGGGCGCGGCGCCGCCGACATGAAGAGCGGGGTCGCCGCGTTCGTTGCGGCGGTGGCGCGGGCGGTGGCGGAGGGCGCGGCCGAAGACGGCACCATTGCCTTGGCCATCACCAATGACGAGGAGGCGGACGCGGTCAACGGCACGGCGCGGCTGATGGCGTGGGCGCGGGACGAAGGCCACGCCTTCGATTTCGCCATCGTCGGCGAGCCGTCATCGGCGGAGCGGCTCGGCGACAGCATCAAGATCGGCCGGCGCGGCTCCTATTCGGGAATGGTGACCGTCGAGGGCATCCAGGGGCATGTCGCCTACCCCGAGAAGGCCAACAATCCACTGCCGGTGCTGGCCTCGGTCGTTACCGCACTGAAGGCCGAAGCGCTCGATTTCGGTACCGAGCATTTTCCGGCGAGCAACCTCGAGGTCACCACCATCGACGTCGGCAATACGGCGAGCAACGTCATCCCCGCCAAGGGGACGCTGAAGTTCAACATCCGCTTCAACGATCTCTGGTCGCCCGAAACATTGAAGGAGTGGGTCGCAGCGCGAATCGCCGGCGTCGATCCGCGCGGCTGCGTGGTGCGGTTCGAGGGCACGGGCGTGCCCTCGCGCTCGTTCCTTTCTCCGCAGAGCGGGGACGTGGAGCTCCTGATGCAGGTCATCGCCGAGGCAACCGGCGCACGCCCAGCCCTTTCGACGGGCGGCGGGACGTCGGATGCGCGGTTCATTGCACAGTATTGCCCGGTCGTCGAATGCGGACTGGTCGGCACCTCGATGCACAAGACCGACGAGCACGTCGCCGTTTCCGATGTCACCGGGCTGACGGAAATCTACCGGGCCTTCATCGAACGGTTCCTCAAGGCGCGCTCATGAATATCCTGCGCGCGCTCTCCGGCGCCGTCCTCGGCTGGCGGGCGATCCTCGGCGGGCGACCGGACTGGACCCAGTACTTCGCGTCGACCGGGCCGGGCTTCGCCACTGCGCTCGTCCTCTATCTGCTGGTCGCGTTTCTCATCCTGCTGGCGGGGACGGGTGCGGCTGCGCTCGATCCCGTCAACGTCGCCATGGGCCTTTTCGTCTTCGGGCTCTATGTGGCCGCACTCGCCCTCAGCGCCGTTGCGACCAAGGCGATGCTGCGCTGGCAGGGGACCATCCTCGACCTCCTGGTGCCCGGCACCTATGCGATGATTCTCTTTCTCCTCGTCGGCACGGTGCTCGCGCCGCTGGGACCGCTCGGCCTGGCGCTCGCCCTCGCCGCCATCGCGTACCTCATCTACCGGCTCGGACGGGCCGCGGGCGGGTGGAGCATCGGCATTTCCGCCGCGTTTGCGGTTTTGACTGTCGTTCTGCTTGTCGCCATGCCGATGACGCTTTACATGCTTGCAAGTCCCACCCTCGTTGCGCCCTGACGGAAATCGCACGTGTCCCAGCCGACCAGCATAACGCAAGAACTGGCCGCCGCCGCCCGCGGCTTTGTCGCGCTGGTGACGGGCAACCGGCGCGCGGCGGATAATTTCGACTTCAGCCAGCGCGGGCTGGTGGGCAGCTTCATCGCGTTGATCGTGGCGAGCGTCCTCACCGCCTTCGGGCCGGGACTCCTCGGCGTGCCCTCGGAGCCGGGCACCGCGACGCGCTCGATCATCCTCGGGGCCTCGCTCTTCGTGCTGCAGCTGGGGGTCGTCTATTTCGTCCTCAAGCAGATGAACCGGCTCGACGGGTTCATCCCCTATCTCGTCGCCGACAACTGGATCAGCCTCTTCATCGCGGTGCTGACCGTCGCGGTGCTGCGTCTCGTCGGAGCCGGCGACTTCACGCTTCTGGCCATCGGCATCCTCGCCATCGTCGTCGAGGTCAACATCGCCCGGCTGATCGTGACGCTGGCGCCCATGCAGATCGTCATCTTCATCGGCGCGCAATTCGCCGCGCAGTTCCTCGGCGTGCTGGTGCTGGCCTCGATGCTGCCGGGCGCGACGGCGCCGGCGGTCTAGGTCCGGCAAGGCCCCCTCACCCGACGGCTTTGCCGTCGACCTCTCCCCCCAAGGGAGAGGTGGCGCGCGTTGCGGCCAAGTGCCCTCTTCACCTCTCCCTCGGGGGAGAGGTCGGCGCGTAGCGCCGGGTGAGGGGGCCTTCTCCTCAGGCTAATACACCACCTTCGTCAGATAGAGCCCATCGGGCGGCGCCAGCGGGCCGCAGCGGCTGCGGTCGGCGGCGTCGAGGGCGGCGAGGAAGTCGGCCGGGGTCCATTTGCCTTCGCCGACGAGCTTCAGCGAACCCACCATCGAGCGCACCTGGTGATGGAGGAAGCTGCGCGCCCTGGCAGTGACCACCACGTGGTCGAGCTCGCGGTGCACGGCGGAGTGGTCGAGGGTGCGGATCGGCGAGTTCGCCTGGCATTCGGCGGCGCGGAAGGTGGAAAAGTCGTGCCGGCCGAGGATGAGCTGGGCTGCCACGTGCATGGCATCGGCATCCAGCGGCGTGGCCACGTGCCAGACGCGGTTCTTCTCCAGCGCCGCGGGAGCACGGCGATTGAGGATGCGGTACTCGTAATGGCGGGCGGTAGCCGAGAAGCGCGCCTCGAAGCTCCCGTCGACGGCTTCTGACTCCAGAACGGCGATCGGATCCGGGCGCAGATGATAGTTCAGCGCCTCGCGGATGCGGAACGGGTCCCACTCGCGTTCGAGATTGAAATGCACCACCTGGCCCAGCGCGTGGACGCCGGTATCGGTACGGCCCGCGGCCTGGGTCGTGACCGTCTCGCCGGAAAAGCGCGCGATCGCCTCCTCCAGCGCCTGCTGCACGGACGGCTGATCGGCCTGGCGCTGCCAGCCCTTGAACGGGCTGCCGTCGTATTCGAGGGTGAGCTTATAGCGGGGCATGAGCGCCCCTCCGAGGGCTCGGCATACCCCCCTCCCAGCCTCCCCCGCAAGGGGGGAGGTGCTGCGTCGTGCTTGTGGCACTATTTTGCCAAATGCACAGGAGGACACCTCCCCCCTTGCGGGGGAGGATAGGAGGGGGGTGGTGCGGCGCGGCAATCATTTCCGCCTCACGCCACCGTTTCCGGCAGTTCGCCTGCCCCGCGCAGGAACGTCGCCGCATCCATCGCAGCCTTGCCTTCGCGCTGCACCTGGTTGAGGCGGACGGCGCCGGTGCCGCAGGCGATGGCGAAGCCGTCGCCGAGCAAAGCGCCGGGCGCGCCCTGCCCTTGCGCGAGCGAAGAGCGCAGCGCCTTGACGCGGACGGGCTTGCCGGCGAGCTCGAGCTCGAACCAGGCGCCGGGGAACGGCGAGAGGCCGCGGATGTGGTTGTGCACCTCTTGGGAAGGCCGCGAGAAATCGATGCGGGTCTCGGCCTTCTCGATCTTGGATGCGTAGGTGACCCCCTCCTCGGCCTGCGGGGTGAAATCGAGGCTGCCGCGTTCGAGCGCGGCGAGCGCCCGGCCCATGAGATCGGCGCCGACGCGCATCATGGCGTCGTGCAGCTCGCCGGCGGTCATCTCGGGACCTATGGGCATCTCGTCGACGAGGGCGACGGGGCCGGTATCGAGCCCCTCGTCCATCTTCATGACCATGACGCCGGTGCGTGTGTCGCCCGCCATGACGGCGCGCTGGATCGGCGCGGCGCCGCGCCAGCGCGGCAGGAGCGAGCCGTGGAGATTGAGGCAGCCCAGGCGCGGCGCGTCGAGGATGGCCTTGGGCAGGATCAGGCCATAGGCGACGACGACGGCGACATCCGCGTCGTGCAGGCGAAAGACGTCCTGCTCGGCCTCGCCCTTCAGCGACTTCGGGGTGAAGACGGGAATGCCGAAGCCCTCGGCCGCCTCGTGGACGGGCGAACGGCGCTCGGCCTGGCCGCGACCGGCCGGTTTTGGCGCGCGCGTATAGACGGCGGCGACCTCATGGCCGGAGGAGACGATCTCGGTGAGGGTGGGAACGGCGAAATCCGGGGTTCCCATGAAGACGATGCGCATTGAGCTGGGGGCCTCTTCCTAGTTGCAAATCGCTGCCGCCACCACCGATGTCATTCCGGCGAACGCCGGAACCCAGTACACGCTGACGCACCGGCACGAGCACAAGGGGAGTATGAGCGGCGAACCTTCAGCAGAAGCCGTATCCGCGCCGTTTACTGGTTCCCGGCTTTCGCCGGGACGACAGGGCGGGTGGACGAGAGGCGCGCTACCCCGCCGCGCGCTTGGCGGCCTTGTCGAACTTCTTGATGACGCGGTCGCGCTTCAAGCGCGAGAGATAGTCGATGTAGAGCACGCCATCGAGGTGGTCGAGCTCGTGCTGGATGCAGACGGCAAGGCGCTCCTTGGCGTCGACCTCAACGGTCTTGCCGTCGAGATCGGTGTAGCGGACGGTGACCTCGGCCGGCCGCTCGACCTCGTAGTAAAGCTCGGGGATGGACAGGCACCCCTCTTCGGTCACCTGCGTTTCCTCGGAGACCTTGAGGATTTCCGGGTTGATCAGCACCATGGGCGCAGGCTCTTCGCCTTCCTTGGCGAGGTCCATGACGACGATGCGTCTCATGACGCCGATCTGCGGGGCGGCAAGGCCGATGCCGGGCGCGTCGTACATGGTGTCGAGCATGTCGCGGGCGAGCGCGCGCACATCGTCGTCGACCGCCTCGATCGGGTCGGCGACGGCCCGCAGCCGCGGATCGGGAATGACGAGAATCGGGCGGATAGCCATCGAACTGCTTCCAGTAGAGGGGTTTGCCTCTCGATATGGTATTTACCGCTTGCCGGTCAACTGCCGCGAGGTTGATGGGAGAGGGAACGCAACGGGGGCAGCCGCATTGGCTCTCCAGCGATATCCCTTGCGGAGGCGGGCATGCACTCCCCCTACCCCACCCTAGCCGTCAACCTGTTGGTCAGCGCGGTGATCATGTACTTCGTCATGTTCGCCATGATCGACGGCCCCGGCGATTTCCGGCACAACCTCAACATGGGCTACATGGCGCTGATGATGGCGGCGCCCATGGGCGTGCTGATGCTGGCGCTAATGGGCGAAATGTACACCAACGCGCGGCTCAACATCGGGCTCTACATCGCGTTCGTCGCGGTGTTCGCCGCCGCCTTCGCCGCGACGCGCCTGCAGACCCTCATCGGCGACGAGCAGTTGCTGCGCGCGATGATCCCGCATCATTCGGGCGCGATCCTGATGTGCCGGGAGGCGCAGCTCACCGATCCCGAGATCGTCGCGCTTTGCGAAGAGATCATCGAGGCGCAGCGCGAGGAGATCGCGCAGATGAACGCCATTCTGGCGCGATACTGAGGAGGACCCCGGCATGGAGCGGATCTACGAGGGCGGATGCGCGTGCGGATCGGTGCGCTACAGGGTTTCCGGCGAGCCGCTGGCCGTCGGCCTCTGCCACTGCGCCGACTGCCGCAAGGAAACCGGCAGCGCCTTCCTCTATTACGCCGACTGGCCACGCTCGGCATTCTCGGTCGAAGGCGACTACGCGACCTATGACGGACGCAGCTTCTGCCCCAACTGCGGAACGCGGCTTTTCCACCTCGGGGCCGAAGGCGCCGAGATCGCCCTCGGCTCGCTCGATGCGGCGCCGAGCAGGTTCGTGCCGGAGCGGGAGGGCTGGATCAAGCGGCGCGAGCCGTGGCTGACCACGATTCCGGGAGCCGGACAGTTCCATGAGGATCCTTTCTGAGCGAAACGCGCATAAGAACATTGCGTGAACACCAGAATCGGTTAAGCTCACCGGATGGATATGGACACTGTGCTTCTCATCGCCGGCGACATGCCGGTGACGCTCGGGCTGGTGCTTGCCGCCGGCGCGGTCGTCGTCGCGCTGGCGTTGCTGGTGGCGCTGATCGCGGCATTGCGGGCCGGCGCGCGGCAGGCGGCCGAGGCAGCGGAAGCGGCGGCCGAGGCGCTCAAGGCCAATTTCGTGCAGCAGCTCGCCGAGCGCGACGCGCGCATCCTCGAGCTCGACGGACAGCTTTGGCGTACGCGCGAAACGAGCACCAGTCTCCAGGCCGAGGCGGCCGCGCTCAAGGCCCGCATGGCCGAGCAAGCCCGGCAATACGAAGAGAACCTCAAGCGCTTCCAGGACGCGCGGGCGCAGATGACCGACGAGTTCAAGGCGATCGCCGGCGAGGTGCTGCGCAGCCACAGCGAAACCTTCACCAGCCAGAACCGCGAGCAGGTCGACACGCTCTTGAAGCCGCTGCAGGAGAAGATCACCGAGTTCCGCAACGGGCTGCTGGAGGATCGCGCCACGATCAAGGAGCAGATCCGCGCGCTCCAGGAAAGCAACATCCGCATCACCACCGAGGCCAACAACCTGACGCGGGCGCTGAAAGGCAATTCGCAGACGCAGGGCGCCTGGGGCGAGATGGTGCTCGCAACGATCCTCGAAGGTTCGGGCCTGCGCGAGGGCGAGCAGTATCTCACCCAGCAGAGCCACAGCGGGGAGGACCGCGGACGGCTGCGCACGGACGTCGAGATCATGATGCCGAACGCGGATCGCATCGTCATCGATTCCAAGGTGTCGCTCACCGCCTTCGAAGCCTATGTCAACTGCGAGGACGAGGAGGAGCGGGCCCGGCACCTCTCTGCGCATCTGGCTTCCGTGCGCGCGCATATCCGCACCCTCGGCGAGAAGAACTACCAGCGGCACGCGAAAAGCAGCCTCGACTACGTGCTGATGTTCGTGCCGATCGAGGCGGCGCTCTCGAGTGCTGTCGTGGCCGATCCCAAGCTCTTCGAATACGGCATGGGCCAGGGCGTGATGCTGACGACGCCCACGACGCTGATGACGATGCTGCGCACCGTGCGCAACGTCTGGGACATCGAGAAACGACACCAGAACGCCGAGGAGATCGCAAGCCGGGCCGGCGCCCTCTACGAGAAGGTCATCGGGTTCCTTTCCAATATGGACAAGCTCGGACAGCACCTGGGCAGGGCGCAGGCGAGCTTTGACGAGGCCAAGAACCAGCTCTCGACCGGGCGCGGGAGCGTGGTGCGCCAGATCGATATGCTGCGCGAGCTCGGCGCCAAGACCACGCGGTCGTTGCCGCAGGGCTGGGAGGACGGCAGCGAACTCCCGAAAGGACGCAAGTCCATCGCGGCCGAGGCGAGCGAGCGGACAGTCGAGCTCGACTTCGAGATCGACGAGCCTGCCGCCGCCGGGGAATAGCGGGCCTGCGTCTGCGTCACATGTGCGCGACCCGCTATGATGCGGCGGGCGAAGAGGCGCGGCGGCGCACCATGGATTTCTCGCACGAAGCGCTCGGCTGAGCGGTCCTCAGACGGCCATGCGCGCCGGCAGGGCCGTTGCGTTGGCGGCAAGCAGGAAGCGATCGCGCCCGCTGGTGATGGCGGCAAAGTCCGCGATCGGGGCGGGCCGGCTGAAGAAATACCCCTGCACCTCGGCGCAGGCTTCGGCGCGCAGGAACTCGAGTTCCTCCAGCCGCTCGACGCCCTCGGCAACGACGGGCAGCTTGAGGCCGCTGCCGAGGCCGAGCACCGCCCGCACGATCGCCGCCGACTGGTCGGAGTGGTCCACCGAGCGGATGAACGACTGGTCGACCTTGATCTTGTCGAAGGCGAAGGCGCGCAGGTTCGCAAGCGACGAATAGCCTGTGCCGAAATCGTCCATGGCGACGCGCACGCCCAGCGCCTTGACCCGATCGAGGGTTGCGATCGTGCGGGCGAGGTCGCGAATGAGCGCCGTTTCCGTGATCTCGATTTCCAGCTGCCCGGGGGCAAGGCCGGTCTGGGCGAGGATCGCTTCGAGATTGGCGAGAAAATCGGCGGCGTGCAGCTGGACGGGTGACACATTGACGGCGACCGGCAGGCGGTTCGTCCAGGTTGCCGCCTCCGTACAGGCCTCGCGCATGACCCAGTCGCCGATGGCGAGGATCAGGCCGCTCTCCTCGGCGATGGGGATGAAGACGGAGGGCGAAACCTCCCCGCGCACCGGATGCGTCCAGCGCACGAGAGCCTCGAAGCCCGTCACCTCGCCGCTCGCAACGCCCACCTGCGGCTGGAAGACCAGCGTGAGCTCGTTGCGGGCGATCGCCGCACGCAGGTCGTTTTCGAGCAGGCGCTTCTCGCGCACGGCTGCGCCCATTTGCGCCTCGAAGAACCGATAGACGCCGCGACCGTCCTGCTTGGCGCGGTAGAGGGCCGTGTCGGCGTTGGCGATCAGAGCCTGCGCGGTCTCGGCGTTGTCCGGATAGAGCGCGATGCCGATGCTGGCGGAAATCAGCGCCCCGGAACCGGATTCGAGGTTGTGGTCGCGGAACGCCTCCATGATCGCCTCGGCGACCCGCCCGGCTTGGGCAGGTCCGTCGATCTCGGGCACGATGACCGCGAACTCGTCGCCCCCGAGGCGCGAGCAGGTCTGGCCGTCCCCGAGAACGCCCGTCAGGCGCTCGGCGACCGCCTGCAGCATGGAATCGCCGGCTCCGTGCCCGAAGAGGTCGTTGACCTCCTTGAACCGGTCGAGATCGAGACAGAGCACGGCGACCGACTGGCCAAGACGGCGGGCCGTGCTCATCTCCTTGTGCAACTGGCGGTTGAAAGCAGCGCGGTTGGAAAGCCCGGTCAGGGAATCATGGTGGGCGAGGAAGCGGATCTGCTGCTCGTCCTTCTTGCGCGCGCTGAGATCGCGGATGGCGATGGCGCTGCGCTCTTGGCCGGCATATTCCACCGGCCGCAGGACCGCCTCCACCGGAATGACGCGCCCGCTGCCGTCGCCGAGCTCGGTTTCGAGACGCACGTCCGGCTGCGCAAAAAGCTCGGCCAGCGCCGTGGACGGGAAGAGTTCCTCGAGCGGGCAGCCGGTCACGTCGATGCCTTCGGCGTCGATCATGCGCTGGAAGCTCGAATTGGCGGTGAGGACGCGCTCGCCGTCGGTGACGATCAGGCCATCGACAGCGGCGTCTGCGAGCAGCCGCATGCGGCCGGTCTCGCGGGCGGCGCGCCGGCGCTCGTGCCGGTCCAGCATCATGCCGCCGAGCGCCAGCCCCACGATCAGGATGCCGGCGATGCCGACCGCCATGGATAGGTAGGCGGGGGAGATGTCGCCCTCGGCAACGACAGGATAGCAATTGTCGAGATTGACCGCGCCCATGGCGGTGAAGTGCATGGCGCAGATGGCGAGCGTCAACACGCCGGCGCCACCGAGCCGCCAGCCGAGCCCGCGCCCCCAAGCCGATAGCACGAAGGCGACGAGCCCGAGCCCCATGCCCAAGAGCACGGAGGCGGCCATGAGGACGAGATCCCACTGGATCTCGCCGCCGATGATGAGGGCGGCCATGCCGGTATAGTGCATGGCCGAGATGCCGAAGCCGGCGACAGCCCCGCCAAGGGCGAAGTCGGCCCTGCCGCGGCCAATGGCGGCGATCCACAGGCCACCGCCGGTGATGACGATGGCGATGACGAGCGACACGATCGTGCCCGGGAGATCGTAGCCGACGGGAATGTCCGGGCGGAAGGCGATCATGGCGATGAAGTGGGTCGACCATACACCGAAGCCCACGGCTACAGCCGCGACGGCGAGCCAGATATAACGTGCGTGAGCCGAGCTGCGCCTGGCATGGTGGAGGATGCTGATGCCGGCAAAGGATGCAAGCGCGCAGACGAGGCCGGCCAGAGCCACGAGACGCAGATCGTGCTCGAAGAGCAGCGTGGAAAGGACGGTATGCACCGATCACCCCAGGTAAGCCATGCGGCTCGACCCTTGCGTCCGGGCCAGTTAACAAAGCTTGTCGGGGGAAACCCCTATCCTTGGCCTAACTTGGCGCAGAGTTAAGAGCTGATGACGCGGGCGCGGCAAATGCCGGCGATCACAAGTGACGCAGACCCTTGCGGAGGATGCCGCCCGGGTGGATGATGCCTTATCCGTCCGGACCGCGACGGAAGGTGCTGCGCGACGCGGGACGGGCTCGATGACGAGGAGACACGCCATGAGCCAGCCGAACCCTCGACACGGCACGCTGCTGCCGCAGGTGAGCGATCCCGACGACGATCCGCCGGGCATTGCCCTGCCGATCAGCCAGACCGAGATCGAGGACCTCGTCTACACCGACGAGCGGCCTATCGATGAACGGATCGACCGGCTGCGCGAGATGCGCGAGGAGGCGATGGTGCAGGCCTCGGCGGGGGTGCGCGGAGGCGATGCGCGTATCCTGGTGCGCGAACTGAACCGGGCCATAGACATGCTGACGAGCGATGAGGACGAGGCCGACGAGACCTCCGACTTCGCGGCGCTCGAGGGCGCCTACGAGATCGACCCGGCCGACCACCTCGACACACTCTCGCCCGACGACGAGGACGGGCGCCTCGCCATCGAGGGCGACGGGCTCGACACCGCGGAAGACGAAAGCGTCGCGCGCAAGGAGCGGCTGGCCGCCAGCGGGCGCGAGGGCGGCAACGGCAACCGCCGCTGAGCTGTCAAAGCTCGGTGCGCGCCCGCAGCGCCTGGCTCAGCGTTCCTTCATCGAGATAGTCGAGCTCGCCGCCGACGGGTACGCCGTGGGCAAGGCGGGTGACCTTGACGCCGGTGCCGGCGAGGCGGTCGGTGATGTAGTGGGCCGTGGTCTGGCCCTCGACGGTGGCGTTGACGGCGAGGACGATCTCGGAGAACTGCGGAGCGCGCGCCACGAGCTCATCGAGCGAAAGGTCTTCCGGTCCGACGCCATCGAGCGGGGAGAGCACGCCGCCGAGGACGTGGTATCGAACGGCGCCCACGCCGGCCCGCTCCAGGGCCCAGAGATCGGCAACATCCTCGACGACGATCAGCAGGCCCGATTCGGCGCGGCGCGGGTCCGAGCAGATGCCGCAGGGCGAGCGGGTGTCGACATTGCCGCACACCTCGCAGGTGCGCACCGCATCGACGGCGCGGTCGAGCGCAGCCGAAAGGGGGACCATCAGCTGGTCCTTCTTCTTGATGAGATGCAGCACGGCGCGGCGGGCCGAACGCGGCCCGAGCCCCGGCAGACGCGCCAGGAGCTGGATCAACTGCTCGATCTCGGGGCCACCGTTGGACATGGTTGATCAGCGAATAGCGAGCAGGAGCAACTCTGGCAACAAAACCATCCTCTCTCCGATGTCATCCCGGCGAAAGCCGGGATCCAGTACACTCTGTTCCATCGGTTCCAGGACCGATGCCAGAACGCGAGGGATCGCGGCCGGAGCCGCACCTTCGTCGTTTACTGGGTCCCGGCTTTCGCCGGGATGACATCCGTGGGTGGGATGTTTGCCCGCCCTACCTATCGGCTGCGCGCTCCTTTCAGAACGGGAACTTCATGCCCGGCGGGAGCGGCAGGCCGGCGGTCAGCTGGCCCATCTTCTCCTGCATGGCGGTCTCGGCCTTGGCCTTGGCGTCGTTGTGGGCGGCAACGATCAGGTCTTCCAGCACCTCGACGTCGTCGTCCTTGAAGAGCGAGGGATCGATCCTCACCCCCTTCATCTCTCCCTTGCCGGAGAGCGAGACGGAGACGAGCCCGCCGCCGGACCGGCCTTCGACCACCATTTCGGCGAGCTCGGCCTGCAGGGCGTCCATCTTGCCCTTCATCTCGCTCGCGGCCTTCATCATGCCCATGATGTCTTTCATCAGTCGTCCTCTTCTGGGTCTGGCGGCAGGTCGGCCGGCATCTCGGGCGCGGCCGTTTCGTCGCGCACCTTGACGTTGACGAGCTTGGCGCCGGGGAAGGTTTCGAGAATGGCCTTGACCAGCGGATCTCCGGCGGCGGCATCGCGGGCCGCGTCCCGCTTCTGCTCGGCAAGCTCGCGCAGCGTCGGGCCGGCCGGCGCGTGGGTCGAGACGGTCACCAGCCAGCGCTCGCCCGTCCAGGTCTGCAGCCGCGCCGAGAGCGTCGAGATGACGCCGGGATCGGCTCCCTCGCGCAACGCCACCTCGATGCGGCCGGCGCTGAACGAAACCGGGCGCATGTCGGCCTCGAGCGCGTGCTTGATGAGCAGGTCGCGCTTGGCGCTGGCGAGCCCGATGAGTTCGGCATAGCTCTGCGGATTGGCGAGGGACGGCTGCGCGACAGGGCGCGCCACGGCCTGCGGCTCGAATGTCGGTGCCGGCGCGGGTGCGGGTGCGGGAGCCGAGATCGAACGCGGCGTTTCGACACGCAACGCCTGCGGACCACCGCCTCCCCCGCCATTCGGGCGCGCAAGGGACGCCGGCTGCGGCGCGACGGAGGGTGCGGACTGATTGGCCAGCCGGGCGATCACCTCGTCCGGGCTCGGCAGGTCGGCTGCATAGGCGAGACGCACCAGCACCATTTCGGCCGCCTGCAACGCGTTGCCGGCCCTGCCGACCTCCTCGTAACCTTTAAAGAGGATCTGCCAGGTGCGCGAGAGCGCGCGCATGGCAAGGCGTCCGGCCAGCTCACTGCCGCGGGCGCGCTCGTCGGGGGTCAGCGACACATCGTCGGCGGCCGCCGGCACGACCTTGATGCGGGTGACGAGGTGGGTGAAGTCGGCGAGGTCGGCGACGATCGTCTGCGGGTCGGCGCCGGCGTCATAGAGGCCGCGCATGGTTTCGAGCGCCTCGGCGACCCGGCCGCCCATCAGGCTCTCGAAGAGATCGATGATCCTGGCGCGATCGCCGAGACCGAGCATCGCCTTGACCGTTCCGGCGGTGACCTTGCCGTCGCCGTGAGCGATGGCCTGGTCGAGCAGGGACTGGTTGTCGCGCACCGAGCCTTCGCCGGCGCGCACGATCATGGCCAGCGCCTCGGGCTCATAGGGGATGTTCTCGCGCGCCAGCAGGTCCTCGAGATGGGCCGTCATCACCTCGGGGGTCACTCGCCGCAGGTCAAAGCGCTGGCAGCGCGAGAGGATGGTGACGGGGACCTTCCTGATCTCGGTGGTGGCGAAGATGAACTTGACGTAGGGCGGCGGCTCCTCGAGCGTCTTCAAGAGCCCGTTGAAGGCCGCCGTCGAGAGCATGTGCACCTCGTCGATGATGTAGACCTTGTAGGGCGCCGAGACCGGGCCGTACTTCACCGAGTCGATGATCTCGCGGATGTCGTTGATGCCGGTATTGGAGGCCGCGTCCATCTCGACGACATCGACGTGCCGCCCTTCGATGATCGCCCGGCAATGGATGCCCTCTGTCTCGAGATCGAGGGTCGGATGGCGGCCGGTCTCGTCCTCATAGTTGAAGGCGCGCGCGAGGATCCGCGCAGTCGTCGTCTTGCCGACGCCGCGCACGCCGGTGAGGATAAAGGCGTGGTGGATGCGGTTCTGCCGGAAGGCGTTGGAGAGGGTCTGGACCATCGCGTCCTGACCGATGAGCGTTGCAAAGCTCACCGGGCGGTATTTGCGCGCCAGCACCAGATAGGGCGAGGTGAGAGCGTCAGCCATCCTGCCCCTTCATTCCGTTCGTGTTGGAGATTCCGCCTCGTGCCATGCGGGCACTATAGGCACTTCCTCAAGCATTTTCGAACGGCAAAGGCGACTATCCACGACTGCCGGAACGCATAAGGAAAGGAGGCTGGCAACGACCCGTGAAGGTCTCGTTGGGGCTGCTTCCTTCCGGACCTGACCCGGTTGGCGAGGAACACGTCCGCGCCAACCTCCCGATGCCTATATGGCCAAGGAATATGGCGATGGCAAGGGCTATGGTGTGAAGAGGTTGCGTAGCGTCGCCAGAGTCTCATCCAGGGTAGCCGCGGGTGCTTCTCCCAAGCGTCTGAGCATACGATGTTTGTCGACTGCCCGTGTCTGTTCGAGAACGACGAAACCGTCGACCCCCTGAAAATGGATAGGCACGCGAAAGGGCATCGGTCGGCTGCCGCTCGTCATCGGAGAGACAAGGGCAATGCGCAGATTATCGTGGATTTCCGGCGGGGAGACGACGAGACAGGGCCGCGTCTTCTGGATTTCAACGCCGACAGTGGGGTCAAGCGCGACCAGCCACACCTCGCCGCGCTTCACCATGTCCAGTCAGCATCATCATCGTTGGCGAATTCAGGCCAGACCAGACCATCTTCTCCCTCAGCCGCCAGCTGCCTGGCCGCCTCCGCCCAGCCCTCGCGCGGATGACGGCGAGCCGGCTCGATGATGATCCGGCCGTCCTCGACGCGCAGATCGACCTTGTCCCCGGCCTTGGCGCCGATTTCGACAAGCAAGGGCTTGGGGATGATCACCCCGGCCGAGTTACCGATTTTTTTGACCGCACTTTGCATGGTCCGAGCCTTCCGATACCGATCGTGACTATAGCTGTCCCATGCTCATGTAGCAACGGCGTTATAACATTCACCTTGCCTCGGACGCGTAGTAGACGCCCAGGACCTTGAAGCGGTCGGTGAAGAACCTCAGTTCCTCGAAGGCGTGCTGGACGCCGATGTCGTCGGGGTGGCCTTCGATGTCGGCGTAGAACTGGGTGGCGGTGAAGGAGCCGTCGACCATGTAGCTTTCGAGCTTGGTCATGTTGATGCCGTTGGTGGCGAAGCCGCCCATGGCCTTGTATAGCGCGGCCGGCACGTTGCGCACGCGGAAGACGAAGGTGGTCTTGACCTTGCGGCCGTTGCGGGTGGCCTGCGTCTCGTCGCGCGACATGACGAGGAAGCGGGTGGTGTTGTGGCCGGCATCCTCGATGTTGGTTGCCAGCACGTCGAGCCCGTAGATCTCGCCAGCAAGGCGCGAGGCGATGGCGGCGAGCGAGCGGTCGGACTGGGCGGCCACGGCCTTGGCCGAGCCGGCGGTATCGGCGCCGTTGATCGTGCGCAGGCGGTGTTCGGCGATGAACTTGCGGCACTGGCCGAGGGCCGGCGGCTGGGATTGCACGGTGCGGATATCGGCAACGCTCGCGCCCGGAAGGCCCAAGAGGTTCATCTCGATGCGCAGATACGTCTCGCCGACGATAAAGAGGCCGCTTTCAGGCAGCAGGTGGTGGATGTCGGTGATGCGCCCGTAGAGCGAGTTCTCGACGGGAAGGACGGCGAAATCGGCCGCGCCCGACTGCACCGCCCCAATGGCCTCCTCGAAGGTGATCGAGGGCACGAACTCCTCGTCGGGAAAGACGGTCCTCGCGGCGGCGTGGCTGAAGGCGCCGGGTTCTCCCTGAAAGGCGATGCGTCTGGCCATGTGCTTGCGACCTCCTTAAGGTTGGCGCTCTAATGGCGCTGGCGACAGTCCGAGTCAATCTGGACGCGCCGTCACGGGGCTGCGGCAGCAGCTCTTGGGGGAATTGTCGCACCCGGGGAATGGGCTGTTGCACGCAGAAAGCCTTGCAACTATCTTGCGCGCGCGTCGGGACCCTGGGTTGAGGCAATCCCCAGTTTAGCCGGGATGTTACGGGGCCAATCGAAACGCAGGGGCAGGCTGGCAGGAAGACCAAATGAATTCGTTCGAGTTAAACAAGATCATCGGCGCGGTGCTTGGCACGCTGCTGTTCGTCATGGGCGTGGGTTTTCTCGCCGAAGCCATCTACCACCCCATCGAGGGCCGCGGCCCCGGCTATGCCCTGCCCGAGCCCGAGGGCACGGAAACCGCCGAAGGCCCGGCGGCCCCCACGGTCGAGCCGATCGCGGTGCGGCTGGCGGCCGCCAGCGCCGAGCGCGGTGCTTCGGCGGCGCGCAAGTGCCAGTCGTGCCACAACTTCGGCGAGGGTGAAGGCCACAAGTCGGGCCCGGTGCTCTGGGACACGATCGGCCATCCGATCGCCGGCCACGAAGGCTATTCCTACTCGGGCGCACTCGCCGAGATCGGCGCCTCGGGCGAGACCTGGACCTTCGAGCACATGGACGAGTGGCTCTCCGGCCCGCAGGCCTTCGCGCCGGGCACCAAGATGTCGCTCTCGGTCTCGAATCCGGAAGAACGCGCCGACATCATCGCCTACCTGCAGACGCTCTCCAACAGTCCCGTGCCGCTGCCGACCCCGGAAGCCGCGCCGGCCGAGGAAGCCGCACCCGCCGATGAAGCACCCGCCGAGGGCACGCCGGCCGAAGAGGCGCCCGAGGGCACCGGCGGCGCGCCGGAAGGCGAGCAGGTGGTCGAGCCGGCCGAGGCTCCGCAGACCGAGGACGTGACCGACCCGGCAACCGAAACCGAGGGCGAGACCACGGTCGAGGGCACTCCGACCGGCTCGGAGCCGGCCGGCGGCGCCGAGGAGACCGCGCCGAGCGAGACCGCTCCGGCGCAGCCCGCTGCACCCGCACCCGCCGGCCAGTAGGCGGCTTCCATCGCGATCATTTCGACGGGCTGCCGCAGGGGCGGCCCGTTTCGTTTAGAGGCGAGGCATCCGATGCTCCTTCTCCACCTCTCCGACGTCAATGAGGGGCGCTGGGCCGACCGGCTGCGCGAGACGCTGGCCCCCTACCCCGTGGTGCGGCGCGGCGATGCGTTCGACCCGGCCGACATCGCCTATGTCTTCGTCTGGAAGCCCAAGCCCGACGCGTTCGAGGGGCTGACCAACCTCAAGGCGATCCTGTCGCTGGGCGCCGGCGTCGATGCGCTGCTGCGCCACCCGGGTCTGCCGGACGGCGTGCCGATCGTGCGCTTCGTCGACGAGGATCTGACGCAGTGCATGAGCGACTACGTGGTTGCGCACGTGACCATGCATCACCGGCTCTACACGCGCTTCCGCGCCGACCAGAAGGCGCGGCGCTGGAGCCAGCTCTACCCGCCCGCGGCCGGCAAGACGCATATCGGCATCATGGGGCTGGGCGTTCTCGGCGAAGACGCGGCGAGGCGCCTCGTAGCGCTCGGCTTCACGCTCAACGGCTGGAGCCGGAGCGCCAAGCACCTCGAGGGCGTCACATCCTTCACCGGCCGGGAGCAGTTCGACGACTTCCTCGCGGCCACCGACATTCTGGTCAATCTCCTGCCGCTGACGCCCGAGACGGCGGGCATCCTCAACTACGAGACCTTCGGCAAGCTGCGGCGCGACGGGCTCATAGGTGGCCCGGTGATCATCAATGCGGCGCGCGGCGGGCACCAGAAGGAAGCCGATATCGTGCGCGCGCTCGCCGACGGAACGCTCGGCGCCGCGAGCCTCGATGTCTTCGAGGTCGAGCCGTTGCCGGCCGAGAGCCCCCTCTGGGATATCGAGGCCTGCTACATCACCCCGCACATCGCGGCGATATCGAACGAGGGCCGCGGCGTCCCCTATTTCTCGCGGGTCATCAAGGACCATGAAGCGGGCAAACCGCTGGTCAACGTCGTCGACCGGACCCGCGGCTACTGAGGCCTGGGGTGCCGCGACGTTTTCTGCGAAAAGCCGGCATCCACCTTTTCGTACGTTGCCCAAGGACCTTAACGCGATTGTCATTGGCGCGGCGCATAAAATTGCCCGAACGATGTGGGAATGACCCGACCCGCGCCCATGCCCATGACAGACATCGCCAAGCCCAAGCTCTCCTTCTACGACCGGCTGAAACTCGCCACCAAGCACAGGCTGGCTGAACCGATCCTGGCGGCGCTGTGCTTCCTCGAGGCGATGATCCTGCCGATCTTCCCCGAGATCATGCTGGCGCCCATGATCATCGCCGACCGGATGCGCGCCTGGCGGCTGGCGGCGATCTGCACGATTTCGTCGGTCGCGGGAGGCCTTGCCGGCTACGCGATCGGTTACTTCCTCTTCGACACGGTCGGGCGGGCGATCATCGAGCTCTACGGGGCTGGCGAAGGTTTCGCCTCGCTGACGCGCAGCTTCAACGACAACGGACCGCTGATGATCCTCATCGGCGCACTCTCGCCCATCCCCTACAAGGTCGTGACCATCACCAGCGGGGTTGCGGGTCTCGACCTCTGGACCTTCATCATCTACGGCTTCATCGGACGGGGATTGCGCTACTTCGTGCCCTGCGGCCTCTTCTACTTCTTCGGGCCGGCGGCGAACGCCTTCATCGAAAAGCACAAGGCGGTGGCCGGCTGGGCGATGATCGTCGCCGTCGTCGCGGGGTTCGCCCTCGCTCCGCTGCTCTTTCCCAAGCCCAGTGTCGACCTCGAGACCCTCGTCATCGAGGCGAGCGACCACATCACCGGCGACCTGACGCCGGAGTCGTGAGCGGGCGCTCCTGCCTTTAGGTTGTGTGGACAGTTAGGTGATGGCGGCCTGCAAAGGGCTGTTTTCTGCGCTTGCCGTGCTCACGTACCCGAACGTACGCTGCGCGCCGGTTCTCGAAAACCATCCTTTTCGGCTCGCCCTGACCTAACTGTCCACACAACCTAGAGCTCCAGCGTCCAGTACTGGCCGTTGAGGTCGGCGCCGAAGGAATGGTGTTTCTCCTCGTGCGCCAGCACGAAACCGGCGCCCTGGTAGATGCGGCGGGCCGACACGAGGCAGTCCTGCGTCCAGAGGATCATGTGCCTGTAGCCGGCGTTGCGGGCGAAGACGACGGCCTGGTCGACGAGCATGGCCCCGATCCCCTTGCCGCGGAAGCCCGGCTCCACGTAGAGCATGCGCAGTTGCGCCGTGCCTTCCTCCCCGGCTGCCGGGACGACGAAGACGGATCCGGCAATCTCCCCGTCGAAATCGGCGACCCAGAGCGACCTGGGCGGATCGGCCGGCGCGGTTTCGTAGTCGGCATAGATGCGGGCGATCAGCGCCTCGAACTCGCTGTTCCAGCCGTACTCCTGATTGTAGAGCACCGCCTGGCGGTGCGTGAGCCAGCCGAGCTCGCCGATGCGGTGGGGACGCAGCGCCAGCGGCCCCTTCTCGGGGGAGCCGGACAGCAGGCGCATGATGAGCTTCATCGCCTGGAGGAGCCGATGACGGCCGCTGCGGTCGAGCGGCTCCAGGAGGCCGGAGGCGGCCTCGTCGCTCATCAGGCTGAGGTGGGCGTAGGTCTCCTCCCCCTCTGCGGTCAAACACACCCTGCTGCGCCGGCGATCGTCGTTGCCGGGAGTGATGTACACCTGGTCCTGTCCGACCAGCCGCATGAGAAGGCGGCTGACCTGCGCTCTGTCCATGCCCAGTTCGCTTGCCAGCTCGCTGCCCGATGTCGCGCCGCGCTTGCCGATCTCGTGGAGCACGCGCGCTTCGCTCAGAGTGAAGCGTGTTCGGTGCATTCCGTCTTCGAGGAGCCCGATGATGCGGGTGTAGAAGCGGTTGAAGCGCCGCACGGCGGCGACGTCGTTGGTTTGATCGTTCATGGCGGGAACCGGCAAATCGATATAGTTGACATCATCAACTATATCGTTGTGATCGTCAACTATCTCGCACGGCTTATCCGTACCGCTGCTTCAGCACCCCATAAACGGCGCGGATGCCCTGGTCGGTGCCGCCGACCGGCCGGGCGGGACGCGCTTCCGGCGCCCAGCCGAAGATACCGAGGTGAACCCACGCGCCCGCGTTCTCGACGAACCGGCGCAGGAACAACGCGGCCGTCACCGAGCCGGCGAATCCGCCGGTGCCGGCGTTGTTCACGTCGGCGATCCTCGAGGCCATCATGGAATCGTAGGGCGACCAGAGCGGCATGTGCCAGAGCGGGTCGTCGGCGGCCATGCCGGCGGCGACGAGCTCGCGCGCGAGCGCATCGTCGTTCGAATAGAGCGGCGGAAGATCGGGACCGAGAGCGACGCGGGCCGCGCCCGTCAGCGTCGCCATGTCGAGGAGCAGTTCGGGGCTCTCCTCGTCGGCAAGCGCAAGCGCATCGGCGAGGATCAGGCGGCCCTCGGCATCGGTGTTGCCGATCTCGACCGAGATTCCCTTGCGCGAGACCAGCACGTCGCCGGGCCGGAAGGCGGTGGCCGAAATGGCGTTCTCGACGATGGGGATGAGGACGCGCAGGCGCACCTTGAGGCCGGCGTCCATGATGGCGTGGGCAAGACCAAGGACGTTGGCGGCGCCGCCCATGTCCTTCTTCATCAGCAGCATGCCGGCGGCCGGCTTGATGTCGAGCCCGCCGGTGTCGAAGGTGACGCCCTTGCCCACGAGCGTAACCTTGGGGTCGCTTTCGCGGCCCCAGGTGATGTCGACGAGCCGCGGCGCCTCGCCGGCGGCACGACCAACGGCATGGATCATCGGGAAATTGCCCTCGAGGAGCTCGTCGCCCGCCGTCACCGCCACCTTGGCCTTGTGACGCCCGGCGAGGGCGCGGATCTCCGCCTCCAGCGCCCCCGGACCCATGTCGTTGGCGGGCGTGTTGATGAGATCGCGGGCCATGAACGCGGCGTCCCGCAGGCGTGCGATCTCGGCCTTGTCGGCATCGTCTGGCGGATCAAGCTCGGCGGGCGCTGAGCCCTTGCGGTAACGGGCAAAGCGATAGCCGCCGAGCGCGAAGCCGAGCGCTGCGAGGGTCGAATCGCCGTAGGCACCCTCGAGCCGATATCTCCCCTCCGCGAGGGCCGCACCCGCAAGACCCGAGACCATCACCGGGCGTTCCTCGGCTCCGCCGACCCCGAAGAGATAGCCGGCCACCGCACCCTCCTCGCCCGGCAGGGGCAGGAGCCGACCGCGCTGGCCGGAAAAGCCGTTCGCCTCCGCCCAGGCGACATGGGCTTCGGACAGCCCGGCCGCGGCGACGCCACCGTCCTCGACGAAGATCACCGGCAGGTTCGCGGGCTTGGACATCGGGCATCCTTTCGTGGTGGCGTGAGGCACGTGTAACGCGCGCCACGTCGGGCGGCAACCGGCGGAATCGCCCGTTTTAACCGGCTGTTAGGGTTAATGATTTATTGCGGAAGCCAAGGGCGGCAGGGGCTGCCCGCTGAACCGATGGTGGCGGCGTGCCGGGGCGACGGCTCACATTCTTGCGCAGGGCGTTGATCGCGGGCGTCGCGGCCCTGGCGCTCTCGGCGTGCGCGACGACCCGTGTCGCGGGCCCGACCCCCGACTATTCCAGCATGCCGCGCGAGGAGGCGCTGTCGGCGCTCGCCGACCTCACCGCCCGTTACAGGGCCAATCCGCGCGACCGCAACGTCGTCATCAACTACGCAGCGGCGCTGCGCGCCCAGGCTCAGACGGGCCAGGCGGTCGCCGTTCTCGAGACCGGAATCCGCGACTTTCCCAACGATCCGGAGATGCGCGTGGCCTATGCCAAGGCGCTGACGGCCGACGGCCGGTTCGGCCAGGCGCTCAACGTCGTCGACAGCGCCATCCGCCCCGAGGCGCCGGACTGGAACGCGCTCTCGGTCAAGGGCGCCGCGCTCGACCAGCTCGGGCGCAACGGCGAAGCGCGCGCGCTCTACCAGCAGGCGATGGTCATTGCGCCGAGCGAGCCGTCCCTGCTTGCCAACATGGGCCTTTCCTACGCCATGACCAACGAGCTGACGGCCGCCGAGCACTACCTGCGCCAGGCCGCGGCGATGCCGCGGGCGACCAGCCGTATCCGGCAGAACCTGGCGCTCGTCATCGGGCTGCAGGGCCGGTTCGACGAGGCGCGCAACATCTACGCCGCCGAGCTGCCGCCCGGCGAGGTCGAGGCGAACATGACCTATGTGCGCCGGCTCCTGACCCAGCAGAACCGGTGGGACCGGATCGCGACGCAGAACTAATCACCAGTTCGGATCGTCGAGATCGCCAGGTTCGGGTGGCGACTGCCGGTCGTGAACAACCACGTGCCGCAGGGTTTGCGCCAGGGATGTTTTTACGGGGAATGGCAAGAAGCCCTCACCCGCCGAGCCCGTTGGAGAACGCCTGGATCATGGCCGGCGCCATGATGACGATGAAGAGCACCGGCAGGAAAAAGAGGATCAGCGGCACGGTGAGCTTGGGGGGAAGCGCGGCGGCCTTCTTTTCGGCTTCCATCATGCGCGCCTCGCGCCCTTCCTCGGCCATGACGCGCAGCGCCTGGCCGACCGAGGTGCCGTACTTGTCGGCCTGGATGAGCGCCGTCATCACCGAGCGCACGCCATCGAGACCCGTGCGCCGGCCCAGATTCTCGAAGGCGCGTGAACGGTCGTCGAGGAAGGAGAGCTCGGCGGTCGTCAGCGTGATCTCCTCGGCGAGCTCGGCGCTCTGATCGGCGATCTCGCGGGCGACGCGCTTGAAGGCGTGCTCGACCGACATGCCCGATTCGACGCAGAGCAGCATGAGGTCGAGGCAATCCGGCCAGGCGCGGCGGATCGACTGCTGGCGCTTCATGGTCTGGTTCTTGAGCAAGAGCGTGGGCAGGTAGGACCCGACGATGGCCGCGCCCACCGCATAGGTGATCTCGAGGAACAGCGGCCTTTCGCCGGGCAGGACGAAAATGAGGTAGACCGCCGCCAGCAGGAAGATGGCGAGGGGCGTTGCAAAGCGCATGAAGAGGTAGGTCGTCAGGTGACCCTGGCCGCGATAGCCGGCGTTGGCGAGCTTGTCGACGGTGGTCTCGTCCTGAAAGGCCCTGCGCAGCGAGAAGCGCTCGACGGTGCGCTTCATGTAATCGCGCGTATCGGTGCCCCGACGGATGCTGGCGCGCGTCTGCTCGGCGCCGCGCAGGCGCGCCATCTCCTCGGCGCGCAGCTTCTCGCGCTCGAGAGCGACGCGGCGGATGCGCGTCTTCATTTCCGAGCGGCCGATGAGGCTCGACCCGAACGTGAAGACGACGGCGGCCGCCGAGACGGCGGCGAGCACCGCGATCAGGAAGTCCCGGTTGGCGATCGTCTCGACGAAATCCAATGCCGGGCTCCCCTTAGTAATCGAACTGGATCATGCGGTTCATGACGAAGACCCCGAGCACGAGCATGAAGAAGGCGACGCCCAGCCAGATATTGCCAAGGGGCGTCGTCCACAGCGGCTCGAGGTAGCGCGGCGAGACGAGGGTGACGATGCCGGCAACCACGAAGGGCAGCGAGCCGATGATGCCGGCTGACGCCTTGGCCTCGGACGACATGGCCTTGACCTTGAGCTTCATCTTCTTGCGGTTGCGCAGGACGCGCGCCAGGTTCCCCAGCGCCTCCGAGAGGTTGCCGCCCGCCTGCTGCTGCACGGAGATGACGACGATGAAGAAGTTGACCTCGGGCAGCGGCACGCGCTCGATCAGCACCTGCACCGCGTCGGTCATCGACATGCCGAAGGCCTGCTGGTCGAGCACGCGCTGGAATTCCGAGCGGACAGGCTCCTTGACCTCCTTGGCCACCAGCCGGACCGTGTCGTTGAGGGGCAGGCCCGTCTTGACGCCGCGCACGATCGCCTCGACGGCGTTGGGCAGCTCGTCGAGGAACCTGTCCTGGTACCGCCGGCGCCGGCGGGCGAGATAGAAGCGCGGCAGCAGGTAGGCGCCGGCGACGCCGAAGACGGCGGCGAAATAGATCGGCACCTGCACCAGCGCCAGGACGGCGAAGAGGACAACGCCCACGATGACGCTGTTGCGGATGAAGGCGCGCGGCTTGATGTCCATGCCCGCCTGGAAGATGAACTCGGCCAGCGATATGCGGCGGCGCTTCTTGTGCTCCTCGTTCTGGGCCTTGACCGCATCCTGCACGGACCGGCGACGCTCCTCGCGGCTGCGCGCGGCAGCGTTGTCGCGCCGGCGCGCCTGGATGTCGCCCTGCAAGGCCTTGCGGCGCTTTTCGGCGCGGCTGTCGCCGAGAAGCGAAGGCACGAGCGCAAAACCGGCGGCACCGACGGTGAGCACGACGAGGAAGGCCAGCAGCAGGGTGTTCATCTCGATCCAGCCCCTCAGCCGCCGAGCAGCTCGCGCTGCTCGGTATTGGACTTCTCCAGCGCCTCGACGAGGTTGGCCTCCTCGTTGAAGTAGCGGGCGCGCTCGACGAATTGCGGCTTGGTGATGCCGGTCGAGCGGTGGCGGCCGATGAGGTTGCCGCCGCCGTCCTCGCCCAGGACGTCGTAGAGGAAGATATCCTGCGTCACGATCACGTCGCCTTCCATGCCCAGCACCTCGGAAATGTGGGTGATGCGGCGCGAGCCGTCGCGCAGGCGCGCGGCCTGGACGATGACGTCGATGGAGGAGACGATCATCTCGCGGATGGTGCGTGAAGGGAGCGAATAGCCGCCCATGGTGATCATGGATTCGAGGCGCGAAAGCGCCTCGCGCGGCGAGTTGGCGTGGAGCGTGCCCATGGAGCCGTCGTGGCCGGTGTTCATGGCCTGCAGCAGGTCGAACGCCTCGGGGCCGCGCACTTCGCCCACGATTATGCGCTCGGGGCGCATGCGCAGGCAGTTCCTGACGAGGTCGCGCATGGTGATCTCGCCCTCGCCCTCGAGGTTGGGCGGGCGCGTCTCGAGGCGCACCACATGCGGCTGCTGGAGCTGCAGTTCGGCCGAGTCCTCGCAGGTGATGACCCGCTCGTCGCGCTCGATGAAGGCGGTGAGGCAGTTGAGGAGCGTCGTCTTGCCCGAGCCCGTGCCGCCCGAGATCAGCACATTGGCGCGAACGCGCCCGAGGATGCGCAGCACCTCGGCGCCTTCGGGCGAGATCGAGCCGTATTTGACGAGCTGTTGAAGGGTCAGCTTGTCCTTCTTGAACTTGCGGATGGTCAGGGTCACGCCGTCGATCGAGAGCGGCGGGGCGATGACGTTGACGCGCGAGCCATCGGGCAGGCGCGCATCGCAGATGGGCGAGGATTCATCGACCCGGCGGCCGACCTGGGAGACGATGCGCTGGCAGACGTTCATGAGGTGCGCGTCGTCGCGGAAGCGCACATTGGTGAGCTTCACCTTGCCGCCGACCTCGATGTAGCACTTCTGGCTGCCGTTCACCATGATGTCGGCGATGTCGTCGCGCGCCAAGAGGGGTTCCAGCGGCCCATAGCCCAGCACGTCGTTGCAGATGTCCTCGAGCAGGTCCTCCTGCTCGGAGATCGACATGGCGATCGACTTGAGCGCGATGATCTCGGCGACGATGTCGCGGATCTCCTCGCGCGCGGACTGCTGGTCCATGGTCGCCAGCTGCGACAGGTCGATGGAGTCGATCAGCGCGTTGAAGATGGCGGACTTGGTCTGGAAATAGTCCTTGTCGCGCCGCGCTTCGGAGGGCGAGCGCAGGTCCAGAACCTCGTCGGGACGCGAGCGGGCTGGCTCGGCAGCCGGCGGCCGGTAGGCCTCGATGCGATCGAGGCTGGGCGTGGCGGGCGCCGGCGCCGGGCGGGCCGGTTGCGGCGCCGCCGGCGTGTTGCCACCAAAACTCGTGCGCTTGCCGAACATCTCTACCGTTTCCCGAAACCCGCCATCGCTCAGGCCCGCTTCTTCAGGAGCGAGCCGAGCCTGAGGCGGCTGCCGCCACGTCCGGCCGCCGTCGCCTCCTGCCGGCCGGTGACGTGCAGGCCGATGGCGCGGAACACCTCGTTGATCTTGTTGCCGGCGGCGACCTCGGCGATCATCTGGCCGTTGTTGGCGGCCGTGCCGAACAGCGCCGCGTCGAACGGCACATGGCCGAGGAGCTTGCATTCGACGGAGGCGGCGAACTCGCCCGCCGATATCTCGGGCCTCTTGGGCGTGCCGACCTTGTTGAGGACGAGCAGCGGCGCGGCCTCGTTGGGGCGCAGGGCCTTGAGGGTATCGGCGAGGTTCTTGGCGTTGCGCAGGCTCGCAAGATCCGGCTCGGCCACGATGACGACCTCATCGACCGTCGCCAGCGTGTGGCGCACCCAGGCGGTCCAGACATGGGGGATATCGAGCACGACCACGGGCGTCGAGGCCTGGCAGAGTTCGACGATCTGCTCGAACTCGCGCTCCTCGAAATCATAGGTGCGATCGAGGGTCACCGGGGCGGTCAGCAGGTTGATATGGTTGGCGGCCTTGCTCATCAGCCGGTCGAGCATGACCTGGTCGACCTTCTGGCTGGCGAGCACCGCGTCGGCGAGGCCGTGCGGCGGATCCTGGTTGAAGTTGAGGCCCGCCGTGCCGAAGGGCAGATCCATGTCGATGACGAGGCAATCCTGGCGCAGGCTCTGCGAGATCGACCAGGAGACGTTGTGGGCGAAGGTCGAGGCCCCTGCCCCGCCCTTGGCAGCGATGAAGCCGACGGTGCGCCCGATGGGCTTGGCGTTGTCGGAGGCGAAGATGTCGGTGATGGCCGTGACGATCGACTGGGCGGTGTCGGGCAGGACGATGTATTCGGAAACGCCCGAGCGGATGAGGTCGCGGTAGAGCACGACATCGTTGACGTGGCCGAGAACGATGAGGCGGGTGGCCGCGTCGCAGACCTCAGCCAGCCGCGTGAGAGCACGGGCGATCTGGTCCGGCGGCAGCGTCGTTTCCACGATGATGAGGTTGGGCGTCGGGTTGGACTTGTAGGTCTCGATCGCCCCCTCGATGCCGCCGTTGTGGGTGGTCAGGGCGACCTTGGACATGCGCCGGTCGTGGATGGCGCTCTCGACGAGCTGGGCGGTCTGCGAGTGCTCGCAGAACGCCTGGATGGTGATGCGCGGCACCAAGCGCGCGCCCTGGGCGATCTCGACCGCCGGCTCCTCGGTCTGCTCGGGCTCGGGACGGAGAAAACTCATCTAACCAACTCCTTGCGGCACCGGGACCGCATCAATCCAGCACGAACCCGACCGAGCCGCGGAAGCTTCCGCGCATCCCGTCGTCCGTGCCGACGCCATAGGTCCTCTCGAGATGGCCGAGGAAGATCGCCTCGGCATCGCTGGCGACCGCCATGTTGTCGACCGGCGTCGGGATATAGGGCGAGGGCTCGACGAGATAGGGCGTGACGAGGATCAGCAGTTCGGTCTGCGAATGGACGAAATCGCGCGAACGGAAGAGCGCGCCGAGGATCGGGATGTTGCCGAGGCCGGGCAGCTGGTTGATCTGCTGGCGGACCCGATCTTCCATAAGGCCGGCGATGGCCAGCGTCATGCCGGGCTGGAGCTCGACGGTCGTCTTGGCCATGCGCTCCTTGATGCCGGGGATGGTGACGTCGGCGAGGGCAAGGCTCGCTTCCGCGCTCATTTCGGAGACGGACGTATCGACCGCGAGCATCACGTTGCCGTTCGACCGGACGGTCGGGGTGAAGGCCAGCTTCACGCCGAATTCCTTGAACGTGTAGCTGATCCGGCCGTCGTCATCGACGCCGGTGGGGATCGGGAATTCGCCGCCGGCGAGGAACTCGGCGCTCTGCCCGGAGATGGCGGTGAGATTGGGCTCGGCGAGCATTCTCATGCCCCCGTTCCGCTCGAGCGCGCGCAGGGTCGCCTCGAGGGCGAGATTGCCGACATTGAGGTTGGCGCTGACGCCCGCGCTCGGAACGACGCTCGAGGCGCCACCCAGCGGCGGAGTGCTGACGATGCCGGTGGTCAGGCCGCCGGTGCCCAGGCTCGCCGAGAGATTGATGCCGAACTGCTTGACGGCTTCGCGGCTGACCTCGGCGACGGTGACCTTGAGCATCACCTGCTGCGAGCCGGAGACGGTAACGAGATTGGCGACGTTCTTCTCGTCGCCGGCGAACTGCACGGCGATCTGGCCGGCGCGCAGCACGTCGTCGCCCGAGAGCACGGTGCCCGAGATGACGACACGGTTGGTCGCATCACCGAGCGTCACCGATTCAACGCTGATCGCCGAGCCCGGCAGAATGCGGGCCAGCGCCGCCTCGAGCGCGCTACCGACCTGCGAGGGCTCCTTGGTCACCTTGATGTCGAGAACCGAGATGGTGCGGCCCGCCGCATCGAGGAAGAAGATGTTGGTGTCGCCCGCGCCGGTGCCCTGGACGATGGCGCGGCGCGTGGTGCGCATCATGGTGCCGGCGACCTGGGGTTGCGAGACGATGACTTCGGCAACGTCCGCGGGCAGATCGACGATGACCGACTTGTTGAGCTCGAGCTCGAAGGTCTTCGACGTGCCGTAGCCGGCAACGGCGACGTGCGTCTGCTGGGCGGACACCGGCGCCGGCAGCGCCAGGGCAAGGAGCCCGGCGGCGCACAGCGCGGCAAGGCCGGAGCGATGTCGTCCGGCGGAGGCGGGAGCGGATGAGTACGTCTCGAACATGGATGCCTCGCCTTACTGGACCTGAATGTCCGGCAGCTCCTGCGCCGGAGGGGCCGAGATCTCGCCGATGGGCGGGGCGGTCTCGTAGCCGATGTCGGGAGTGGTATTGATGGGCATCGCCTGGGCCACGGCGCTGCCCGCCGGCTGGCCCGACATGATGCTGGTCTCGCGACCGAAGCGGATGACGCGCACCGGCTGGTTGGCATTCTGGCGCTGGGCAACGATCGGATCCTCGCGGAAGTCCGCGATGGAGCGCAGGACCAGCGAGAGGCTTCCGAGCGCCTGGGCGTTGATGAGGGTGCCCGACTGGGCGGGGGTGAGCTCGAGGGTCGCGATGTTGTTCTTGTCGAACACCTGCGCCTGCGGACCCTCCGACGTCGAGGCCTCCGTCTGGCCGCCGGAGGCGCCGACTTCGCCCAGCCTCTTGCCGATGGCAAGGACCCGCACATTGGCGAGGACCACTTCCGAGACCCGGCCGGCATCGGTGCTGCGGGTCAGAACCACGTCCACGCGATCGTTGGGGACGACGAAGCCGCCCGCGCTCGACTCGGCGTTGACGGGGACCGACACGCCGCGCATGCCCGGCGCGAGGACGGCCGAGAGGTAGCCCTGGTCGGTGCGGACCAGCTTCTGCTCGCGGATGGGCTCGCCGGGGAAGAACTCGAAGCGGGCGACGGCGCCGGTGAGGTCCGCGGGCGCGTTGGGCATCGCCGACTTGGTGACGTATTCGGTGCGCACGGCGCCTTCGGGCCAATCGACCCACTCGACCGTCTGCGCCGTCAGCCGCTCGCCCATGCCGATGGTCGAGCGCGCAACGAGAATCTGCGTCTTGGCTTCCTCGCGCACCACTTCGGTGACGACCGTGCGCGGGCTCGAGCGGTCGCCGCGCATGACGAGGAACGCGGCCAGCAGCCCCGCCACGAGGGCCACCACCAAAAGAACGATGCGCGCCGGCTTCATCGACGTACTCCGGTTGAACCCCCAAAACCCGCGAGCAGACAGCGGGCGCGACCCGGCAGGCGAGCCAAGCCACCGTCGCGACTATGGATTCAAACGGTCAAAGTTTGGTTAACCGGCGCTTGTGAAACGCGGTTAAGAACCCGTGAAGACCTTGCAGAATGCAGGGGAGGAGATCAGGCAGCCGCGTGCAGGACCCTGGCCACGTCTTCCGGCAGGCGGGCAATCACCCGCAGGTAGCTCTGCGCAGCCGAATCCGGCAGGCGTCGACCTTGCTCCCAATCACGCAGGGACGAGACCGGTATTCCATACCGCTCGGCAAAGTCGCGTTGTGAAAGACCAGTGGCAGCGCGTGCCCGACGCGCAAGCATCGCGGCATGATCGCGTTCGAACTCCGCATCGGTCAGGGGCGCATCCGGGTCGGGTTCAACGGGATGTTTCGTCATATCGTTGGATTTCCCTGTCATTGGCGGGGGGTTCAACGCCCAGAAGTTGGCTCCCAGCATTTTGTATTCCCACCGGGTCATTCGAAAGCAGGAACCTCTGTTCGAGTCGGCGGGAGAAACGGAGGTTCCCGCTTTCGCGGGAATGACCCGGTGGGAGAGGCTTAAAGAGGCGCACCCAACGCTAGATTTATACGGCAATGCCGTAGTCAACAACGATTAAATTCCCGACAGCCGCTGGAAGATCGCCGTGTTGGAATAGGTCATGAGGCCGGCGGCGGCGAGGGCTATGCCGTATGGAATGCCGGATTTGGCATTGTGGAGCCGCTCGAGCCAGGCGTGGCGGGCGATGAACGGCGTCAGCGGAAAGCGGCGCAGCATCAGGATGACGAGGGTCAGGACGCCACCGGCAAGGCCTGCATAGACGAGATAGGGCAGCGTCAGCCCGAAGCCGAGCCAAAGCGTCGTCGCCGCGGCGAGCTTGGCGTCGCCCCCGCCGATCCAGCCGAGCGCGAAGAGCGTGAAGGCAACGACCAGCACCAGCACGGCGCAGGCCACGTGCATGGCGAACTGCTGCATGGGCATGTTGAGCGCCAGCGCCAGCACCACGAAACCGGCAACGAGCAGCAGCACGAGCTTGTTGGAAATGCGCATGGTCAGAAGATCGGTCGAAGCCGCGATCGCCATGGCGAGGGGGAAGAAGAAGAGGGCTATGGTGGACATGGCTGGCTCGATAGGTACTTCAATTCCGATCGAACCGATGATGTGACAAACTGGTAAACTATCCCAAAACGACAGCGCTTGAATCTACGAATGACGCTATAGCTTTTCGTTCACGGTGTTGAACTCGGCGGCGACGTTGGCGAAGAGCGCGCCAACAGGATCTCCCAGCACTACCACTGAAGCAATAACGACAACCGCCAAGAGCGCAGCTACAAGTCCATACTCAATCGCTGTCGCACCTGCTTCATCACGCCGAAAACGCCCGATGCGAGTCACCACTCCATACCTCTCGTGGCGTAGAAAAGATGGGGAGCGTAGCTCCCCATCACATTCATATTTTAACCGGATGTTAGTCCCCGGACGGGAGAGCTGCTGCCGGGTCGTTCAGAGTGGTAGCGATGCCCTCGAATGTCCCCTCCAAAGCGGGGCTGAGAATGGTGATGGCGGCGATGACGACCACCGCCATGAGGGCGGCGATCAGGCCGTATTCGATTGCGGTCGCGCCGGACTCGTCCTTCGCGAAGCGGGCAAAAATCTTCTTCATATGTCTCCAGGCTCCTTGCTCACGTCACAAGTGACGTCATGGGTTCGAGGCGTCACACGTCGAACTGGCCGTGAACCTAGTCGTCACACCTTGAAATTGCGTTAATCCACCAAGCAACGTCCCGCAACGTTCGCCGTGATTTTCATATGGAAATCAGTTGGTTAACAAGATGCATCGCATTTTACGGGCTTTCGAGCCACGCGCGCGATACTATGTACTTCACTCAATCCGAAGTAGAAATTTACGAAAATATTACATTTTCTAACCCACCGCTCGCACCCTGAAATATTCCATCTGAATGAAGACTGCCGCCACCTGCCAGAAACGATCGTTTGCCAATTATTCACCATTCGCACGGAAACTGCTGGCCAACCTTTCGCAAGCCTCGGGCCGTTTCATGCCGTTGAGATACCTCGCCGCTCTCGCCTTCACGGCCCTGACGCTCGCCGCGCCGGCGGGTCCGGCCATCGCACAGGAAGGCGCGCCGATCTCGGTCAATGCCAACATGGCTCGGATCCTGCGGCTTTCGGCGCCGGCGGCGACGGTCGTCATCGGCAACCCGGGCATCGCGGACGTCACCATCCAGGACCCGCAGACGCTGATCCTGACCGGCAAGAACTACGGGCGCACGAACCTCATCGTCATGGACGCGGCCGGCACTCCCATCGCCGACACGATCGTCGAGGTGGTGCAGCTCCAGGCCGGCACGATGACCGTCTACCAGGGCATGGAGCGCACCACGGTCGTCTGCGCGCCCACCTGCCAGCCGACGGTGATGCTCGGCGATGCCCCGAGCTATACCAGCAACGCCATCGCCTCCTCGCGCCTCATCGGCGACTTGGCGCAATAGCGCGATCCGTTTAACCCCGTATTCACCACGATCGATTCCTCCTCGGGCACGCGGGCTTTTCCTAACCTTCGATTAGCTAGCCCTGCCTAGCATCACGGCCGATTTTACCGATGCCGGGCTCATTGGGGGGCTCATGGGGGAACGAACTTCGCTGGCGGGGTTGCTGCTGCGCGCATTGGGGCGCAGCCGGTTCGCGCGCAATGAACGCGGCGCGACGCTCGTCGAGTTCGCGCTGCTGGCCGTGCCGTTCTTCGCCCTTGTCGGGGCCATCCTCGAGACGGCGATGGTGTTCCTGGCCAGCGAAGTGCTGGATGCCGCCGTCAACGACGCCAACCGCCTGATCCTCACCGGCCAGGCGCAATCGGCAAGCTTCGATTTCGACGACTTCCGCTCCGCGGTCTGCAACCACACCTTCGGGCTTTTCAACTGCGACGCGATCCACATCCGCGTAACGCCGGTCACCGATTTCGCGTCGGCGAGCGCCACGCCGCCGGTGGAAACAGATTGCACCGAAACCTGCGACTGGACCGAGCCGCAGGTATTCACCCCCGGCCAGGGCTCCAACATCATGCTCGTGCAGGCCTATTACAAATGGCCGGTCATCCTCAACTTCGCCAACTTTTCCCTGGCGACGCTCGGCGACAACACGCGTCTGCTGGCGGCGGTGCGCGTCTTCCGCAACGAACCGTTCTCGGGCTGACCATGAAGGCGCTCGGCAAAGCGTTTCGTCGGCTGGCTGCGGCGCGGGACGGCGCAGCGGTGGTCGAGTTCGCGCTCATCCTGCCGGTGATGCTGCTGCTCTATCTCGGCACGATCGAAGCCAGCGCCCTCATTTCCATGGACAGGCGGGTCCAGACGGTGACCGGAACCATCGGGGACCTGGTGGCGCGGGTCGACGGCGTCGTTTCGGCGACGGCGCTACGCGACTATTTCCGCGCCGCCGAGAACATCATCGCCCCCTATTCGACCGCGACCCTCGTGCAGACGGTCTCGCTCGTCTATGTCGACGAGGACGGTGAAACACAGATCCGCTGGAGCCGGCAGTTCGAGGCCGGACAGGCCGATCACGCCGCCGGACACCCGGTCGGCTCTGCCTACGAGCTGCCCGCCGAGATCACGAGCCTTGCCGAGGACGCATTCGTCGTCGTCTCGGAAAGCTCCTATTCCTATACCCCCCTCCTCGGGCTGGTGTTCCAGAGTGACTTTCCGCTCTACCGCGAGAATTTCTACATTCCGCGCTTCGGCGAGCCGATCTGCTACAACGCCTGCTGAAGGTGTGGGCGCGCGTCCTTGCGCGGCGCGGTCGGGCATGGCAAGAGCCCGGTATCGTTTCTTCCCCGCCTCATCCCCGGACCTCCCATGACCGAGCCTCTTATCCCTGTCTTTGACCTCGGCGGCGTCTTCGTCGACTGGAACCCGATGTACCTCTTCCGCAAGCTCTTTGCGACGGAAGAGGAGGCGGCATGGTTCCACGAGAACATCTGCACCAGCGCCTGGAACCTGGAGTTCGACGCGGGCGAAATCTATTCGGAAGGGGTGGCCAAGCTCATCACCCGCTTCCCGAAGTACTGGCGCGAGATCCAGGCTTACGACCAGCGCTGGAAGGAGACCTTCAACGGCTTCATCGAGGGCACCGTCGCCATCCATGACGAGCTGGTCGCCGAGGAGGTGCCGACCTTCGCCATCACCAACTTCTCCTGGGAGAAGTGGGTGACGTGCCTTGGCGAGTGGCCGTTCCTCGAAAAGTTCGACGGCGTGATCGTCTCGGGGCTCGAGGGGCTGGTGAAGCCGGATGTGCGCATCTATCGCGTCTTCTGCGAACGCTACGGGCTGGCCCCGGAATCCTGCGTCTTCATCGACGACAACGAATCCAACGTCATCGCCGCGCGCAATTTCGGCATGGAAGCGATCCACTTCGTCTCGCCGGAAGACTTGCGGACGCGGCTGATCGGGTACGGGTTGCCGTTGAGGGGGTAGCGGTCGCTGTCAGGCGGCCGCGCTCACATCGAACTCGAAGTGGATGCGATCATAGGGGAACTCGACCCCCTTTTCGGTGCGGTCGATGACGCCTGTGTTGATGAGCATCGTCACGTCACGATGCACCGCCTGCACATCGCGACTGACCCGGCGCGCGACTTCGCGGATGGATAGCGGGCCTTGCCCCGCCAGAACCTTGACGATGGCAAGCCGCGAGGGAGCCAGGATGCGGTGCATGTCGTCGTAACTGGCGAAGTTGAGCGAGGGCGTTGCTTCAACGGACTCCCCCCTGGCGGCACGCTCTCCGGCCTCGACAAACCGCGCCTTGACGTCGTCCCTTGTGCCCAGGCGGATGATCAACGTGTTCATCCAAGTATCCTTTCCATATCGGCGCGGAACGCGTCGTACAGCGCCGAGAGCGAGGTAAACTCTATAGGCTCTTCCCGACCCAGCATATGCCGGTGGTCACCCTTGCCGCGCTCATTGTCATACCGCAGAACGCACGTGTCGTTCACGATGAGGGCCAACCTGTATTTGAACCGATGGTTGCTGCCCGGCACCGGCGCGGGCAGGTACCACAAAACGACCTCATAGAACGCAGTGTCGCTTACAACGACCCGAGATCTCTCGATCAGCTCGGCCTTCATGTTGTCGACAATAACAACATGTCAGGCGTTGTCAACAATAACAACACCTTCACTTTCCTCACTTCGTGCCGTACATGCGGTCCCCCGCATCCCCCAGGCCCGGGACGATATAGCCCTTGTCGTTGAGGTGATCGTCGATGGCGGCGGTGAAGATCGGCACGTCCGGGTGGGCGTGGGTGAACCGCTCGACACCCTCGGGTGCGGCGAGGAGGCAAAGGAAGCGGATCTTGTTGGCGCCGCGTTCCTTGAGCTTGTCGATGGCGGCGGTCGCCGAGTTGGCGGTCGCCAGCATCGGATCGACGACGATGACGAGGCGGTCCTCGAGGTTGGAGGGCGCCTTGAAGTAGTATTCGACGGGCTGGAGCGTCTCGTGGTCGCGGTAGATGCCGATATGGGCAACGCGCGCCGCCGGCACGAGGTCGAGCATGCCCTCGAGCAGCCCGTTGCCGGCCCGAAGGATCGAGGCGAAGACCAGCTTCTTGCCCTTGATGGTGGGCGCTTCCATCTGCTGCATGGGCGTTTCGATCGGGATCATCTCGAGCTCCAGGTCGCGGGTGACCTCGTAGCAGAGCAGGTGGGCGATCTCGCGCAGGAGCCGCCGGAAACCGGCGATCGAGGTCTCTTTATCGCGCATGATGGTCAGCTTGTGCTGGATCAGCGGATGATCGACGACGGTGACGTTGGGCAGGACTTTATGGTTCATGGCGCCACCGCTTCTCGCGTTTATTGTCGCGTCTTCTTTTGAGAGACGCTCTCCCTAAATGAAGCTGCGCCCGTGCGGGCCGGCCGGAAGCCCCAGCCAATGGGCGATGCTTTCGCCAATATCCGCGAAGGTTTTGCGAATGCCAATCTCGCCGGCCGCAAGGCTTGGGGAAAACATCAGGATCGGCACCTGCTCGCGCGTGTGATCGGTGCCGCGCCAGGTGGGATCGTTGCCGTGGTCGGCTGTGATGACGACGAGGTCGTCGTCACGCAGCTTGGCGATGAGCTCGGGCACGCGCCCGTCGAACTGCTCGAGCGCCGCGGCATAGCCGGGCACGTCGCGCCGGTGGCCGAACTCGCTGTCGAAATCGACGAAGTTGGTGAAAATCAGCGACCCGTCCGCCGCCATTTCCATCGCGTCGATGGTGGCATTAAAGAGCGGCATCAGGCCGATGGCCTTGATCTTGTGGGTGACGCCGCGGCCGGCATAGATGTCCGAGATCTTGCCGATGGCATAGACCTGCCGGCCGGCGGTCTTGGCGCGGTCGAGGAGCGTTTCCTCGGGCGGCTCGATGGCGAAATCGCGCCGGTTGCCGGTGCGCTTGAAGGTCTGCGGCGTCTCGCCGACGAACGGCCGGGCGATGACGCGGCCGATGTTCAAGGGCTTGGTCAGCTCGAAGGCGATCTCGCAGACCTCGTAGAGCCGCTCGAGACCGAAATGCGTCTCGTGGGCGGCGATCTGGAAGACCGAGTCGATCGAGGTGTAGCAGATGGGCTTGCCGGTCCGGATGTGCTCCTCCCCGAGCTCGGCGATGATGGTGGTGCCGGAGGCATGCTTGTCGCCGAGGATGCCGGGGAGCTTGGCGCGTTCGATTAACTCGGCGATGAGCTCGGGCGGGAAGGTGGGTTCGGTCTGGGGGAAATAGCCCCACTCGAAGGGGACGGGAACACCGGCGATCTCCCAATGCCCGGAGGGCGTGTCCTTGCCCTTGCTGACCTCGCGCCCGACGCCGAAGCGGCCGCCCTTCGGGCTGGCGGACAGGTTGGGCGGCGTCTTGCCGGTCGAGAGCGTCACGGCAGCGCCGAGCCCCATGGCGTCGAGATTGGGCACGCGCAGCGGCCCCGAGCGCAGGTCCTCGCGGTCGCCGCGCCCGTCTGCGCAGGCCTCTGCAATGTGGCCGACGGTGTTGGCGCCCTCGTCGCCATAGGCCGCCGCATCGGGCGCGCCGCCGATGCCGACGCTGTCGAGGAGGCAGATGATGGCGCGCGGCATGGGATTCTCCGTCTTACGTCGTCGGCGCGAGCCGATCGGCGATGAGGTCATTCTGCGGCGCGGTATCGCCCAGACGGTAGGCCGCTTGCAAGCGCCGTTCGACCTCGGCCGCGCTCGCCTCGTCGCGGGCATGGAGGCGGGCGATGGGCGCAGCCCGGCCAACGCGGGCGCCGAGCCCGGCGAGACGGTCGAAGCCGACCGAATGGTCGATGGTGTCTTCCGGCCGCGTGCGGCCGCCGCCGAGCGCCACCACGGCCATGCCGACGCCGCGGGTGTCGATCTCGATGACGGTCCCCTCGCCGGTTGCGAACACGTCGCGTACGATGGGCGCGGTGGCCAGGTGCCGGTCCATGTTCTCGACGAAATCGGCGGGCCCACCCAGCGCTTCGGCCATGCGCCCAAAACGCTCCGCTGCCGCGCCGCTGTCGAGCGCGTCCTCGGCCTTGCGGCGGGCCTCAGTACCCGTCGCGCTACCCGTCATTTCAATGACCTCGGCGCAAAGCGCCAGCGTCACCTCCTTCAAGCGCGGGTCCTGGTGCGCGCCGGCCAGGAACTCGACGGCGTTGCGCACCTCCAAGCCGTTGCCGGCAGCGGACGCCAGCGGCTCGTTCATGTCGGTGATGAGCGCACCCGTCTTCATGCCGGCGCCGTTGGCGACGGCAACGAGGCTTTGGGCGAGCTCGCGGCTCCTGTCCAGCGTCGGCATGAAGGCGCCCGAGCCGGTCTTGACGTCGAGGATCAGGCAATCGAGGCCGGCGGCGAGCTTTTTGGAGAGGATCGAGGCGGTGATGAGGGGGATGGATTCGACCGTGCCGGTGACGTCGCGGATGGCATAGAGGGTCTTGTCGGCCGGCGCGAGATCGGCGGTCTGGCCGATGATGGCGCAACCGGCCTGCCGCACCACCTGGCGGAAGAGGTCGTTGTCCGGGTTCGTGTTGTAGCCGGTGATGGAATCGAACTTGTCGAGCGTGCCGCCGGTGTGGCCGAGCCCGCGTCCCGAGATCATCGGCACGTAGATGCCGCAGGCGGCAAGGATCGGCGCCAGCATCAGCGAGACATTGTCGCCCACCCCGCCCGTCGAGTGCTTGTCGGCGACGGGACCGTCGAGGTGCGACCAGTCGAGCACCGTGCCGCTGTCGCGCATGGCAAGCGTCAGCGCCACGCGCTCGTCCATCGACATGCCGCGGAAGAACACCGCCATGGCGAATGCGGCCGCCTGCGGGTGAGAGACGGTCCCCTCTGCGAAGCCGGCGATGAAGCGGGCAATTTCATCGAAGGTGAGGTCAAGGCCGTCGCGCTTGCGGGCGATGACTTCTTGGGGGAGGAAGACCATTTTCGCTCTTTTAATCGATGGGAAGCGGCCGCACTCTGACGCGACCTTTACCGACGCTAATCACGGCCCCAGTTGCCAGACTGGCTCGCGTCTGGCGTAGAATGGAGACTAACTCATCGACCAAGGCCGGGCTGAACCTCTGACCGTTGCGATGCAGAATGACGCTTGGAGAAAGGTTTCCGGTGGCCGCGAGTATCGTACTGAAGTCCATATCGCGCGTCAGCACACACCAGTCGTTGGCTGCAGCGAAAGCCATGATCCGGTCGTCAGCTTCTGCAGCGTCTCCAACCTCGGACCAATGAGTGGCCGGAATGCCCGCGGTCGTAAGAGCCGTTGCCCATCTGGGCGACATATTCATGTTGACCAGAATCTTCATTCATCGAGCAATTCGACTTCATGTTCCTGTGCGAGCCAAGCCGAATATCGCATGGCCTCAAGAATATCTTCCCTTTCGAGATAGGGAAAATCGGCGAGAATATCCTCGATCGATGCGCCCGTGCCGAGTTCACCCATAATCATGCCGACGGTCACGCGCATGCCGCGGATGCAGGGCTTACCTCCCATAACGCGTGGGTTGTGCGTAATTCGATCAAACTTCATGGCGTTCACCTCAACCACAAAATAGATCACGCCCCGTACGGAATCCACACGTTCTTGATCTGCGTCGCCTTGGCCAGCCAGTAGTCGCCCTCGAATTTTTCCTTGTCGAAGAGATCGATGGCGCGGCTGCGGCTGGTCCAGGTCTGCTTGACGTTGCCGGCCGAGGCCTTCTCGACCATGGCCGACGCTTCGGGCGAGCCGAAGAACCACATGGCGTCGACGCCGTCGTGCTCGGCAAGGGTCTTGGCCAGCGTCACGGCATCGCCGGTGACGATGTTGACGACGCCGGAGGGGACGTCCGAGGTTTCGAGCACCTGGTAGAGGTCGGTGATCGAGAGCGGGGCTGCCTGTGAAGGCACCAGCACTATCGGGTTACCCATGGCGAGGGCCGGCGCGAGCAGCGCGACCGAGCCGAGGAGCGGCTGCTCCTCCGGCGCGACGATGGCCATGACGCCGATGGGTTCGACCATGGCGGCGGCGACGGCGCGGAGCGGCGGGTTGTGCACGGCGCCATCGTACTTGTCGGCCCAGGCGGCGAAGGCGAAGAGGCGTTCGATCGAGGCCGCGACCTCCGCCTCTCCGTCCTTGCCCGTCTGCGCCTTGATGCGCCGGGCAAATTCGTCGCGGCGATAATCGAGGTTCTCGGCGAGGAAATAAAGGACCTGCGCGCGGGTATGGGCGGCGGTGGTGCCCCAGCCGAGCGCAGCGCGCGCCGCCTCGACGGCGTTGCGGATGTCCTTGCGGTTGCCTTCGCCCACCTCTCCGATGAGCTTGCCGTCGGGTGCAAAGACGCCGCGCGAGTAGCCGCTGTCGGGCCGGGCCTGCTTGCCGCCGATATACATCTTGGCGGTCTGGTCGAGCACGTCCGAATCGAGTGGATTGCTTTTCTGGGCCCCCGCTTTCGCGGGGGCTGCGCTGGAAGAAGCCGCTGCAAGCGTCTTCTCCCAGCTTGGCTTGAGGTAGACCGCCATGCCCTCGCGGCCGCCCTCGCGGCCGAAGCCGGATTCCTTGTAGCCGCCGAAGCCGACGGCAGCATCGAAATTGTTGGTGCCGTTGATCCAGACGACGCCGGCCTTGATCCTGGGCGCGATATCGAGGGCGAGGTTGATGTTCTCGCTCCAGATGGTGGCGGCGAGCCCGTAACGGGTGTTGTTGGCGAGCGCCACCGCCTCCTCGGGCGTGCGAAAGCTCATGGCGACGAGCACCGGGCCGAAAATCTCCTCCTCGACCAGCGTGTTGGCCGGCGAGACGTTGGTGACGAGGGCGGGCCGGAGGAAGCAGCCGCGTTCGGGCAGCGGGTCGCCGTCGGGCTCGTAGACCAAGGCGCCCTCCTTGACGCCCCTCTTCATCAGGTCGCGGATGCGCTCGACCTGCACCGGGGCGACCAGCGCGCCGATGTCGATGGCCTTGTCCAGAGGATCGCCGACGCGCAGGGTCGCCATGCGCTTCTTGAGCTTTGCGATGAAGCGCTCCTCGATCGATTCCTGGATGAGGAGGCGCGAGCCCGCGCAGCACACCTGCCCCTGGTTGAACCAGATGGCATCGACCAGGCCTTCTATGGCGCTGTCGATGTCGGCGTCCTCGAAGACGAGGTAGGGCGATTTGCCGCCGAGCTCGAGCGAGAGGCCCTTGCCCGTGCCGGCGGTCGCGGCGCGGATGGCCTTGCCGACTTCAGTCGAGCCGGTAAAGGCGATCTTGTCGATGCCCTCGTGGGCAACGATCGCCTGGCCGGTCTCGCCCATGCCGGTGACGATGTTGACGACGCCCTTCGGGAGCCCGATGCGCTCGCAAATCTCGGCAAAGAGCAGGGCCGTCAGCGAGGTGAACTCGGCGGGTTTGAGGATCACCGTGTTGCCGGCGGCGAGCGCCGGAGCGATCTTCCAGGCCAGCATCAGCAGCGGGAAGTTCCACGGGATGATCTGGCCGCAGACGCCATAAGGCACATGGCCGGGGAACTCGCGCGCGACGTGCTGGGCCCAGCCGGCATGGTGGTAGAAATGGCGGGCGACGAGCGGAATATCGAGATCGCGGCTCTCGCGGATCGGCTTGCCGTTGTCGAGGCTTTCCAGCACGGCAAAGAGGCGCGCGTGCTTCTGGATGGCGCGGGCGATGGCATAGAGATAGCGGCCGCGCTCGTAGCCGGAGAGCGCGCTCCAGCTCTTGAAGGCGGCGCGGGCGGCCTTGACCGCCTTGTCGACCTCCTCGGGCGTGCCGTTGGTGACCTGCGCCAGGCTCTCGCCGGTTGCGGGATTATCCGAGGAGAAGGTTTCACCCGGCTTCGTCCACTTGCCGTCGATGAAATGGCCGAATTTGCGCCCATGGCTGTCGAGCCAGGCGAGGGCGGGATCGGGGCTCTCGGGGGCCGGACCGTAGTCGAGGGTTTCGAAGATTTGCGCGATCCTGTTCATCTTAGGTCCTCCACGGGCCCGGCATCCCCGGCCCTCGTCCTTCGAGGCTCGCTCCGCTCGCACCTCAGGATGAGGTCCTCGGAGAGTTCAATGAGCCCTCATGGTGAGGCGCCGCGAAGCGGCCTCGAACCACGAGGGCGGGTTCGTCTAAACCATCGGCTGGCGATAGTCCGCCGCATAGTGCCCGGTCAGCCCGTGCTCCAGCTGCCGCTCGATGTCGGTCAAAAGCGAACTTGCCCCGAAGCGGAAGAGGTGGGGCTGGAGCCAATGGGTGCCGAGCTCCTCCTTCATCAGCGCCATGTAGTCGAGGGCGAGCTTGGCCGTGGCGATACCGCCGGCGGGCTTGTAGCCGATCTCGATGCCGGTTTCCTCGGCGAACCAGCGGATCATACGGATCATGGCGAGCGAGGTCGGCAGGTTGGCGTTGACCTTCTCCTTGCCGGTCGAGGTCTTGATGAAGTCGGCGCCGGCCATCATGCAGACGAGCGAGGCCTTGGCGACGTTGGTCAAGGTCGCGAGCTCCCCGGTGCCGAGGATGGTCTTGATGTGCGCCTCCCCGCACGCCTTGCGGAAGGCCCTGACCTGGTCGTAGAGCCCCTGCCAGTCGCCGGTCAGCACCATGCCGCGCTCGATGACGATGTCGATCTCCTTCGCACCATCGGCAACGGACGCCTCGATCTCCTTGATCTTGGTCTCGACGGGCGCCAGACCATGCGGGAAGGCGGTCGAGACGGCGGCGACCGGGATATTGGTGCCTTCGAGCGCGTCGACCGCGGTCTTGACGAACGAATGGTAGACGCAGACCGCGCCGGGATGGATGTCGAGGTTGGCGACGCCCAACCCTTCGACGATCTCGCGGCGCAGCGGATTGCGCGCCTTGGCGCAGAGCCGTTCGACGCGGCCGGGAGTATCGTCGGAATTAAGGGTCGTCAGGTCAATGAAGGTGACGGCCTTGAGGAGCCAGGCGATCTGCCAGTCCTTCTTGACCGTGCGGCGGGCGGGAAGCGTCGCGGCGCGGCGCTCCAGTGCCGAGCGGTTCATGCGCACGCGCTCGACCCAGTCGAGGTCGAGCGGAAAACCGGGATTGCGTTTATGGGCGGCGTGGGCCTCGCCCGGCGCGACGACTCTGAGGCTCATAGTTCCTCCACCAGCGCGGGAATGAGCCTGGCGAGCTTTTCCGCGCCCTGTTTCGCCATGATTTTCGTGTGCTCATGGCTGATGTTCTCGTTCGAAAGGCCTGCGCCCATGTTGGTGACGGACGAGCAGGCCCATACCCTGAGGCCGAGGAAACGACCGAGGATGACCTCGGGAGCGGTCGACATGCCGACCGCGTTGGCGCCGAGGCGGATCGCCATCTGGATCTCGGCCACGGTCTCGAAGCTCGGACCAGAATACCAGAGATAGACGCCTTCGCCGAGCTTAATTCCCAGCCGCTCGGCGACCGCACGGGACTTGCCGCGCAGGTCCGGATCATAGCAGCCGACCATATTGACGAAGCGGCGGTCGGTCGGCTCGCCGATCAACGGGTTCATGCCGGCATAGTTGATGTGGTCGCTGATCAGCATCAGGTCGCCGGGGGCGAAGGCCGGATCGAGCGAGCCGGCCGAATTGGTCAGCATCAAGGTGCTGGCTCCCAGTTCGGCCATGGCCTTGAGGGCCGGACGCATGGCGGCCGGATTGCCGTGCTCGTAGTAGTGCTCGCGCCCGGTGAGGACGGCGACGCGCTTGCCTGCAAGGTTGCCGACCAGTAGGTCGCGCCCGTGACCGGAAACGCCGCCGCCGGGAAAGCCCTTGAGCTCGGAAAAGGGAATCGCGATCTTTTCGGCGATGAGATCGCCGATGGCGGACAGGCCGGAGCCGAGGACGATGGCGGCTTCGATTGGATCGCTGCCGGCGATCTTGCGGATGGTCTTTGCGGCCTTGCTCATTTGCCCAGGTATTCCGGTCCGAAGGAGTGCGGGAGAAGTTGGCCGAGGGTCGAGCGCAACGGCTCGCCCTCGACGCCGTGCGAAATGACCTCGACGTCGAGGTCGGCGAACTCGCGGATGCGCTGGCGGCAACCGCCGCAGGGCGTGACCGGCTCGCTGCCGGGGCCGGTGACGTAGATGCGGGTGATGCGCTTGCCCCCACCCGCGATCATCGCGGCGATGGCCGACGCCTCGGCGCAGTTGCCCTGCGGGTAGGCGGCGTTCTCGACATTGCAGCCGGAGTAGATGCGCCCGTCATCGGCAAGGATCGCGGCGCCAACCTTGAAGCCGGAATAAGGCGCGTAGGCCTTGGCGCGGATGGCCTCGGCGGCCTCGAACAGGGCCTTGTCGATCGGCGTTTCTGGCATGTCTGTCGTTCCGTTCCGCCGCTCAGCTCAAACGGCTAGCGTTCCTTGACATAGGGCACGCCCCCAGCCTTGGGGCCAACGGCCTTGCCGATGAAGCCTGCAAGCAGGATCACCGTCAGGATATAAGGCAGCGCCTGGATGGCCTGTACCGGCACCTCGCCGATGAGCGGCAGCCGCGCCGATTGCAGGCGGATCTGCAGCGCATCGAGAAAGCCGAAGAGCAGGCAGGTGAACATGGCCGGCACCGGCTTCCACTTGGCAAAGATCAGCGCGGCGAGCGCGATATAGCCCTTGCCCGCCGTCATGTTGTTGCCGAAGCCCGAGCCCTGGGCGATGGAGAAATAGGCACCGGCGATACCGGCGAGGAGACCGGTGATGATGATCGCCTGGTAGCGCATGCGGTTGACCGAGATGCCGGCGGTGTCGACCGCCTTCGGGTTCTCGCCGACAGCGCGCAGGCGCAGCCCGAAACGGGTGCGGAAGAGCACGAACCAGGTGACCGGCACCATGATGAAGGCGATGTAGACGAGCAGGTAATGGCCCGAGATCACCTCAGCGTAGAGCGGGCCGAGGATCGGAATGCCGGACAATTCGGCAACGAACGGCAGCTCGATGGGCGCAAAGCGCCCGTTGGGGCCGAGGGCGGGCGTGCGCCCGCCCTGGCCGAACCAGGTCTGGCCGAGGAAGGTGGTGAGGCCCGCCGCCAGCATGTTGATGGCGACGGCGGCGATGAGCTGATTGCCGCGCAGCGTGATGGCGGCGACGCCCTGGAGGAGCGTGGTGCCGAGCGATACGGCCATGCCGGCGAGGAGCCCCAGCCACATGGAGCCATAGACGGCCGCCACCGCCGCCGCGGCGAAAGCGGCCGCCAGCATCTTGCCTTCGAGGCCGATGTCGAAGACGCCGGCGCGCTCGGAATAGAGGCCGGCAAGGCAGGCGAGCAGCAGCGGCGTCGAGAGGCGCAGCGTTGCATCGAGGATGGAGAGGATGACCTGAAAATCCATCTGATCAGCTCTCCGATTCCGCCGTCGAAACACTGACGGCGCGGGCCTTCTGCTCGGGTGAGAACAGCATGAAGGTGCGTTCCAGGGCGGGCCGGAAGAGGCCCTCCATCGCGCCGGTGAAGAGGATGACGAGCGCCTGGATGACGACGATCATCTCGCGGGTGACGCCGGGGATGACGAACTGCAGCTCCTGCCCGCCCTGGTAGAGCGCACCGAAGAGAAGCGCGGCAAAGAGGATGCCGACGGGATGATTGCGCCCCATCAGCGCCACGGCGATGCCCACGAACCCGGAGCCGGCGACGAAATCGAGCACCAGCCGGTTCTGCACGCCCATCACCTCGTTGATCGCCACCATCCCCGCGAGCGCGCCGGAGATGGTCATGGCGATCATGATGAGGCGCGAGTTGGACATGCCGGCATAGCGCGAGGCGGAGGGGTTCTGCCCCAGGGTCCTCAGCGCATAGCCGAGCTTGGTGTGCCAGACGAGGACGTAGACGAAGACGAGGGCGAGGAGCGCGACGACGATCGAGAGGTTGACCGGCGAATAGCCGAAGAAGCTGAAGAACTGGCGCAGTTGCGGCACGCGGCCGCCGACCGCCAGGGTGGCGGATTCGGGGGCCATGGTGGTCGCCGGCTTCAGGACCCTATTGATCATGTAGACCATCAGCGCGGCGGCGATGAAGTTGAACATGATGGTGGTGATGACCACGTGGCTGCCGCGCTTGGCCTGCAGATATCCGGGGATGAACGCCCAGAAGCCGCCGACGAGGGCCGCGCCGATCATGGCGGCGGGCATGGCGAGGAGCCAATGGGTCTGGTCGAGCGCCAGCGCGATGACGATGGCGCCAAGCCCGGCGACATAGGCCTGTCCGTCGCCGCCGATGTTGAAGAGCCCGGCGTGGGCGGCGACCGCGAAGGCAAGGCCGGTGAAGATGAAGTTGGTGGCGTAGTAGAGGGTATAGCCGAAGCCGTCGCCGTAGCCGAAGGCGCCGTAGATGATGACCTGCACGGCGTGCAGCGGGTTCTCGCCGACCATCAGCACCACGAGGCCGGAAACGAGGAAGGCCAGCGCCAGGTTGAGGAGCGGCAGGAGGACGATGTCCGCCCAGCGCGGCAGGGGCGTGCGGGCGCTCATGGGCGGGCCTCCAGTGCGGCGGCCGATTGCGATATGCCCGCCATCATCAGGCCGATCTCGCCTTCGCTGGCGGTGGCGGGATCGGCTTCGCCGACGATCTGGCCGTCGAACATCACGAGGATGCGGTCGGCGAGCGAGCGGATCTCGTCGAGCTCGACGGAAACGAGAAGGATGGCCTTGCCGGCGTCGCGCATGGCGATGATCTGGTTGTGGATGAACTCGATGGCGCCGATGTCGACGCCGCGGGTCGGCTGGCCAACGATGAGGACGTCCGGATCGCGCCCCATCTCGCGCGCCAGCACGATCTTCTGCTGGTTGCCGCCGGAAAAGTTCGCGGTCTTCAAGCGGTTGTTGGCCGGGCGCACGTCGAACCTCTTGATCTGCTCGGCAGCCTTGCGACGCGCCGCCTCGATATCGAGGAAGGGACCACCGCCGTATTCGGGGGCGTCCTGGTAGCCGAGGATGGCATTCTCCCACTCCTCGAAGGTGGTGACCAGCCCCATGTGCTGGCGGTCCTCGGGCACGTGGGCGAGGCCGGCGGCGCGGGCGCGGGCGGCGCCGTCATCGCCCTTCAGCGACAACTCGCGCCCGTTGACGACGACCGTGCCCGAGCGCTGGTCGCGCATGCCGGTGACGGATTCCAGAAGTTCCGACTGCCCGTTGCCGGAAACGCCGGCGATGCCGACGATCTCGCCGGCGCGCACGGAAAGGCTGACGTCCTTGACGCGCACGACCCCCAGGTCGTCGGCGACGACGAGGTTCTTGACCTCGAGCAGCGTCTTGCCGGGATTGGCGGGGCCCTTGTCGACGCGCAGCAGCACCCGGCGGCCAACCATCAGCTCGGCGATCTCCTCCGGATTGGTCTCGGACGTCGTCAGGGTCTTGACCATCTCGCCCTGGCGCATGACGGAGACGCTGTCGGTGATCGCCATGATCTCGCGCAGCTTATGGGTGATGAGAATGACGGTCTTGCCTTGGTCGCGCAGGGTCTCGAGCACGCGAAAGAGGTCGTCGGCTTCCTTAGGGGTGAGGACGCCCGTCGGCTCGTCAAGGATCAGGGTCTGCGCGCCGCGATAGAGGGCCTTCAAGATCTCCACGCGCTGCTGCTGGCCGACCGAGATGTCCTCGATGACGGCGTCCGGATCGACGACGAGATTGTATTCGTCTTCGATGCGCTCCAATTCGGCGCGGGCACGTTTGAGGCTCGGGGCGATGAGGGCGCTGTCCTCGGCGCCGAGCACGACGTTCTCGAGGACGGTGAAATTCTCGACCAGCATGAAGTGCTGGTGGACCATGCCGATGCCGAGCGCCAGGGCATGGCGGCTGTCGGTGATGTGCCGCTCCGTGCCGTCGACTTTGATGGTGCCGCTGTCGGCGGTGTAGAAGCCGTAGAGGATGGACATCAGCGTCGACTTGCCGGCCCCGTTCTCCCCGACGATGCCGTGGATGGTGCCGCGCTCGACCTTGAGGTCGATGTCCTTGTTGGCGTGAACCGCGCCGAACCGCTTGTTGATCTTCTCAAGTTCGATCGCCCACCGGGAGGCGGGAGCGGGTGCAGCGGCCGTTTTCGGCCGCTGCGGGTTCATGTTGTCGCTTTCGCTCATAAACGCTCGCGATCAGAGCGGGCAGGCGTTGTCGGTGTAGTAGTCGTGCACCTCGATCTCGCCGGCGATGATGCCTTGCTTGAGCTCATCGACCTGGACCTGCATCTCGTCGGTGATGAGGTCCTGGTTGTGCTCGTCGAGGGCATAGTCGACGCCTTCGTCTGCAAGGCCGAGGTCGATCCGGCCCGGCTTGAAGGTGGCGTCATCCCCGGCCTCGTTGAAGGCGGTGTGGACGGCGTTGTCGACGCGCTTGAGCATGGAGGTCAGCACCGAACCCGGGTGCAGGTAGTTCTGGTTGCTGTCGACGCCGATGGAGAACTTGCCCGCATCGGCCGCCGCCTGCAGCACGCCGAGGCCGGAGCCGCCGGCCGCCGCGAAGATCACGTCGACGCCGTTGTCGATCTGCGCCTTGGCCAGCTCACCGGCGGTGACCGGATCATTCCAGGCGGCGGGCGTGGTGCCGGTGTAGTTCTCGGTCAGCTCGACGTCCGGATTGACCTGGCGCGCACCATAGGCGTAGCCGCAGTAGAAGCGGTGGATGAGCGGCACGTCCATGCCGCCGACGAAGCCCACGCGGCCGGTTTCCGACTTCATGGCCGCCAGAGCACCAACGAGGAAGGAACCGGTGTGCTCGTCGAACATGATCGACTGCACGTTCGGCTGATCGACGACCGTGTCGATGACGACGAAATTGGTGTCGGCGAATTCGGGCGCGACGGCCTCGAGCGCGGCGTTCCACGAGAAGCCGGCCATGACGATCGGATTGGCGCCCTGGCTCGCGAACCGGCGCAGCGCCTGCTCGCGCTGGGCATCGTTCTGCAGCTCGAAATCGAGGTAGTTGCCCCCGGTCTCGGCCTTCCAGGCCTCGGCCCCGTTGTAGGCGGCCTCGTTGAACGATTTGTCGAACTTGCCCCCGAGGTCGTAGATCACGGCCGGATCGGCCAAGGCCGCCCCCGCAAGCACGGCACTCAGCGCCACGCCGCCGAGCGCGGCCTTGCTGATGTTGTTGAATTTCATTGATGGCTCTCCCTGTCTCGCACAGGACCCGGTAGATACCGGCGGACACATCCCGTGCGCTGACCCACGATACAACCGTGCAAACGGCCGCCCCGCAAGAGGGTGTCACGCAGTTTTTTCCGATTGGTCAAAAAATTCTGGGGAGCGGATAGGGGGTGGTTGCCGTGCGTCGCCCGCACGCGATCCCTACGGGAACTATTCGCTTTCCCTGATCGGCGTCACCCGCGCCCCCATCGCCTCGCCGAAGCGCTCGAAGAAGCCGTCGATGACCTTCTGGGCGGAATTGCCGATGATGGCCTTGCCGAGCTTCATGATCTGGCCGGACGCGCCGCCATTGGCGGAAAAGACGAGGCGCGTGCCCTCGCCGTCGTCGGCGAGCACGATATCGGCCGCGCCCTCGGCGAGCCCGAGAAGGCCCCCTCGTCCCTTGCCGGCGAGCCGATAGCTCTCGGCCGGCACGATGTCGGAGAGCCACAGGTCTCCCTTGAACACCGGGTGGACGACGCCGAGGTTGACCTTGATGTCGAGCTCGAGGGAATCCTTGCCGGTCCAGTCGATCCGCTGGCAGCCGGGGATCGCCGCCTTGAGAACGTTCGTATCGTTTAGGGCCGCCCATACTTCGATGCGCGGCGCCGCCACCAGGTACCGTCCGCCGAACTCCATTCCCGCCCTTTCACGACCTGAGGCTTTTTAGCACCAATTCAGGCAAAATAGTTGTCGCACAAACCTGTTGCAATTGTCAGCGGCGGCGGCAAAGTCAATCTATAGCCTTGCAAGGCGAGGCGCCGACCGCGGGGAGAACATCGATGTCTGAAGTCACGACGACCACCCAACCGGCAACCACCGCCACCTTCACCGAGAAACCCTTGCAGTATCTCGACAAGGCGGTGAACGCGATCAAGGAGCTGGGCGTCTGGCCCGAGAACCAGGGCGAGCAGCCGATCACCGGGCTCCTGTCGCAGATCACCGAGCTCGACGAGACGCGCGTCGTGCTGATCGGGCGCACCCTCAGCCAGGCGAGCGCCTTCAACGAGGTGGTGCGCGAGCAGGTCGCCGCCATGAAGATCGGCGAGCGCTACGAGGATATCACCAAGGGCTTCGATTCGATCCGGGACGACGCCAAGGGCATGGTCGACCAGCTCGACGACAACCGGATCGATCTGGGCGAGCGCATCTCGAACGTGTGGATGAAGGTGTCGCGCGGCGACATCGCCACCCGCTTCAACAAGATCCGCGACACCTATCTCGAGGTCACGTCCGACACCAAGGACCAGATCGACCGCGAGCACACCATCCTCGAGGCCTATCGTGATTTCCGCGGCGCCCTGAAGCAGGCCGAGGTGATGGCGCTGGAAGTGCTGCAGACGGCCGAAAAGCGCCTCGAGGAGAAGAAGGGCATCCTGCAGAAATCGGCCGACGAGCTTGCCGCCTATGCGGGCAGCGTGCCGGCCGACCGCGCGCGCCTCGAGATGGCGCGCGACGAGCGGCTGCGCGAGATGCAGAACGAGGAGAAGCGCTACCAGATCGCCAAGGACCTCTCGGACAACCTGACCATCTCCTACAACACCTCGGAAGTGGTGATGGCGCGCCTGATGCAGACGACCAACGCCAAGGAGCGCGTCTACCAGCAGTCGATCTCGTTCTTCTCGACCAACGAGACGGTGCTGACGGCGCTCTCGGCCTCGTTCACCGGCATGTTCGGGCTGCATGAATCGACCGAGACGCTCAATGCGATGAAGGAGGGGATGAGCAAAAGCCTCGAGACCCTCTCCGAGATCGGCGACAAGGTGCAGGAAGAGGCGGTCAAGGCCGGTTACGGCCCGACAGTGCGCGCCGACGCGGTCAAGAAGCTCGTCGACAGCGTCGTCAACTTCCAGGAAAAGAGCCGCACCATCATCAACGAGATGCGCATCGCCTCGACCAAGAACTCGGCCGAGATCCGCGATGCGGTCGAGGACGGCAAGAAGCGCCTTGCCCAGCTCGCCGCCGACGGCAACGCGCTGCTGCTCGAAACAGGGAAATGATCAGGCACGTATCGGGGCATGAACGGCAGACATGAGTGACACGCCTGCGGGCCCGGCCGCTCCCCTCGACGACGTCATGCTGGCCATGGACGTCGTCGACACGCTTCGCCACCGCCAGGACCTGGCGGTGCGCGAGCTCGACGGCGCGGCGCGCGAGAAGCAGCTCATCGAGCGGCTGCGCGAGATCTATCACAGCCAGGGCATCGAGGTGCCCGACCACATCCTCAAGGAAGGTGTCTCCGCCCTCGAGGAAAGCCGCTTCGTCTATACGCCCCCGCCGCCGAGCTTCAAGCGCACGCTCGCCCGGCTCTATGTAAGCCGGGGCAAGTGGGGCAAGCCGGCGCTTGCCGCGCTCGCGGCGCTCCTCGTTGTCATCGGCGGCTATTTCCTGGTCTACCGGCCGTACCAGTCGGCGCAGGCCGAAGGTGCGCGCCTGGAGCTCGCCGAGCGCCTGCCCGCGCAGATGGACGCGCTCTACCAGACGATCTTCGAGGAGACCAAGGTGCAGCAGGCCGTTGTCGAGGCGCAGTCGCTGCGCGAACGCGGCAAGGCGCTGGCCAGCGAAGGCAACCGGGAAGGCGCGCTCGACGCCATCGAACGGTTGACGGCGCTGCGCGACAAGCTGCGGCAGGAATACACGTTGCGGATCGTCAACCGGCCGGACGTGCAGTCGGGCTTCTGGACCTTCCCCGAGGTCAACACCGACGCCACGAACTACTATATCGTGGTCGAGGCGATCAACGCCGACGGCGACAAGCTCTCGCTGCCGATCGAGAACGAAGAGAACGGGCAGACCGAAGTGGTGGACATCTGGGGCCTGCGCGTGCCGGAGGTGGTCTATCAGGCGGTGGCGGCGGACAAGCGCGACGACGGCATCCTCGAGATGAGCGAAATCGGCCGCAAGACTTACGGCTTTCTCGAGCCCGAGTATGTCGTGCCGGTGCTCGGGGGCGCGGTGACACGGTGGTAGGGTAGAGATGACGATCCGAGGTCCCGAAGCTCTGGCATCGCTCGAGGAGGCGCTGCGCGACATCCGCCGCGAGGAGGACGAAATCTCCAAGCGCCTGGCGCGGGCGACCGACATCATCACCAAGATGCGCGAGACGGAAGCCGAACTCTTCCGCAAGCTGGCGCAGGTGCGGCTGGATCCTTCCGTGCAGCGCGAGCTGGAGGGGCGCATCTCGCAGTCCGAGAGCAAGGCGCGCGAGATGCTGAAATCGCATGCCGAGGCCCTCGCCGGCACCGAGAGCGAGCTTGCCGAGATCGACGCCGAGATCAACCGGCTGACCGGGGATCGCGGCGAGGCGCTGAAGGACGTCGAGGCGCATCAGGGTGAGCTCAAGGCGCTCTCGACCCGGATCGGCGGGGTCGTCGCCAAGGACCCGGCCTACGCGCAGAAGCGCGCGCAGGCCGACGAACTGCAGGCCATCGCCGCCCAGTCGATGCGCAAGACCGAGCAGGCGGAGGCCGACCGCGACGAGAAGGGCAAGCCCTATCGCGACGATCCGCTGTTCATCTACCTCTGGGACCGCGGATACGGCACGGTCAACTACCGCGCCAACAATCTCATCCGCTATCTCGACGGGCTGGTGGCCAATCTCATCGGCTTTGCCAAGACCCGGCCGAACTTCGCCATGCTCAACGAGATACCGCTGCGGCTGCGTGAGCACGCCGAGCGGCAGATGCAGAACGCGGCGGCGGCCGAAGCCGAGCTCGACGCGCTCGAAACGGCCGCCATCGACGCGGCCGGCGGCAAGCCCATCCGCGAGGCGCTGGAAAAGGCGCAGGCCAGGATCGAGGCGATCGACGCCGAGATCGTGGCTGCCGAGGATCGGCGCGATGCCGCCGCCAAGGAGCTCTCGAGCCTCGCCCAGGGCGGGGACCCGGCTTTCGAGCAGGCATTGACGACGCTCGCCGACGCGCTGGGGCGCGAGGACATCCGCACGCTGCTGGCCGAGGCGCGGCGGACCTCCACAGGCCAGGACGACACGCTCGTCGCCCAGATCGACGAGGCGCGGGCGCGCGGCAAGGACGAGGAAGGGGACATCCGCGAGCAGCGCGCGCGCCTCAAGACCCTCGCCGCGCGCCGGCGCGAGCTCGAGGACATCCAGTGGGAGTTCAAGAAGGCGCGGTTCGACGATCCGCGCTCGACCTTCCGCGAGGACAAGCTCGTCGGCGACATGCTGACCGAGTTCCTGCGGGGCGGCATCAGCGCGGCAAGCTACTGGGACCACTGGCGCAGGAGCCAGAACTGGAGCGCGGGCACCAGCGACTGGGGCGGGGGCCTCGGGCTGCCCAACCGCGGACGCGCCAGCTCAACCCCGTGGCCACCGGGTGGCGGCGGCTTCCAGTGGCCGGATACGAGCTTCGGAGGCGGTGGCGGCAAGAGCAAGTCGGGTGGCGGCGGCGGGTTCGGCGGCGGCTGGGGCAGCCGCCCAACCGGGGGCGGGTTCTCGCGCCCGCGCACGGGATCGACCGGCACGCGCAAGCACGGCGGGTTCAAGACGGGCGGCGGGTTCTAAGCTCGGCCAATTATCGGCGGCGAAGTCATATCGCTCGAGCCCAGTCCGCGATCGCCTGCGCTGCCTTCGGGGCGGACATCTGCGTGACGTCGAGCGTAAGCAGGTTGGGCTCATCGATGCCCGCGAGTATATCGCCGCGCATGTGATTGCGGCGCGCCATATCGGGATCGCGCGGCTTCAGCTTGGCGCCGCGCCCAGGTGACTGGATGCGACGCATGTTTTCATCGAGGTCGCAGTGAACATGTACCACGCAGAAAGGCCCTCGCGACTCGCCAAGCCGTGCGATCCTGAGCCATTCCTCACGTCCCCAGTCACTATCTCCGGCCAGCACCGTCGTCAGGACAACAGGCACTTCCACCGGAAGCTTGAGGATGAGATCGTGCGCAATGGCCTCGATCTTCTCGACGGTTTGCCTGAACTCGGGTGACTTGAACTCCGTCAGCGCAAAGGCAACGTTGTAAACTGTATGGATGTCGAGCAGGCGCCCCGAGAGCAACTGCGCCAGCTCGCGGCCGATCGTCAGTTTTCCGACCCCCGGATACCCGTTCAATACAACGATCACGGCGACGGCTCGTGCTCAGGTCTCATCCTGCCAGCACTTCCCAGAGGTTGCCTTCCGTATCCTCGAAATAGCCGGCATAGCCCCATTCCGACGCGGTGCCGGGGGTGTGGACCGACCCGCCGGCGCGCAGGGCGTCGCTGAGGATCGTATCGACCTCGGCAGGGCTCTCGGCATTGTGGCTCAGCACCACCTGCGCCGTGCCGCGCGCGGCATCGCCCTGCCCGACCGTTTCGGCGAGGGAGGCACGCTCCATCAGCACCAGCGACAGATCGCCTTCGAGGAAGAACGCGACGTGGTCCTCGCCCGCCGATATCTGCTCGTCGGGCAGATCGAAGAGCACACGGTAGAAGCCGAAGGCGCGTTCCAGGTCGTCGACGCCGATGGTGACGATGTTGATCCGGGGTTTCATGAGGGCCTCCGCTGCTTGCGGGGACTATCGCGGAATTGTCCGGCCCTGTCAGCCCGGACTATTCGTAGAAAACGCTCACCCGGCGGCCGCCGATCTCGTGGACCTTGATGTCCATGTCGTAGATGTCGGCCAGGATTTCCGGGCGCATGATCTGCGACGCGGGACCCTGGTGGCGCACCTTGCCGTCCTTCATCGCGACGATCCAATCCGAGTACCAGGAGGCGAAATTGATGTCGTGGAGCACCAGCACCACGGTCTTGCCGAGCTCGTCGGCCGCCCGGCGCATGATCTTCATCATGCCCATGGCGTGTTTCATGTCGAGGTTGTTGAGCGGCTCGTCGAGCAGCACGTAGTCGGTGTCCTGGCAGAGCACCATGGCGACGAACGCGCGCTGACGCTGGCCGCCGGAGAGCTCGTCGAGGAAGCGGCCGGCGAGATCGGTCAGATCGAGATAGCCGATGGCGCGGTCGATGTGTTCCTTGTCGGCGACGGTCAGGCGCCCCCTCGAATGCGGGAAGCGGCCGAAGGCGACGAGGTCGGCAACGGTTAGGCGCGCGGCGATATGATTGTCCTGCCGCAGGATCGAGAGGCGGCGGGCGAGGACGTCGGAGGGGGTCCTGGTCACGTCGAGGCCGTCGACGGTGACGGTGCCGGCGCTCATCGGCATCAGGCGCGAGACCATGGAGAGAAACGTCGACTTGCCGGCCCCGTTGGGTCCGATGATCGAGGTGATGCCGTGCGCCGGCAATTCGAGCGAGACGCCGTCGACGACGAGCGCCTCGCCATAGGCTTTGGAGACGTTCTGCGCCCGGATCATCGGCCTTTCCCCTTCAACAGAATGGCAATGAACACCAGCCCGCCGACGAACTCGATGATGATCGACAGGGCCGTATCGAACCCGAACACCCGCTCCAGCACCACCTGGCCGCCGATGAGGCAGATGACCGAGAGGAGAATCGCCGCCGGCAGGATGAGCGCGTTGCGGTGCGAGCGGATGATGAGGTATGCGAGGTTGGAAACGAGAAGGCCGAAGAAGGTCACCGGACCGACCAGCGCCGTCGACACCGAGACGAGGATGGCGACCATGACGAGGATCTCCGAGACGGCGCGCTTGTGATCGACGCCGAGATTGACCGCGTGCTCGCGCCCGAGCGCAAGAACGTCGAGCACGGGAAGCATGCGCACGACCCAGAGGCAGACGAGCGCCACGGTGATGGTCGAGACGACCAGCAGCGTCGGGTCGATGGCGCTGAAGCGGGCAAAGAGCGCGTCCTGCAGGATGGCGAAATCGTTGGGGTTGATCAGCCGCTGCATCAGGCCCGAAAGCGAGCGGAAGAAGACGCCGAAGACGATGCCGACGAGGACGAGGAGATAGAGGCTTTTCGCGGCGCCCGAGAAGAGCGAGCGGAAGAGGAGACCCGAGAAAAGGACCATCGCCGCGACCTCGACGACGAAGCGCAGCTGCGGGTCGACGGTCGCATAGGCGAGGCCGCCGAGGACGAAAACGAGCGTCGTCTGGATCAGCGCATAGAGCGCATCGAACCCCATGATTGATGGGGTGAGGATGCGGTTGGCCGAAATCGTCTGGAAGAGCACCGTCGAGATGGCGATGGCGCAGCCGACGACGGTCATCGCCCACACCTTTGTGCCGCGGAAGGGCAGGACGAAGCTCCACGAGCCCTTGGCGCCGACGGTCATGTAGGCGACGGCGGCGATGAGCGCGAGGACTGCGAGCAGCACCAGCACCTGCCGCGGCGTCAGCGCCAGCCGGCGCGACCCGGCGGGCGGGCGCAGCAGCGTGCGGGTGGTGGCGATATCCTCAGCCAAGGCGCGCGTTCCTCCGCAGCAGCAGGTAGAGGAAAAGCGCACTGCCGACGACGCCGAAGACGGTGCCGATGGGGATCTCGTAGGGGAAGCGGATGATGCGCCCGACGATGTCGCAGGCGAGCACGAACCCGGCGCCGGTGACGGCGATCCACGGCATCGAACGGCGGATGTTGTCGCCCATGGCCATGGCGACGAGATTGGGCACGATCAGCCCGAGGAAGGGGATGGCGCCGACCGTCACCACCACCACGGCGGTGACCATGGCGACGATCGAGAGCCCCAACGTCAGCACGCGGCGGTAGTCGAGGCCGAGATTGGTGGTGAAATCCTCGCCGAGCCCCGCGACGGTGAACCGGTCGGCGGCGATGTAGGCGATGCCAGTGAGGCCAGCGGCGAGCCAGAGGAGCTCGTAGCGCCCGCGCAGCACTCCGGAGAAATCGCCGAGCGTCCAGTTGCCGAGGGTCTGCAGCAGGTCGTAGCGGTAGGCGAAGAACGCCGTGCCTGAGGAGATGACGCCGCCGAGCATGATGCCGACGAGCGGTACCATCAGCACGGAGCGCAGCGGTATCTCCTTCAATATGCGCATGAAGAGCGCGGTTCCGGCCAGCGCGAAGAGGCTCGCGACCAGCATCTTGCCGATGAGCGGCAGGCCGGGCGCGAAGATGGTGACGACGAGGATGCCGAGGCTCGCCGATTCCACCGTTCCGGCCGTCGAGGGCTCGACGAAGCGATTGCGAGCCAACATCTGCATGATGACACCGGCAACGGCCATCGCCACGCCGGAAAGGATCAGCGCCAGGGTGCGCGGCACGCGGCTGATGAGCAGCACCTGCATCGGCCGGTCTTCCGGCGCGCTCGAGAGGAGCGTAGGCAGCGACACGTCGCTGACGCCGATGAAGAGGCTGGCAATCGCCAGCAGCAGGACGGCGAGGATGGCGAGGACGAGCTTCATCGCGCGGTCAGCCGCTCTTTCGAGCAATGGCTGCACCGGCTGCCGGTTACCCGGCAGCCGGCGCAGTTTCGGTTGCTTGCACCCGAACTCACTCGGCGAGCGCGTCGCCGACCTGATCGATGAGATAGGTCAGCGCCGGCAGGCCGCCGTTGACGATGTAGGAGCGGACCGGATCGATATAGACGACCTGACCCTGCGACCACGCGGTGGTCTGCGCGACGAGCTCGTTGTCAAGCACCGCCTGCGCCGCCGCGCCGCCCTCGGCAGTCGCCGCTTCGCGATCGATGACGAAGAGCCAGTCGGGGTTGGTCTCCAGGATGAACTCGAAGGAGATGGCATCGCCATGGGTCGCGGCTTCCACGTCCTCGATGGCGGGAGCGACCCCGGCGGTCTCGTGGATCCAGCCGAAGCGCGAGCCGGGGCCGTAGGCGGTCACCTCGCCGCCGGAGGTGAGGACCACGAGCCCCGTGCCGGCATCGGCCGCGGCCGCCTGCACCTCGGCCTTGCGCGCATCGAACTCGGCGATCATCTCTTCGATCTCGGCGGTCTTGCCGAAGATCTCGCCGAGGACCTGCGAGTTGCGCTTGACCGAGCCTTCGAAGTCGGCCCAGTCGTTGGAGAGGTCGACGGTCGGAGCGATCCTGGCGAGCTCGGGATAGGCGGCCGAGGAGCGGCCGGCAACGATGATGAGATCCGGCTCGGCGGCGGCGACGGCCTCGTAGTCCGGCTCGAAGAGCGTGCCGACCTTGAGATAGTCCTCGCCGCTGTACTTCGACAGGTACTCGGGCAGGTTGGTGCCGGGCAGGCCGATGATCTCGACACCCAGAGCGTCGAGGGTGTCGAGCGAGGCGATGTCGAAGGTGATGACCTTGGCAGGCGTATCGGGCAGCACGGTCTCGCCCTGGGCATGGGTGACGGTGATCTCCTGCGCAAAGGCTGCTGAAGCGGCGAGCGCGAAGGCTGCGGCGGAGAAAAGCGTCAGGGGGCGGGGAGCAAAACGGAGCACGGCGGACGTCCAATCAAGGTCGAAACGAATGGCGGCAGCCGGAAAGATGACCGACCATGTCCGGTTATTAGACGCGCGACTTTTCCCTGTCAAAGGCAAATCGGACAGCAGCAGTCATGATTTTTCTGCCGACCCCGAACCTATTCGGGCGTGGGCACGTAGGTTTCGGCGCAGAGTGAGATGAAGCTCTTCATCGCGGTCGAGACCGGCCCGCTCTTGCGCCGGGCGACGAGCAGCTGGCGCAGGGCCCAGGGGTCGGCGAGCGGCGCACAGAGCAGGTCCGTGCCGGCAAGCAGGTGCAGGCTCGTCGAGCGCAGGAACCCGATGCCGAAGCCGGCTTCGACCAGGCGCACCAGCGCCGGGAAGGTCTCCACGCGCACATGCTCGCCGATGGTGTGGCCGGCCTTGCGGGCATGCTCGTTGAGGAGGCGGTCGAGGGAGCCGGCATGATGGATGCCCACTGCCTCGTGGCCGACGACGCGCTCGAAGGCGATGGCCTTGCGCGGGGCGAGCTCGGGCGCGAGGGGATGGTCGGGCGAGGCCAGCACCCAGACACGGTCGTCCTCGAAGGGGCGGGTCTCGAAGCGGGAGAAATCGTAGTTGTCGGAGACGATGGCGACGTCCGCCAATCCGTCCTCGAGCGCGGAAAGCCCGGCGGCCGCGCCCATCTCCTTGATGTCGAGGGCGATCGTCGGATGCCGTTCGGCATATTTGGCAAGGAGCTCGGGCAGGCGCCCGGAGAGCGAGGCGCTGGTGCAGGCGATGCGCAGCGATCCGCGCCGGCTGGTGGCGAACTCGGCCATCACCGTTTCGAGGTCGGCGATCTCGCGCATGACGGCGCGGGTGCGCTCGACATAGACTTCGCCGGCGGCGGTCAGGCGCACGCCCTGCGCCGAGCGGTCGAAAAGAATGACGCCGAGCCGCGACTCGAGCTCGGAGAGGCGTCGGCTGACGGCGGAGGGGGCGATGTTCTCCTTGTCGCCGGCGCGCCCGATCGAGCCTTCTTCGGCAAGGACAAGGATCAGTCGCGCGGTGACTGTGTCGAACGGGTGCATGGCGGGGATATTAGCCGCGTCTTGCCCCACCGCGAACGGAAAAGCCGCGCTTTCCAAGGGAAAGGGCTCAGGCAAGGAGCGCAATGCCGCGGGCGAGGAAGACGAGGCCGATGCAGGTGACGATGATCCGCGTCCAGGCGCGGAAGTGCACGTCGGTCATCTTCTCGAGGACGATGTTGCCGGCCTTGGTGCCGAGAACCGCGAACGGCGCGGCGATGGCCAGCGTGATCCACTCGCTCTGCGCAAGGGTGAGGGTCGCGCCGGCGTAGAAGATGATCTTGGTCAGGTGCGAGAGCACCTGCATGGCCGCCTTGGTCGCGATGATGGCGCGCCGGTCCATTTCTGTGCGGATGAAGAAGATGTCGACGGTCGGCCCTGCGACGCCCACGGTGAGATTGAGGCCGCCGCCGAGGAAGCCGCAGAGGAGCGCGTGATGCGGTTTGCCGGCATCGAGCGCGAGCCAGGACTTCGGTATCCAGACCAGGATCGGCAGCAGCCCGACGACGATGGTGACGGTTGCGAGGTCCGGCTGGTAGCGGATGAAGAACAGGATAAGCGCGGCCGCAGCGAGCCCGACCAGCATGATCGCCAGCACCCGCCAGTCGATATAGGCCCGCGTCATCCAGGCGCGCGAGCCGTTGGCGATGAGCTGGATCATGCCCTGCACCGCGATGGCCGCCGCGACGGGCATGACCAAGAGCAGCAGCCACAGGAGGATCATGCCGCCGGCCATGCCGAAGATGCCCGAAAGGGTCGAGGTGACGAAAACGGCGAAGATCATGCCGAGGGTGGCGAGGATAGGCATATCAAGCTTTCAAGATACCGCAACGGCGGCCGCTCAAGTCATTACCACTCGCTCTCTCCCAAGGTTCTGTCGGTTCGGCAAGGCCCGGTCTCGACGGGTGAAGGGTTGGGACACGATGACACCCCTCCCCGGGGTCATCCCGGCGAAAGCCGGGACCCAGTAAACAGCGCAGCTGCGATTCTGCCGTGCCCTAGTCGAGCTTCGTTCGGGGGCGGAGGAACGGCCCCTACTACAGCGCGAAGGCCGCTTGGCCGGCGCGTACTGGGTCCCGGCTTTCGCCGGGATGACATCGGCTTTTTGGAAGCAGCTTTGCCCTGCCCGTTACATCATCACTCTTGATTTCGACATTTGAACAGCTATTCAAATGATAAACGAAAGGAAGGTGCGATGACGCAGCACGAGGCCCACGATCACAGCCACGACCATGGCGATCACCAGCATGATCATACCGGGCACGATCACAGCCATGCCCCGACGGTGACGGCGGGCAACGAGCGGGTGGTTCTGATCGGGTTCGCCCTGACGTTCGGCTTCATGATCGCCGAGGTGATCGGGGGACTGCTCTCGGGTTCGCTGGCGCTGATCGCCGATGCCGGGCACATGCTGACCGACGCCATCGCCCTTGCGCTCGCCTGGGCCGGGTTCCGTTTCGGCCGGCGCCCGTCGGACCGCAAGCGCACCTTCGGCTATATGCGCCTCGAGGTGCTGGCCGGGTTCGTCAACGCCGTCTCGCTCTTCGCGCTCGTCGCATGGATCGCCTGGGAGGCGGTGGGGCGGCTCTTCGACCCGCACCCGATCCTCACCGGCCCGATGTTCACGGTCGCCGTCATCGGGCTCGCGGTCAACGTCGTCGTCTTCCTCGTACTGCGGCAGGGGGATACCGAACACGTCAACATCAAGGGCGCGATGCTGCACGTGGTCGGCGACCTCCTCGGGTCCGTCGCCGCGATCGTGGCGGCCATCGCCATCTACTTCACCGGCTGGACGCCGATCGACCCGATCCTATCGGTCCTCCTCTCGCTACTGATCCTCAGGAGCGCCTGGTCGCTGTTCAAGAACTCGCTGCAGATCCTCATCGAAGGCGCGCCCTCGGGGATCGACGTCGAAGGCATGCCCGAGGCTCTGGCCGACGCGGTGCCGGGCGTGGCAGGCGTCGAGCACGTGCATGTCTGGTCGATCACCTCCGGCCAGCCGGCGGCCACCATGGAGGTGCGGCTCGTGCCCGGCGCCGACGCGCGGGAGACCCTGAAGGCCGTCAAGGCGGCGCTCGCCGACAAATACGGCATCGGCCACTCCACCATCGAGATCGATTTCGGCGACACCGGCGCCGATTGCAGCCTGCGCGCCTCCGCCGGCAAGGGGCATACGCATTGAGCGGCGCGACCGACACGGACGTTACCATCCTCGCCGAAACCTTCCGGCTGCTCGGCGATCCGACGCGGCTGAAGGTCCTCCTCGCCTGCCTCAACGAGCCGGTGGCGGTGACGGACATCGCACGGCGGATCGAGGCGTCCCCATCCCTCGTCAGCCATCACCTGCGCCTTCTGCGCGCTGCCCGCCTCGTCACCGGAGAGCGGCGCAACAAGCAGGTCTTCTACGAAGCGGCCGACGAGCACGTGCGCCATATGCTCGCCGACATGCTGGCGCACTCGGAGGAAGAAGCCGAGGGCTAGGATTTCCGCCTCGCGGAAAACCCGACGAGGGGACTGCAGCGCCCCGGCGGGCATCGGCTATCGTGCCACTAAAGTATGATTGCCGGCCCCACGCCGCCGCCGGACAAAGGCGGGCTTTGAAAAAGGGAGGAACCATGTCCGAGGAGAAGCCCGCCAGCCTCAAGGAGGCCGCGCTCTATTTCCACGAATTCCCCAAGCCCGGAAAGCTGGAGATCACCGCGACCAAGCCGCTGGCCAACACGCGGGACCTGGCGCTCGCCTATTCGCCGGGCGTGGCCACCCCTTGCGAGGAGATCGCTGCCAATCCGCAGGACGTCTACCGCTACACATCGAAAGGCAACCTCGTCGCCGTCATCTCCAACGGCACGGCGGTGCTCGGCCTCGGCAATATCGGCGCGCTGGCGTCCAAGCCCGTGATGGAGGGCAAGGCGGTGCTCTTCAAGAAGTTCGCCGGCATCGATTCCATCGACATCGAGGTCAACGAGCAGGACCCGAAGAAATTCATCGAGATCGTCGCGCCGCTCGAGCCCTCCTTCGGCGGCGTCAATCTCGAGGACATCAAGGCCCCCGACTGCTTCGAGATCGAGGAGCAGCTGCGGGCGCGCATGAACATCCCCGTCTTCCACGACGATCAGCACGGCACCGCGATCATCGTCGCCGCCGCCGTCATCAACGCGATGAAGCTCGTCGGCAAGGACATCGGGAAGGTCAAGATCTGCACCTCCGGCGCGGGCGCGGCGGCGATCGCCTGCATGAACATGCTGATCGCGGTCGGCGCCAAGCGCGAGAACATCTGGATCGCCGACAGCAAGGGTCTCGTCACCAGGAAGCGCGACAACTCCGTCGACCGCTGGCGCGGCGCCTTCGCGCAGGACACCGACAAGACCGAGCTTGCGCAGGTGATGGCGGGCGCCGACATCTATGTCGGCCTTTCGGCCGCCGGGGCGCTGAAACCGGAGATGATGAAGGACATGGCGGAGAACCCGCTGATCCTGGCGCTCTCCAACCCGATCCCCGAGATCATGCCGGAGCTCGCCAGGCAAACGCGGCCCGACGCGATGGTGTGCACCGGGCGCTCGGATTATCCCAACCAGGTCAACAACGTCCTCTGCTTCCCCTTTCTCTTCCGCGGCGCGCTCGATTGCGGAGCGACGGTCATCAACGAGGAGATGAAGGCCGCCGCCGCCCACGCCATCGCCCGGCTCGCCCACGAACCGGGGCTCGAGGCATCGGCGCATGGCGTGCCGGCGATCTTCGGGCGCGACTATCTCATCCCCAACCCGTTCGACCAGCGGCTGATCCTGCGGATCGCGCCGGCCGTCGCCAAGGCGGCGATGGAGTCCGGCGTTGCCAAACGCCCCATCGAAGACTGGAGCGCCTATCGCGACAGCCTTCGTCGTTTCGTCTTCCGCTCGGGCATGGTGATGAAGCCGATGATCGAGCTGGCCGAAGGCAAGGGCAAGCGCATCGCCTTCGCCGACGGCGAGGACGAGCGGGTGCTGCGCGCAACGCAAGTGATCCTCGAGGACGGCATCGGCCGGCCTATCCTCATCGGGCGCCCCTCGGTCATCGAGACGCGCATCGAGCGGTTCGGCCTCACCATCAAGCCGGGCCAGGACTTCGAGGTCATCAACCCCGAGGACGACCCGCGCTACCGCGAATACGTTTCGCTCTTCCATTCGCTCGTCGGACGCAAAGGCGTGACGCCGGACACGGCACGCACGATCGTTCGCACCAATACCACCGTCATCGGCGCACTGGCGGTGAAGCGCGGGGAGGCGGATGCGCTGATCTGCGGGCTGCAGGGCCGGTTCATCAAGCACGCGCGCGACATCCAGTCGGTCATCGGGCTAGCCGACGACACGTCGCAACTCTCGGCGCTCTCGATGCTGATCATGAACCGGGGCGTGTTCTTCCTCGCCGACACCTATGTCAACATCGACCCCAGCGTCGACGAGATCGTGACGATCACGCTGCAGGCCCGCGACCACCTCAAGCGCTTCAACATCGAAGCCAAGGCCGCGCTCCTCAGCTACTCGAACTTCGGATCGCGCGAAGGGCCGACCTCGGCCAAGATGCGCGAGGTCTACGGGCGGTTGAAGACCCTCGCCCCCGACCTGATGGTCGACGGCGAGATGCAGGGGGACCTGGCCATCAGCGAGGACCTGCGGCGGACCTACATCCCGGACTCGGTGCTGCGGGGCGAGGCGAACCTCCTCATCTTCCCGAACCTCGAATCCGCCAACCTCTCGATGACGCTGCTGAAAGAGCTCAACAACGCCCTGCCCGTCGGCCCGATCCTGATGGGCACCAAGCAGCCGGCGCACATCCTGGCGCCGACGGTGACGAGCCGCGGCATCGTCAACATGACCGCGATCGCGGCAACCGAGGCGCTGGCGAACGGGGGGTAGTTTGGCACGTCCGGGTGGGAAGGCCCCCTCACCCGGATTGCCCACGCAATCCGACCTCTCCCCCAAAGGGAGAGGTGTGGCGGCTCATCGTGCACACTGCCCTCTTCACCTCTCCCTTGGGGGAGAGGTCGGCGCGAAGCGCCGGGTGAGGGGGCCTTGACCCGCTAGTCCACCACCTGGGATCACTCGTGCCGCTGCAACTCGCGCAGGAACGCTTCGCCGTAGCGCTCGAGCTTGGCCTTACCGACACCCGGGAGGTTCATCATCTCGGCAATGCTCGCGGGCTTTGCCGTCGCCATGGCGCGTAGCGTGGCGTCGTGGAAGACGACATAGGGCGGCACGCCCTGTTCGCGGGCGAGGCGCAGGCGCACGGCCTTGAGGGCATCGAAGAGGAGCTGCGTTCCCTCGGGCAGCACCACGGCGTTGGCGAGCGAGCGGCGCACGTCCGCGGCTTTTTTCGGCCGGTCGCGGCGCAGCGTCACTTTCTTCTCGCCCTTGAACACCGGGCGGGCGGCCTCCGAGAGCGTCAGCGCGCCGTGGTTGGCGTGGTCGACGACGATGTAGCCGGCGGCGGTCAGCTGGCGGACGACCGACGACCAGGTCTTGCTGTCGATGTCCTTGCCGACACCGAAGACCTGCAGCTTGCCATGCCCGAAGCGGGTGACCTTCTCGGTCTCTTTACCCATCAGCACGTCGATGACGTGGCCGGCGCCGAACCGCTGGCCGGTGCGGTAGACGGCGGCGAGAGCTTTCACCGCAGCATCGGTGCCGTCCCAGGTGTCGACGGGCGACAGGCACGTGTCGCAGTTGCCGCAATTGCCGGCATGCTGTTCGCCGAAATGGGAAAGGATCGCCCGGCGGCGGCACTCGGCCGTCTCGCAGAGGCCGAGGAGCGCATTTAGCTTGCCGAGCTCGACGCGCTTGACCTCGTCAGGGGCATTGCCCTCCTCGATCATGCGGCGGCGCTGGACGACGTCGGCCATGCCATAGCTCATCCAGGCTTCGGCAGGCAGGCCATCGCGACCCGCACGGCCGGTCTCCTGGTAATAGGCTTCGATCGAGGACGGCAGGTCGAGGTGGGCGACATAGCGCACGTCCGGCTTGTCGATGCCCATGCCGAAGGCGACGGTGGCGACGAGGCAGAGCCCCTCTTCCTTGAGGAACGCATCCTGGTTGGCGCCGCGCTCGGCCGCGGGCATCCCGGCGTGGTAGGGGAGCGCCCGGATGCCTTCGCGGTTGAGCCAGTTGGCGATGTCCTCGACCTTGGCGCGCGACAGGCAATAGACGATGCCGGAATTGCCCTTGTGGCGGGAAAGGAAGGAGAGCAGCTGCTTTCGCGCGTTGTCGCGCTCAACGATCGCATAGCTGATGTTGGGCCGGTCGAAGCTCGTTGCAAAGACGCGGGCCTCGCCCAGTTGCAGCCGCTCGATGATGTCATCGCGCGTCGCCGGATCGGCGGTCGCCGTCAGCGCCATGCGCGGCACGCCGGGAAAGAGCTCGGTGATGCGGGCAAGGTCCCGGTATTCCGGGCGGAAATCGTGGCCCCACTGGCTGACGCAATGGGCCTCGTCGATGGCAAAAAGCGCGATATCGACGCCGCGCAGCATCTCGGCAAAGCCCTGCGTCGTCAGCCGCTCGGGGGCGACGTAGAGAAGGTCGAGTTCGCCGGCCATCAGCGCCCGGCGCACCTCGCGCGCCTCGTCGGGCGCGAGCGAAGAGTTGAGCGCGGCCGCCGCCACGCCCGCCTGGCGCAACGCCTCGACCTGGTCGCGCATCAGCGCGATCAGCGGCGAGACGACAATGGCGACGCCCGGCCGGCAGATCGCCGGCACCTGATAGGTGACCGACTTGCCCGCCCCCGTCGGGAAGAGCACCACCGCATCGCCGCCCGCCACCACGTGGCGCACCACCTCCTCCTGCTGGCCGCGGAAGGCGGAGTGCCCGAAGACGGTCGCGAGCACCTCCAGCGGATCGCGGGGGCGGTAGGAGAAGAGGTTGGGTGCGGCTGAGGGCACGGGCTCTGGCAATGAACGAATCTAAGGAATTTGGCGCACCTTGGTTGAATCACGCCAGAAGGCCCGGTTCAAGGCTGAACGCCACATAAGCCGGTGATAAGCCCCCTTCCCTTCTCCCCTTGTGGGAGAAGGTGGATCGCGCGCAGCGCGAGACGGATGAGGGGTAAGCTCGGATAACGCCGGAGAGGGTTGATGGTCAGCAGCCCCCTCATCCGGCGCTTCGCGCCACCTTCTCCCACAAGGGGAGAAGGGAGGGTGCCTCAACCCCGCGGCTCTCGGGCCGCCCAGAGGAGGCCGCGCTTGAGGATTTCGCGCACGTGCGGGATTTCGAGCTCGTCGGCCGCGTGGCCGAGGGAGGAATAGAAGACGCGGCCCGCCCCGTGGTAGGTGGTAAAGACCACCGGCATCACCACGTCCTTGCGCCAGGGGTCGAACTCGCCGGAAAAGTTGGTGGTGGCCAGGACCTCAACTGCCGGATCGTAGTTGAGGTAGTACTGCTCGGAAGTGTGTTCGAAGCTGCCAATGCCGGCCATGATCGGATGGTCCGGACGGGTCACGTCGACGCGGTAAGTGATGATATTGCCGGGGTGCGCCACCCAATAGCAGCTCGCCGCATAGCGGAAGGGCACGCAGTCGCGAAAGCTCGTGGCGAGCCCCATGTGGTAGCCGGCCAAGCCCGTGCCGGCACGGATGGCGGCGGTGAGCCTTTGCCCGTTCTCGCGGTCGAGCTTGCCGTCGGTGACGCAGGGCACGACGAGGTCGTAGCCGGCGATGTCGTCGGCACCGAGCAGGTCATAATCCTCTGAGAGCGTTACCGAAAAACCTTCCGGCTCGAGCAGGGTCCGCACGACCTCGGCGCCGCGTTTGGGCTTGTGCAGTTCCATGCCGCCGAAGACGACGAGGGCTTTACGGGTGGTCATGCGGCAGTCCTCGCGCTTGTGGCATCACCCCCCTCCCATCCTCCCCCGCAAGGGGGGAGGTGCCGCATTGTGCTCGCGGCACCATCTTGCCCAATCCACAAGGCCAGCACCTCCCCCCTTGCGGGGGAGGATGGGAGGGGGGTTACAGTTGCGGCGGGAGTGCTCTTCACAACCCCATCCCCACCGGCCTGGTGCGGTGCACGCCCTTGGGCACGAACGGGAACGCGTCGGCGAGGCCGAGAAGGTCGGCGGCGAGGTGGACGACCGAGAGCCACATCTCGGTGCCCTGCAGGCTCCCCGGCTGGCCGTCGGCAAAGGGGAAGCCTTCACCAGCAAGCCAGCGCCCGGGGGCAGCGAGGATGATCGCCTCGGCGATGGCCTCGGCCTCCGCGCGGCGGTGATCGGTGGTCTGGAGGCAGAGGCGCAGCGGATGGATGGTGTCGAGGAGGTTGCAGGCGGTGTAGGTGCGGCCCGAGAAACCGCCATAGTTGCGGTAGTTGGCGATGACACTGTCGATCGCCCGCTCGGCATTGGGCACGGGCAGGCCGAACTGGGCGTAGGTGCCGCGCGTCAGTCGATAGAAACCGTTGACCGGCTGCAGCAGCCCTTCCTCGGCGGTCGACGAGCCCCAGAGGCCAGTGCCGCGATCCTGGTTCAGGGCGAGCCAGCCGAAAAGCGTCTCGCGCGTGTGGCCGGTCTCGAAATAGCGGGCGTTGAAATAGAGCGCGGTGCCGATGGCGTCGACATGCGAACCCGCCGACCAGGCGCGGGTTGTCCACGGCAGGCCATCGAGCCAGTCGCAAAGGTCGGGGGCGGAAACCTCCATCGCCGGAATGGGGTGCAGCGGGCGCGCGCCCAGCACTTCCAGCGCATAGCCGACCGAGAGGACATTGTAGAGGGCAAGGCCGTCGTCGCGCAGCGGCATGCCCGGCGCGGGTTTTCGCCAGGGATCGGGGAAGAGGCCGGTCGCCGGATCCTGCACGGCCTGGAGCGTCTTGACCGTCGCATCCCTGTCGAGTCCGTCGGGCAGCGCATCGAACGCTGTGGCGATCTCGATCGCGTCGTTGAGGTGGCGGATGCTCATCCGCTCCTGCCCATCCGCCTCGCGCGAGAGATAGCCCTGCGGCGTCAGGTGCCGCGCGACGACGCCACGCCACTCTGCCGACGCGATCTCGCCGAGCCGCCTCAGCGACGCCTCCGCTTGGGCGCGGCGGGACTGCGCGGGCCGCTCGCCGCGACGGCGGACGACCTTGGCCGGAACGCCTGCGACGATGGCCATTTCCGGCACGTCCCGCGTCACCACCGCGCCGGCGGCGATCACCGCGCCGCGCCCGACGGTGACGCCGTCGACGATGACGGCGTTGGCCCCGACCCAGACATCGTCCTCGATGACGATGCCGAGGCTCTCGTGCTTCTGGACATAAATCGGCCGGTCAGGATCGTCGAAGCCGTGGTTGAAGCCGACGATGGAGGCGTGGGAGGCGATGCGTACGCCGTTGCCGCAGGTGACCCTGCCGGAGATCGCGGCGTAGGAATTGACTGTGCAGTGATCGCCGAACGTCACGTCGCCGCGCACCAATGCATGGCCGGCGATCCAGGAGTGCTCGCCCATGACGAGGCGGCTGGTGAAGATCGCCGCTTCGGCCGCCACGTAAGCGCTCTCGGCGATCTCGGCCCCGGCGATTTCAGCCAGCCGGGCTTTCCTCGCCACATGCTCGGGCGCGACGATGTCGGCGGGCGTGCGGTCCCAGGTGAGGAACTGCAGGCGTGCGGCGTGCTCCTCCTCAGTCAACGAACTGCGTTCGGGCAGGCTTTCGGCGGCACTCATGCCAGGCGCTCCAGTATGGCCGGCTCGACGGCGTATTTCAGCGGCCGGCCGGCGACGAACCGCTCGATCTCCTCGACGGCCATCAGGCCGAGCCGCAGCCGCTCGGTGCCGGCCGCGCCCGCGACATGCGGGGTGAGGAAGACGTTGGGCAGATCATAGAGCGGCGAGGAGCGTTCGGGAATCTCCGGGTCCGTCACATCGATCACCGCCTGGATGCGGCCGCTCTCCAGCTCGGCGATCAGCGCCGCCTCGTCGACCAGCGCGCCGCGGGCGGTGTTGATGAAGGTCGCACCGTCGCGCATCAGCTTGAACTCGCGCGCCCCGATCATGTGCCGGGTGCTGGCGAGCGAGGGGGCATGGAGCGAAACGGTGTCGGAGCGCGCGAGCAGGTCATCGAGATCAGTCAATTCGGCGAGCTTGCTGACGGGGTCGCCGGGAACGACATAAGGGTCGGCGAGCAGCACTTCGACCTCGAGCGCCTCGAGGAGCGCGGCGACCTTGCGGCCGATGCGCGAGGCGCCGATGAGTCCGACGGTGCGGCGGTAGTTGCCGATCGGCTCGTCCATCAGCGCCCAGGTGGAGGTGCGCGAGGGGTCGGCCTTGTAGAGATCGCGCAGCTCGAAGACGCGCTTGTTGGCGAAGATGATGGCGGCAAGGGTATATTCTGCCACCGGCACCGCATTGGCCTCGGCGGCGTGGGTGACGAGGACACCGGCCTCATAGACCGCCGGATCGAGCATGTATTTGACCGTGCCCGCCGCATGGGCGATCAGCTGCAGTCGCGGCATCGCCGCGAGCACCTCGCGGGTAATGAACGGGCATCCCCAGCCGGTGACGAGGATTTCCGCCCGGTTGAGAAGCGCGCGTGCTTCGGCGGTGTCGAAATCCTCGATCGGCACCGGCGAGAGGATGTCGCAGACCTCGGCGAGCCGGGCGACCAGCGCCTCGTCGAAGACGTGGCGCGTCCGGTCCGTGGCCAAGGCGAAGGCGAGCTGCAGGCGCATCAGAATCTCTCCGCGACCTGGATGGCGCTGACTTCGACCCCCTCGCGGGCAAAGAGCGCTTCGAGCTCGGCAAGATCGGGCGCGGCCGGGGGATTGGCAAGCGCCGTCTCGGCCTCGCGACCGGCCGGCAGCGCGAGGGCGGCTGTCGCAAGAATTATGGTGCCCGCCGGGATGTCCCCGCGCAGCTGCGGCACGATGGTCTTGGCGGCGATGAGATTGGTGTTGGGCAGCGCCCGGTGGGCGCGGCCGGCGCGCCTTGCGCCGTCCGTCAGGTCGAGAATGACGCTGAGGTCGGTCGGCGAGCGGGCGAGCCCCCTGCCCTCGCCGTCCTCGCAGATGTCGGCGTTGAGGTTCGCCCGCGCGATGGCGAAACCGCCCTCGGTTGCATGCAGGGGGCGCGGCGTTTGGATGCGGTGGATGCGGATGTGCCAGGGCGAGGCGGGCACGAGCCAGGTCTCGACGGTCACATCGCTCCACGGCTTCCATTTCGCATAGAGCCGATCCTGCGCGATCAGCGCCACCTCGTTGCTCTCGCGCACCCGATAGTGCCGGCTGTCGTCGGAAAAACCGATCATGCCGTCGAAGGCGGCCGAGTGGTAGGCGCGCTCGTCGCTCTCGACCGAGAAGGCATAGCGCGAGGAATAGACGAGCTTGGCGTATTTCTCGGCACCGAACCGCATCTGGTAGTTCTGCTGGCCCGAGGAGAGCGCGACCGCGTTGCCGGGCGTCGCCATCATCACCATGCCGGGGTGCTTCAGCGGCACCGGCTCGGCGCTCGTTTGCGCGGGCGCCTCCTCGGCCTGCCAGAAGGGGTGATCGTCGGGCAGCGCCAGCGGCAGGAAGGCCTTCAGCGCCCAGTAGGGGGAGCCCGCCGAATTGTAGTTCTCGCTCATCAGGAGGTTCGGATAACCGTAGCCGACCGAGAGCACGCCGTCGCGGTCGGCGATCGGGAGCTTCGCCCACCAGCGCAGGTGGCGCATGAAGTGCCCCTTGATCTCGCTCCAGGGCAGAGCCTCGACATCGGCGAAGGCGAGCGCCCCCCAGATGCCGCCGCAGGCGAACCGGTAGGTGAGGCTGCGCCCGAAGGCGAGCGCACCCCCATCCTCGTCGAACCAGTGGCGGATGTCCCTGGCGAAGAGCTCGGCGCGCTCCCGGTAGCGCTTGACCCGCTCGTCGTCGCCTCGGGCGAGCTTGGCGTAGATGAGGCCATAGAAGTGCATGGCGAAGGGGATGTAGTGGTCGACACGGCGCACGTTGCCGTCGCGGTACCAGCCGTCGCCGATATAGAAGCCGTCGAGCTCCTCGAGATACTTTTGCGTCAGCGAGCGATCGAATTCGACGCCGACCTCCTCAAGCCCCAGGTCGACGAGGATACGGAAAAACTTCCAGTTGTTGTCGGCGAAGTCGTATTTGCGGATGTGGGTGAGATAGGCGGCGATGTTGTCCTTGGCGCGCTGCGGCAGCGGTTCCCAGACGAGGTGCGGCACCATGCGCAGCGTGAAGCCGATGGCCGCCATCTCGACCATGCGCTGGTCGGTCCAGCTGACCTCGCCCCAGTATTCGGGATGCTCGGGATCCATGCCGTTGGCGAGGCCCTGCCGATAGAGTTCCCAATGGTCAAAACCGCCGCCGCCGGCCGCCAGCGGGGTCACGCCCCAGAGCGGGCGGGCGAACCCCTCGACATCGGCCGCGATCCGGTCGAAATGCGCCGCGCCGCCCGAGAGCCGCACGCGCGCGCTACCCTTCGAGAAGAAGGGCAGGAGCGGGTTGAAAAGGTCGTGCAGGGCCTTCTCGACGTCGCTACGGGTGCGCAGGGGATTGCCGGCGAGCGGATTGGCGCTCAATGGATCGTAGGTCATTCTCAAGCAAGGGTCCTGGTGGAAGGCGTCACGGACGCGGGTTCGTACGCGCCCTTCAATTCGAGGGATTCGGCGAAGTGGCAGGCGACTTCCGCCTGACCGACCTTGCGCAGCGCCGGCTTTTCGCTTCGGCAGCGATCCTGCGCATGCCGGCAGCGGGTGTGGAAGGGGCAGCCCGTCGGGCGGTTGCCGAGATAGGGGATCTCGCCGCGCACCGCCTTCTCGCGCCGGTTGCGCCGCGTGGGATCGGCGATGGGCAGGGCTTCGAGCAGCACTTCGGTATAGGGGTGGCGCGGGCGCTCGAAGAGGGATTCGGTCGGCGCGTTCTCGACCACATGCCCGAGATACATCACCACCACCCGGTCCGCGATGTAGTTGACCACCCCCAGGTCGTGGCTGACGAAGATGTAGGTCAGGCCGAACTCGCTCTTGAGGTCTTCGAGGAGATTGAGGACCTGGGCCTGGATCGAGACGTCGAGAGCCGAGACCGCCTCGTCGGCGATGACGAGCTTGGGCTCGAGCACGAGCGCGCGAGCGATGCCGATGCGCTGGCGCTGGCCGCCCGAGAATGCGTGCGGATAGCGCCCCATGGCGTCAGGCGAGATGCCGACACGGGAGAGCACGTCCGCCACCCGGTTCTCGAGCTCGCGCCCGCGCGCCACCTTGTGGACGCGCAGCGGCTCGGCGACGATGTCGAAGACGCGCATGTTGGGGTTGAGCGAGGACATCGGGTCCTGGAAGATCATGCGGATGTCGCGCCGCCACGGCTTCATGGCGCGGTTGTCGAGGGCGGTGATCTCGACGGGGGCGTGGTCGGGCGGGCGATAGGTGACCTTGCCGGCGGTGACGGGCATCGCCTTGACGATGCAGCGCCCCAGCGTGGTCTTGCCGCAGCCGCTCTCGCCGACGATGGCGAGGGTTTCGCCCGGCGCGACGGAGAGACTGACATCGGAAAGCGCATCGAGGGTGCGCAGGGGCCCGACGAGGCCCGATCGGATGGTGAAGGTCTTTGAAAGGTTCTCGACGGAAAGGAGCGCGCTCATGCCAGCTCCTCCGCCCTGGTCGTGTCCTGGGTGAGCAGGTGGCAGCGCGCGACGTGCCCCTCACCGACCTGCGTGCGCTCGGGCCGAACGGTGGGGCACGGCTCGAAGGCGTGGGGGCAGCGGCTGGTGAAGGCGCAGCCCTGCGGGCGGTCCTTGGCCGAGGGCACGGTGCCCTTGATCGGCGAGAGGCGCTGCCGGTCGGCCTTCCTCGCCATGGTCGGGATCGAGCGCATCAGGGCCTGCGTATAGGGGTGCCTCGGCGCCCGGAACACCTCGAACACGTCCCCCTGCTCGACGACGTCGCCCAGATACATCACCGCCACCTCGTCGGCGATCTCGGCGACGACGCCGAGGTCGTGGGTGATGAAGAGCATGGCCATGCCGTAGTCGTCCTGCAGCTTCTTCAACAGGTCGAGGATCTGCGCCTGGGTGGTGACGTCGAGGGCCGTGGTCGGCTCGTCGGCGATGAGCAGGTTGGGCGTGCAGGCGAGCGCCATGGCGATCATCGCGCGCTGGCGCAGCCCGCCCGAGAGCTGGAAGGGATAGGTGTCGGCGCGCTCGCGGGGGCCGGGAATGCCGACCTGGTCGAGGAGCGACACGGTGCGCTCGCGCGCCTCCTTCGGCTTCAGGTCCTCGTGCAGCATGATCATCTCGTCGATCTGGTCGCCGATGGTGTGGACCGGCGAGAGCGAGGACATGGGCTCCTGGAAGATCATGGAGATCTTGTTGCCGCGGATGGCGCGCATGGACAGGCTGTCGGACTTCAGCGCGCCGATGTCGACCGTCTCCTCGCCCGGCGGGGTGAAGAGGATGCGCCCGCGGCTGATGGAGGCGTTCTGGTCGAGGAGGCGCAGGACGGCTCGGGCGGTGACCGACTTGCCGCAGCCGCTCTCGCCCACGAGGCAGAGGGTCTTGCCGGCGGTCAGCGTCAGGTCGACCTGGCGCACGGCGACGATGTCGGCCTCGTCGGGCGAGGAGAACGCGATCTCCACGTCCTCGATCTTCAGGAGGGGCTTATCTACCATGGGGGTCTGCGGCGTCACGGAGGCCGTCTCCGAAGAAGTTGAAGCAGAGGATGACGACGATCACGCAGAGCCCCGGGGCCAGCAGCCAGGGAGCGGTGGCGAGCGTCCTGATGTTCTGGGCGTCCTGAAGCAGCGTGCCCCAGGAGACGATCGGCGCCTGCAGGCCCAGCCCGAGGAAGGAGAGCGCGGTTTCGGCCAGGATCATGCCCGGCACCGCCAGGGTCGCGGCAGCGATGATGTGGCTGGTGAAGTTCGGCACCATGTGGCGGGTGACGATGCGCCAGGTGCTGGCGCCGTCGAGCTGGGCGGCGGTGACGAAGTCCTCGGTCCTGAGGCTCAGGAACCTGCCGCGCACCACGCGCGCCAGCTCCGTCCAGCCGATGAGCGACAGGATGATGGTGATGGCGAAGTAGGTCTGTAGCGCCGACCAGTCCCTCGGCATCGCTGCCGCCAGGCCCAGCCACAGCGGAATGGTGGGCATCGAGCGGATGAACTCGACGACACGCATGACGGCGCTGTCGAACCAGCCGCCGTAATAGCCGGCAAAGCCGCCGATGACGATGCCGAAGAAGAGGCTCAGCGTCACGCCCGCCAACCCGATCGAGAGCGAGATGCGGGTGCCGTGGATGAGACGGCTGAGGAGGTCGCGGCCGAGCCTGTCGGCGCCGAGTACATAGAGGGGCGTGCGCGGCTCGGTGACGCCGAAGAGCTTGACCGACATGGGGATAATACCGGCCAGCCGGTAGGGCTCGCTCTCGACGAAGAAGGCCACCGGATGGCGCACCGTCTCGTCGATGACGAAGGTACGCCGCAAGGCGACGGGGTCGATCTCGGTCTTGTAGCCGTTGACGAAGGGACCGAAATGCCAGCTGCCGTCTTCGTTACGGGCGAAGAAATGCAGGCCCTGGGGCGGCGCGTAGGTATAGCGCGCGCTATAGGCGCCGGGATCGGCGGGCGCCAGGAATTCAGCCAGCAGCGCCACGAGATAGAAGGCGGCGACGATCCAGAGGCTGACGAGGGCCAGCCGGTGGCGCTTGAAGCGCCGCCACATCAGGGCGACCTGGCTCTCGCGCACCGGACGGGCCGGAGCGAGCTTGACCGGGGTATCGAGGCTGTCGACGGCCATCAGCGGCTCCCGTAGCGAATGCGCGGATCGATCCAGGCGAGCAGGATGTCCGAAATGAGCGTGCCGATGACGGTGAGGACGCTCAAGAGCAGGATGATGGCGCCGGCCAGATACATGTCCTGGGTGGTGAGCGAGCGCAGGAGCATGGGGCCGGCCGTCGGCAGGTTCATCACCACCGAGACGATGACCGAGCCGGAAACGAGGGCGGGCAGCAGCCAGCCGATCGTCGAAACCAGCGGATTGAGGGCCATGCGCACGGGATATTTGAGGATCACCTTCCACTCGGGCAGGCCCTTGGAGCGCGCCGTGGTGACGTAGGGTTTCTTCAGCTCGTCGAGCAGGTTGGCGCGCAGGATACGGATGAGCTCGGCCGTACCGGCCGTCGCCAGCACCAGCACCGGGATCCAGGCGTGCTGCAGGAAGTCCCAGATGCGCGGCAGGCTCCAGTGGGCGTTCTCGAACCCGGGCGAGAAGAGGCCGCCGATGGTGCGCCCGAACCAGACGAACGACAGGTACATCAGGATCAGGGCGAAGAGGAAATTGGGGATGGCAAGCCCGATGAAGCCGCCGATGGTGGCGAGGTAGTCGCCGAGCGAATACTTGCGCACGGCCGCATAGACGCCGATGGGCAGCGCGATCAGCCACATGGCGATCACCGCCATGCCTTCGATGAGGAGCGAATAGCCGATACGTCCCCAGATGAGCTCCCAGACCGGGCGCTTCCACTCGAAGCTTTGGCCGAAATTACCCTGCAGGATGCCGGTGAACCACTTCCAGTATTGCACCAGATAAGGCTCGCCGAGCCCATATTGCTGACGCAGGTTCTCGATGACGCGCGGGTCGACCTGGTCACCCTGGGCGGCGAGGCTCGCCATGTAGCTGGTGAGAAAATCGCCAGGCGGCAGCTGGATGATCGCAAACGCCACGAAGGAGACGGCAAAAAGCGTCAGCAGCATTGCGAGAAAACGGCGCAGGATGAACTGGACCATGATCGGGCGCTCCTCGTTTCGGGATGTCCCCCGCGGTAGGAGAGAACCGCGGGGGATGAGGCGGGTGGAGGAAACCCGCTATTCGAAGTACCAGGTGACCGGGTCCATCGGCGCCGGGGTCGGGAAGAGCCAGGCGTTGAACATGCTCTCGGGGACGTTGCGCAGATTGTTGCGCACGATCGAGTAGGAGTTCGGCATCAAGCTGACCCCGATCACCGGGAATTGCTCCTTGGTGATGGCGAGGATCTGGCGCATCAGGTCAGCGCGCTGCTCGGGATCGCTGGAGGCACGGATCTGGTTGTAGAGATCCATCTGTTGCTTGGCCCAGTCGACAGGCTCCTCGGCGATTTCCGGCCGCGTGCCGTTGAGGGACTGCACCCAGCGATACGCCCAGACGGATTCGTCGCTGAAAGGCATGTAGTAGCGCGGGTCCTGCACCACCTCGATACCGCCATCGCCGGCCCAGACCTGGGCGTCGAAGTCGTTGCTTGGGCGCTTCTCATAGAACAGCGTGCGATCGATGTTGTTGAGCTCGATCTCAATGCCGACAGCGGCCAGTTGCAGCTGCATAATCTCGAGGATGTCGATCCATTCCGGGCGGAGCGCCGAGATGACGTCTGCCGTGATCCTGGCCGGCTGGCCGTTGCTCATCAGGCGGATGCCGTCGCCATTGGTCTCGGTCAGCCCCGCCGCCTCCAGGTGCTGGATGGCGAGTTCGGGATCGAACTCGGTGTACTGCTTGGCCAACTCCTCGTCATAGAACGGCGACTCGGGGCGTGGCGCGACCTGGAAGGGCTCGCCCTGGCCGGTGAACACCACATCGATGATCTCCTCCCGGTCGATGGCGTGGGAGAGGCCGATGCGGAAGTCCTTGTTCTGGTAAAGCTCGCGCTTGACCGGATCATCATGGTTGAAGTTGAGCTGCAGCACCAGCGTGTTGGACGCCGACGGGACGACTTCGCCCAGGTGATAACCGCCCTGCTCCTGCCCGTCGAAGAACAGGGGCCTGTTGACGACGGTCGCGATATGGCGTTCCTGGAAATCGATCTCGCCGTTGAGGGCAAGCAGCGTCAGCTCCTCGATGCTCTCGCTCACCCGCATGTCGAGATTGTCGATATAGGGCAGCTGGTTACCTTCGGCGTCGACCTTCCAGTAGTAGGGATTGCGCTTCCAGGTGACGCGCGCCGCGTTGGCGGTCAGCGTTTGGTCGATCACCCAGGGATAGAGCACCGGCAGGTCGGGATTGGAGAAGCGGATCGTCTCCCAGCCCCAGGCGCAGCGGTCCTGCAAATAAAGCGCCCAATTTGTGAAGCCCGCCGCCTGCGCCTCGGCATCGGCGTTCTCGTTGTACTTTGGGTAGAACTGGCTGCAGTAGGCCTTCTGCAGCGAGACGATGTGGATGCCTTCGACGCTCGCCATCGTTTCGAGCAGCATGCCGTTGGGCTCGTCGAAGCGGAACTTGAAGTTGTAGTCGTCGATGACTTCGAGGTGGACCGGGTTGTTGACGTTGTCGATCCAGCTACCGGCAGCGTATTCAGGGTCCTGGTAGAGTTCGACGGCGAAGGCGATGTCCTCAGTGGTGAACGGCGTGCCGTCCGACCACTTCACCCCCTCGCGCAGCTTGAACGTGTATTCGGTGGCGTCGGCGTTCGCTTCCCAGGATTCGGCAAGGTTGGGCAGTACTCCCTGCCACTGGCGGTCGTAACGTACGAGGCCCTCATAGGCCACGGTTTTGGCGATGAGGCCGTTGTCGCCGCCCCCGCGCATGCCCATGCGCCAGGTGCCGCCGTATTGGCCGATGCTTTCGGCCTCGACGACCTGCGGATTGGTCGGCAGGCGCTCGGCCACCGGCGGCAGATCGCCGCTTTCGACGAGAGCATCGAGCATCGGCGCCTGCTGCTGGGCGAGCGCCGGGGTTGCCAGGAACGCGGCGCCCGCCATCAGGACGGCGACGAGCCCGCCGGCCACCGGGGCCCGTCGGTGAAGAGTAAGCTTGTGCATGAATGTCCTCCCATTCCGGCCGCACGTTGGCGACCTCTCCTCTACGGAAAGCAAACCTAGCACAAATTTGCGTCAACGCAAGAATATTTGCTAATTTGCGTTTTTTGCATGGAGTTTGCGCAAACCCCTACCGACGTTGGCGTTTTCGTCCGGAGGATGGTTCACGCCCGCGCGATCAGGCGCAGGGACGCAGCGTCAGCGTAACGGTTCCCGATTGACAGGGCGCCGATACCGCGAAGATCACCCGGGTCAAATCCACGGAGGGCGCGTACTGCTTCTCGGCGCCGGGATGGGTTTCGGTTCGCACCAGCACCGCATGCGGATCGAACCCGACCTCCAGGGCCGCATCGCCTTTGCGCAGAACGACCCGTCCGGCCGAGAGCTCGGCCTTGCCGGTCGTCACCAGTACGCTTTCGAAGCTGCCCGGAGCACCGGCGAAGGCGAACTCGTCGGTGAGGGTCACCTGCCCGCCCGGCCGGGCGCGATCGACGTCCAGCAGACGGGTGAGGCTTTTCAGCCCCGCCTCCTGCGGATAGGCCGCCGTCATGTCGAGGAGCAGCCGATCGGCCGTGTCGTCATGCCTGTGATCGACGACGCGCGCGGCGTATTCCAGGCCGGGACCCTGCAGGTGGCCGTTGACCACCGGCACCGAATGGCCGCGCGAGGAGGCGAAGATATTCTCGTAGCGCTCTGGGCCGAAATAGGCCTTGGAGTAGCGTCCGCGGCCGGGATCGGCGATGACGGCCTCGCCTTTGGTCACGACGATCAGTGAGCCGACATCGTTCTGGTTGTGCATCTCGTCGTTGTGCCCGCCCTTGATGGCGACGGCGAGCGCCGCCGGGTCGGCAGGATCGAGCCGGCTCATCATCCAGGCCATGTCCGGGAACCAGTCATGCGCCGTACCGCCGAAGCGCGGCCCGCCTTCGGGCAAGGGCCAGAGGAACTGGCGCAGCAGCCAGCAGAACTGGTTGGACTGGCTGAGCAGGAAATCGTTGGCCGCGCCGAGCTCCTTGAGCTGCGGCAGCCCCTGCGTCTCGGCCAACAACGAGAGCAGCCCCGGATGGAAGCTCAGGTTGACGTCCGAATCGGAAAAGCTGACCCAGAGGCCAGGCGCCAGTATTGTGCGCAGCGGAAACTGGGCGATCTCGCGCACGAACGGATCGTCGAGCAGCCGGATCGTCCCGCCCGTCCGCTCGGCGAGAAGATGGGCGAAGACGACGAAATTGCCGAAGCCGTAGCTCCAGTAGTCCGGCCCCTCCGTCGAGCCGCCGCGGCTGTCGAAGGTCTCGAGATAGTCGGCCAGCGAAGCCATCGCGCGCGCCAGGATCTCGGCGAGACGGCCGTCGTCCGCTTCGAGGTAGCAGGCGGCGCCCACCGCGCCGGCTATGCAGACCGCCGTCCAGTTGTTGACCTGCTTTTGCGGCGTCGTGTGCAGCCACCAGTGGTCATGACGCTCGAGGAACGGACCGGTTGCGCGTCGCTCCACCTCATGGCGGATACGGGTCCTGAGGTTCGGCTCGAGCTTGTCGCCGAGCAGATAGTCGATCTCGGCGAGGTCGAGCGCCGTCATGGCGGCGGCAAGATCAAGGGTCGGATGGTCCGGCCGGTCGAGGGCCCGCGCATGCGCGGGCCAGGCCCAGTTGGTTTCCTCGAGCCGCGCCCACAGGAGGTCCGCGACCGCATCGAGGAATGTGCCCTGCCAGAGGAGACATTCGGCCAGCACCAGGCGATAGAGCCTGTCGCGGCGATCGCGCTGCGCATCCTCGTAAGGTTCGCGCCGGCCGGTGCGCTGGAAATCGAGATAGAGGGAGGCCGGCAGCGGCGCGATGGGCTTGGCCGCCTCCTCCTCGGCACGCCGGCGCAGGGCCGCGATCGCCGCCTGCCCCGCCCTCGCTCCGATGGCCTCCCAGGCGGCGCGGTCCGCACCCGAAGCAAAAGGCCTGAAACCGCCTGCGGGCGGCAGGCTTTCGGCGATGGTGCGCACATTGAGCAATCGCAGCGACGACATCGGTCTCCTCCGTTTTGGCGGAACCTTAGGTCGGCATTGCGTTATTTGCAATTACGCAAATTTTGCGGAAAACCACGTCAGAGACGCGAGATCGTCTGGCCCTCTATGGCCGTCACGCCGATCTCGAGCTGCTGGACAGCCGTTTCGCCTTCCATCTGCGCGATGAGCAGCCGCACGGCGCCGCGCCCGATGCCTTCACGATCGACCCGCATGGTGGCAAGGCGCGGGCTGGTCATGGCGACGATGGGCAGATCGTCGAAGCCGACGATGGAGAATTTCTCGGGCAGCCTGCCGCTGCTGCCGCCGTGCAGGCCCTCGATGATCTCGATGGCGGCCAGGTCGTTCCAGCAGAAGAGCGCCGTTGCGCCGTAGCGGCCGGAAAGGATGTCCTCGCGCACCTGCGCCACGCGGTACTTGTCGGTGCCGACGACGATCCCCTCGGCGCCGGGCGTTGCCGCGATCGCCGCCTCGAAGCCGCGTCGGCGTTCGAGGATGGTCGGGCGCGCCACGTGCGTATAGTGCAGGATGCACCGGTGCCCGGCTTCGATGAGCCGCATGGTGGCCCGGTAGGCACCGTAGAAATTGGCCGGCGAGACCGAGTTGACGCGCATCAGCGGATCGGTGCCGTTGACCAGCACCGCGGCGACCTCGCGGTCCTTGCACCATGCAATGAGCTCGTCCCAGGCGTCGATGCCGGCCAGCAGCACGCCGCTCGCCCCCGCCTGCGCCAGATGCCGCTCGATGAGATCGAGGGTGACCTGGGATTCATTGACAAGCCGCAACTCGAGCGCGAGCCCGACCTCTTCGGCCGCCGCCTTCATGCCTTCGATGATGCCGAAATAGAAATTGGACATGCCGCTGGTGGCCCCGCCGAGCGGCACCAGCGCAACCGCCCGCCGGTCGGCGGCCACGGCAGAAACATGCTTGCTCTTGTAACCGAGCGCGCGCGCCATCTTCTGCACGTCGCGGCGCACCGTCTCGCTGATGCCGACCTCGTTGGCCAGCGCGCGCGACACGGTCGACACCGACACGCCCAGGCGCGCCGCGATATCGGCCTGGTTGGGACGCCGGTTGACGATGGTCATGGGTCGAGCCGCCCTTCGCGTGGAGACGAAAGTTCTCCTTACGCAAGTTTTGCGTTTTTTGAAAGCAGCTTTTCCCGAACGTCCCCGGAAGACGTCAGGCGGTCCAGCCGCCGTCGATGATGTGGATGTGGCCCGTGGTATAGGTGGCGGTGACGAGATAGAGCGCCAGGTCCGCCACTTCCTCGGGCGTGCCGATGCGGCCGATCGGCTGGCGGGCGATGAACGCGGCCCGCGCCGCCTCGTAGTCGCCGGTCGCCTTCAGCCGCTCCTGCAGCGAGGGGCTGTCGACAGTTCCGGGGCAGATGGCGTTGCAGCGGATGCCCTTGGTCACATAGTCGGCAGCAATGGACTTGGTCAGCCCGATGACGGCGGCCTTGGAAGCCGAATAGGCGAAGCGGTTGGGCACGCCCTTCACCGAGCTTGCGACCGACGACATGTTGACGATCGCCCCGTCGCCGCGTTCCAGCATGCCCGGCAGCACCGCCTTGATGGTGCGCACCTGCGCCTTGACGTTGAGGTCGAAGGCGAACTCGAGGTCGGCGTCCGAGCATTCGAGCACCGTGCCGCTGTGGACGACGCCGGCGCAGTTGAAGAGCACGTCGATGCGGCCGATCTCGGCGCACGCGGCGTTGACAGCGTCAGTATCGAGGACGTTCAGCACCCGCGTTTCGATGTTGGGCTCCTGCCCGAGATCGGCGAGCTTTTCGGCATTGATGTCGGTGGCGATCACCCGCCCGCCGGCGCGGGCGAAGGCGAGCGCCGAAGCGCGGCCGATGCCTTGCGCAGCGGCGGTGATGAGACAGGTCTTGCCGGCAAGGCTGGCCATGAAATCCTCCGTCGATTCCTCCCTCGCGACAGGCGCACCACAATGGCTCACGCGCCAGGGCCGACGGTCGGTCGGTGCGATGCGCATGGCGGAAACGGCATTGCCTGCCGGGTTTGGAGCACCTATCAGGTGGTCAGGCAACCTAGCCGGCAGGATTTACGCCGTCAACGCCGCCGCCGGCTTGCCTGGGCCCCCGGGCCCGTGCTCTTTTCGCCCCGAAACGGAGGAGACTCATGCGCATTCTCGATACTCACCTGCACCTCGTCTACCCCGACCGGTTCAGCTACCCGTGGCTCGAGAACGCGCCGGCGATCAACAAGCCCTGGCCGGTCGATGCCTATTTCGCCGAGGCGGAGGCGCTGGGCATCGAATCGGCGTTGCACATGGAAGTGGACGTCGCCGAAAAGGACATGCTGGCCGAAACCCGCTTCGTTGCGACGGTTCACCCCCGCGTCATCGGCGCCATCGCCGCCTGCCGACCGGAGAATACGGATTTTCCCGCGTTCCTCGACGTGCTCGCGGCCATGCCGCAGGTCAGAGGCCTGCGCCGCATCCTGCACGAAGTGCCTGACGAGCTCTCGCAGACGCCATTGTTCGCCGAGAACATCCGGCGCCTCGCCGTCCACCGGCTGTCGTTCGACCTGTGCCTGCGGGCCGACCAGCTGCCCATCGGCATGGCTCTCGTCGACCAGGCGCCGGACGTGCAGTTCATCCTCGACCATTGCGGCGGGCCCGATGTCGCCGGTAAAGGCCTCGACCCGTGGCGCAGCTACATCGCCGAGTTCGCCAGGCGCCCCAACGTTGCCGCCAAGATTTCCGGCATCGTCGCCTACGCCAACCCCGACTGGACGGTGGATGACCTCAGGCCCTTTGCCGAGCACGTCATCGAGAGCTTCGGCTGGGACCGGGTCGTCTGGGGCTCGGACCACCCGGTCTGCACCAAGACCGCCAACCTCACCCGCTGGGTGGAGGCGACGAGGCAGATCATCGCCGGGGCGAGTGCGGACGAGCAGGCCAAGCTCTTGCACAGGAATGCGGAGCATTTTTATCGGGTGGGCGGGCATTGACCGTCCGCTGCACCGTCGCACCCACAACCCCGGTGTCACCCCGGCGAAGGCCGGGGCCCATCCTGAGATTACTGCTACAGCCGCAAGGTGTATGAATTCGGCACATCGACACCGCTTCCAGTGCGTGTTGATGCGCTCAGGGCTGGGTCCCGGCCTTCGCCGGGATGACAGCCGGTGGGTGCGGAAAGATTGTGCCCATCCACTCGGCTCAATCCGCCCCTAAACCAGCGCCATCAAACTCGCATTGCCGCCGGCGGCGGCCGTGTTGGTGCTGATCGAGACCTCCTCCACCAGGAGATCCAGGTTGTAGCGTCCTTCGGCCGAACCCTGCACGGTGACGATCGGGCCCGGCCATTCGGCTACTTCCCGGCTCGTCGCCAGCACCGCTTCCCGGTCGCCCTCGACGAGGACGGCCGCGACCTTTCCGGCCCCGGCGCGCCCGGTGTCGATCCGCCCGCGTACCGCCGGCGGCAACTTCGCCAGCACCCCGTTGTGCCCTTCGACAAGCGCCCGGTTGCCTGTCGCCAGGATCGCGGCGAGCTGGCGGATGAGGCCCTCTTCGCTTGCGGCGCGCGCCAGAGCGGTGCCACGCGGACGGGTGAGATAGAGGTTGCGTTCGCCGACCGGTCCCGGCAACTCGATGCTGGCGGCAGTAGCCGGATGCAAGCCGAGCATGCGGGTGAAATCCGCCAGCTCGGCGCGTCCTTCGGTCGCGAGCCAGTCCGCAAAAGCCGCGAGCCCGGCATCCGCCGCGCGCCGAGCCGGCAATCCCGGAATGTCCTGCCCGGCCTGCCGCACGAGCCTGCGCAGGTAGAGCGGGCCGCCGGCCTTGGGTCCGGTGCCGGAAAGCCCGTGGCCCCCGAAGGGCTGGACGCCGACGACGGCGCCGATCTGGTTGCGGTTGATGTAGATGTTGCCCGCCTCGACCGCCGACGTCACCTCGGCGATGGTCGTGTCGATCCGGGTGTGGAGGCCGAAGGTCAGCGCGTAACCCAGCGCATTGATCTTGCCGATCAGCTCCCCGAGCTTTTCGCGCCGGAACCGCACCACGTGCAGCACCGGGCCGAACACCTCGCGCCCGAGCTCGGCAACATCGTCGATCTCGATGATCGTCGGCGCAACGAAGGTCCCGTGGCGCGTCTCGGCCGGCAGCGGCAGGCTGGTGACGCGGTGCCCCCTGCTCCGCATCGCCTCGATGTGGTCGTAGATGGTTTTCCGCGCCTCGTCGGTTATGACCGGGCCGATATCGGTCGAGAGCCGCTCAGGGTTGCCGACGGAAAGCTCGGCAAGCGCGCCTTTCAGCATCTCGAGGGTGCGGTCGGCAGCTTCCTCCTGCAGGCAAAGGAGCCGCAGGGCCGAGCAGCGCTGGCCGGCGCTGTCGAAGGCGGAGGTGAGGACGTCGAGCACCACCTGCTCGGTCAGCGCCGAGGAATCAACGATGAGCGCGTTCTGCCCGCCGGTCTCGGCGATGAGCGGGATCGGCGAGCCGTCCGGCAGGGTGCGCTCTGCGAGTTGACCACGGATCAACCGGGCGACTTCGGTCGAGCCGGTGAACATCACGCCGCAGATGCGCGGCTCGCCGATGAGCGCGGCCCCAAGCTTGCCGTCGCCGGGCAGGATCTGCAGCACCTCGCGCGGCACGCCTGCGGCATGCAGGATGCGCACGGCCTCGGCGGCAATCAACGGCGTTTCCTCGGAGGGTTTTGCAACGACCGGATTGCCGGCGATCAGCGCGGCAGCGACCTGGCCGGTGAAGATGGCGAGCGGAAAATTCCACGGACTGATGCAGACCACCGGGCCGATGCCTTGTGTCGTCTCATCGAACCCGCGCTCAGCCTGCCCGGCGTAGTAGCGCAGGAAATCGACCGCCTCACGCACCTCGGAGACGGCATTGGCCGCCGACTTGCCGGCCTCGCGGATGGCGATGCCCATCAGGGTTTCCATCTCGCCTTCCATGGCGTCGGCCGCACGCCTGAGGCACGCGGCGCGCTCGGCGGGCGGAACGGCATTCCATCCTGCGGCGGCGCGCGATGCGACGTCCAGCGCCCGGCCGGCAAGTTCCGGCCAGGCTTCCTCGACGGTGCCGACGATGTCGCGCCGGTCGGCCGGATTGTGGACGAGGCGTTTCGTGGTGAGCCCCCCTCCCCTCTCCCCTTGTGGGAGAGGGTGCCCGAAGGGCGGGTGAGGGGTATACTTGGGAGCCTCGATCCCCTCATCCGACCCGGCTGACGCCGGACCACCTTCTCCCACGAGGGGAGAAGGGAGGGTGCCCAGCAGCGGCACCGCGCTCCAGTCGACGGAGGCGCTTTCGCTCAAATCCTTGACCAGCCGCCGCAGCGTCGGCTCACTGGAAAGGTCGATGCCGCGCGAGTTGGTCCGGCCATCGGCCAGGATGTCCCTCGGCAGGCGGATCTGCGGATGCGGCGCGCCCTGCGGGTCGATAGCCGAAGCTTCCTCGGCCGGATCACGGGCGAGATCCTCGACCGGAACCGCCTCGTCGGCGATGCGGTGGACGAAGGAGGAGTTGGCGCCGTTCTCCAGGAGGCGCCGGACGAGGTAGGCGAGCAGCGTCTCGTGGCTGCCGACGGGCGCGTAGATGCGGCACGGCCGATCGAGCTTGGCCTTGCCCACCACTTCCTCGTAGAGCGGTTCGCCCATGCCATGCAGGCACTGGAACTCGTAGTCGCCGGCACGGTAGTCCGGCCCGGCCAGCGTGTAGATCGTCGCCATGGTCTGCGCGTTATGGGTAGCGAACTGCGGGTAAACCGCGTCCTTCGCTGCCAGCAGCTTTTTCGCGCAGGCGATATAGGCGACGTCGGTATGCACCTTGCGCGTATAGACCGGAAAGTCGGCGAGCCCGTCGAGCTGGGCGCGCTTGATCTCGCCGTCCCAGTAGGCGCCCTTGACGAGGCGCACCATCAGCCGGTGGCCGGTGCGGCGGGCAAGATCGATGACGAAGTCGAGCACGGCCGGGCAGCGCTTGGCATAGGCCTGCACGACGAAGCCGATGCCGTTCCAGCCGGCGAGCCTCGGCTCCATGCAGAGCGCTTCGAGGATGTCGAGGGAGATATCGAGCCGGTCGGCTTCCTCGGCGTCGATGTTGAGGCCGATGTCGTAGGAGTGAGCGAGGAGGGCGAGCTCGACGACGCGCGGCGTCAGCTCCGCCATCACCCGTGCGTATTGGGCGCGGGCGTAGCGCGGGTGCAGCGCCGAGAGCTTGATGGAAATGCCGGGACCTTCATAGACGCCCTTGCCCTCGGCCGCCTTGCCGATGGCGTGGATCGCCTGCCGGTAGTCCTCCATGTAGCGCTCGGCGTCCCTGGCGGTGGTCGCCGCCTCGCCCAGCATGTCGTAGGAATAGCGGAAGCCCCTGGCCTCCATGGCGCGGCCGTTGCGCAGCGCCTCGCCGATGGTTTCGCCCGAAACGAACTGCTCGCCCATCATCTTCATGGCGAGGTTGACGCCGGCGCGGATCACCGGCTCGCCCGAGCGGACGATGAGCCTGGTCAGCGCTTTTGATAGTCCCTCATCGTCGACCGGCGAGACGAGCTTGCCGGTCACTACCAGGCCCCATGTCGCGGCGTTGACGAAGAGGGAGCGGCCGCGACCGAGGTGGCTCTGCCAGTCTCCTGGCGCGATCTTGTCGCGGATCAGCCGGTCCCGCGTGGCATTATCGGGGGTACGCAGCAGCGCCTCGGCAAGGCACATCAGCGCCACGCCTTCCTGGCTCGATAGCGCATATTCGTGGATCAGTCCCTCGACTGCCCCGCCCCGCTTCTTGACCCGCAGGGCCTTGACCGTCTTCAGCGCCAGCGCGCGGATTTTCCCGGCGGTCTCGGGCGGCATTTTCGCCGCAGCGATCAGCGGCGGCACGCACTGCGTTTCGGGCGTGCGGTAGGCCGCATCGATGGCAAGGCGCAGCGGCGTTTCCCGACGCTTGCGGCCGAGGAAATCGGCGAAGGACACGCGCGGCGTGGAGGCGAGAGCAGACATGGCTTGGGGTCCGGAAACTGGTTGCGAGCAGAATACGCCCCGCGAGGCCGGAGTTCCATTGCGAAACACAGGTCCATTCCGTATGTTCTACGGCAGCTTCGATATATTGGCGTAAAAATGGCGGAACTCGATAAGATCGACCGGATGATCCTTAAGGAGCTGCAGGTCGACGGACGTATTTCCAACGCCGAGCTCGCGAGCCGCATCGGGCTGGCGCCCACCTCGATGAGCGACCGGGTCAGGCGCCTGACGCGCCTCGGCTATATCGCGGGGTTCGGGGCGCGGCTCGATCCGCACAAGCTCGGGCTCGACCTCCTCGTCCTCATCGAGGTCTCGCTCGACAAGACGACGCCCGACATCTTCGACAAGTTCGCCGCGGCCGTGCGCCGCGCGCCGGAGGTGCTCGAGTGCCACATGGTCTCGGGCGGGTTCGACTACCTCGTCAAGGCGCGGCTCAAGGACATGGCGACCTACCGCGCTTTCCTCGGCGATGTACTGCTGAGCCTGCCTGGCGTGCGCGAGACGCGCTCCTATCCGGTGATCGAGGAGGTCAAGAACAATGGGCCGTTGCCGGTGTGAGGTGCTGGTGCCAAAGGCCCCCTCACCCGGCGCTTCGCGCCGACCTCTCCCCCAAGGGAGAGGTGGCGGGCTTGCTGGCGAAGTGCCCCTCTTCACCTCTCCCTTCGGGGGAGAGGTCGGCCCCGCAAGGGGCCGGGTGAGGGGGCCTTCGCGAAGCCGCAAACGCTCTAGAACTTGTAGTTCACGCCGCCGCGGATGACGCTGAAGCCGTGGGTGACGTCGGCGCTGCCGGTGGGGAGCGTGTCGTAGGTCTGCGCGCCGAGGTGGACGTACTGGTATTCGGCCTTGAACGTCAGGTTCTCGGTCGCCGCCGCCTCGAGGCCGAGGCCGGCCGTCCAGCCCCAATGGGTCTTGGACTGGGTGGTGGAGACGTCGTTGTCGTCGACCGTTCCGACGGTGCCGCGGCCATAGGCGACACCACCGGTCACGAACGGCATCACGGGGCCGAAGGTCGCGCCGGCGCGGGCGCGGATGGTTCCGTAGGAATCGATGCGCGATTCCAGCTCGACGTCGCCTGGTAGATCTTCCTTGTTGCCGATGTTGGCCCATTGCAGGTCCGCCTCGGCGCCGGCGACGAAGCCGCCGAAGTCGACGTTGTAGCCGACCTGGCCGCCGAGCGCCCAGCCGTTGATGTCCTCTTCGACATCCGGCCCGACGCCGACGGGTTCCTGCTCGAGCGTGCCGAAGCCGTAGCCGCCGTTGATGCCGGCATAAAAGCCCGACCAGTCATAGGTGGAGCCGCCGCCATAATAGGACGAGCCCGTCCAGCTCAGGTCCTGCGCCGCCGCGGGACCGGCCAGGACAAGCGCGCAACCGGCGAACAAGGAAATCGCATACTTCATGGGGGCACCTGCGAGACGTAAAACTGGTCCCTCAAATGCAAGGCAATGCGTTAACGGGCAGGTAAGAAGTAAGGTTAACGCGGCGGATTCTGCCCACCTGCGGATAACAGGTGCGTGTGCGCGGAAGGCGAGGTTCAGATCGCCAGGTATTCGTGCCGAAGCTCGGCGTTATCGAGCACTTCCCGGGCCGTGCCGGCGAAGGCGACCTCGCCGGTATCAAGGATCACCGCCCGGTCTGAAAGGCGCAGCGCCGCGATGGCGTTCTGCTCGACGATGATGGTGGTGATGCCCAGCGGCTTGATCTCATGCAGGATCCGCTCGATCTCCTCGACGATAACCGGGGCCAGCCCCTCGTAGGGCTCGTCGAGCAGCAGCAGCTTGATGTCGCGGGCGAGCGCGCGGGCGATGGCGAGCATCTGCTGCTCGCCGCCCGAGAGCGTCACGCCATCCTGCCGGCGCCGTTCGGCCAGGCGCGGAAAGTGCTGGTAGATGCGATCGAGCGCCCAGCCCTTGCCGGGCGCGACCTGGGCGAGGGTGAGGTTTTCCTCGACCGTGAGCCCAGAGATGATGCGGCGATCCTCGGGCACGAGCTGGATGCCGGCGCGGGCGGCCTCATAGGCTTTCATCGCATGGACGGGCCGGCCCTCGATCCAGATCTCACCGGAGCGCAGCACCGGATTGTCGAGCCGGGCGATGGTGCGCAGCGTCGAGGTCTTGCCGGCCCCGTTGCGGCCGAGAAGGGCGAGGATCTCACCCTTGCGAATATCGAAGGAGACGCCCTGCACGATGTAGCTTTCGCCATAGTAGGCATGGATATCACGCAGCGAGAAGAACTCGGCGGGCTGTTCCCCGACGCCGGCGGCGGGCGATTCTTCTGCGACGAACTGATTGTCCATGGTGATCGCGCCCATCAATGCGCCCCTCCGAGATAGGCTTCCCGCACGCGCGGGTCGCCGCGCACCGCGTCGGGCAGGCCCTCGGCGATGATGCGCCCGCCCGCCAGCACCGATATGCGGTCGGCAAGCGAGAAGACGACATGCATGTCGTGCTCGATGATGACCTTGGTCATGCCGCGGCTCTTGATCTTCTTCAAAAGCTCGATGGTGGTGTTGGTGTCGTGCCGGCTCATGCCGGCGGTCGGCTCGTCGAGGAGCAGCAGGCGCGGCTTCTGGATGAGGCACATGGCCAGTTCCATGCGCCGCTTGTCGCCACGCGAAAGGGCGCCGGCGTGGGTCGTGCGCCGCTCGTGGAGCCCGACATCGGCAAGGATATCCTCGGCCTCCTGGCGGATGGCGGTCTCGCTGTCGAGTGTTCGCATCATGTTGAGGCGGAAGGGTCCGTCGCGCTTGGAGAGCGCCGGGATCATCACATTGTGCAGGACCGTCAGGTCCGGGAAGATCTCGGGCGTCTGGAAGACACGGGCGATGCCGATCTGATTGATCTCGTAGGGCTTGCGTCCGGTCAGCACCATGCCGTCGAAGATCACCGCGCCGCGGCTCGGCGCCAGGCGCCCGACGATCACGTTGAGGAGCGTCGACTTGCCGGCTCCGTTGGGTCCGATGATGGCGTGGGTCTGGCCCTCCTCGACCGACAGGTCGATGTCGGAGAGGGCATGGAGCCCGGCGAAGTTCTTGTGCACGTCGGCGACGTGGAGGACGACGTTGTCGGTCATTGCTGCCTCCCCTACTCGGCCGGTTGCGTGCGCGGGCTGGCGCGGCCGACGGACGCGGGCCGGCGGGCCCAGTTGAAGAGCCGCCGCACCCCTTCCATGATGCCGCCGGGCAGGAAGACGACGATCAGCACGAAGACGAGGCCGAGGGTCAGGTGCCAGCCCTCGCCGACGAACTTGCTGGTGACGGTCACCACCACGTCCTCGACGCCGTCGGGCAGGAAGGCGAAGGTGCGGTGCAGGATGCCCTCGTTGAAGGCCGAGAAGATGTTCTCGAAATACTTGATGATCCAGGCGCCGAGGACCGGGCCGACGAGCGTGCCGACGCCGCCGAGGATGGTCATCAGCACCACCTCGCCCGAGGCGGTCCACTGCATACGCTCGGCCCCGGCCAGCGGATCGGTTATGGCGAGCATCGCGCCGGCGAGCCCCGCGTACATGCCCGAGATGACGAAGGCGGCGAGCGCATAGGGACGGGTATTGAAGCCGGTATAGTGCATGCGCGTCTGGTTCGACTTGATGGCCTTGAGCATCATGCCGAACGGGGAGCCGGTGATGCGCTGGGCGATGAAGAAGGCGACGATCAGCAGACCGGCGCAGAAATAGAAGCCGGCATAGCCGAAAAGCGGCTGGCCGAAGAGCGTCGGCGACCCGCCGGTGACGCCCATCATTCTGTCGAGATGGCGCGGATCGGCGAGGGTCAGCTGCAGGCCGGTCTCGCCATTGGTGATCGGGGTCAGCACCGAATAGGCAAGATTGTAGCTCATCTGGGCAAAGGCGAGGGTCAGGATGGAGAAGTAGATGCCCGAGCGCCGCAGGCTCACATAACCGATGACGAGGGCGAAGAGCCCAGCGATGACGACGGCGAAGACGAGCGCCGGGACAGCGTCCATGGTCAGGAGCTTGAACGACCAGACCGCCGCGTAGGAGCCGACGCCGAAGAAGGCGGCGTGGCCGAAGCTCAGGTACCCGGTCAGCCCGAAGAGGATGTTAAAGCCCAGCGCAAAGATGCCGTAGATGGCGAAGCGCTGCATCAGATCCGGGTAAGCCGCGCCGAACGGCTGCAGCCAGATGGGCATGGCGAGCACGGCGATGGTGAAGCCGAGAAACAGCAGCAGGTCGTTGCGCGAGATGAGGGCGGTATTCATGCCTCACGCCTCCATCACGCCGCGCCGGCCCATGAGCCCGCGCGGACGCACCAGCAGCACGACGACGGCGACGAGATAGATTATGATCTGGTCGATGCCGGGCACCAGCGCCTTGACCTGCGTCATCGAGGCAAAGGACTGCAGGATGCCGAGCAGGAATCCGGCCGCGACTGCCCCCGGCAGCGACCCCATGCCGCCGACGACGACCACCACGAAGGAGAGGACGAGGAAGTCCATGCCGAGGTGATAATTGGGCGGCAGGAGGGGCGTGTACATCACCCCGGCCATGCCGGCGACGACGGCGGCGAGCCCGAACATGATGGTGAAGCGCCGGTCGATATTGATGCCGAGGAGCCCGACCGTCTCGCGGTCGGCCATGCCGGCGCGCACCACCATGCCGAAGGTGGTGAAACGCAGGAACGCGAAGACCGCGGCGATGACGACGGCGGAAAAGAGGAAATAGACCAACCGCCAGATGGGATAGGTGATGATCCCGGGCGTCAGGCCGATCATGGCGCCGATATCGGCGGCGCCGCGCAGGTCCGCCGGCACCGGCTGGGGAATGGGATTGGCCCCGAAGATCGCCTTGACGATCTCCTGTAGCACGATGGCAAGGCCGAAGGTGACGAGGATCTGCTCGGCATGCGGGCGCTTGTAGAAATGCTTGATGAGGCCGCGCTCCATGACGATGCCGACGATGAGCATCACGGGGATCGCGAGCAGCAGCGAGAACGGCACCGAATAGTTGACGAGCACCGCGCCGAAATCGCCGAGCCAGGCCTGCACCAAAGGCTCGCGCACCTCGACCGGCGTGCCCCAGGGGGAAAGCTGGGTCGGGTCGACCGTGACGGTCTCGAGCGTGATGAGCTTCTGGAAGGTGACGGCGCAGAAGGCGCCAAGCATGAAGAGCGCGCCATGGGCGAAATTGACGACGCCCAGTGTGCCGAACACCAGCGTCAGGCCGAGAGCGATCAGCGCATAGGCGCCGCCCTTGTCGAGCCCGTTGACGAACTGAAGCAGGATGACTTCGAACATGGCCTAACCCCCGAGGGCATGCGGCCCGCCCGGACGGGCGAGCCGCTCAATGCATCAGCACATCGGTGCGGGTTCAGCCGGGCCGAGTTCGCCGCCGAAGATGGTCGGGTCGTAGTCGACCTCCTCGCGCGGCACTTCGCGCACAACGTTGAGGACGTCGAACTGGCTCGTCGGGCTCTCGTTGCCGCGCACGACCAGCACGGACTTCATGCACTGGTGGTCGTCGGCCCGGTAGAGCGTCGCGCCGTTGCCCATACCGTCGAATTCGAAACCTTCCAGCGCCTTGATGACCTCGGGCGGATAGAAGGTGCCGGCGCGTTCGACCGCATCGGCATAGAGGAGCGTCTGCACATAGGCGGTGTGGGCCGCCTGCGACGGCGGCGAGCCATAGGCGGCGCCGAACGATTTGGTGAAGGCGACGGTGCCCGGATCCTGAAGGTTCCAGTGCCAGTTGGACGTGCCGAAGATGCCCTTGACGTTCTCGCCGGCGCCCTTGGCCATCAGCTCCGAGATGAGGGGCGTGACGATCTCGAACGTCTTGCCGTTGGCCTGGCGGTCGCGCAGGCCGAACTGCACTGCTTGCGTCAACGAGTTCACCATATCGTTGCCGTAGTGGTTGAGGATCAAGACGTCCGCGCCGGAATTGAGCACGGGCGTCAGGTACTGCGAGAAGTCGGCGGCGCCGAGCGGCGTGCGGACGGCCTGTACCGTCTCCCAGCCCAACGCCTCGGTCGCGGCTTTGATCGATTCCTCCTGCGTCCAGCCCCAGGTGTAGTCGGCGGTCAGATGATAGGCGCGCCGGTCGGCTCCGTATTCCTGGCCAAGCACGGGCCCGAGCGCGATGCCGGACTGGTAGGCATTGAAGAAGTGGCGGAAGCCGTAGCGCTTCTTGTCCTTGCCGGTGGTGTCGTTGGAGTGCGTCAGGCCCGCCATGAAGATGACGCCCATCTCCTGGCAGAGGCCCTGCACCGCCACCGCCTCGGCCGAGGACGAGCCGCCGGTGATCATAATGGCGCCGTCGCGCTCGATCATGCGGGTAGCGCCGGCGCGCGCCACGTCCGCCTTGGTCTGGCTGTCGGACGTGACGAACGCCACCTTCTTGCCGAGGACGCCGTTGCCTTTGAGGGCGGATGGGGTCAGCACGTTGATGAGCCCGCCGTCGCCCTCGCCATTGAGGTGCTGGACGGCGAGCTGATAGGCCTTCTGCTCGTCGGCGCCCTCCTCGGCATAGGCACCTGAAAGCGGCAGGTTGAGGCCGATGGTGACGGTGTCTCCGGTGGGATTGTTGCAGAACTCCTGCGCCCAGGCGCCGCGCGTGAAGATCATGGGCGAGACGCCGGTCGCCAGTACGCCCGCGAGACCCGTCTTGATGAGCGTGCGGCGGCTCATCCCCTTCCTGGAATAAGTCATTAAGTCCCTCCTCCAATGTCGCGGGGCCCGGTTCTCTGCCAAAGCACTCGCTGCCGCGAAACTATCCGCTCGTGAAAAAAGCTTCGCAATAATCATTTGTATTCAAAGGAAAATTCTGTAAATTATTGATCTTGGAGTGAGGAAAAACTGTCAATTCGTTGACAGAACGGGAGGAAGCGATGCGCGCGCCGATCGGCATCCGCATCAGCTCGCGCAGAAAAGCGCTCGGGCTCTCGCAGGTGGGCCTGGCGCGCCGTGCCGGCATCTCGGCGAGCTATCTCAACCTCATCGAGGCCAACAAGCGCGAGGTCGGCGGAACGCTCCTGCGGCGGATCGCCGAGGAACTCGACATCGAGGTCGGGGAGCTGACCGGCGAGAGCGAACACCGGCTGATCCACGAGATCGAGGAGGCCTTCGCCGATCCGGTACTGGTGGGCTCGGGGCTGGGCGCTGTGCAGGCGCGCGATCTCGTGGCGCAGAACCCGGCGGTGGCGCAGGCGATCGTGCGGTTGCACCGGGCCTATGGCGCGGCGAGCGCTGCCAGCGAAGCCTATGCCGACCGGCTGCGCGCCGATCCGCTGTTGTCCGAGCTTCTGCACCAGGTGCTCTCAGGCATCACCGCCGTCCGCTCGAGCGCCGAAATCCTCGAGGACGTCGCCGACCTCGAAGAGAACGAGCGCCGCCGGTTCGTCTCCGCAATCGGGCGCGAGACGCGAGGGCTGACTGCGGTCGCGCGCAATCTCATCGGCCAGTTCGACCAGGCAAGCGACGGCCGCCGCTCGGCGGTGCCGCGTCGTGAGCTCGATGATTTGATCTTTGCGTCCGACAATTATTTCCCCCGCCTCGAAGCAGCAGCCGATGCGGTGCGCGCCGAGCTCGACGAAATCGGCCCTTTCGGCGAGGCGACACTCATCCGCGCGCTCGGCGAGCGTTTCCGGGTCGGTGTGCGATTGGGGCATATGCAGGACCGCGACGCGCGCGGCTGGCCGGGCCAGCATGGCTATGATCCCGGCACCCGCACCGTCTGGTTCCGCAACACCACCACGCTTGCTACCCGCCAGTTCCAGCTCGCCCGGCTCTACTGCCAGATGGCGGATCCGGCCGCGATCGACGCCGAGGTCGCCTCGCCGATCCTGACGAGCGTTCCCGCGCACACCCTCGCCCACCGGGCGCTCTCCTCGTATTTCGCCGGAGCGGTGGTCTTTCCCTACGACCGGTTCCTTGCCGATGCGGAGGCGGCGCGCTACGACATCGATGCGTTGCGCGAGACCTACCGGGCAAGCTTCGAGCAGGTGGCGCACCGGCTGGTGACGCTGCGCCGGCCCAATGCCAGCGGCGTGCCGTTCGGGTTCCTGCGCTCGGACCCGGCCGGGCGCCTCACCAAGCACTTTCCCCTGCCCGGCCTGCTGCTGCCCAACAGCGGCCACGCCTGTCCGCTCTGGGCGATCTATGCCGCGTTCCGCGCGCCCGACGCGACCGTGCGGCAGATGGTGCGGTTCGCGGACGGCTCGCGTTACCTCTTCATCGCCCGCACGGTTTCGCGCCGGGTCGCGGGCTTTGCCGACCAGGCGATGCCGATCTCGGTGATGCTTGCCTGCGATGCGCTCCACGCCGACCGCACGGTCTATGGGACCGGGCTCGACCTCACCGATCATCGCGCCGACGTGCCCGTGGGTCCAGCCTGTCGCCTCTGCACCCGGGCCGAGTGCACCAGCCGACAGGAGGCGCCGCTGGCGCCCGGCGGCGAGGGCATTTTCGCATGACGCTTGGCGCGCAGCGTTGATTGCGCTTTTATGAAAGATGTTCCGGGAGGAGGAACCGGAACTTTCTGTTGGTCGCATTCTCAAACCGGAAAGTGGCTTCCACTTCCCAAGAATGCTCCGTGGGGGGAAACAGAGTGGCCATAGACGTTCTCATCGCCGAGGACGAGCCGAGCATATTGGAAGCGCTCGACTTCATCCTGCGGCGGGCGGGCTGGACCATCGGCTCGGTCACCGACGGCGAGGCCGTCGTCGAGGCGGTGCGGCGGCTGCAACCGCGCATGCTGCTGCTCGACGTGATGCTCCCGAAGCGCAGCGGCTTCGAGGTCTTGAAGCAGATCCGCATGAGCGAAGGCCTCAAGGACCTGCCGGTCCTCGTGCTGACCGCCAAGGGACAGGCGCAGGACCGGCGCATCGCCGATGAATTGAAGGCCGACGCGTTCGTGACCAAGCCCTATGCCAACGCCGAGGTGATCAGCGCCGTGAGGCAGCTGCTCGGTGAGCAGGTCGGGGAGAGGTAGGCAAGTGGATCGCGGCAAGCGTATCAGCGCCGCCTTCGTCCTCACCCTTGCCGGGCTCATCGCCATGATGCCGCCGCTGACCGGGCTCTTCCAATGGCGCACCCGCGCCTTCGGCCTGCCGGTCGAGGTGATCTACCTTTTCGCCGTCTGGGCCGCGCTCGTCCTCGGCGCGGTCCTTCTCGCTCGGGTCATGCCGGCCGATCCGCCCTCCTCCGACGCGATGGGGCGCGACGGCTGATGCTCTCGGCCGACCTCGTCATCGCCACCGCCATCGCCTATGTCGGGCTCCTCTTCCTCATCGCCTATGTGGGCGACCGGCGCACGCGCAACCGCCCCGGCGGCCTCTTGCGCTCGCCGCTCGTCTATACGCTCTCGATCTCCGTCTACTGTACGAGCTGGACGTTCTACGGCGCCGTCGGTTCGGCGGCGCGCGACGGGCTCGAATACCTCGCCATCTATCTGGGGCCGACCATTGTCTTCGTCGGCTGGTGGTTTATCCTGCGGCGCCTCGTGCGCATCAGCCACGAGCAGCGCATCACGTCGGTCGCCGATCTCCTCTCCTCACGCTTCGGCAAGTCGAGCCGGCTGGCGGTGCTGGTGACGGTCATCGCCGTCATCGCCATCGCGCCCTATATCGCGCTGCAGCTCAAAGCCGTGACCTCTTCGATCCAGGCGATCGCCGGCACCTCCGAGATGGCGCGCGGGCGGCTCGCCGGCATCGACGAGGTCGGCCTCGCTTTCGGCGTCGCAGCGGGCATGGCGCTTTTCACCATCCTTTTCGGCACGCGCAATGTCGATGCCAAGGAGCAGCACCACGGCGTCGTCGCCGCCATCGCCTTCGAGGCGGTGGTGAAATTGACCGCCTTCATCGCCGTCGGGCTTTTCGTCCTCTATGCCGGCGGCGGGTTCGAGCCGATCTTCGCCACCGCCGAGGCCAGGGGCATCGACACCTATTCGAGCGATACCTTCGGCACGCGCTGGGTGGCGATGAACCTCCTCTCGTTCGCCGCCATCATCTGCCTGCCGCGCCAGTTCCAGATCACCGTCGTCGAGAACTCCGACGAGAACCACCTGCGCGCCGCCTCCTGGGCGTTCCCGCTCTACATGCTGGCGATGAGCCTCTTCACGCTGCCGATCGCGCTTTATGGCCTGACCGCCATGCCGGCGGGCGCCAACCCCGACATGTTCGTCCTCACGCTCCCCCTCTCGGCCGGCCAGGACTGGCTGGCGCTCTTCGCCTTCATCGGCGGGTTCTCCTCGGCAACCTCGATGATCATCGTCGAATCCATCGCGCTCTCGATCATGGTCTCCAACCACATCGTCATGCCCATGGTGCTGCGGCTCGCCGCCGATGCGCGCTCGGGCAATGGGCGCGGGGTCAGCCGGCTGCTGCTCAACTCGCGCCGGTTCTCCATCGTCCTCATCCTCGGCCTCGGCTTCACCTACTTCTTCATGACGCGCGATTCCGACGCATTGGCGCCCATCGGGCTCATCTCGTTTGCCGGCGTCGCGCAGTTCCTGCCGGCGATCCTTGCCGCGCTCTTTTGGCGCGAGGCCTCGATCAAGGCGGCAACGGCAGCGGTCGCCGTCGGCTTCGTCGTGTGGGCATGGTCGAGCTTCATGCCTTCCTTCCAATCCTCTTCGGCGACGGTCGCCGCCATCATGGCCGAGGGGCCGTGGAGTATATCGTGGCTGCGGCCCGAGGCGCTCTTCGGGCTCGAAGGGCTCGACCCGCTGGTGCACGCGGTGTTCTGGAGCCTCTTCCTCAACTGCGCGACCCTCGCCATCGTCTCGCTCCTCACCAATCGCTCGGCGCTGGAGCGGCTGCAGGCCAACCTCTTCGTCAACGTCTTCGGCCGGCCGGGCGGCTCGGGGCAAAGTTTCATCCGCGGCTCGGCGACCGCCAATGACCTCTTCTTCGTTGCCCAGCGCGTCCTCGGCGACGAGCGGGCCGTGGCCCTCTTCAGCGCCGAGGCGAGCGACACCGGGCGGCTCTGGACCGATATCGAGCCGAGTCCCGCCTTCATCGGGCGACTGGAGCGCGAGCTTGCCGGCTCGATCGGCGCGGCCTCGGCGCATGTGATGCTCTCCAAGGTCGTTTCGGGCGACGCCATTTCGCTCGAGGAAGTGATGCAGATGGCCGACGAGACGCAGCAGGCCATCGAATATTCCCAGCGCCTCGAAAAGACCTCGGCGGAGCTGCGCTCGACCGCCGAGCAACTGGAGATCGCCAACCGGCAGCTGCGCGACCTCGACCAGGCCAAGGACGACTTTTTGAGCCAGGTGAGCCATGAGGTCAGGACCCCGATGACCGCCATCCGCGCCTTCTCGGAAATCCTGCTCGACACCGGTGAGTTGAAGGGCGCCGAGCGGGAGAAATTCATCTCCACGATCCACAAGGAGAGCCTGCGCCTGACGACGCTGCTCGACGAGATCCTCGACCTCTCGGCGCTGGAACGGGGCGAGCGCGGTTGGGAGAACCAGCCGGTCGACGCGGAAGCGGCGCTCGACCAGGCGGTGCAGGTATGCGATGCGCTCGCCCGGCAGCGGGGGATGGAGGTGCGCTTCGCGAGCCGAGCCGAAGCCGCAACCGTGGCGGCCGACCCCGACCGGCTGGGACAGGTGTTGATCAACCTCATCAGCAACGCCATCAAGTACAACAGCGCCGAAGCGCCGGAGGTGACCGTCTCCTCCCGGGTCGAGAACGGCGAGTATTGCATCGAGGTCAGCGACAACGGCCCCGGCATCGCCAAGGCCGATTACAGCAAGATCTTCGAAAAGTTCTATCGCGGCCGGCAGGCCGGCCCGGACCAATCCGGCGCAGGTCTGGGTCTTGCCATCAGCCGGCAGATCGTTGCGCGCATGAACGGCACGCTGGAGCTGGTCGACGGCACGAAGCGCGGCGCATGCTTCCGCGTGACGCTGCCGCTGCTCAGGGAGACAGTTGTCTAGTTTCCCTCAAGGAGCACGGCAATCGCATATGGCACCTTCCCTTCTCCCCTTGTGGGAGAAGGTGCCCGAAGGGCGGATGAGGGGTCTGCGATGCTTCAACAAGGCGCCGGTGGACGTGGCGGCATCGCGGACCCTCACCCTGATTTTCCGCTGGACACGGAAAATCGGTCCCTCTCCCACAAGGGGAGAGGGGAGGGTGCCTGCCGCCCTTTCGGAGCATGGGCGATAGCCTTCCCCTCAAGGGGGAGGGGAGTAGTCCCGTGCCTGCTCCAGGAGCCGGCGCGCCCGTTGGATCACCGGCGCATCGACCATGCGGCCGTCCACCGCGAACGCGCCCTGCTCCGTCCGGGCGGCCTCGACAACCCGGCGGGCCCAGTCCAGCTCCGCGGGGCTGGGGCTGAACGCGGCGTTGAGCAGCGGAACGATGGCCGGATGGACGCAGGTTGCGCCATCGAAACCGAAGGTCCGCGCCTCTACGGCAGCCGCTCGGATAGCCTCGTGGTCGGCATAGTCGGCAACGGAGCGCAGAAGGCCGAACGAGAGCAGCCCCTCGGCCTTGGCGGCGTAGTGGACGAGGAGCTTGGGCAGGCGCAGCACCTCGGGAGAGGGCTGCGCATCCATGGCAAGTGCCAGGTCCTCGCCGCCGCCCATCATGCCCATGAGACGCGGGCCGCGCGCGATGACCCGGGCATCGAGCACGGCGCCGGGCGACTCGATGAGCGCGATGACGCGGGTTGCGGGGCGTCCGGTGCCTTCCGCCCGCTCCAGGATCATGGCGAGATCGGCAAGATCGTTGGGGCTTTCGGTCTTGGGCAGGACCACGCCATCGGCGCCGGCCCGCACGGCCGCCGTCGCGTCTTCGGCGAGCAGGTCCGCATGGTTGTTGACGCGCACGAACACGCGCACACCGCTGCGGCGCACCGAGGGTACCGCTTCGGCCAGAGCGGCTCGCGCCGCGCCTTTATCCGCGGGAGCAACAGCATCCTCGAGGTCGAGGATCACCGCGTCGGCACCGCGCTCATGGGCCTTGGCGATGAAGCGCTCGGAACTCGCCGGCACGTAGAGCAGCGAGCGCATCATTGCGCCGGCTCCAGCGCAAGGGCCGCCGCGATGGCCTCCGCATCGAGCCCGACCTCGGCCAGAATCTCGCGGCCGTGCTCGCCCTGCGCCGGGGCCGGCCGGCGCCAGACGCCGGGTGTGGCGGAGAGACGCGGCACGATGTTGTGCATGGCGAGCGCGCCGAAGTCCTCGTCTTCCGCCTCGACGATGATCTCGCGCTCGCGATAGTGCGCATCGACCATGATGTCGGCGATGTCGTAGACCGGGCCGACGGTCGCGCCAGCCTCGCGCGTGACGGCGAGGGCCTCCTCGCTCCTGCGCTGCGCAAACCAGGCGCCGACCGCCTCGTCGACCAGGGCGCGGTTCTTCACGCGATCGGAATTGGTGGCAAAACGCGGATCGGCGTTCATGTCCGGGCGCCCGATGATCTCGAAGATGCGGCGGGCAACGCCGGGGGTCGAGCCCGAGAGCGCCAGGTACTTGCCATCGGCGCAGCGGTAGACGTTGCGCGGCGAGGCGGTGTTGGAGGCGCTGCCGACCCGTTGCTTGACCTTGCCGGTCTGCGAAAAGATCGCCGCCTCGGGCCCCAGCACCGAGTACATGGGCTCGAGCAGCGACAGGTCGATCACCTGCCCGCGCGCGAGCCCGCGCTCGCGGGCAAGGAGCGCGGTCATGGTGGCGGAGGCGCCGTAGATGCCGGCGATCATGTCGGCGAGCGCCAGGGGCGGCAGCACCGGCTCGCGATCGGGGAACCCGGTGCGATCGGCAAAGCCGCTCATCGCCTCGACGATGGTGCCGAAGCCCGGCAGATGCGCATAGGGCCCGGTCTGGCCGAAGCCGGAGATGCGCACGATGATGAGGTCCGGGTTGGCCTCAAGCAGCGCCTCGGGCGCGAGGCCCATTTTCTCCAGCGTGCCGGGACGGTAGTTCTCGATGAAGACATCCGCCGTCTCGACAAGCTTCCAGAGCGCATCCATGGCGCTCCCGCGCCGCAAGTCCAGCGTGATCGAGCGCTTGTTGCGGCCATAGGTCTTCCAGAAGAACGAGTGTCCCTCGTCCTTCCAGTCGCGCAGGGGATCGCCGGCGGGCGGCTCGACCTTGACGACATCGGCGCCGAAATCGCCGAGCTGCAGCGAGAGCATGTTGCCCGCCATCAGCCGCGACAGGTCGAGGACGCGGATGCCTCGGAGCGGCCCTTGAACCTCGGGATCGAAATGCCGGACCTCACCCATCCTCAGCGCAGCCTCGCCCCGCTCGCCTTGTCGAACAGCAGCACCCGCTGCGGGTCGATGGCAAGGCGCAGCGTCTCACCCGGGTGCAGCATCGCATGATCGCGCACCACGACGGAGATGTTCTGTCCCCCGATCGTAGCCAGCACCTCCTGCGCCTCGCCGGTCGGTTCGACGACGACGATCTCGGCCGGCACGCCGGTATCGGCAAGGCCGATGTGCTGCGGGCGGATGCCGTAGACGACCTCGCTGCCGGAAGACAGCTCCAGCGGCTGCGCAACGGGCAGCGCCGTGCCGTCGGCGAGCCGCACGTCTCGGCCGCCCTCGCCGATCTTGGCGGGTAGAAGGTTCATCTCGGGCGAGCCGATGAAGCCGGCGACGAAGAGGTTGTTGGGGTCGGCATAGAGCTCGAGCGGCGGGCCCGCCTGCTCGATCCTGCCGCCGTTCAGCACCACGATCTTGTCGGCCATGGTCATGGCCTCAGTCTGATCGTGGGTGACGTAGACGGTGGTCCTGCCGAGGCGTTGGTGCAGCGCCTTGATCTCGGCGCGCATGCGGACGCGCAGCTTCGCGTCGAGATTGGAGAGCGGCTCGTCGAAGAGGAAGGCGCGCGGGTTCCTGACGATCGCACGGCCCATGGCGACGCGCTGGCGCTGGCCGCCGGAGAGCTCCTTGGGCAACCTGTCGAGCAGGTTCTCGAGCCCCAGAATCTGCGCCGCCTCGGCGACGCGCTGCCAGATTTCGGCCTTCGGCGCGCCGGCAAGCTTTAAAGCAAAGCTCATGTTGTCGGCGACCTTCATGTGCGGATAGAGCGCATAGCTCTGGAAGACCATGGCAAGGTCGCGCTCCTTGGCCGGCATGTTGTTGACGACCTTGCCGCCGATGGTGATCTCGCCCGCCGTGATATCCTCGAGCCCGGCGATCATGCGCAAAAGCGTCGATTTCCCGCAGCCGGAGGGGCCGACGAGGACGACGAACTCGCCCTCCTCCATCTTGAGCGAGATATCGTTGAGCACGCTGACGGACCCATAGGCCTTGCCGACGTGGTTGAGTTCGATCTCAGACATTCACAGATCCTCCCGAAGGCAAGGCCCCTCACCCGACGCTGCGCGTCGACCTCTCCCCCAATAGGGAGAGGTGAAGGGGGGCACTGCCGTATGGCTCGCAACACCTCTCCCTTGGGAGAGAGGTCGGCCCGAAGGGCCGGGTGAGGGGGCCTTCCTCATGCACGTTCAACAATCTCGACGACGCCGACGCTCATGCGGCCGGGCGCGGCCATACGCAGGCCCACCATGCCGTAGGCGAAGCTGGCGTCTTTCGCCTCCAGCACCGGCTTGCCGTCGACGGAGAAGCTGAGCTTGTCGCCATCCACCGAGAAGGCGAAGGCATAGCTGCGGCCGGTTTCCGGTTTGAACGGCGCGCGGGCGAGGACGGTGGTGCCGAAGTCCTCCTTGACGATCACCACATCGTCGCCGTCAAAGCCCGCCGCGTAGAAGCGGCTGGTGCCCTGGGCACGGGCGGTGACGAGCTGCGAGGTACCGGCAAGGCGCCGGATGTCGGCGGTAACCGTCAGATCGCGGGCGTAGTAGTGCCCGGTCCACATGTCGGCGTCGCCGGCGGTGTGGGCATGGATGCGCCCGTCCTGCCTGGTCCAGTGACCGCGGTTCCAGGTGAAGCGCGAGATCGCGCCCCATTCCTGCGTCTCGACCTTGGGATCGATGCGCGCGTGACCCGCGCCCTCGATGCGGAAATCGGCGAGGAACAGGCGGCCGAGGAATTTGAGGCGGCCGAAATACTCGATCGAGATGCCGATCTCGTCGATGGCCTCGTCGCCTTCGGGAACGGTGAAGCTCACCTCCTGCCAGCCCTCGCTCGAGGGCACGTGCCAGGCGCCGGTCTCCTCGATCGTCCCGCTCATGGTGCGGCGCACATAGGGGGCGATGCGCAGGTTCCCGTCGCCGTTCCACGGGTCGAGCCAGAGCTTGAACGAGACGGTCTGGCCGGCATCGACCAAGGGCGAGAACATCGGCCGGTAGCGCTCGTCGTCGAAGTCGGCGCGGCGGTAGAACGGCTTCCAGAAGACGCGCCCGCCCTGCCCCCGCTCCAGCCGGTCGAGCAGGATCTCGAGGCTGCCGCGCGAGTCCTCCGTGTGGCGCTCGGCCGAGCCCTTGACGGCGATCTGCTTGAACCCTTCCGTGCGGAAGCCGTGGGTCGAACCGGCCAAGTCGAAATCGAAGCGCACGCCGCGCCGCGTCATGTCCTCGACCCAGAGCGCGGGCGCCTCGCGGCCGGCAAGCTCGAGCGCCAGCACTGTCAGCTCTCGGGCGAACGTCGGGATATCGACGATGTTGATGGAGCCGACGACGCCGGAAGCGACGAGGAAGTCGTTGATAGGCTTTCTATACTTGTCCCAGCCCGGCTGCAGGCCCTGGAACGTGCCGACGATGGCGCCCGCATTGCCCGCGTTGCAGTCGGTATCCCAGCCGGCCATGGTGGCGATCTCGACGGTGCGCGGCAGGTCGCCGCGTCCGTAGACGATCGCCATCACCGTCACGCCGGCATTCGGTATGATGTGGCAGACGCCCGGATAGCGGTCATAGCCCCACTCGGCCGTCAGCATGTCGCGGCAGGCGCGCCAGTCGTCGGGATGGGCCTTGTGGAAGGCGATGACGGCGTTGGCGACGCGGGCGTAAAGGCTCTCGGGCGGGATCGTCGCAAGGGCAACCGCAACGACCTCCTCGATGGTCTGCGCCTCGAAGGCGGCGGCGATGGCGGCGGCGCAGAAGCGGGCGCCGTTGAGGCCCTCGCCGTCATGGGCGACGCTCGCGGCCATTGCAGACATTTTGGCTGCCTTTTCCGGATTGCCCGGGTTCACCCAGCCCCAGCTGTCGATGAAGATCTGCCCGCCGATCTGTTCGGCAACGGTCGTGCCGTTGGTGGCGATGGAGCCCGACTGCGGGGCCGGAATGCCGGCGCGCAGGTTGCGATAGGCGGTGTGCTCCGTCGAGACGCCATAGCCGCCCCACCAGTACATGCCGTGTTCTTCGGCCGCGTAGTTGAGCCAAGTCTTGCCGACATCCTCGGCGGTGGCATCGAGCCCGTAGTCGCGCAGCGCCCGGATGAAGTAGACCGGCCCGTTGGTGTCGTCGTCGGCGGCGAAGTTCTTGAAGTCGCGCAGGTATTGCGTCACCTCACCATAGGTGCCCCGGATGCGCTCATAGCTCCAGATTGTGGGCTCCACCGGCGCGCCGAGGCGCACGCCGATGGCCTTGCCGATGAAGCCGGCATAGATCTTTTCAAGGATTTGGTCGGGAGAGAGCATCAAACGTCTTTCGGGGCAGGGTTGAAATCAGGCGATGGTGGCAAGGTCTGGAGCGCCGATGAGCGTGGCGCGGTCGGCTTCGCGCTTTTGAACCGCGGCGCGGTCGGCGGCGAGGATGGCGAGCGCCGTATCGGCGAACGCGTCGGCGGAAGCCCTGATATCCATGGCGTTGGCTTCGTCGAGCCGGCGCGCGTCGGCCGGATCAATCACCGCCTCGCCGTGCAGCGCCCCAAGGATGGCGCCGGCCATGACGCCGATGGAATCGGTGTCGCGGCCAGAGTTGATCCCGTCCTCGATCGCGCGGCGGAAATCGCCGTCGTTGAGGATGCAGAAGCCCAAGGCCAGCGGCAGCTCCTCGATGGCGGCTAGGCGCGAGGGGCGGTAGGCGTCGGTCACCCGCCCGGCATTCTCGGCCACATGGTTGACGTCATCGCCGATCGTCGAATAGCGCGCGATCGCCTCGTGGAAGGCGTCGCATACGGCGGGATGGTCGGCACCGGCGCGGCGGAGCTTGCGCGCTTCCTCAGCGATATCGGCAATGGCCGCACGGGTGCCGTCCTTGGCCAGCGCCAGCACGGTTTCGACGATGGTTTCGATATTCGTATTCGGAACGAAAGCGGCGGCGACAGCGGCGGCCATGACGCCGGCGGCCTCGAGCCCGTAGCTTTCTTGGTGGCCGGAAGCGAAGGCGATGGCCTCGTCATAGGCGGCCTTCGGGTCGCAGGCATTCACGACGCCGACGGGCGCGATGTACATGGCCGCTCCACAGTTGACCATGTTGCCGATACCGCCCTGGCGCGGATCGCAGCTCGTCAGCTGGTGGCGCTGGAATATCCACTTCTCGGGATAGAACAGGCGCTCGATGAGCATCGCCTCGCGCTGCAGCTCGGGGACCCAGCGGGGCGTCCAGGCGATCTGGCGCACCATGCCGTCGGCCATATCCCAGGCGTCGAGATGGCGCCTGACCTCGGCGTAGATCTCCATCAGCGCCAGCGTCATCAGCGTATCGTCGGTGACGATGCCGTTGCCGCGGATACGTCCGTTGCGGGCTTCCGGGGGCAGGTTCATCTTGTGCCAGGTCGTATCGAGGGAGGTTACCCGCCCATAACGTTCGCGGATGGCCTTGGCCGGGAGCTTTTCCACCGGGGCGCCCAGCGCATCGCCGAGGGCGACGCCATGGACAAGAGCGCGCACGCGGCCACGGAAGGCATCAGTCATGGGTGGGTTCCTTTGCACCTGAAGCAGTCGAACTCTCTGCCAGGTGACGGAGGAACGGCCCCCTCACCCGGCGCTGCGCGCCGACCTCTCCCCCCAAGGGAGAGGTGAGCACCGCGGCCGCGCCAGCGTCCCCTCTCCCTTTGGGGGAGAGGGACAGGGTGAGGGGGCCTTCGCCACACCCTGTCAAATGTCCTGACGCCGGCGCTAGCCACTTCACTCGCCCAGGACGCTGCGGGCGTATTCGTTGAGCCGCGCGCCGCCAGCCGATTCCCACTCGGCGACGTACTGGTCCCACTGGTCCATCGAGGCTTCGCCGGAGATGAACTTGTAGACCCACGAGCGATAGACGTTCTCGGTCGCGTCGAGGTCGGCGGCGTATTGGGCCGGGAAGACGAAGGCGTTGTCAGGCGTGTAGTACTCGGCGATCCGGTCGAGCGAGGCGACCGCCGCTTCCGATTGCCAGACGACCGGCGGCTGCCAGTTGGCCGTCGCCATGAAGCGGGCATACCAGGTCGAGATCTTGTCGGTGACTTCGGTGACGTCGCCCGAGCCGGTATAGTGCTCGCCCTCGAAGCCCATGCGGTCCATCATCTGGCCTTCGGGGCTGGCGAGGAAATCGAGGATGGCGACGACCGCCTCCTTGTTCTCGGACAGGACCGACATGGCAAAGCCGCGGCTCTCCTTGGAGACGTCGACAGCCTGCAGGCCGCGCCCGCCGGGGCCCTCGGGCGGCGCCAGGAGCACGAGCTCGGCGTCGGGCTCGACCTGGCGGAGCTTGCCGCCATAGATGTCGATCACCTCCATCGACGAGCCGAGGATGACTCCGACCCGGCCGGTGTAGAACTTGTCCTCCTTGGTGTCCCACTTGGTGGTGATGTATTCGGGGTCATAGAGGCCCTGTTCACGCAATGAGGCATAGAAGGCGATCTTGTCCCGCTCCTCCTGCGTCACGCGCGAGTGCACCCATTCGCCCGCCTCGTTCTTCATCCAGGTGGCCGAGACGCCGAAGGCCTGGTTGAAGATCGCGTCGAGCTCGTTGGTGTTGTCGGCGGTGGTGATGCCGTAGGTGTCGTCCTGCCCGTTGCCGTCGAAGTCGCCGTCGCGGATGGCGGAAAAGAGCGCCACGTAGTCCTCGACGGTCTGCGGCGCCTCGAGCCCGGACTGTTCCAGCCACTCCCTGCGTATGACCGGCTGGGGAATGCGCAGCGGATAGGGGTAGAGCAGGTATGGGTAGTTCTCGAGGCGGGCGCGATTGTGCTCGTAGAGCGCGTCCTTGAGGTATTCCGTCTGCTCGATCCATGGGCGCCAGTCCTCGAGGATGCCCTGCTCGACCATCTTGGCGTCGCCGCCCTGGAAGTAGATGAGATCCGGGATATCGCCCGAGAGTAGCATGACGCCCAGCGCATCGGCATAACCGGACGAGGGCAGATCGACGATCTGGATATCGACCTCGGTGCCGCGTTCGGCCAGCGCAGCTTCGATGCGCTCGATATGGGCGACGTCCTCGGGATTGGTGGTCAAGAGGTCCTTCGAGACGATCCGCACGGTCGCGGGCTGCGCCATGGCCGTCGCGACAAGGCCGAGGCTCAGCGCCAGAGCCGCCGTCGTGGTCAGTAGTCTCCTTGCGAGCATTGTTGTCTCCTCCGTGATTTGTGCTCGTTGTTGGGGCTTTCTCGTCATCCCTTGAGGGCCCCGGACATAGTGCCCTTGGTGAAGAACTTGAGGATGAGGGGATAGATGATGAGGATCGGTAGGATGGTCAGGATGATCATCCCGGCGTTGAGCGCCCGTATCGAAATCTGGCTGGCGCCGGTGAAATTGCTCATCGCCTGCACGCCCACCATCGAGAGCTTGTCGCCGCCGATGACGAACTGGCGCAGCACCACCTGCAGCGGCCATTTGCTCTGGTCGGTGAGGTAGATCATTGCCCGGAAGAACTCGTTCCAGTGGAAGACGAGGTAGAAGAGGGTGATCGTCGCCAGCGCCGGCCGGGCGAGCGGCAGCACCACGTGCCAGAAGATCTGGAAGGCGTTGGCCCCGTCGAGCTCCCCGGCTTCGAGGAGCTCGTTGGGGATTTCCTCGAAGAAGCGGATGAGGATAATGAGGTACCAGGCGTTGACGGCCTTGTAGAGGATCACCGACCAGTAGGTATCCAAGAGGCCGAGGCGTTTGTTGATGAAATAATCCGGGATGATGCCGGGCTCGAAGACGATGGTGATAAGCACCATCACGAAGAGGAAGCGCCGCCCCGGCAGGCCCGGACGCGACAGGCCCCAGGCCATCAGCGCCGTGAAGGTGACGTTGATCAGCGTGCCGACGCCGGTGATGAGGAGGGAGTTCATCACGCCCTGGCGCACGTTCGGGTGGTTGAGGAGCAACGTCCAGACGTCGAGCGAGAACCCCTCCGGCCAGATGGCGAGCCCGCTCATGCCCGGCACGCGGCCGGGATCGGAAAGCGAGATGGCGGCGAGGTTGAGGATCGGCTGGACGGTCACCACCACCATCAGCAGCATCGTCGAGACGATGATGGCGTATTCGATCCGCTCGAGCGGCGTGCGGCGGTCGTTGCGGCTGGCCATCACCACACCCCCTTGCCGGTCAGGCGCTTGGACACATTGTGGGCGACGATGATGAGCAGCATGCCGAGCACGGCCTTGAAGAGGCCGGCGGCGGTCGCCAGCGAGTATTCGCCGGTCTGCAGGCCGATGCGGTAGACATAGGTGTCGACGATGTCGATCGTGCCGCGCACCACGTCGTTCGACATGTTGATGACCTGGTTGAGGTCGGCCGAGAGGAACATGCCGGCGTTGAGGATGAAGAGGGTGGCGATCGTCGGCACGATGCCGGGGATGGTCACGTACCAGATCTTCTGCCAGCGGTTGGCCCCGTCCATCTCGGCCGCGTCATAAAGCTGCTGGTCGATGGCGATGATGGCGGCGAGGTAGAGGAGGCTGTCCCAGCCGGCCGAGCGCCACATCTCGGAATAGACCAGCACCCAGCGGATGGCGCCGGTGTCGGTCATGTAGGAGCGCGGCTCGAGCCCGAAGAGGCCGGCGATCTGGTTGACGACGCCGCCCGAGGGCGAGAGCGCGGCGATGAAGATGCCGGCGATCACCACCCAGGAGAGGAAGTGCGGCAGGTAGATCGCCGATTGGATGAACTTGCGCAGCGGACCCGAGCGGATCTCGTTGAGGAAGAGTGCCACGAGGATCGGCACCGGGAAGACGAAGGCCATTTTCATCGCCGAGATGATCAGCGTATTGGCCAGCACTTGCCAGAACACGGGCGAGGCGAAGAGCGTCTGGAAGTGCTGCCAGCCCACCCAGATGTTGGGCGGAATGATGCGCACCTGCTCGAAGGCGATCTTGGCTTCCCAGATCGGCAGATAATGGAAGACGACGAAGAAGACGATGCCGGGGGCCATCATCAGGTAGTAGGGCCACCAGCGCTGCGCGCCGCGGAGGAAGGCGGCGCGGCGGGATTCAGTGGGAACGTTCCCAATGATGGATGCGGTATCGAGCCGCTGTTCTTCGCCAGCCGCCATAGTCAGATTCTCCCTGCCCCCGCTTTGCGCTGGGGCGTCCCGACCGAGAGGTCGGCGAGCGAGGCGCGCTCGACCAGTCGGCACGGCAGATGAATGCGGCCGTGTTCCGGCCGTCCTTCGATTTCGTCGAAAAGCCCTTCGACGGCGCGGATGCCCATCTCGCGGCCGGGCTTGGCGATGGTGGTGAGGCCGGGCGTGGTGAAGGCGCCGGCCGGAATGCCGTCGAAGCCGAGGATCGACACATCTTCTGGACACGAAAGCCCCGCCTCGCGCGCGGCCATCATGGCGCCGATGGCCATCATGTCGTTGGCGGCAAAGACGGCGAGGTGCCCGACATGCGGGCGCTTCAGTAGCCGCTGCATGGCGAGCCGCCCGCCCTCGACGGTATATTCGCCGTCCTCCATGACGAGGATCGCCGGATCGATGTCGCGCTCGACGCAATGCTGGTGCACCGAGCGCAGGAAGCGGGCGCGCGCCAGGCGCGACTTGGGCCCGAGGATGAGGTTGGGCGCGACATGCCCCTTTTCGGCCAGGTGGTCGAGCCCCAGCCGCACGGCCTGGGCGATGTCGGAGCCGACACTCGAGGTATCGGGGAAGCGCTCGGCGCTCGAGCCGATGAGGACGAAGGGCAGGCCGAAACGATCGAGATCGTCGAAGCTGTCGGAGACGGGATTGATGATGGCGCCGTCGACCCGGGCACGGCGGAGCGCACTCAGGTGCGCGGCTTCCTTGGCCGCATCCCAGTCGGACGAGAAGACGAGGAGCGAGACGTCGTTCTGCGCCGCCCGATCCTGCGCGCCGCGGGCGACGTCGGCCCAGAACGGGTTGGCGATGTCGGGGATGACGAGGCCGAGGAGACCGCTGCGGCCCGAGCGCATGCCGACGGCAAGGTGGTTGCGCTCGTAGCCGGCGAGCCGCGCGGCCTTCAGCACCCGCTCACGCGTTTCGGCATTGATGTTGGGGGCGCCGGCGAGCGCGCGCGCAGCGGTGCTCTTGGAAACACCGGCCCTGGCTGCGACATCGATGATGGTGGGCCGGCGGCCGCCGCGCTTGCTCATATCCTCATCCCGTACCGCGATGCTTCTGCGAGACACCGTCAGGTGTGGGAACGTTACCAGCATTCAGGAGCGTGTCAAGATGGGGTGTTGGGGTGTTAAACTCGCGTTCGAATAGCGCTCACATTTTACGATATGGCGCGGGACGGGCGTGAAGTTCTCCCCTTCCTGGGGCCTTGATGGTGGTGGCAGGTAATCGCATGTGACCCCGTCCCCTTCTCCCCTTGAGGGAGAAGGTGCCCCGAAGGGGCCGATGAGGGGTCAGCGATGATGCGACACTCACAAGGCCGGTGTGAGTTGCAACATCGCAGACCCCTCACCCTGATTTTCCGCTGAACGCGGAAAATCTGTCCCTCTCCCTCAAGGGGAGAGGGGAAGGGTGCCCGAGCCGCCAATGCCGCAAAGCCGCATCAGCGGCCAGCCAGCATCGTGCGCGCCGTCTCCTCGTCGGTGACGAGGGCGGTGGCGAGGCCGGACTTGACCACCGCCTTGACGATCTCGCGCTTGTGGGCGCCGCCCGAGGCGACGATGCGGCAGGGAATGCGGCGGAACTGGTCGAGCTCGGGCGCCAGCACCTGGGCGTTGATGTCGTGGGCGACAGGCTCGCCATTCGCATCGAGGTATCGCCCGATGATGTCGCCGACGGCGCCCGCGCGTTTCAGGTCCGCGGCCTTGACGCCTTCCGGCAGCCCGTAGCGCACCTGCAGCGAGCGGTCGGAGACGTCGCCGACGCTGAGGAACGCGATGTCGACCTCGCTGATGGCCGCGAAGGTGCGGCGGAAGACGGTCTGCGAGATGATCGCGTCGCGCGATTCGGCGCTTTCGGCATAGATCGGCGCGACGAGATAGCTGCAGCGGGCGCCGAGCACCTGCGCAAACCCGCGCACGATCTCGAAGGTGTTGATCTCCGAGCCTTGGGTGAGCCCACCCATCATCGAGTGCACCTCGAGACCGGGGACATGCATGGGCGCCATGAAGTGCACTGTTTCCTTGAGCGTCGCCCCCCAGCCGACACCCAGCGAACGCGGCTTCACCTTGTTGATCGTGCGGCCGAGATAGCCCGCGGCCACACGTCCGAGCACGGAGTGCAACTGCTCCGGGTCCGCCGGGGTCGGCGCCACCACCGCGTCCTCGAGCCCGAACGCCTCACGCAGTTGCGCCTCCAGCGCCATGCAGTCGGCAAGCCCGGTGTTGAAGGACACGGAGACCAGCCCGTCCTTGAGGGCGCTCGCCAGCATCTCGTTGACGCGCCGGCGGGTGAGGCCCAGCCGCTCGGCGATCTCGGCCTGGGTCAGCCCCTCCACATGATAGAGCCACGCGGCGCGCGCGACGATGTCGGCCTGGTCCATGGAATCAACCCCGCGTCATTCACTCTTTTCACATATGTCACGTCCGTGTAACAAATGTAACATAGACCACCCGACAACCCGATGCACGGTTGGTGCCGTCCCCCGAGTGGGATGACCGCGCAAACGCCAGAAAACGCTGCTGCAGGAGGTTCCGCAATGTTCAGGCTCGATCTGAAGGACAGGCAAATGGGTCTCTATTTCCGTAAAACCGCCGCGGCCTTGCTCGCCGGCGCCATGGGGCTGACGAGCAACGCCGCCATGGCGCAGGAGAAGGTGCGCGTCGAATGGTGGCACGCCATGAGCGGGCGGCTGGGCGAGATCGTCGACCAGCTCATCGCCGATTTCAACGCCTCGCAGGATGAGTACGAGGTCGTCGGCATCAACAAGGGCAGCTATGCCGAAACGTTCGCCGCCATGATCGCGGCCTACCGCGTCGGCCAGCACCCGACGCTGGTGCAGGCGACCGAGCGCAGCTTCCTCACCATGCTCTATTCCGGCGCCGTGGTTCCGGTCGGCGAGTTGATGGAGGCGCAGGGCTACGAGATCGATTGGGACGATTTCGTCACCCCCGTCGCCGACTTCTACATCGTCGACGAAACGCCCGCGGCGCTGCCCTTCAACTCCTCGACCGCCATCCTCTGGTACAACGCCGACCACTTCCGCGCGGCCGGGTTCGATGGTCCCGCGCAGACCTGGCAGAAGCTCGACGAACAGCTCTACGCCATCAAGGAACAGGGCGTCTCCGACTGCTCGATGGCGCTTGCCGGCGACTTCATCTGGAGCATGATCGAAGGGTACTCGGCCATCAACGACTACCCTTACGCCACCAGCGCCAACGGCTATGGCGGGCTCGACACGCAGTACATCTTCAACACCACGCAGGTCGTCGGCCAGGTCGAGCGCATGAAGAAGTGGATCGATGACGATGTGCTGCAGATCGCCGGCCAGGGACTCAGCCCCACCCAGCTCTTCACCTCGGGCGACTGCTCGACCTATATCGCCTCGACCGCGACGCACGCGGCGGTGGAATCGGGCGCCGAGTTCGACTGGAGCGCGACCTTCATGCCCCATGAAGAGGGCACGGCCGAGCCCTTGAACAGCAATATCGGCGGGGCCGCCCTCTGGGTGCTGCAGGGCAAGTCGGACGAGGAGCAGGCCGGCGCCGCCGCCTTCCTCGACTTCATCGCCAAGCCGCAGACTCAGGCCTGGTGGAGCGGCGAGACCGGCTATGTGCCGGTGACCAACGCCGCCTACGAGCTGATGCTGTCGGAAGGGTTCTTCGAAGAGCACCCGACCCGCGAGATCGCCATCCTGCAACTGACCCGCGGGGAGCCGACCGAGAACTCGCGCGGCTTCCGCTTCGGCAACAGCGACCAGACCTTTGCGGTCATGAACGAGGAACTGCAATCGGTCTGGACCGGGCAGAAGACGGTGCAGCAGGCGCTCGATGCCTCGGTCGAGCGCGGCAACCAGATCCTGCGCCAGTACGAGACGCTTCATGCTGGCAAGTGAGCCCATGACCGGCCGGAGGGACGCGCCCGCGCGTCCCTTCTCCCGCTTCGCCCAGCGGCTCGTGCCCATGGCGAGCGAGAGCGGCCTCAAGGCGGCGCATTTCCGCAAGGGGGGCATCGCCGCCTGGCTGCTGGCGCCGCAGCTCCTCATCCTGCTGTTCTTCTTTTTCATCCCCTCCTGGAAGGCGCTCTCCCTCGCCTTCGTCCAGGTCGACCCGTTCGGCGGCACCACCCTCTTCGTCGGGCTCGAGAACTTCACCCGCCTCCTTGCCAGCGACTCCTACCGCGCCAGCGCGGTGTTCACCTTCTGGTTCACCATCATCCAGAACGTGGCGACGCTCGGCATCGCCGGGCTCCTCGCCTTCGCCACCGACCAGGTGATCCGCGGGCGCTTCGTCTACAAGAGCGTGATCCTTCTGCCCTACGCCATCGCGCCGGTGATCTCGGGCGTGCTCTGGGCCTTTCTCTTCAACCCGGCCGTCGGGCCGATGGCGCAGTTCCTGCATTCGCTGGGCATCCCGTGGGACCCGAACCGGCGCCCGTTCGATGCGCAGGTCCTGATCACGGTCGCGGCCGTCTGGAAGCACGTCTGCTACGACTACATCTTCCTCGTCGCCGCGCTGCTGGCCGTGCCGCAATCGCTGATCGAGGCGGCGGCCCTCGATGGGGCCGGGCCTGTGCGCCGGTTCTTCACCGTGTCGGTTCCCATCATCATGCCGACGGTCTTCTACCTCGTCATCATGAACTTCACCTACGGCCTCTTCGACACCTTCGGCATCATCGACGCGGTGACGGCGGGGGGACCGGGCGGGGCCACCAACACGCTGGTCTACAAGGTCTACCAGGACGGCTTCGTCCTCCTCGACCTCGGCTCGTCGGCAGCCCAATCGGTGATCCTGATGGCGATCGCCATCGTCTTCACCATCCTCCAGTTCCGCGCCGTCGAGCGCAAGGTCAACTACCAGGTGTAGGCATGTGGTTTGTTGAAATCGGCGGCCCATTCACCTCTCCCTTTGGGGGAGAGGTCGACGCGAAGCGGCGGGTGAGGGGGCGTTGTGGCGTGTGGAAAGGCCCCCTCACCCGGCCCTCCGCTTCGCTCCGGTCCGACCTCTCCCCCAAGGGAGAGGTGTGGGGCCCGGCAAGGCGACCTGCCCTGCAAACCGACAGGATCTAAACGATGGTCCAGCGCAATCTCGGCCTTTCCATCTTCTGCCACGTGGTGCTGTTCGTCGGCGCGGCGATGGTGTGCCTGCCGCTTTACTTCGCGTTCGTGGCCGGATCGTTGACCGTCTCCGATGTGCAGCAGACCCCCTTCCCCTGGCTGCCGGGACCGCATTTCATCGACAACGTGGTGACGGCCTGGAACGCGGAGGACTTCTCGCGGCTCTATTTCAACTCGATCCTCGTTACGGCCGGGATCGTCATCGGCAAGATCATCGTCTCGCTGATCGCCGCGTTCGCCGTCACCTATTTCCGCTTCCCGTTCCGGATGACGGCGTTCTGGCTGATCTTCGTGTCGCTGATGCTGCCGGTCGAGGTGCGCATCATCCCGACCTACGAGGCAGTGGCGGACGCCGGCGGGCCGCTGCGCTGGTTCTTTGCCACCATCGGCCTTTCCGGCTTCATCGAGAGCACCACGGGCTACCGGCTCGAGGCCGCGCTGCAGTGGAACCTCGTCAACACCTATGGCGGGCTCATTCTGCCGCTCATCGCCTCGGCCTCGGCGACGTTCCTCTTCCGGCAGTTCTTCCTCACCATTCCCGACGACCTCTGCGAGGCGGCGCGCATCGACGGGGCGGGACCGATCAAGTTCTTCTGGGACGTGCTGCTGCCGCTCTCGCGCTCCAATATCGCGGCGCTCTCGATCATCCTCTTCCTTTATGGCTGGAACCAGTATCTCTGGCCCTTGCTCTTCACCACCGAGAAGTCGATGGCGACAGTGATGCTGGGCCTCAAGAACCTGGTGCCCGTCGCCGATGCGGCGCCCGCCTGGAACATCGCCATGGCCGGCGCCTTCTTCGTCATGCTGCCGCCTGCGGCGGTCATCCTCCTCATGCAGCGTTGGTTTGCCAAAGGCCTTGTCGATTCCGGCAAATAGCGCTCACATCGATCTTCAAGGCTATCGCGTATGAATTCTGCGTCGTTGCATTCCCCCTCCCAGCCTCCCCCACACGGGACAAATGGATCGAGAATTGATAACCGCGATATTCGAACGGTGGTGGGTTCCCCCC
>NZ_JZEX01000045.1 GCF_000969415.1 Devosia geojensis | reverse complement strand
CCCTATCCCCTCCCCTCAAGGGGGAGGGGAGCAACAAGGCCCTCAGCTCTTCGCCAGCAGGCTCCGGATCTTGCCCAGCGCCACGTCGCCCGCCTCGCGATAGGCGATGGTGCCTTCGAACTCGCCCCGGGGCCCGATTAGGAAGACCGAGGCGGTGTGGTCCATGGTGTAGTCGCCGCCCTCGAGCGGGATGCGCTCGGCGTGGACGTGCCAGGCCTCGATGGCTTGCGCGATCTCCTCGGACGAGCCGGTGATGCCGAGCACCCGGTCGGTCGGAGCCGTCACATAGGCCTTGAGCATGTCGGGCGTGTCGCGTTCGGGGTCGACGGTGACGAAGAAGGCATTGAGGTCTTCGCCCTCAGGCCCCAGCGCCTCGAACCAGCCCGCCATTTCATAGAGCGTCGTCGGGCACACTTCCGGGCAGTGGGTGAAGCCGAAGAAGACGAGGCTCGGCTTGCCGCCGGCGAACGTCGCATCGGTCACCGGTGCGCCGTCATGGTCGACGAGTTCGTAGTCGCCCGCCCCATAGGGGGCGGCCGAGGGCTGGGTCGAAAGGCGCGGCAGCAGCAGAGCGGCGAAGCCGAGCCCCACCGCCGCGACGCCCACCGCGATCCAGAGCCCGAGGCGCAGGGTCTTCATCGAAGACGTGGCCATGTGCGCCCTCCCCTAGTGGTTGTGTTCGCCATGGGCATCAGCGCCCGGCGCGGCGACCGCCAGCGTCACCTCGACGGTGCCGGCCTTTTCGAAGGTCAGCGTCACCGGCACCTCGGTGCCTTCGACCAGCGGCTCCTTCAACCCCATGAACATCATGTGCAGCCCGCCGGGCTCGAGGGTCACCGCCTCGCCCGCCGGAACGGGAATGCCGTCGGGAAGCTCGCGCATCTTCATCACGTCGTTCTCGACGGCCATCTCATGCAGTTGCGCTTCGCCGGCAAAGGCCGCGGACGCGCCGATAAGCCGGTCGTCCTCGGCGCCGGTGTTGGTGATGGTCAGGAACCCGCCGCCGACCGGCGCGCCGGGCAGGGTCGCACGGGTGAAGGCGCCGGTGATCTCGAGGTCGCCGGCGGTAACCACCGCCGCATGGTTGCCATGGCCGCCATGGTGGGCATGCGCGTCCGCGCCGCTCGCCGGCTTGACGGTGATCACGGGAGCGGGACGCTCGAGGCTGTGCGGATCGGTGCCGGCCTCGGCGATCTCCTCCCAGGCGATCGCCTCATCGCCGCAGTGCTGGGTGACCGTGAAAGGCAGGGCCGTTTCCGTTTCGAACCCCTGCAGGGCGCCGCGCACGACGAACTCGTCGAACTGGTCGTCCGGCAGCGCGCCGCCGCTCCAGGTGACGCGCAGGACCCCCTCGGTCACGGGGGTGCCGTGGTCGTCGTAGGTCTTGGCATAGGCTCCGGTTTCGGTGGCGATCTGCCAGCCGGGCTTTACCATCGGCTTTGCGTTGACGAAGCCCTCGGGCAGGTCGACGACCACGGTATCGGTAGCAAGGCCGTCGCAGCCGTGCGGAATGGTGATGACGGCGCGCACCGTCGTGCCGTTGGCGACCTCGGCCGGTGCGATTCCCGCGTGGGCGTGGGCCTGCGGGGCGAAGTGGACGAGCAAGTAGCTGGTGGCGCAAAGCGCCATGCCGGCGCGCAGAAGGGTCTTTTTCATGGGAATCTGAGCTTTCGCAAAAGTGCAGGTATCTGCCGGCGCGATGGGCCGGCGTGACGGAGGCGAAAGGTCAGGCGGCGGGCGGGGCCCTCGGCGTTCCCGAGGTCACCGGGAAGCGGGGGGCGAAGGTATCCGCCGGGCGGACATAGGCGACCGGCTCGGCGGCGCGCGGCAGGCTCAGCGCGCAGACCGGCGCCGGCGGCAGGTCGGCGCCGCCGCCGATGCGGCAGGCGTGGCACGGCGCATGGGCGAGCCCGCCATTGCCGTCCGCGTCGCCGCAGTCGACGAAAGCGGCAACGGTCGCGGCAAGGTAGGGGCGCAGCTCGCTGTCGTAGCCGACGGATGCGGAGACCGGCGCGTGGGCGAAGTTGAAGAAGACGAGGGCGAGCACGAGCAGCGCCCGCATCGCGTCCTTCACCATCGTCCCGGTCGTGCCCATCGCGTTTCCGCCTCGTTCGCCCCTTCTTTAGCCGAGGCGGGCCCGCCCGTCATGCGGCAAAAGCACCGCACCCCTGCGGGAGGCGGCAAAAGGCGGTTTTTGAGTGGACTTGGCCGGTTTCTTGCTCTATAGCCCGCCAATCCAAAATCTCCGTGTAACCAAGACCGGGCGATCGGCGTGGGGCAACCCACCGAGGCCGCCCCTCGAAAAGATCAGGACGGATCGACATGAACATCATTCAGCAGCTCGAGCGCGAACAGCTCGAGTCCCTCTCGGCCAAGGCCAATATTCCCGAATTCACCCATGGCGACACCGTCAAGGTCTGGGTCAAGATCCGCGAAGGCGACAAGGAACGTCTGCAGGCCTACGAAGGCGTGGTGATCGCCCGCACCGGCGGCGGCATCATGGAGAGCTTCACGGTCCGCAAGATCTCCTATGGCGAAGGCGTCGAGCGCGTCTTCCCGCTCTATTCGCCCAACATCGACCGCATCGAGGTGCTGAAGCGCGGCAAGGTGCGCCGGGCCAAGCTCTATTACCTGCGCGATCGTCGCGGCAAGTCGGCCCGTATCTTTGAATCGACGAGCGCGCGCACCAAGAAGATCGAGGCCGACGAGCGCTCGGCGGCCCAGGCCGCCCGCGAGGCGCGCGAGGCCGAGAAGGTCGCCGCCGCCGAGGCATTCGCTGCCGAGCAGGCCGCCAAGGAGGCTGAAGAAGCCGCCGCGGCCGCCGCTGCTGCAGAAGCCGCTGCCGCCGAGGCTCCGACAGCCGAGGAAGCCAAGAGCGAATAACGCAAAGGCTGCATACCAGCCCTTGCTTCCAACGAAATTCGGAAAGCCCGGCCCCGAAAGGCGCCGGGCTTTTTTATTGCCACCGAGGAGGAAACCATGACCGATACCCGAACCCGCGCCGAAACGGCCGATGCGCTCAAGGCCGAGGCCCGCGAGGTGCTTGAGCGCCTCGACATTCTCGCGCTCTTTGCGGAGCGCTTCGGCGCCGTCGCGCCGACCGGGAGCTTCGCCTATGGCCTGATGGTCTGGCGTGACATGGACATCCACATGCCCGCCGCGCCGGAGCGGCGGCTCGAATGGATGCGGATGGGCCCCGAGCTCGCCGATCGCCTGGAAGCGGCCGGCATGCGCCTCCACAAGGGCCACTATCTCGACGACTATGTCGATCCGCACCCGCTCGGGGCCGGGCTCTACTGGGGCATCGAGTTCCGCGACCACATGGACCGCGCCTGGAAGGCCGATCTCTGGGGCTGGGCGCCGGACGATTTCGAGCGCCGTCAGGCTCGCGACGCGGCGCTGATGGCCGAGCTCGCCAGGGCCGACCGCGACCTGATCCTCAGGCTCAAGACCCAGGCCCGCGAACGGCCGGACTACTACGGCAAAGTCGTCGGCAGCTTCGACATCTACCAGTTCGCCATCGCCCGGGCGGGGACGAACCTCGACGAACTCGAGGCGTGGGTGGCGGAGCGGCGTTAAAAAAATATCGTGCGATATATCTTGAAACGCCACACTCGGCGTCCAACCTGATGTCTCAGGTTCAAACCCGACATATCGGAGTTTTAAGATCATGGGACGTTATTTCCGCGACGGCGAGCCGGACTGGCGGCGGCTCGAGGCCATGGCGCGGCGCAACTGGCACAGGTTCGCGCGCATGGCGGGTGACGAGAATTTCGGCAACTGGGGCGGCGGCTGGCGCATCGGGCGCATGCTCGCCTCCGGTGACCTGCGGCTCGTCGCGCTCTACCTCATCGAGCAGCAGCCGCGCCATGGCTACGACCTCATCAAGGCGATCGAGGAGAAGTCCGGGGGCTTCTATTCGCCGAGCCCCGGCGTCGTCTATCCGGCCCTGACCTATCTCGAGGAAGCCGGGTTCGTGACGTCGGAAGCCGACGGCAACAAGAAGCTCTATACGATCACCGAGGACGGCCGCGCACACCTTGCCGACAACCGCGAGGCGATCGAGAAGACGCTCGAGTTCCTCGCCAAGGCCGGCGAGCACATGGCGCGCCTGCGCGAATTCGCCAGGAGCGACTGGCCGTTCAACCGCGAGCGCGACCGCGAGGACTTCGAGGGCTTCAAGCGCTGGCGCGGCGCGGAAGGTTCGCCGCGCGCCGACCGGGACATCGAGGACGTCATCCCCGAAGTTAACGAAGCGCGCCGGGAGCTGAAGGCCGCCATCCGCAAGGCGGTCGAAGGGTCCGAGGAGGACCAGCGGCGCCTCGCCGAAATCCTGCGCAAGGCCGCTGCCGATATCCGCGGCATCGGCCGCGCCGACGAGGACGTCGACCTCTGAACGATACGGAAGCGGCGGGTACATCGGTATCCGCCGCTTTCGTTTTCGGCCTGGGCGCTCAGCGCCAGAGGCCGAGGATCAATCCCATCACCAGGAAGCCGACGGTCAGGTAGCCGCCGTTGATGAGGAAATAGGCGAGCGGCCGGCGCTCGAAGAGCGCGACGATTGAAAGTCCGAACGCCGCCCAGCCGAGCCCGGCCGCGAGCGACGCGCCGATGGCAAAATCAAGGCTTGCCTGGTGCCCGAGGAAGAAGGCGAGGTTGGCCGCCATCAGCAGCGTCAGAACGAATGCGAGACCGAAGATCAACGGCATGTTGCCGCGCCTCGCGTCTTCCTCGGAAAGGCCCGCCGCCCTCTGCCAGGCCCTGCCGAACAGCATCGGCGAATACCAGATCGCGCCGACGACGAACATCGAAAGCGCCGCCGCGATGACGGCGAGCCAGTTGATTGTCATGGAAAGCCCTCCCCTCAAGCCTGAGCCATTATGCCGCAGCCGGCGCCTTGCGTCATGCGGATTTCGATGGCCCCGGCAGGAGCTCAACCCACCGCGATCGCCTCGATCTCGACCAGCAGGCGCGGGTCGGCGAGGGCCTTGACGATGACGAGGGTCGTCGCCGGCGGCGGGGAGGGCAGGGCGCCGGCGGCCGCCTGCATGAACGGGCCGAGATTGGCCTCGTCGGTGAGGAAGATCGTGCACTTGGCGATGTTGGCGTTGCTCATCCCGGCCTCCGCCAGCACCGCATCGAGGTTGGCGGCGGCCTGCTGCGCCTGGCCCGCGACGTCCGAGGCGACGCTGCCATCGGCCGCGACGCCGACCTGCCCGGAAACGAAAAGAATGCGCCCGATCCCCGTCGCCTCGACGGCGTGGCTGTAGACCTCGGGCGCCGGCCGGTCGCTGAGGTTGATCGCTTTCATCATGGTGATTCTCCCTTGGAGTTACGCCGACATACTAGAGCCATATGCGTTCCGGCCGAGACGGGTGTCCTCTCTTTTTGGTTTCGCAACGTTTGCGAAAAGCCGTTTCGCCACGGAGCGCGCGCAGCAGGCGCCAAGTTTTCCTTCCCCCTGCCGTCACTAACATGTTAGTTAGGGCGTATGCAGCAAGCCGTCCTTTCCCCAGAGACCCGTTCCGCACAACCTTTCGACAAGCAGGCCGCTGGCGAGCGGGTCGTCCAGCGCCTCAGGGGCGTCATCGAGCCCAAGCGGATGATGACCGATCCGCTGATGACCTATGCCTGGTCGGGCGACGCCTCCTCCTACCGGCTGATCCCCGCCGCCGTCGTCTTCGTCGACAGCGAAGACCATGTGCGCGCCGTATTCGAGGCGGCGCGTGCCGAAGGGTTGCCGGTGACCTTCCGGGCCGCCGGCACCTCGCTCTCCGGCCAGGCGGTGACCGACGGCGTCCTCGCCGTCCTCGGCGACGGCTGGCGCAAGATGCAGATCCATCCCGGCGCCGGGCAGATCACGCTCGGGCCCGCGATCATCGTCGCGCAGGCCAATGCGGCGCTGAAGCCCTTCAACCGCAAGATCGGGCCGGATCCGGCGAGCCAGGCCACCTGCAAGATCGGCGGTGTCGTCAACAACAACTCGTCAGGCATGTGCTGCGGGGTGGCGCAGAACACCTACCACACCATGGCGCGGCTGCGGATCGTCCTCACCGACGGCACCATGCTCGATTCCGGCGACCCGGAAAGCTGCGCGAGCTTCCGCAAGACGCATGCCGGAATGCTGGAGGAGCTGCACCGGCTCCACCACGAGGTGATGGCCGACGACGAGCTCGTCGCCCTCATCCGCCGCAAATACGCGATCAAGAACACCGTCGGCTATTCGCTCAACGCCCTCGTCGATTACCACGATCCGCTCGACATCCTCATCCACCTGATGGTCGGTTCGGAAGGCACGCTTGGGTTCGTCTCGGAGGTCACCTACAACACGGTGCCCGAGCACCCCTACAAGTCGACGGCGCTGGTGCCGTTCCCCGATCCGCAGTCGGCCGGCCGGGCGATCATCAAGCTCTCCAACAATGGCGTGCAGGTGACGACGGGCGTCACCGCGGCCGAATACATCGAGCGGCGCGCCCTCGCGACAGTCGAGCACCTGCCGCCGATGGCGCCGCTCCTGCCCTACCTCACCGACAACTCGCCGGCCGTCCTCATCGACGTGACGGCCCCGACAGCCGAGGAGCTCGCGGTCGAAGTCGAGAAGGCCGTGGCCCTCCTCGCCAGCGAGAACGCCACTCACATCGATTTTTCGACCGACGAAGTGCGCTCGCACGCGCTCTGGGACATCCGCAAGGGCTTCTTCGCCTCGGGCGGGGCCATGCGCCCCAAGGGCACCTCGATGCTGACCGAAGACGTCGCCGCGCCCATCGACCGGCTCGCCGACTTCGTCATCGAGATGCGCCAGCTGCTCGACGATCACGGCTACGAGGACGCGATCATCTTTGGGCACGCGCTCGCCGGCAATCTGCACTTCCAGATGAGCGACGATTTCACCGCCCCGGGCGCGGCCGAAAAGTTCGACCGCTTCTCGCATGACCTGTCGCAGCTCGTCTCGGTCAAGTACCAGGGGTCCTTGAAGGCCGAGCACGGCACGGGTCGCGCCATCGCGCCCTTCGTCGAGGCCGAGTGGGGCAGCAAGGCCTATGGCCTGATGCACCGGATCAAGGCGCTCTTCGATCCCGAATTGCTGCTCAATCCCGGCGTGCTGCTCAATGCCGACGCGCACGTCCATATCAAGAATTTGAAGGCGATGCCGCTTGCCGACGATCTCGTCGACATGTGCATCGAGTGCGGCTTCTGCGAGCCGGCCTGCCCCAGCCACCACATGACCTTCACGCCGCGCCAGCGCATCGCCGTCACCCGCGAGCGCGCGCGGCTGCGCCGCACCGGCGAGGATCCGGAGCGGCTGAAAATCCTCGACGAGGGCTTCCAGTATGCCGGCATGGATACCTGCGCGGCCTGCAATCTCTGCTCGCTGCGCTGCCCTGTCGGCATCGAGACCGGAACGATGATCCTCGGCGAGCGGGCCCGCCGGCGCGGCGACGTCGCGAGGAAAGTGGCCCATGTGGCAGCCGACCATACCGGCACGATCGAAACGGCCATGCGCCTCGGCGTCGGGCTTGCCGATGCGGCCAAGGCCGTGGTCTCGGCGCCGGTCGTCGCCAGCGTCACGGAAACCGCGCGCCGCCTCACCGGCAAGCGCGTGCCGCGCGTCTACGAGGCGCTGAAGCCCGGCCCGGGCGCGGCAACGCCCGTTGCTCCTTCGGCCGACGCCCCGCGTGGTCCCGTCGTCTACTTCCCCTCCTGCGCCACGCGCATGTTCGGCGCGCCCAGGACCGCCTATGACCTCAAGTCGACGCCCGACGCGATGGTCGCGCTGCTGACCCGAGCCGGCTATGCGGTGAGCGTGCCCGAACACCTCAACGGCCAGTGCTGCGGCCAGCCGTTCCAGTCCAAGGGGTTCCCGGAGGAATCGCGGCGGGTCGGCGGGCGGCTGAAGGCCGGGCTCTCGGCGCTTTCGCATCGCGGCGCGGTACCCGTCCTCACCGACGCCTCGACCTGCGCCAAGCATCTGCGCGAATTTCCGGGCGAGGCGCATGTGGCCGATTCCAGCGAGTTCCTCCTCGCCAATGTCCTGCCCCACCTCACCATCACCCGGCGCGTGGCCGTGGTGGCGGTGCACCACAACTGCTCGGCCCAGCGCATGCGCGAGCAAGGAGCGACGGAGGCGATCGCGCGCGCCTGCGCCGATGAGATCGCGGTGCTTTCGTCCATCACCTGCTGCGGCTATGCGGGGGACAAGGGGCTCTTCATCCCCGAGCTCAACGATCATGCGACGCGTTTCGTGAAACGCGACATCCCGCAAGGGTGCGATCTCGGCGTCTCGACCGTCGCCACCTGCGCCTCGGGGCTTTCCGAGCAGGCGGGCGTTCCGTTCGTGTCGCTGGCGAGCCTGCTGGAATATGCCAGCAGGCCGGTGGGGTAACCCCCTCATCCGTCTCGCGCTTTGCAAGCGCGATCCACCTTCTCCCACGAGGGGAGAAGGTCGGGTGGCCACCAGCCGATTCAGTTGAAAACGCCCTTCAGCGGGCCCTTTGGACGGCACATCTTCCCTTCTCCCCTCGTGGGAGAAGGTGCCCGAAGGGCGGATGAGGGGGCCTTTCCTTCTGGCCAGCCCCTACTCCGTCGCCCAATACCCGTATAGATTGGGCAGCAGCCCCGCCATCGCCCTGAACCGCGGCCAGGATTTCCTCTCCGCCTGCGTCCACCCCGTTTCGGCGATGGCCGAAAGCCGGGGAAACACCAGGCGGTCGAAGATGGCGCGGTCGGTCAGGTGCTCGGACCAGATGCAGGCCTGCACGCCCAGGAGATGTTTTTTCTGTTCCTCCGTCCAGTCGCCGCCGGGCTGGAAGATATAGGTCTCCTCCGGCCCCGACCAGCCGGCCCAGCTCGCGCCCGGCTCCGACCAGGCGGCCCCGTTCGCCATGTCGAGGTAGTACCGCTGGCCCGGCGCGATGACGATGTCGTAGCCCTCTTCGGCGCGCTCCTGACTCACCTCGATCGTCGTCCAGCCGACGAGATAGGCGTGCTCCTTGTCGATGCCGCCGCCCATCGCCGCCTCTTCCCAGGCGCCGGTGATCCGCCCGTTGGCGGTCAGGAACGTCTGCACGCGCTTGAGGAAAGCGGCCTGGAGCTTGGCCGGGCTGCCGGTGCCGCCGATCTCTTCGTTCATGGCCCGCGCCAGCGGCGATCCCTCCCAGGCGCCCTCGGGTACCTCGTCGGCGCCCACATGGAAGGTTCTGGACGGGAAAAGCTCGAGCAGCTCGCCGAACACCTTTTCCACGAACTCGTAGACCGGCTCATGCGCCGGGTTGAGGCAGCCATTTGGAAAATTGTCGTGGAAGTAGTAGGCGCCGGTCTCGTCGGGGTCGGCGAGCCAGGGCAGCGCCGTGATCGCGGCGAACGAGTGGCCGGGCACGTCGACCTCGGGCACCACGTCGATGCCGAAGGTTTCGGCGAGCGCCACCACCTGCCGGATCGCGGCCTTGGTGTAGTAGCCGCCGGTCCGCGCCGCACCCGTGCCGAAGAGCGGGGGCATGGGCAGGCCGTGGCCGCGCCAGGCGCCGACCCGCGTCAACTCCGGATAGGCGTCGATCTCGACGCGCCAGCCCTCGTCGTCGGTCAGGTGCCAGTGGAAGCGGTTGAGCTTGTTCCAGACCATCACCTTAAGGAACTGCTCGACCTCGCCCGTGGAATAGAACTGTCGCGAGACGTCGAGATGGCTGCCGCGCCAGCCGAACGCGGGCGCATCGACGATCTCGCCGGCGGCCGGAAAGCTGAAGGTCAGCGGGTGCCGGCGCGCGCCGCGCAGGATCTGCCCGAGCGTCACGAGGCCGTAGAGCCAGCCGGCGTGGCCGGCGGCATGGACCGTCACCTCGTCGCCGAAGACGATGCGGTAGGCTTCCGGCTTCTGCCCGGCGCCCGTGACGAGGGTGACGGAAAGCCCGCCCTCCTCCACCGGACGCACCAGCGCGTCGGCGGGAAAGAGCGAGCGGGCCAGGTCGGCGAACGCATCCGCAGCCGTCTGCGCCTCGCCCGACGCCGTGATCGCAAGGCCTGCGGGCACGTCGCGCGCGCCCTCGATGGCGACGTGGTTGGGCCAGGGCACGACGGAGATCGGCGCGGGCGACTTGCCGGGGCCCGGCACGGGGAAGGGCTCGGTGCCGCGCTTCAATGGCGCGTTGTCGCCGGTCAGCGTCGTCGGGCGGCTTTCGACGGGCAGAGTCTTGCCGTCGGCGAAGGCGAGATAGGCCGCGTTGGCGCCGTCGCTCCAGTGCCGCAGGTCCCGTCCGAGGCTCGCGGTCGAGGCCTTCCAGCGCCCGCCCGGCTCGAGGACGAACCCGGCCGGCGGCGCGATCTCGACGAAGTTGGAGGAGCGCCGCTGCATCGTCGCATTGTCGAACACGGCGTCGAGGTCGACGCGGGTCGGGGCGACGAAGCAGAGGGTGAAGTCGCGGATGGCCTCGGTCGACTCGTTGGTCAGCTCCAGTCCATAGGTTGCGGGCTTGCCGTCGGTGGCTTTGCTGAAGGTGGTGGCAAGGGTGAGGGCGGGCCGAACGGACATGGCTTTCGAACCTGTGAGTTGCAGAGTCTGGGGCGCTGGAGCAGGACGCGCTAGTCGCCGAGCGGCTGGGCGTCGTCCCCGTCGCGGTTGACGACGAGCTGGTGCTTGATCCGCCGCAGGGCGTTGACCGCCGGCGCGCCGATGCGGGTGGCGACCGTCTGGGCGAGGATGTCGATGAGCGCGAGATAGGCGTAGCGTCCGGTCGAAGGCTTTAGGATGTCGGAGTGCTCGGCCCGGTCGACGGCGAGGAGGATGTCGGACCGGTCGGCGACGGGCGAGCCCGTCCGGGTGACGACGATGCGCCGGTGGCCGTACTCGCCGGCGATGGCGAGCGCCTTTTCCAGCGGGATGTTGTTGCCGCTCATCGAGAAGGCGAGCACCGCCGTGCCGTTGGGGGCGCCGGCCGCACGCATCAGCTGGGCCTGGTGGTCGACGGTCGAGGAGACCTTGAGCCCCAGCCGGAAGAGCCGGGTCTCGGCCTCCATCGCCATCATCGAGGAGCCGCCGCCCGAACCGAACGAAAGGACGTAGCTGGCGCGCAGGATCGCCTCGGCCGCCGCCTCGATCGCCGGGATGTCGAGCCGCTCGAAGGTGTCGTAGATGGTCGACTGGATGTCCCCGACCACCCCTTGCGCGATGTCGCGGGCGGTCTGCGGGCCGGCGGGCGGCACGAGGTAACGCGAGCCGATGAAGCGCGACTGGGCCAGCCTGACGCGGAACTCGGCGTAGCTCTTGCACCCGAGCCGCCGGCAGAAGCGGGTGACGGTCGGCGGCGAGACGTCGGCGATGCGCGCCAGGTCGACGATCGACATGTTGAGCACCGCGTCGACATCGGCGAGCACGATGTCGGTCAGGACCTGCTCGGAGCGGGTGAATTCGTCGCGTTCGTTGTAGAGGAGGCCGACCAGATCAGACATGGAACCGTTCTTTGGCAGGCCCGGAGCGGGCGGATGAAAGAGTAGCGGCTCGGTGTTGCCACGATGGCGCCTCGGGCACGATGCGCTTCCCTCCCCCTTGAGGGGAGGGATTGAGGGTGGGGGTGGTTATGTGGTCAACCGATGGACCCCCACCCCCAGCCCCTCCCATCAAGGGGGAGGGGAGCCTCCGGTGCAAAAGGCGATCCACCCCGCTTCCTCAGCGCACCGCCCGGCCGGCGGCGTCGAAGAGGTGGACGTCGGCCTTCTTAAAGCCGATCTCGACGGGCTTGCCTTCGGCGACGTCCGGATCCCCCTCGAAGAGGGCGATGAAGGAATGCGTGCCGGGCACGTGCGCATAAAGCACCGTGTGGATGCCGAGCCGCTCGATGAGGTGCGGGGCGATGGTCATGGAAAAGTCGCCGCCCCCGATCAGGAGATGCTCGGGCCGGATGCCGACCGTCACCTCCTGGCCGGCGAGCCCGTCGGCGCTGCGGTCGAGCTCGAGCGGACCGAGGTCGCCGAGGTCGAGCGTCACGCGCCCGTTGGCGGCGGCGGTGCAGCGGCCCTTGATGAAGTTCATCTTGGGGCTGCCGATGAAGCCGGCAACGAAGAGGTTGTCCGGCCGGTGGTAGAGCTCGAGAGGAGAGCCCACCTGCTCGATCTCGCCGGCCGAGAGCACCACGATGCGGTCGGCCATGGTCATGGCCTCGATCTGGTCGTGGGTGACGTAGATCATGGTGGAGCCGAGGCGCTTGTGCAGCTCCATCAGCTCGACGCGCATCTCGGAACGGAGCGCTGCGTCGAGGTTGGAGAGCGGCTCGTCGAAGAGGAAGATCTTGGGCTGGCGCACGATGGCGCGTCCGATGGCGACGCGCTGGCGCTGCCCGCCCGAGAGGGTGCCGGGGCGCTGCTGCAGGCGGCTCTCGAGCTGGAGCACGCGCGCCGCGCCGTTGACGCGGCTGTCGACCTCGCCCTGGGGGAGCTTCTCGACCCGCAGCGGAAAGGCGATGTTCTCGAAGACGCTCATGTGCGGATAGAGCGCGTAGCTCTGGAAGACCATGGCGATGCCGCGCTTGACCGGGGGCAGCTCGTTGACGCGATTGCCGTCGATGACGATGTCGCCGCCGGTGGTGTCCTCGAGCCCGGCGATCATGCGCAGGAGCGTCGATTTCCCGCAGCCTGAAGGGCCGACGAAGACGACGAACTCGCCCTGGGCGATGTCGAGGTCGACGCCCTTGATGACTTCGGTGTTGACGAACGACTTGCTGACATTGGCAAGGGTGAGGGCGCTGGCCAAGTTGACCTCCTGGGCGGCGACGGTCCGGCGCGGCCGGATCGGGCATGTCTCGTTGAAGGCGCCGCCGCCTCGCGAAAGGCGGCGGCGCGGCTCGTTTTGCCTTACTTGTACTGCTCGAGCTCGCCGGCGGCGCGCTCGAGGGCCGCCTGCGGTTCGGCCTGGCCGGTCACCACCGACTGGACCATCTCGATCATCACGTTCTGCAGGCCCTGGTAGTCGGTAAACAGCGGCTCGGGCCCGCCATACTCGATGCCGTCGATGAACGGCTGCCAGGTCGGGTTGGAGGCGACCATCTCGTCGACCTGCGGCAGGGGACGCAGCGGGGTGAGGCCGGCCTCCTGCTCATAGGCCCACTGCCGTTCGGGCGTGGTCATGAACTTGGCGAGCTCGATGGCCTTCTCCTCGTTGCCGGTGCCCTTGAAGACGGCCAGCGAGTCGGTGATGAGGAGCGTTCCCGGGCCCTCGGCATCGGGACCGAGCGGGAGCGGGGCGACGCCCCAGTTGATGCCCGCTTCCGTTGCGAGGTTACCGGTCGAGATGGCGCCCTGCACCATGCCGAGCTTACCGTCGAGGAAGATGGCGCGCACTTCGTTCTGCTCGTAGGCGGTCGGGCCTTCCTCGGAGAACGGGGTGATCTCCTTGATCGCCTCGAGCGCTGCCAGCACCTGCGGCGAGTTGAGGGTGATGTTGCCCTCGGCGTCGATCACCGAGCCGTTGTTGGTGTAAACCCAGTGCAGGAACTGGTGCATGGTGTTGTCGAAGGTCTTGGCCACGAGGCCGAAGCCGTCGGCGTCGGTGTTCTCCTTGATCTGCTGGGCGAAGGCGATCTCTTCTTCCCAGGTCTTGGGCGGCGTCTCGGGGTCGAGGCCGGCTTCCTCGAAGAGGTCCTTGTTCCAGAACAGCGCCTTGGTCGAGAAGGCGACGGGGATGCCCCACTGGGTGCCGTCGAAGGTCACGGTCTCGGGCACGTAGTTGTAGTAGGCGGCCTTCTCTTCCTCGGTCATCGGGATCTCGACGATGAGGTCGTTGAGGGCGAGCTGCTTCAAGGTGCGCGAGCCGACATAGGCGAGGTCGACGGGGCTGCCGGCGGCGGCGAGCGTCGTCACCTTGTCCTGGCACTGGCCCCAGCCGACGACTTCCGGCACCACGGGATAATCCGGGTTGGCCGCGTTCCATTCCTCGAAGTAGCTGGTCCAGCTCGGCTGCACTTCGTCGCCGCACACGATGATGTTCAGTTCCTCGGCCTGGATGGCGGCGGTCAGTCCGGTCGTCCCGGCCAGCGCGACCATGGAGGCGAGAAGCACTCTGGTCTTTTTCACGTTCAGTCTCCCTTGATGTGCGACCCGACAGGGTGCGCGTCCCCGGACGACGCCCGCTTTTCCCATGCGGGTGGCGTCCATTCCTTGCTTGCTCGGCCGGAAGAAAATGTCCCGGCCGGGGCTCATTGCTTGACGGCGCCGGCGGTGAGGCCGGCCACCAGGTAACGCTGCAGGAACACGATCACGATCATGACCGGCAGGATTCCGACGAAGCTTGCCGCCATCAGCTCGTTCCAGAGCACCTCCTGGCGCCCGAAGAAGCCGAAGAGGCCGATGGGCAGGGGCATGAACTCGGTCTTGGAGTTGAAGGTCAGCGCGAAGATGAACTGCTGCGCATAGGCGCCGATGAACGTCATGATGGCGACGACCACGATCCCGGGCGCGGCAAGCGGCAGGATCACGCGGCGCAGCGTATAGAGCCGGCTCGCGCCGTCCGCCCAGGCCGCCTCGTCGAGCTCGCGCGGGATGCGCATCAGGTAGGTGCGCAGGAGCCAGATCGAGGAGGGGATGAGGAAGGCCGCCCCCGGCACGATCATCGCCCAATAGGTGTTGAGGAAGCCGAGCGAGCGCATCAGGCGGAAGAGCGGGATCAGCAGCACGGCGCCCGAGAACATGTTGACGGCCAGGAACGCGCCCAGCAGCAGCCCCGAGCCCGAGAACTCGAACCGCGCGAACGCATAGGCGGCCGGCACCACGATGGCGATGACTATGAGGGTGACGACGCTCGAGATGAAGAGCGAGTTGAAGATGTGGATGCCGAGCGCGGGAACGCTGCGCCACATGTCGAAATAGGCCTGGAAGGAGCCGTTCTTGGGCCAGAAGCTGTAGGGCGAGGAAAAGAGCTGGCTCAACGGCTTCAGCGACACCAGGAACCCTTCGATGAAGGGCGAGAGCACGAAGATGAGAAAGAGCGCGATGCCGGCGTAGAGGCCGACGACCTCCCACCAGCGGTAGCGGTCGATCATCGGCTTGGCCGAGCGGCGCCGGGCCGTCGCTCGCGGCGGGATGGCGGCGGCGACGGGCGCGTCGGCGGCGATATCGGCGTTGCGGGCGACCTCGGTCATCGGGCGGCTCCCCTGGCGAACTGGCGTACGGCGCGGAAGTAGACGATGCAGAAGAGCGAGACGAATATGCAGATCACCACCGCCCGCGCGGCGCCCTCGCCGTATTTGTAGGACCCGATGGCGGTCTTGTAGGTGTCGATGATCATCGTGGTGGTCGAGCCCGAGGGACCGCCCTGGGTCAGGATCCAGATGATGTCGAAGGAGTTGAACGTGGCGATGAGCGACAAGAGCGACATGGTCAGCATCGCCGGCACCATCAGCGGCAGGGTGATGCGGCGGAAGCGATAAAAGCGCCCGGCCCCGTCGGTCCAGGCGGCCTCGTAGAGGTCCTTGGGGATCGACTGGATGGCGGCCAGCAGATAGATCGTCACCATCGGCACGCCGATCCACACGTCCGTGACGATCGTCGCCCAGAAGGCCGAGTTGCCGTAGGCCAGGAACGGGAACGGCCGGTCGAGGAAGCCGAAGTTCTGCAACAGGCCCGAGATCATGCCGAACTGGCCGTTGTACATCCAGCCCCACATGAAGATGCCGATGGCCATGGGCACGACCCAGGGCGGCATGGTGAGGATGCGGAAGACCGTCTGGCCGGGGATGGTGGCGTTGAGCAGCACCGCCCCGCAGGTGCCGATGATCATTTTCGTGGCCACCGAGAAGAACGTCCAGATGAACGTCCTGATGATCACCTCGGTGAAGTTGCCGGCCCCGAAGATGCGCTGGTAGTTGGCCCAGCCCACCCAGTCGTATGTGGGCCGCAGCGCCGCGTTGGTGAACGACAGGATGATCGTGTCGACCAGCGGATAGGCGACGATCGAGAGGATATAGAGCGTTGCCGGGAGGAGAAGACCGAGGGCGAAGAGTGTTGCGCTTTGCTGCCTGGTCATGTCGTCCTCCCTCAGGCGGCCTTGGAGCGGGCGAGGGCGGCGTCGAACCGCCGCCAGATGGGCGCCATGTCGACGACGCTCCTCGTTCGGCGCGCCTCGTCCATGGAAAGGGCGAGGAGCCCGGCCTCGAGCGCGTCGATGACCGAGACGGGGAGCGGCGCGCCGTGTTCGACGTGCTTGGCGATGTCGGCCGCCATCTGCTCGTCGGCGCCGTAATGGGCCGAAAGGTCGGACGACTTGTAGGTGGAGTCGATGAGGCGCTTGGCTGTGCGCGCGTCCGTCACCTTGAAGAAGTTGCGCACGAAATCGCCCTCGGCTTCCCCCTTGGCGCCCATCACGGCAAAGCGCCGGAAATCGTCGGGCACGTTCATGTTGGTGTGGAAGGCGAGCGAGGCGCCGTTCTCGTATTCGACGATGGCGGTTTGGAAGTCGATGATGTCGCCGTCGCCGTCGAAGACGCGGTCGCTCCCCTGCCAGCCGGAGGGCTTCCTATGATAGACCTCGAGGTCGTTGATGCCCGCCTTTTCCGGAGCGTTCTTGGGAATGAAGGCCTTGCGCCCGCCGAAGCTGGCGACGAACGCGGGCCGGCAGCCCATGACGCCGTTGTAAAGGTCGAGGTCGTGGCAGCATTTCTCCAGCATGAAGGAGCCGGCGTATTTCTCGTACCGCCGCCAGTCGCGCTGGAAGAAGGCGCCGTGGTAGGGCGGGATGTGCTCGCTTGCCTCGATCGAGACGATGTCGCCGAGAAGCCCGTCGGCCTGCGCCTTGCGCAGGTCGACGTAAAGCGGAGCATAGCGCAGCACCAGCCCGACCATGATCTGGTCGGCCGGATGCTTGCCGATGAGCTCGGCGAGCTCCATCGTCTCCTCGATGGAGGTGACCACCGGCTTTTCGGCGAAGATCTTCTTGCCGTAGGCGAGCCCGGTCTTGATGTGCTCAAGGTGCAGGTGGTTGGGCGAGCCGACCATCAGGAGGTCGATGTCCTCGGCCTCGAGCAGCGCCTCAGGCGTATCGTAGGCCTTGCCGAACGTCACGCCCCGCTCCTCGGCATACGCCTTTCCGGCCGGTGCCGGATCGACGTAGCCGACCACCTGAAAGTCCTTGACCATCAGGCTGAAGACATGGGCAAGATAGCCGAGGCGATAGCCCAGGCCGATAATTCCGACGCGCATAAATAACTCCCGGTGCCCTGACACCCGATGCGCTCTCACCCCCTCGGTGGTACGCATCCTGTAAACGATTTTCAACGTTAGGATCGTCCGGCGTCGTCTGTCAACAGCAAAACGAGAGGCGGGCAATACCAATCTAAGCCACGGCCGATCTGATGCGGAATTGGGCTGCAAGCGCCTAATTTCTGGGCCGTTTGCGTGTGTTTGAGGCACGTAATTCAAGCGCGTTCGGGCGCGCGTATGCGGGAAGGCTTTACTTTGGTATGCATCCGTCGTTTACATAAACGCATGACGGCATTGCCGGAAATGTAAATTCTGAACATTTGTTTGCAGAGCGTACAAAACCCGCGGTCCCCAGCCTCCAGAGCCGCGTCCGCCCAACCGCAGGGGTGACTTTCCGATGGCTTCCTCCACCGCCCGGCGTCTCGTGATGCTGGTCTTCTTTCTGCAGCCGCTCGCCTTCGGCAGCTGGCTGGCGCGCATTCCCGACGTCCAGGCGGCGCTGGGGCTCGGCCCCGCCGGCCTTGCCGTCGCGCTCATCGGCCTGCCGGTCGGGACGCTCGCGACGCTCCCCTTCGCCGGGCCGCTGGTCGGGCGGATCGGGGCGCGCAACGCCATCATCTCCGGCTTCGTCTACTATGGCGTCGCGGTCAGCATACCCGCGTTCACCACCGACGCCGCCTGGCTCTTTGCCGCCCTCGTCCTCACCGGCTCGGCGCTCTCGTTCCTCGAGCTCGGCCTCAACGTCAAGGCGGACCGGGTGGAGAAGGCGACGGGCAGGCTCCTGATGAACACCGCGCATGGCTGCTGGTCGCTCGGCATGATGGCGGGCAGCCTCATCGGCGCGGGGCTGGCGCTTTCGGGGATGGAGGCGCGCTGGGCCATTCTCATGGTGGCGCTCGTCACGCTTCCCGTCGGGGTCGGCGTCGGCATCGCCCTGCCGCGCTATCCGGCGGAAGCGGCGCCCGCGGGCGAGGGCTCCAGGCGTTCCGCCTGGAGCCTGCCCGGCTGGAGCCTTCTCGGCATCTGCCTCTTCGTCTTCGGCATCACCATCACCGAGGGCGCGATGGCCGACTGGGCGGCGGTGTTCCTGCGCGATGTCTTTGCGGTGCAGGGATCGGCCGGCATCGGCTATACGGTCTTTGCGCTCCTCGTCGCCGCCGGCCGCTTCGGCGGCGACATGTTGAAGGCGCGGTTCGGTGCGGTGCGGCTCGCCCGCGTCTGCGCCGGCCTCGCCCTCCTCGGCATCGCAGTCCTCTATCTCTCGCCCAGCGTGCCCGTGGCGCTCGTCGGCTTCGGCATCGTCGGCCTCGGCGCCTCGGTCGGCTTCCCGCTCGCGGTGACCGCGGCGGCGAGCCTCACCGACCGGGCGGCGTCGGCCAACGTTGCCGTCCTCTCCTTCATCGCGCTCCTCGGCTTTCTCGTCGGCCCGCCGGTCATCGGGTTCGTCGCCGAGGCGCTCGACATGCGCGCCGGGCTCGCCGCGCTCGTGCCGGTGCTGGTCACGAGCTTCATCCTCGCCGGCCGCCTCGAGCCGGCGCCCGCGGTGCCCGAGCCGAAGCCGAGCCCGGCCTGACGGACTTGCGGCGGCGGGGCGGAATGCGCGATCCTCGGCGACGAAGGCTGGGATCGCGCAACTGTCATGACAGCGGCGGATACTGGTGAAATCCTGCCGAACCGGGAGATGCCGCGATGTCGCACGAAACGATCGAGGCCAAGGTCACCCATCACTTCAAGGCAAGCCCCGAGCGCGTCTACGACGCCATGACAGAGCCCGGAAAGGCCCGGCTCTGGAACGAGGCGTGGCTGAAGCAGGCGGGGCTCACCGGGCCGATCGTGCGCTTCGAGATGGATGTGCGCGAGGGCGGCAGCTTCTTCTATGCGGACATGCGCGATGGCGAGGAAGCCAGGGCCTGGGGCACCTTCCGCGTCCTCCACCGGCCGACCAAGATCCAGCACACCTGGTTCGTCGACGAAAGCGAGGAGGAGAATGAGGTTTCCCTCGTCACCATCATCATCGAGCCGGCGCCGGACGGAGAGGGCTCGACGGTCACCCTCTACCACGAGATGGGGGCCGAATGGGCCGATTACGTCGAGCGCACCGAAGAGGGCTGGAGCAAGATGCTCTACGCCGTCGACGGCCTTCTCGAAGCCGAGGGGAGCGCCGCGTCTTGACCTTGCAACACGCCGGGTCCATCTAGCGTTTCCGGTATTTGGAGGCGAGCAGATGGTCGCGAAGATCTTCATCGATGGCGAGGCGGGCACCACGGGCCTGCAGATCCGCGAGCGGCTCGCCGGCCGGCGCGACCTCGAGGTCATCTCCATCGCGCCCGACAAGCGCAAGGACATCGAGGACAGGAAGCGCCTCCTCAATGCCGCCGACGTCGCGATCCTGTGCCTGCCCGACGATGCGGCGAGGGAAAGCGTCTCGCTCATCGACAACGGCGCCACGCGCGTCATCGACGCCTCGACCGCCCATCGCGTCGCCGATGGCTGGGCCTACGGCTTTGCCGAGATGGACAAGGGTCAGTCGCAGGCCATCGCCGATGCCCGGTTCGTCGCCAATCCCGGCTGCTGGCCGCAGGGGCTCATCGCCGCCGTGCGCCCGCTCATCGCGGCAGGCCTCGTTCCCGCCGATCATCCACTCACCTACTACGGGGTCAGCGGCTACAGCGGCGGCGGCCGCTCGATGATCGAGGACTACGAAGCCAAGGGCCCGGACGCCCCCGACGTCATGCCCTATGCCCTCGGCTTCAATCACAAGCACCTGCCCGAGATGCAGGCCTATACCGGGCTCGCCAACGCGCCGCTGTTCCAGCCCTCGGTCGGCGATTTCGCGCAAGGGATGCTCACCTTCGTGCCGCTGCACCTCGCGAGCCTGCCCGGCACGCCGACCGGCGCCGAGCTCCATGCCGCCATCGCTGCTCATTACGCCGCGATCAAGGATTCCTTCGTCGAAGTCGCGCCCTTCGAGGCGATCGAGAAGACCCCGGCGCTCGATCCCGAATCCCTCAACGATACCAACCGCATGCGCCTCCACGTCTTTGCCAACGACAAGCGCGGCCAGGCTCTGCTCGTCGCCGTCTACGACAACCTCGGCAAGGGCGCCTCGGGCGCGGCAGTGCAGAACCTCAACCTGATGCTCGGCGTCGACGCGGCAACGAGCCTGGCGGCATAGGGCCCATTAGTATCTGGCCGGGCACCGCCCCGTAACCACCCATCGGCTGTCATCCCGGCGAAAGCCGGGACCCAGTAAACGATGGAGGTGCGGCTCGCGCTGTGACCTCCAGACAGAAATGCCTGCCTTCACAGGGTGACACGGCGGTGGCGGGAGTAGCAGTGCGCGAACCGCTTGGCCGGTGTGTACTGGGTCCCGGCTTTCGCCGGGATGACAGCCGGTGGATAGGGCAGGATGCTGCCACAGGCACGATGCGTCCCCCTCCCCCTTGAGGGGAGGGGATAGGGG
>NZ_JZEX01000044.1 GCF_000969415.1 Devosia geojensis | reverse complement strand
CGGGCAGGTGAAGAGGGGTAAAAGGGCCAGCCCCTCCCCTCAAGGGGGAGGGGAGCCCACGGGGCCAGCTCCCCTTCAAAATCCCGAAGAGACCCACAAAGAAAAACGGCCCGGCTAATGCCGGGCCGTCGAAAGTGCTGCGGTGAGCCTAGCGGCCGCCTGCCACCCGACGGGCGAGGCTCGGAACCTCCTCGTCGGTGAAGGAGAGGTCCCGGTCGCCCTGCGCATCGCGGATGCGTGTCGGCAGGCCCATGGCGCCGATGAGGTCGAGGAAGGGCCGCGGAGGCAGCTCCTCGACATTGACCATGCGCTTGGCGTCCCACTCGCCCCGGGCGATCAGCATCGCCGCGGCGACCGGCGGCACGCCCGCCGTATAGGAGATCGCTTGGGCTTCGACTTCGGCATAGTTTTCGGCGTGGTCGCAGATGTTGTAGATGAAGACCTCGCGGTCCTCCCCGTCCTTCTGCCCCTTGACCAGATTGCCGATGCAGGTCTTGCCCGTGTAGCCGGGGGCGAGCGAAGCCGGATCCGGCAGCACTGCCTTGACGACCTTCAGCGGCACCACCTCAACGCCCTCGGCGGTCCTGACCGGCTGCTCGGAGAGCAGGCCGAGATTCTTCAGGACCGTGAAGACGTTGATGTAGTGCTCGCCGAACCCCATCCAGAAGCGGATGTTGGGCACGTCGAGATTGGCCGAGAGCGAGTGGATCTCGTCATGGCCGGTCAGGTAGGTGGTCTGCTGGCCGACGACCGGCAGGTCGTCGGTGCGCTTGACCTCGAACATGGTGTTGGCGGTCCACCGCCTGTCCTGCCAGGTCCACACCTGGCCGGTGAACTCGCGGAAGTTGATCTCGGGATCGAAGTTCGTCGCGAAGTACCGGCCATGCGAGCCGGCGTTCACGTCGATGATGTCGATCGAGTCGATCGTATCGAAGTACTGGTCCTGCGCGAGGGCCGCATAGGCGTTGACGACGCCCGGATCGAACCCCGCACCCAGAATGGCCGTCACCCCGCGCCTCTCGCATTCGGCGCGGTGCTTCCATTCGTAGTTGCCGTACCACGGCGGCGCCTCGCAGATCTTCTTGGGATCCTCGTGGATCGCCGTGTCGATGTAGGCAGCGCCCGTCTCCATGCAGGCGGCGAGCACCGACATGTTGAGGAAGGCCGATCCGACATTGATGACGATCCCCGCCCGCGTGCGGGTGATGAGAGCCTTGGTGGCTTCCACGTCCAGCGCATTCAGCTCATGGGCCTGCAGCACGCCGGGCGTTTTCAGCGATCGTTTCTCGAGGACGCTCTTTACGATCGCATGGCACTTGTCGACGTTGCGGGAGGCGATGTGGATATCGCCCAGCACGTCGTTGTTCATGGCGGCCTTATGGGCGACGACCTGCGCCACACCTCCAGCCCCGATAATCAGGACATTCTTTTTCACTTCTCACGAAACACCTTTTCATTGCGCGATTCAGCACGACGCCCAGTCGGCTCTTCGATCACGCCCCAATCGGCACCGGCGCCTGAGCGGCTTCCGGCAGTGGCTACGCTAGACCAGCCCGCCTCACGAGAGGCTTTCGGCATAGTCCGTGTAGGTGAACCGCTTGACGAGGTTCACCCGACCGTCCAGTTCCCTCACTGCGATCGAGGGCATCTGGACGCCGTTGAACCAGTTCTTCTTGACCATGGTGTAGCCGCCCGCATCCTGGATGGAGATGCGGTCGCCCACGTTGAGGGGCCGTTCGAACTGGAACTCTCCGAAGATGTCGCCGGCCAGGCACGACTTGCCGGCGATCATGTAGCTGTGGGCGCCCGTGTTGGGCGCCACCTTCGCATCAAGGCGGTAGATCAGCAGATCGAGCATGTGCGCTTCGATCGAGGAATCGACGATGGCGATGTCCTTGCCGTTGCGCAGCGTATCGAGCACCGTGACCTCGAGCGTCGTCGAATTGGTGATGGCCGCTTCACCCGGCTCCAGGTAAACCTCGACCCCGAAACGCTCGGCAAAGCCCTTGAGCCGGTCGGCGAGCGCATCGAGCGGATAGCCCTCGCCGGTGAAGTGGATGCCGCCGCCGAGGCTGACCCATTCGAGCCTTTCGAGCACGGCACCGAACTTCTCTTCGATCTCGGCGAGGATCGCCGAGAACGCTTCGAAGTCGCCGTTCTCGCAGTGGCAATGGATCATGACACCCGAAACGCGATCGAGCGCCTGTTCGATGCGTGCCATGTCCCATTCGCCGAGCCGGCTGTGCGGCCGGGCCGGGTCGGCGACGATGAAGTTGGAGTAGCTGACCTGCGGATTGAGGCGCAGCCCGACGGGCTTGCTGCCGACGCGGTCATGGAAGCGGTCGAGCTGGCCGAGCGAGTTGAAGATCACCTTGTCGGCGTTGGCGACGACCTCGCCGATCTCTTCGTCGCCGAAGGCCACCGAATAGGCGTGGGTCTCGCCGCCGAACTTCTCGCGGCCGAGTTTGATTTCGAAAAGCGAAGACGACGTGGTGCCATCCATGTGCTCGGCCATCAAGTCGAACACCGACCACGTGGCAAAGCATTTGAGCGCAAGCAGGCATTTGACGCCCGACCTTTGACGCAAATACGATATTTTCTCGAGATTTTTAAGAAGTACCGTCTTGTCGACAAGATAATAAGGCGTCTCTATCGTCAATCTTTGCTATCGAACCTCGTCGAAATTCGTGTTGCCGGAGAGCGAATTGCAGCGGCGCCCCCACGAGCTTCAGCCCACTGCAAGAGGGTCACACATATAAGTCCTTTCCGTCATTCTCAAGGGACTTGCCGCAGAATTTTCCGTGATGGATCAATGGTGGCCGTGATGGGCATGGACGACCGCGTGCCCGCGTCCGCGTGCGATGAGCCAGCGGTTGACCGGAAAGGCCGCGATGCCGGCAACAATCAGCGCGAACGTGAGGCTGCCCCAGAAGAGGAAGGTGTCGAGACCGGCATGCATGGCGCCGGGGATGAGCACCATGACGAGGTTGTCGACGATTTCCATGATGGTGATGGAGACCGTGTCGGCCGCGAGCGCCAGCCCGACCGCCCGGCGCAGCGCCATGCCGGAGCGCAGCAGCGGCAGCATGGTCAGCGAATAGCCGAAGATGAAGGCGAGGACGACGGCAAGCGCGATGGTCTCGACATTGCCCCAGCCGAGCGCCGTGCCGATGACCATGCCCAGCACCTCGCCGATGGCACAGCCCGTCAGGCAATGCAGCGTCGCGCTGACGGCGAGGCGGTTGAGCGAGGTCGCCTGGGCGGAGGCGCCGGCGGCGTGGTCGTGATGGCTGTGATGCGATTCTTCGGACACTGCCGAAACTCCTTTGATCGAAACCACGAGGCTAATCCTTCCCACTACTGGAAGGTCAAGTGGAACTATGCCCTGGCACAACGGAGATTCCTGAAAGCCCTGGAAATCCTCGGCTTTTGAATCAAGGACATAGCCGGATTCTGCCGCGCGGATGCGGAATCCGGTTGCTCATGTTCTCTTTTTGTTCTTAGATAAGGGCATCATGCAACTGACGCTGCCCTTAGCCATCGAGAACAGGCTCGCACGCGCCCATGAGCTGCTGTCGGCAGCCTTCGGGCCGGTCGCGCAGACTCAGCGGATGGACCCGGTGAGCCAGATGGTCTTCGCCATGCTCTCGGGTCGCACGCGCGACGAGATCGCGAGGACCGCGTTCGAGGGTCTGGCCAACAGCTTCCCCTCATGGGAGCCGCTGGCGCGCATGCGCGCCGGCGACCTGCAGCGGCGCATTGCCTTGACCACCTTTCCCGAGAAGAAGGCGATCTATGTGCCGGGGGCACTGCAGACCATCATGCGGCGTCGCCACGAGCTCGACCTCGAATTCCTGGGGCGTCGTTCCGTCGGGATGGCGCAGGACTGGCTCGAGACCCTGCCCGGCGTCGGCGCCAAGACCAGCGCCGCGGTCCTCAATTTCAGCACCCTGCACAAGCGCGTGCTCTGCGTCGATACCGCCCATCACCGGGTCGCCGTGCGCTTCGGCCTCGTTCCGGGGAAAGCCAGCCTCGAACGCGCGTCGCGCCTCCTCAACCTGCAGATCCCCGACCATTGGACGGCCGACGACACCGAGACGCATCATGTCCTGATGCAGGACCTGGGCAAGACGCTCTGCGTCCATGGCCGGCCCAGATGCGCTCCCTGTCCGCTGCGGCTGATGTGCCCATCGGCCGATTCATCGATAGAAGCGCCTCCGCCGGCTGCGATAGCTGCCCCCTTCCATCAGGATCATCAGGGTGGCTAGCCATGTTTGGCCGAGAAAACCTCGCGGCGCTGCGCGCCCGGATTGCCGAAAAGGAGCGGTCCAGCCCGCAGGCCTGGCCCAGCGCCCCGACGGGCGCCGCCGGCATCGACGATGCGCTGCCGGAAGGAGGGCTTGCGACCGGCGCGCTGCACGAGCTGTTTCCGGCGTCCCACGCGGACCTGCCCGCCGCCCTCGGCTTCGGGCTTGGAGCGCTCGCCCGCATCCTCGCGGCGCGGCCGGGGCACATCCTCTGGATATTGCCGTCCTTCGTCGCCCCCGTGACCGGCAGCCTCTACCCCGTCGGTCTTGCCGCCTACGGCATCGACCCCAACCGGCTGGTGCACCTCAAGGTCGATAAGCCCGTCAACGTGCTCTGGGCGCTGGAGGAGGCCCTGTCGCACCCCGCGGTCGCCGCGGCCATCGGGATCCTGCCCGAGAACGACCGCGCCTACGATTTCATCGCCAGCCGGCGCCTCTCCATGCGCGCCGCCCGCCACGGCGCCACCGCCTTCGTCGTCGGCACAAGGCCCGATCTCGGGCTTTCCACCGCCGCCGACATGCGCTGGCGGATCGCGGCGGAGCCGAGCAGCCCCGCCTGGCGCACCGGCCAATACCGGCCGGGGCTCGGCGCGCCGCGCTGGCAGGTGGAACTGACCAAGACGCGTAAAGGAGTGACCGGCGCGTGGCCGGTCGAGTGGAACCATGAAACGCTATCTTTCCGTGTGGCTGCCCCGCTGGGCGATCGAGCGCCGGTCCGGGTCGATCGCCGTGCAGATGGGCAATCCGCTGCCGCCTGACGAAGGCCGGCCATTGGTGCTCTCGGACAACGCCCAGAGCGGCGCGCGCATCACCGCGACCAACCCGGCGGCCGAGCGCCAGGGCCTCTTTGCCGGCATGCCGGTCACCGATGCACGCGCCATCTATCCCGCCCTTGACGTCTTCCCCGCCGACAGCCCCGGCGACGTCGAGGCGCTGACCCGCCTCGCCCTCTGGTGCCAGCGCTACAGCCCCTTCACCCGCATCGAAGGAGAGGACGGCATCAGCCTCGACATTACCGGCTGCGCCCATCTCTTGGGCGGCGAGGAGGGGCTGATGGACGATCTTGCCACGCGCCTCGAATGCTTCGGCCTTACGGCCCGCCTCGCCATCGCCCCGACCCTCGGGGCCGCCTGGGGCGCCGCCCGCCATGCGCGCGATGGGCGCGCCGTCATCGCGGCCGGCGCCGTCAGCCAGACGCTCGCCCCTTTCCCCGTTGCAGCGCTGCGGCTCGAGGAGGCGACCATCGTTGCCCTCGAAAAGCTTGGCCTCAAGCACGTGGGCCTGCTCATCGGTAAGCCGCGCGGCCCCCTTGTCGCCCGCTTCGGCATGACATTGGTCACCCGCCTCGATCAGGCGCTGGGCCATGCCGACGAGAGCTTCGGCCCCTTGACGCCGCCGCCCGTCTACCGCGCCGAATGCCGCTTTGCCGAGCCGATTACTCTCCTCGCCGACATCGAGGCGACCGTGCGGCACCTCTCGCGCGAGCTCGCCGAGGCGCTTTACAAGGCCGGCAAGGGCGCCCGCCGCATCGAGCTCGTCCTCTACCGGGTCGACGGCTGGTTCGAGGCGCTGGAATTGCGCACCAGCGCCTTGAGCCGCGATGCCGCGCACCTCTCGCGCCTCATCTGCGAGCGGCTCGCGCGCATCGAGGACCGCGCCGGCTTCGGCTTCGAGGCGGCAACGCTCTCAGCCTTCGACGTCGAGCGAGGCGATCCGCAGCAGCAGGGTCTCACGACAGGCGCCCCCGGCGAGACAGCCGGCGACATCGCCGAGCTCCTCGACCGCTTCGCCAACCGCTTCGGTCCCATGAGCGTCACTCGCTTCGTGCCGCACCAGAGCTATGTGCCCGAACTCGCGGTCAAGGCCGTCTCAGTGCTGGAGGCGGTGATCGGACCGCAGGACTGGGCCGCCCATACCCGGCACCTGCAGGACGACACCCCGCTCGCCCGCCCGATCCTGCTGTTCAGCCGGCCCGAGCCGGTCGAGGTGATCTTCGAGACGCCCGACCACCCGCCCACGCGCTTCACCTGGCGGCGCTTCGCCCACCGCATCGTGCGCGCCGACGGTCCCGAGCGCATCTCCCCGGAATGGTGGAGCGCCGCCCCCGGCGAGACCCGCGACTACTACCGTGTCGAGGACGAAGCCGGCCGCCGCTTCTGGCTCTACCGCGAAGGCTTCTACGAGAAGCCGGGGACGCCCAGCTGGTTCATCCACGGGGTCTTCCCATGAGTGATACCAGCGCGCCCGCCTTTGCCGAGCTCGGCGTCACCAGCAATTTCAGCTTCCTCCACGGCGGCTCGCATCCGCACGAATTCGTCGGCATGGCGGAGCACCTCGAGCTTGCCGCCATCGCCATCGCCGACCGCAACACCATGGCCGGCATCGTGCGCGCCCATGTGGCGGCAAAAAAGTACGGCATCCGCCTCGTCGTCGGCGCGCCCCTGGTCTTGCGCGATGGGTTCGAGGCGCTCTGCTTTCCCACCGACCGCGAGGCCTACGGGCGGCTGACGAAGCTCCTGACGCTCGGCAACCGCCGCGCCGACAAGGGCGAGTGTCATCTCGATTTCGAGGACCTCTCCGGCCTCGAACGCGGCCAGCGCTTCGTCGTCATGCCGCCCTACGATCTCGACGCACAGTTCCGGGCCAAGCTCGCCCGCTTCGCCGAGGTTTTCCCCGGCGAGACGTACCTGGCCCTCACGCCCTACCACCGCAGCAACGACCGCGCCCGCTTCGATGCGCTGGCCGCGCTCGCCCAAGAGCACGGCACGCCGCTCCTCGCCACCAATGACGCCCTCTACCACGATCGCGGCCGCCGCCCCTTGCAGGACCTCCTCACCTGCATCCGCGAGCACGTCACCATCGACGAAGCCGGCTTCCGCCTCGAGCGCAACGCCGAGCGGCATCTCAAGGAGCCGTCCGAGATGGCCCGCCTGCTCTCCGGCTACGAGGATGCGCTCGCGCGCACCATGGAAATCGTTGAAGATTGTACCTTCTCGCTTGATGAGCTGAAGCCCCACTATCCCGACGAGCCGACGGGCCAGAGCGCCACCCCGCAGGCCGAGCTCGAACGGCTGACCTGGGAAGGCGCGGCCCGGCGCTTCCCCAATGGGGTACCGGCTGATGTGAGCGAAAAGATCGTCCATGAGCTGCGTCTTATCGCCGAACTCGAATACGCACCCTATTTCCTCACCGTAGAGGATATCGTGCGCTTTGCTCGCAACCAGACACCGCCGATTCTTTGCCAGGGACGTGGCTCCTCGGCGAATTCCGTCGTCTGCTATTGCCTTGGCATTACTGCGGTCAATCCAACCGAAGCCGATCTTCTCTTCGAGCGCTTCATCTCTACCGCACGAGGGGAACCTCCCGACATCGACGTCGATTTCGAACATCAGCGACGCGAGGAGGTGATCCAATACATCTATAAGAAATATGGTCGCCACCGCGCGGGGATTGCAGCCACCGTCATCTCCTATCGCGCCCGCAGCGCCATCAATGAAGCAGGCAAGGCCATGGGCCTCTCGCCCGATATCGTGCGCGCCATGTCCGGCATCGTCTGGGGGTGGTCCTCGGAAACGCCACCGCAGGACGAGATCCGCAAGGCCGGCTTAGACCCCTACGATCCACGCTTGTTGCAGGCGCTGGTACTGGCCGGACAACTTATTGAGTTCCCTCGCCATCTCTCCCAGCACGTCGGCGGCTTCGTCATCACTCAAGAGCCGTTGGAGGAGGTCGTGCCCATCGGCAACGCGGCGATGGACGATCGCACCTTCGTTGAATGGGATAAGGACGATCTCGACGCGCTCGGCCTCCTCAAGGTCGACGTGCTGGCGCTCGGCATGCTGACTTGTCTGCAGAAATCCTTTGATCTGCTGCGGAGCCATTATGGGAAGAATCTGGAACTCGCGGATGTCCAGCGCGAGGACGGACCTACTTATGCAATGATTCAGAAGGCAGACACCATCGGCGTCTTCCAGATCGAGAGTCGCGCGCAGATGTCCATGTTGCCGCGCCTCAAGCCGAAGAACTTCTATGATCTGGTGATCGAGATTGCCATCGTGCGGCCCGGCCCCATACAGGGCAATATGGTGCATCCCTATCTGCAGCGGAGGAAAGACCCGGACAAAATCGTCTATCCGCCCAAACTCGAGCCGGTGCTCAGAAAGACATTGGGCGTGCCCCTTTTCCAAGAGCAGGCAATGAAGATTGCCATGATCGGAGCGGGTTTCTCAGCCGAAAAGGCCGACCGCCTGCGGCGAGCAATGGCCTCATTCCGCAACTACGGCACCGTCGAGGAATTCAAGGAAGACTTTGTTCAGGGCATGCTTAAAAATAACTACTCGCCTGATTTTGTGCAGCGCTGCTTCGAGCAGATCAAAGGCTTCTCCAACTACGGTTTCCCCGAAAGCCATTCGGCGAGCTTCGCCCTTCTCGCCTACGCCTCGGCCTGGCTCAAATGCCACTATCCGGATGCCTTCGCCTGTGCGCTCCTGAACTCGCAGCCCATGGGCTTTTATTCCTCCGCCTCGATCGTGCGCGATTTCCGCGACCATGGCGGGGTGGTGCTGCCGATCGACATCAACCACTCCGAGTGGGACCACACCCTCGAGCCGCTCGATGATCCAAAGGCCACGACCCACGAGGGCGGCAACGCCTTCGCCCTGCGACTGGGTCTGCGCCAAGTCGATGGCCTGCGCGAGGAGGCGGCACAGCGGCTCGTGGCGGCCCGTGGCGCCGGCTTTGCCGACATGCACGACCTCTACGAGCGCACCCGGCTCGAAGTTTCCGTCCTCGAGCGCCTCGCCCACGCCGATGCCTACCGTTCCTTCGGGCTCGACCGGCGCATGGCCCTCTGGGAGATCCGCGGCCTTTCCGGCTACCTCGGCCAGAAGGCGAGCGAGGAGAGCCTGCCGCTCTTCCTCCACGAGGATGCGGGGGTCTCGACGCTCCTGCCGGAGAGCGAAGAGGCGGTGGAGCTGCCCGCGCTCCTTGCCGGCGAGCACGTGCACCAGGATTACGAGACGCTGCGCCTTTCCTTGAAGGGCCACCCCGTCGCGTTCCTGCGCGACAAGCTCACGCCGCGCGGGGTCCTGCGCACCCGCGAGGTCGAGGCGGCGGCGAACGGGCGGCTGGTGACCGTCGCCGGGCTCGTGCTGGTCCGCCAGCGCCCCGGTACCGCGAGCGGCGTCGTCTTCATGACGCTCGAGGACGAGACCGGCATCGCCAACGCGGTACTGTGGAACACGGTCTTCAACCAGCACCGCAAGATCGTCATGGGCGCGCGCATGGTGGCTATCGAAGGCGTGGTGCAGAAGGCCGACAATGTCACCCACGTCGTCGCCAAGCGCCTCTACGATCTCACTCCGCAACTGCTGCGCGCCATGGAAAGCGCGCCGGGGCGGGCCCGGCCGCCGGTCGAGCAACCGAGCCTCTGGCGCCACCCGCGCAACGTGCGCGTCCTGCCCAAGGGTCGCAATTTCCATTGAGGTGAGCGGGCATTGTGTGAACCACCCAGAGCTTCCCCCACCCACCGGCTGTCACCCCGGCGGAAGCCGGGGCCCATCCTGAGATGCGGCTACAGCCGCAAGGTGTGTGAACAGAGCAGGAAGAACACTGCCGCTCTCTCCGTGCTCGTGGATCACGTCAGGGTTGGGTCCCGGCCTTCGCCGGGATGACAGCCGGTGGGTGAGAGCCGGCGAGTGCTATCAAGCCGGCAAACCTAGCCCGAATTCAGCCTGTAACCCACTCCCGGCTCGTTCTCGATGAGCCGCGGCGCATCCGGTTCCGCCTCGACCTTGGCCCGCAACTGCCCGACGAGCACGCGCAGGTACTGCACGTCCTCGCCATGCGCCGGCCCCCAGATGCGGGTCAAGAGCTGCTTGTGCGTCATCACCCGCCCGGCGTTCTGGGCGAGGAGCAGTAGGAGGTCGTACTCCTTGCGCGTCAGGTGCAGCGCCTCGTCGCCCCGAGTTACCCGCCGCGCCGGTGTGTCGATCGAAAGCGCGCCGAACTCGAACCGTTCCGGCAGCGGCGCGGCGCCGTCTGTGTGGCGCAGCGCCGTGCGGATGCGGGCGAGGAGCTCGCCGATGCCGAAGGGCTTTTCGACATAATCGTCGGCGCCGAGGTCGAGCGCTTCGATCTTTTCGCTCTCCCGGTCGCGGGCCGAGAGCACGATGATCGGCACCTGCGAGAAGGCGCGCACCGCCGCGATTACGTCCTTGCCGTCCCCGTCGGGCAGGCCGAGGTCCAGCACCACCACGTCCGGCGATTGGGTGGCGATGGCGTGCCGGGCCTCGGCAGCGGTCGCCGCCTGCAGCACGCCATAATCCACGGCTTCGAGCGCGGGCTTCAAAAACCGCTGGATCTGCGGCTCGTCGTCGACGACGAGGATGCGCGCCTGTTTCACGCGGTTCCCTCCAGGGCCAGCGGCAAGCGCACGACGAAGCGCGTGCCGCGCTTGCGCACCGCCGGGCTCTCGGCCTTGATCGTGCCGCCCATGGCGGTGACGAACCCGCGCGCGATGGAAAGCCCGAGCCCGGTGCCGGCGGGCCGGCCGTCGCCGCGCGCCCGGCGGTGGAACTTCTCGAAGACCGCTTCGATCTCGTCTTCGGGAATGCCGCGCCCCTGGTCGGTGACGCTGATCACCGCCATGTCCTCTTCGCGCCGCACATAGACGGCGACCGGCTCGGCGGTGCCGGCATATTTGCGCGCGTTGTCGAGGAGGTTGAACAGCACCTGCTCCAGGAGCTGCGCATCGGCCAGCGCCGGCGGCATCGCCTCGGCGATGCTGGTCTCAACCTTAAGCGCCGGGTCGAGCTTGCCTGCCCGCGCGATCACCTCCCCGATCAACGGTTCCAGCTCCACGGGCTCGCGCCTCGGCTTGATCATGCCGGATTCGATCCGGGTCATGTCGAAAAGGTTGCCGACGAACCGGGTCAGCCGCCCCGTCTCCTCCTCGATGGACGTGAGGAGATCGGCCCGTGTCTCGACGCTCATCTTCTCGCCGAGCTGGCGCAGGCTCGTCACCGCGCCGGTAATGGAGGCGAGCGGCGTGCGCAGATCATGCGAAAGCGAGGAGAGGAGCGCGGTCTGCAGCTTCTCGCCCTCCTTCGCCACCGCGACCTTGGCGTTCTCGCGCACCAGCCGCGCCCGGTCGATGGCGAGCGCCGCCTGCTCCAGTACCGCCGAGACCTGCCGGTCCTCGTCGGGCGAGAGGGGGCCCTGTGCCATGTCGCGCGAGAGGCCGACGACGCCGGCGATGCGCTGGTCCGAGCGTATGGGCAGGAAGAGGTAGGGCACGGCCGGCAGCGTGCCGGTCATGAAGCCGGCGGGTTCGCGCTTGTCGTGCGCCCAGCGGGCCGCCGTCATGGCCGTGTCGTCGAGCGCCTGGTCGGGCGGCCAGGCGACCTGCAGCTCGAGAGTGCCCGTCTCCCCCGGCGTCAGCAGCACTGCGCCCTTGCCCAGCATCGCGTGGAGCTGCGCCGCTGTTGCGGTCAGCACGTTCTCGAGCCCATAGGCAGCCGAAAGCCTGCGCGAGAAATCGTAGAGCGCCTGCGTGTTGCGCACGGCCTGGCGGGCGCGTTCCACCTGGTCGCGAAGGCGCGAGGCGAGCGTGCCGGTAACGAGCGCCACGCACGCGAAGATGACGAGCGTCAGCACCTCGTGCGGCTTGGCGATGGTGAAGGTGCCGGTCGGCTCGATGAAGAAGAAATTGTAGGTGAGGAAGGAGAACACCGCAGCAAGCAGCGCCGCCGCCCGTCCGACGAGGATGGCGCAGACCAGCACCGAAAGCAGGTAGAGGATCGAGAGGTTCTGCAGGGCGAGGAGCTGCGAGATGCCGAGCCCCAGAAGCGTGATCGCCCCGACCGTTGCCGCCGGCAGGCCGAAGGTCGCCAGCCATTCGGGCAGGCTCCTGCGCCGAGGCGTCAAGCTACTCGCCGAGGGCCGCTCGGCCTCCGGCACCAGGTGGATGCCAATGCCTTCGGCCGAGGCGATGAGCGCATCGGGCAGCGACCGGCGGGTGAGGCGGGTCAGGAGCCCGGCCCTCATCCGCCCGACGACGATCTGCGTGATGTTCTCGCGCCGCGCGATCTTGAGGATTTCGGCGACGAAATCGTCGGCCACCACCCGCCGCACCTCGGCCCCGAGCCGTTCGGCGAGGACGAGGGTTGCTTCCAGCCGCGCCGCCTTGTCGGCATCGGGAATGGGGTCGGCGCTGCGCGAGAGCGAGAGCACCATCCAGCGCGCATTGAGCCCCAGCGCCATGCGGCTCGCCGTACGCACGACCTTCTCGGAGAGCGGGTCGGGCCCGACGCAGACCAGCAGCCGCTCGCTGGTGATCCAGGGGCCTTCCACCGCCTGCTGGCGCCAGATATCGGCCATCTGGTCGTCCACCCGGTCGGCGGTGCGGCGCAGCGCCAGCTCGCGCAGCGCCGTCAGGTTCTCCGGTCGGAAGAAGCCCTCCACCGCCCGCCCGGCATTGTCGGGCAGGTACACCTTGCCTTCCTTCAACCGCTGGATGAGCTCGGCCGGCGGCAGGTCGACCAGCACCACCTCGTCGGCGTTCTTCAGCACCACGTCCGGCACCGTCTCGCGCACCGGGACGCCCGCGATGCGCGAAACGAGGTCCGACTGGCTTTCGAGGTGCTGGACGTTGAGCGCGGTCCAGACATCGATGCCGGCCGCTATGAGCTCGGCGATGTCCTGGTAGCGCTTGGGGTGGCGCGCGGCCGCATCGTTGCTGTGGGCAAGCTCGTCGACGATGATGATCGCGGGTTTGCGCTGTAACGCCGCGTCGAGGTCGAACTCGTCATAGGTGGTGCCCGAGCGCTCGCCCTTGCGGCGCGGCAGCACCTCGAGACCCTCCATCAGCCGGGCGGTTTCGGGGCGGCCATGCGTCTCGACGAGGCCGATGACGATGTCGGTGCCCTCGACCTTGCGCTGCTGGGCGCGCGCGAGCATGGCGTAGGTCTTGCCGACGCCGGGCGCCGCGCCCAGGAAAACCGTAAGCTTGCCGCGGCCTTCGCCTGCGGCAAGCTTGAGGAATGCCCGGGGATCGGGGCGGATGTCGGCGTTGGTATCGCTCATCTGGAACCTATCGACATTCAGGTCAGGCTGAGCCGAAAATGACGGTTTTCGAGAACCGGAGCGGAGCGTACCTTTGATGGTACGTGAGCACCGGAAGCGCAGAAAGCTGGCATTTGTAGGCCAGCATCAACTGAAAGTCGATTGGTTCTAGCCGTTGTCGGGTGCGAGCTCATCAAGTGCGATGTTGAGCTTTAGCACGTTGACGGTCGGCTCGCCGAATATTCCGAGGACTGGATTTTCGGTTTGCCCGGCGACGAGCGCAGCAACTTGATCGGCCGGCAGCCCGCGCGCTGCCGCCACCCGCTCGACCTGCGCTGCCGCATTGGCGGGCGAGATGTGCGGGTCGAGCCCGGAGGCGGAGGCCGTGACGGCATCGGCAGGCGCCGGCGTATCGCCAAGCCCCAGCGCCTCGCGCCGGGCCCCAACATCCGCGGCAAGCGCCTGCGAAGTCGCCCCGAGATTGCTGCCGCCCGACGCCGAGGCGTCGTAGTCGACCGCCGAGGGGCGCGCATGGAAATAGCCCTCGCCGGTGAAGGCCTGGCCGATCAGCGCCGAGCCGACGATGGTCCCCTCGCGCTCGACAAGGCTGCCATTGGCCTGCACTGGGAAGGCGCCCTGGGCGATCCCGGTGATTGCGAGGGGGTAGGCAAGTCCGGTCACCAGGGTGAACCCGACGAAGAGCACGAGGGCCGGACGAAGTTGGGTAAGCATCTCGAAACTCCTTAGATGAGGCCGATGGCATTGACGGCGAGGTCGACGACCTTGATGCCGATGAAGGGCGCGATGATGCCGCCGAGGCCGTAGACGAGGAGGTTGCGCCGCAGCAGTGCCGCAGCGCCCACCGGCCGGTATTTGACGCCCTTCAAGGCCAGCGGGATCAGCGCGACGATGATGAGCGCGTTGAAGATCACCGCCGAGAGGATCGCCGACTGCGGCGAGGCGAGGCCCATGATGTTGAGGGCGCCGAGCTGCGGGTACGTCGAAACGAACAGCGCCGGGATGATGGCGAAGTACTTGGCGACGTCGTTGGCGATCGAGAACGTCGTCAGCGACCCGCGCGTCATCAGGATCTGCTTGCCGATCTCGACGATCTCGATGAGCTTGGTGGGGCTGGAATCGAGGTCGACCATGTTGCCGGCCTCGCGCGCCGCCTGCGTGCCCGACTGCATGGCGACCCCGACATCCGCCTGCGCCAGGGCCGGCGCGTCATTGGTGCCGTCGCCGCACATGGCGATCAGCCGTCCGCCCTGCTGCTCGCGCCGGATGTAGTCGAGCTTCTGCTCAGGGGTGGCTTCGGCGAGGAAGTCGTCGACACCCGCCTCCGAAGCGATGGCGGCGGCGGTGACGGGATTGTCGCCGGTGACCATAACCGTCTTGATGCCCATGGCCCGCAACGCCGCGAAGCGCTCCTTGATGCCCGGCTTGACGATATCCTTCAAGTGGATGACGCCGAGGAGCCACCTGCCCTCGGCGACGGCGAGCGGCGTGCCGCCGCTGCGCGCGATCTCGTCGACCGCCGCGTTGAACTCGGCGGGCGCCTCGCGCTTGTCGATGCCGACGAAGCGCAGCACCGCATCGACCGCGCCCTTGCGGATCTCGCGCCCGTCGATGTCGATGCCCGAGATGCGGGTCTGGGCAGAAAAGGCGATCGGACGGCCGCTGCCCGCCGCCGGCTCGGCAAGGCCGTAGTCGGACTTGGCGAGCGCGACGATCGAGCGCCCTTCGGCCGTCTCGTCGGCAAGGCTCGCGAGCAGCACCGCCTGCGCGAGTTCCTGCTCACTGACGCCCTCGACGGGCACGAATTCGCTGGCCATGCGGTTGCCGAAGGTGATGGTGCCGGTCTTGTCGAGGAGGAGCGTATCGACGTCGCCCGCCGCTTCAACGGCGCGCCCGGAAGTCGCAACGACATTGAAGCCGATGAGCCTGTCCATGCCGGCGATGCCGATGGCCGAGAGGAGCCCGCCAATGGTCGTCGGGATCAAGGTGACAAGCAACGCCGCCAGCACCGCGACGGAGAGGTCCGTGCCCGAATAGAGCGCGAGTCCGTAGAGCGTCACCACCGCGATGAGGAAGACGAGCGTCAGCCCCGAGAGCAGGATCGAGAGCGCGATCTCGTTGGGGGTCTTCTGCCGCTTGGCGCCCTCGATGAGCGCGATCATGCGATCAACGAAGCTTTCGCCCGGACGCGTGGTGATCCTCACCTTCAGCCAGTCGGAGATGACCTGCGTGCCGCCGGTCACGGCCGAGCGGTCGCCGCCGCTCTCGCGGATGACCGGCGCCGATTCGCCGGTGATGGCGCTTTCGTTGACTGAGGCGATGCCGGCGATGACCTCGCCGTCGCCGGGGATGATGTCGCCCGCTTCGACCAGCACCACGTCGCCGACCTTGAGGGCGGTGGCGGGGATCACTTCGCTCGCGCGCTCGCCGTCCCGCTCGGGAAACAGCAGCTTTTTCGCGAAGAGGTCCGTGCGCCCGCGCTTCAGGCTCTCCGCCTGCGCCTTGCCGCGCCCCTCGGCGACGGCTTCGGCGAAGTTGGCAAAGAGCACAGTGAACCAGAGCCAGGCGGCGATCTGGCCGGAAAAGGCCGGGGCGCCGATGCCGGTCAGCATCTCCTGCGCCCAGAGCGCGGTGACGAGGAGCGCGACGATTTCGGTGACGAAGATCACCGGGTTGCGCATCAGCTGGCGCGGGTCGAGCTTGACGAGCGCGTCGCGCAGCGCCGGACCGAGGATCGCCGGATCGAATACTGACGGGGTTGCGGCTTTGGATGACATGGAATGCGTCTCCTGAACTCAGAACGTTTGGCCCGCGAGCATCAGCACGTGCTCGAGGATCGGACCGAGGGCGAGCGCGGGGAAGAACTGCAGGCCGCCCATGATGAGGATGATGCCGATGAGCAGGCCTACGAACAGCGGCCCGTCCGTCGGGAAGGTGCCGGCCGAGGCGGGCACCTTCTGCTTTTTCACCAGCGATCCGGCGATCGCCAGCACCGGCACGATGTAGGCGAAGCGTCCGGCGAGCATCGCCAGCCCCAGCGTCGTGTTGTACCAGGGCGAGTTCGCCGAGAGGCCCGCGAAGGCCGAGCCGTTGTTGGCGGCGGCCGAGGTATAGGCATAGAGGATCTCGCTGAGGCCATGCGGTCCGGCATTGGCAAGGCCCGCGAGCCCCGCCGGGATCACCGCAGCTGCCGCCGAGAAGCCAAGGATGGCGAGCGGCAGGATGAGGATGGCGAGCATGGCGAGCTTCATCTCGCGCGCCTCGATCTTCTTGCCGAGGAGCTCGGGCGTGCGCCCGACCATCAGGCCGGCGACGAACACGGCGAGGATGGCAAAGACCACCATGCCGTAGAGCCCCGAGCCGACGCCGCCCGGCAGCACTTCGCCGAGCTGCATGAGAAAGAGCGGCACCAGGCCGCCGAGGGGAGTGAGCGAGGAATGCATGGCGTTGACGCCGCCATTGGAAAGGCCGGTGGTCACGGCGGCATAGAGCGCGGTCATCGCCTGGCCGAAGCGGACCTCCTTGCCCTCCATGTTGCCCAGCGCCGGATCGACCCCGGCGGCGAGATGGATCGGATTGCCGAAGGTTTCGGCCCAGTAGATCGCGCCGGTCCCGACGACCAGCAGGATGCCGACGGCGGCGAGCAGCGCCCAGGCCTGCCGGCGGCTGCCGACGATCTGGCCGAAGGCGTAGAAGACGCCCGACGAGATCACCAGCATCGAGAAGATGCCGAGATAGTTGGAGAAGGCGTTGGGATTCTCGAACGGATGCGCGGCATTGACGTTCATGAAGCCGCCGCCATTGGTGCCGAGCTGCTTGATCGCCTCCTGGCTCGCCATCGGTCCCATGGCGATGGTCTGGCTCGCCCCCTCGAGCGTCGTCGCGCCGGCAGATGCGGCGAGCGTCTGCGGCAGGCCCAGCGCCACGAAAAGCAGGGCCACGACGATGGCGGCCGGCAGCAGCACGTAGAGCGTTGCGCGGGTGAGATCGACCCAGAAATTGCCGATGGCCTCGGCGCCCGAGCGCACGAACGCCCGGCTGACCGCGACGGCGATGGCGATGCCGGTCGCAGCCGAGACGAAGTTCTGCACGGTCAGTCCCGCCATCTGGCTGAAATGGCTCATCGTCGTCTCGCCGCCATAGGACTGCCAATTGGTGTTGGTGACGAAGCTGGCGGCGGTGTTGAACGCCAGGTCCGGCGGCACGCCTTCGAACCCTTGCGGGTTGAGCGGGAGAATCCCCTGCAGGCGCAGGAGCGCGTAGAGCAGCAGCACGCCGACGAAGCTGAAGGTCAGCACCCCGAACGTATAGCCGAGCCAGCCCTGCTCGGCTTTCGGATCGACGCCCGCAAGTCGATAGAAGCCCCGTTCGATGGGGCGCAGGACGGGCGAGAGAAAGGTACCCTCGCCGGCAAACACGCGGGCCATGTAGAGGCCCAGCGGCTTGGCGACGACGGCGACGGCGAGCAGAACGAGGCCGATCTGCAACCAGCCTTGCCAGGTCATGGGAAGGTCTCCGGGAAAGGGTCAGAAGCGCTCGGGAAAGACGAGGGTCGCCAGCAGATATCCGGCGACGGCGAGCGCGACGAGAAATGCGATGACGAGCATGGCTGCCTCAGAGCCGCGACAGGCCGCGGGCGTATATGAAGAGACAGACGAATGCGGCCGCAGCGACCGCTATGAAGACGATATCGAGCATGGATGCCTCCATTGATGGAGGCTCCCCAATAGTGCCGCTGCGCGTAAGGTTTCCATGCGGAAGGACGGCCGGGCGCATAAGAAAAGCATAAAGGCCCGCCGCGCGAGCGGACGAGCCTTCGGCCGCGGATCGGTCGATCCGCGTCAATGCACTGACATTTCGGAAGAATTGGTTGCGGGGGCAGGATTTGAACCTGCGACCTTCAGGTTATGAGCCTGACGAGCTACCGGGCTGCTCCACCCCGCGCCAAATGTGACTGCGATGCCTGGGAAGGCCGTCACTGGCGGCCTCAGTGGGCCGCGACGTGAGCGGTATATAGGGGCTCGCAGCGGATAGCTCAACCCCCTTTCTGCCACATGCGACGGTTTTTTGACACTCCCGGCAAATGCGCTTTGCCGCCTTGTGCGGACGGGCCGCCACCCTTACGGTGCGGCGCCGAATTCGCTTGCGGGGACTTGAACTTATGAAACTGAACCGGCTTGGCCGCACCGACCTCATGGTCACGCAACTCTGCCTCGGCACCATGACCTGGGGCAGCCAGAACAGCGAGGCCGAAGGCCATGCGCAGATCGACCATGCACTGGAGGCCGGCCTCAACTTCATGGACACCGCCGAGTCCTATGCGGTGCCCGCCAGTCCGCAGACGTCGGGGCGCACCGAGGAGATCATCGGCACCTGGTTCGCGCGTACGGGCAAGCGCGACAAGTGGATCCTCGCCAGCAAGATCGCCGGCGGCGGCAACCACATCCGCAATGGAGCGCGGGCCGACGGCGCCGCGATTCGCGAGGCGGTCGAGGGGAGCCTGAAGCGCCTCAGGACCGACTACATCGATCTCTACCAGATCCACTGGCCCTCGCGCGGGCACTACGGCTTCGACAACGGCTGGACCTACGCCCCGCACACGCAGGACACCGCCGATGTCCTCGCCAATCTCGGCGACATGCTGGAAGCCCTGCAGCGCATGGTCGAGGCCGGCAAGATCCGCCATATCGGCGTTTCCAACGAGACGACCTGGGGCATCGCCCAGTGGCTGCGCCTTGCCGAGAAGCACGGGCTGCCGCGGCTGGTCTCGGTGCAGAACGAATACAACCTCATCCGCCGCCAGTTCGATCTCGACCTGGCCGAATTGAGCCACCACGAGAATGTCGGGCTCCTCGCCTATTCGCCGCTCGCCGCCGGGCTCCTGACCGGCAAGTACGCGAACGGCATCCCGGCCGGCAGCCGCGCCGAATTCCAGAAGGGCATGTGGCGCATGAACGAGCATTCGATGCCGGTGGTAGCCGAATACGTCGAGCTTGCAAGGGAGCACGGGCTCGATCCGGCACAGATGGCCATCGCCTTCTGCCTGACGCGTCCGTTCGTGACCTCGGTGATCCTCGGCGCAACGAGCCTCACGCAGCTGAAGACGGACATCGGCGCGCGTGACCTTACGCTCTCCGATGAGGTCATGGCCGGGATCGCCGCCATCCACCGGCGCTATCCCCGCCCGATCTGAGGAGAGCCGCGGCAGTCGCCTTTTGGCACGACGCGGATATGATGCCCCCAGGACTGGTTCGGGGATTCACGAATGACGCTTCTGGCGACGCTCTTTCCGCTGATCTGCTACTTCGCCTACAATCTCGCCATACCGCTCGTCGAGCGGTATCGGCCGTCGCTGTCGGTCATCATGAGCATGGAACGGCGCCGGTGGGTGGCGAACGCGGCGCGGCGCGAATCCCCGTTCGATGCCATCCTTTCCGGCAACATCATGAGCTCGGTCTCGTTCATGGCCTCGACCTCGGCGCTGCTGACGCTGGCCGTGTTCGCCGTCTTCGGGCAGTTGCCCTCGCTGATGAGCGCGCTCGAGGCGATCTCGCTCGACCGCGTCTATGCGGTCCACGACGTGGTGGTGCATCTCATCGTGATGCTGGCCATGTTCGTCCTCGCCTTCTTCTCGTTCACGCTGTCGCTGCGCCAGTTCAACCATTTCTGCATCATGCTCGGCGCCCTCGACCAAGAGACGCGCCCGAGCGAGGAAGAGATCGAGGCGGTGGCAAGGCTGAACTCGCTCGGCGCGCAGAACTTCAACTCGGGCATCCGCGCCTATTATTTCGCCGTGGCGACCGTCGCCTGGTTCGCCGCCGAATGGCTCTCGATCGTTGCCTGCCTCATCACCATCGGCATCCTGATCCACCGCGAATTCTTCTCCACCGCCCACCGCCTGGCCGCCTCCGCCGCGGTGCTGGCAAGCCGCAAGCAGCGCGCGGCGGAAGAATGAATAGGCGCGCCGAGACCCCGCCCGGCCTGCGGCCTGCGGTTGGTGGGTAGAGCGGCATGCGGCGAGGATTGCCTCATGCAGATTTAAATAGCGAGGCAGGCCTCGCCGCATGCATCCGGGATTTTTGGCTTAATCCGCCCGCTTGTCCGCCAGGGAAGCCTCCCTTCCGGCTTTCACCGGTACGATGCCGGCCGGCATCCGGTCGGGTGACGGTTTGGACCTCGCCTGGAGCGACCCCCATGCGACCCGGACCCACCACACCGGAAGCTCGTATGCATCCTCGCCCAAGGTGCGGCGGTGAGGTGAGTATGGGATACTCTCAAGCTGCGGGGATAAGTTTTTATTTCTGCGCCGGATCAATGGGTTGGGCACTGCTCCCCTCCCCCTTGAGGGGAGGGGTCGGGGG
>NZ_JZEX01000043.1 GCF_000969415.1 Devosia geojensis | reverse complement strand
GCGGAGAGGGCGGGCATGGCGGGGCTCCGTCGAAGTGGCGGATCGGATACGGCGGACAGCGTGAACCGGAGGGTAGGGCAAGCGCCGGCCGATGGCCAGAGCCGGCGGGTGCGGATAGTGACGCCCGGTCACCGATGCCGGCGTACATGCTCGATGAGGGCGCGGAGTTTGGGGGCGAGGTTGCGGCGGCTGGGGAAGTAGAGGAAGAAGCCGGGGAAGGTCGGCAGGAAGTCCTCCAGGAGCGGCACAAGCTCGCCGCGGTCGATGTAGGGCCGGAACGTCTCTTCCATGCCGAAGGTGATGCCGCCGCCGGCGCAGGCCATGCGGATCATCAGCCACATGTCGTTGGTCGTGACCTGCGGGTTGACGGCGACGTCGAAGGCGCGGCCGTCTTCCTCGAACTCCCAGCGGTAGGGGGCGACGCCCGGGGCCGGTCGCCAGCCGATGCAGCGATGTCGGGTCAGGTCCTCGGGGTGCGCGGGCCGGCCGTGCCGCTCGAGGTAGATCGGTGCGGCGACGGCGAGCTGGCGCTGGTCGCCCGAGACCGGAACGGCGATCATGTCCTGCTCGATGACCTCGCCGAGCCGCACGCCGGCATCGTACTTCTCGGCAACGATATCGAACTCGTCGTCGGTGATGGTGATGTCGAGCTCCACATCCGGGCAGGCTTCGGCAAATGAGGCCAGGAGTTCCCCGGAGATGAACCGTTCCGCAATGGAGGACACCGCAAGCCGGAGGAGACCGCTCGGCGGGCCTGAACGTTCGCCCGCCGCGGCGACTGCGGCGGTGAGATCGGCCATTGCCGGCGCGACCTCGGCGTAAAAGCGCTCGCCCGCTTCGGTCAGGCTGACGCTGCGCGTCGTGCGGTTGACCAGCGCGATGCCGAGCCGGTTCTCGAGCCGGCGCATGCCCTGGCTGACGGCCGAGCGCGTCACGCCCAGCCGGTCGGCGGCCACGCGGAAGCTGCGCGCTTCGGCGACGGCGACGAACAGCTCGATCGTGTTGAGGTCGACGGTCATTGGTTAGCAATGCTTACCACCGAATGCACCGTTGCGTAAATTGTCGCGACAGTCGCCCCGGCTTAGCTGTTGGCGGCGCGGAGGCGGTCCGGCCACCGCGCAGTCACTAAGGAGAAGGACGACAGACATGCCAATGGACAAGGTTGTTCTCGTCACCGGCGCTTCGAGCGGCATCGGGGCCGGCATTGCCCGCGAGCTGGCGGCGGCCGGCGCCAGGCTCATGCTGGGAGCGCGGCGGACCGAGAGGCTCAAGGCGCTTGCCGCCGAGATCGCGGCCGGCGGCGGCATGGTGGAAACACGCCGCCTCGACGTGACGGATCGCGCCGACGTCGCCGCGTTCGCCGAGGCGGCGAGGAGCGCATGGGGGCGGATCGACGTCATCGTCAACAATGCGGGCGTGATGCCGCTCTCGCCGATGGCGTCGATGAAGGTCGAGGAATGGGAGCGCATGGTGGACGTCAACATCAAGGGCGTCCTCTACGGCATCGCTGCGGTGCTGCCCGGCATGCTCGCGCGAGGGTCCGGCCACGTCATCAACATCGCTTCGGTGGGCGCGCTCACCGTCTCGCCGACGGCCGCCGTCTACTGCGCGACCAAATATGCGGTGCGGGCGATCTCCGACGGCCTACGCCAGGAGAACGAGCATCTGCGCGTGACGTGCATCCATCCGGGCGTGGTCGAGAGCGAGCTTGCCGGGACCATCACCGACGAAACGGCCGCCGCGCTGATGAAGTCCTATCGCTCGATCGCGCTCCAGCCCGATGCAATCGCGCGGGCCGTGCGTTACGCCATCGAACAGCCGGAAGATGTCGACGTGAACGAGATCGTCGTTCGCCCGACGCGGGCGGCGCATTGATACGCGCCCGGCTTGCCGTCGCGCTCGCCGCGGCCGCGCTCATCTTTCCAATCCATGCGGAGGAAACCATGCAGAAGCCCGACCATCCTTATGTCGGCATGTGGGTGACGGCGGACGGCCATGTTCGCCACGAACTGCTGCCGAACGGCCGCTACGACGAGGCGCGGGGCAATCGCGAGAGCGCCTATCAGGGCCGCTACGAGGTGACCGGCGACCATATCGAATACTGGGACGACACCGGTTTTACCGCCGACGGCGATTTCATCGACGGAGTGCTCCACCATGCCGGCATGATCCTCTACCGGCGTGAGTAGCGAGGCCCGTGGCGGCGGGCAGGCGCGTGTGGTAGGGCCTGCCGCATGAGTGTTCCATCGCCAGCGCCGGCCCTGCCGGTTCCGTTCGAAATCTTCCTCGTGGCCACGCCAGGGCTCGAGGCGGCGCTTTGCGGCGAGGCGCGGGCGGCGGGGTTTGGCTATGCGGCGGTCGTCGCGGGCGGGGTGGTGCTCTCGGGCGGGTGGCCCGAAGTCTGGCGCGCCAATCTCGAGCTGCGGGGCGCGACGCGCGTGCTGGCGCGGATCGGCGCGTTCCGGGCGATGCACCTGGCCCAGCTCGACAAGCGGGCGCGCAAGGTCGCTTGGGGCGCAGTGCTGCGGCGCGACGTGCCGGTGACGGTCGAGGCGAGCTGCAAGCGCTCGCGCATCTATCATGCGGGTGCGGCAGCGCAACGGGTGGCGACGGCGATCCGCGAGGAGCTGGGAGCCCCCGTCGCCGACGATGCCCCGGTGCGGGTGATGGCGCGGATCGAGGACGATCTCGTCACCGTCAGCCTCGATACGACGGGGGAATCGCTGCACAAGCGCGGCTTCAAGCAGGCGCTGAACCGGGCGCCGATGCGCGAGACCATGGCGGCGCTGTTCCTGCGCCAATGCGGCTATGAGGGCGGCGAGCCGGTGCTCGACCCGATGTGCGGCTCGGGCACCTTCGTCATCGAGGCGGCGGAGATCGCGGCGGGCCTGAAGCCGGGGCGCGAGCGGGCGTTCGCCTTCGAGCAGCTCGCGGGGTTCGATGCGCAGGCGTGGCGGGCGCTCAAGGGCGGCGGCGGGGGACGGCAGACGGACCTGCGCTTCTTCGGCAGCGACCGGGACGCCGGGGCGATCCGCATGAGCCGCGAGAATGCCGAGCGAGCAGGGGTTGGGGAGCTGACGCGGTTCGAGGTCGCGCCGGTCGAACTGTTGACCGCGCCCGAGGGGCCGCCGGGGCTGGTGATCGTCAACCCGCCCTATGGCGCGCGCATCGGCAACAAGGCGCCGCTGATGGCGCTCTACCGCAGCCTCGGCGCGGTGCTGCGCGCAAAATTCGCGGGCTGGCGCGTGGGACTCATCGCGACGGACAGGCAGCTGGCCGCGGCAACGGGGCTGCCCTGGCTGCCGCCGGACCCGCCGGTGCTGCATGGCGGGCTGCGGGTGACGCTCCACCGGACGGGGCCGCTGCCGAAGGGATAACCGGGATGTATGTGCATCGCCAGGGAGCGGTCGAGACGGCGTTCCGCGCGGCGGGCTGTTTCTGCTTCCATCAAGGGCGGCTGCTGCTCATCCAGCGGCAGGTGGGCAAACCCATGCCGCTCTTCTGGGGCGTGCCGACCGGCAAGCTCGAAGCGGGGGAAACGGCGCGCATGGCGGTGGTGCGCGAGCTCGAGGAGGAGGTCGGCCTCGAGGTGGCGGCGGATGCGCCGGCGGACGTGGTCAGCGCCATCGTTTCGGACAACGGCACGGTGTTCGAGTACGTCTCGTTCCACCTCGAGCTCGCCGCGGCGCCGCAGCTGCGGCTGCATGCGCGCGAAGTGCGCGATATCGCCTGGGTGCGGCCCGAGGCGATCGAGGATCGGCCAGTGGTGCCGTTTTTCTTCAATACGCTCAACGACGTGCTGGCGTGGCGAGCGCGAGGCGCGCTGCCCCTCCGGACGGCGCCGGAGGCGGAGGCGACGGGTGTCCGTGGCAATGGCCGACGCGTCTAGTCCATGTCCATCACCGAGCCGCAGCTGACGTTCATGATCGCGCCGGTCATGGCGCGGGCGCGGTCGGACGCGGCGAGGACGGCGGCGTCGGCGACGTCGGCCAGGGTGGGCATGCGTCCGAGCACGGTGCCGGCGGTCATGTAGGCCTTCATGTCCTCGATGGCTTCGGCATGGGCAGGGTCGGTCGACCAGGTCTCGGGGATGGCGTCGGAGCGGATGCAGACGACGCGGACGCCCTTGGGGCCGAGCTCGCCGGCCAGCACGCGCGACAGCGCCTCGATGGTGGTGCAGGCGATGCCGAAGCCGCCGGTCGCGTGCTTGGCGTAGTCCCGGCCGGCCAGGTGCGAGCCGGTCGAGGAAAGGGTGAGGATGGCGCCCGAGCCTTGCTCCACCATGTGGCGGGCGGCGGCGATGGCGGTGACGAGATGGGTGCGGGCGGCGACGGTGATCGGGGTCAGGACGTCCTCGGTCTGCATGTCGATGAGGCGGGTGCCCTGCAGGTCGCCGCGGATCCAGACGGCGTTGAAGGTCACGTCGATGCGGCCGGCCTTGCGGGCCACCTCGTCGGCATGGGCGCGCACGGCCGTTTCGTCGAGGGCATCGACCTCGGCGGCTTCGGCCTTGCCGCCGGCCGCGGCGATCTCATCGGCGACGGCCTTGACCGTCTCCAGCGTGCGCCCGGCGAGATGGAGCCGCGCGCCCTCGCGGGCGAAGGCGCGGGCGGTGGCGCCGCCGATCTTGCCGCCGGCGCCGTGGATGATGGCGATCTTGCCTTCGAGCAGCATTTCGTCCTCCCTTTTCCGGCGAGCGTCGCCGGAATGGGCGGAAAGAGCAAGAGAAGCTCCCGCGCCTTGAGGCGGGAGCTTTCGGGCTATTCGGCCGCCATGGGGCGCGGGGCGATGCCCTGCCGCGCCGGAGCGAAGACGATCCAGGCGAAGACGAGGACGCCGAGGAGGGTGACGATCGAGCTCAGCGCCACGATCGGCTCCATGGCCGGGTTGCCCGAGAGCAGCATGAACAGCGAGACGCTCATGACGGCGACGCCGAGCGTATAGACGGCGTAGTGCGCCATGGGCAGGCGACCTTCGGCCTTGGCCGGATTGAGCGCGTAATAGCCGCCGAAGAGCGCGCTCGTCACCCAGCCCAGCAGGTTGATATGGGCGTGGGCGCCGACGACGTCGTGGTTGCCGCTGATGGCCATCATCAGGCCGATGCCTATGCCCACGACGAGGAACAGGATGGCAGTCTTGAAGAACAGGTCCGCGATGCGCGGCATTTCAGTCTCCCCTGATGGCCGGGCGGCCTCCCCCTCGGAGCCGCGTGCGGCCAATGGGGCAGGGTAGTCCTCTGCGCGGGCACGCGAAAGAGCGTAAGCGAGCTAGCCCGTGGACGGTCACCCAGCCTCGGCCAGCACCCGCTCATAGGCCTCCTGCAATTCGGCGAAGACCGAGCGGGCGCCGGGTTTTTTCGGGGTGCCGAGGTGCTGGGTGCGCAGCTCTTCCATGAAGGCTTCCCACATGTCCGGCCCGCCCTCCTCGAGGAGCTGGGCGCGGATGGACAGGTCGCGGCTGACGGGCAGGTGGCGGCGGCCCCAGGCGCCGAGCATGGCAAAGACCGGCACCAGCTCTATGGCCCTTTCGGTCAGGCTGTAGATCGCCTTCTGCTTGTGGCTCGGGTCGTCGGCCTTGGTGACCATGCCGAGCTCCAACAGGTGCTTCAGGCGCGCCGAGAGGATGTTGGAGGCGATGCCCTCCTGGTTGTGCGAAAGCAGCTCGCGGAAGTGGCGGCGGTTGCCGAACATCATGTCGCGGATGATGATCAGGCTCCAGCGATCGCCGAAAACTTCGAGGCTGAGATTGATCGGGCAGCCGGACCTCTGATCGTCGCGCATTGATGTCTCCAAAAAAACCAGTTGCAATATGCCATCGGTATATGCAGAATACAACTGGTTGCAATAAGCAACTGGTTGGCGCGACATGCAGAGGAGATGCGCGATGAGACGGCTGGTGGTCTGGAACCTGATATCGCTCGACGGCTATTTCGAAGGCCCGACCCCGTGGGACCTCGACTTCCACACGACGGTCTGGGGCGAGGAGCTCGAGGCGTTCTCGATCGAGCAACTGGACGAGGTCGGCACGCTGCTCTTCGGGCGGCGCACCTATGAGGGCATGGCGGACCACTGGACCAAGGCGACCGGGGCCATCGCCGACATGATGAACTCGATCGAAAAGGCCGTGGCGACCCGCACGCTCGACAGGGCGGACTGGAACAATACGCGGCTCCTCAAGGGCGATGCGGTGGACGCCGTCCGGGCGCTCAAGGCCGAGGACGGCAAGGACATCTATGTGTTCGGCAGCGCCGACCTCCTCGCCTCGCTGCAGAAGGCCGGCCTCGTCGACGAGTATCGGCTGTGCCTGGCGCCGGTGGTGCTGGGCGCGGGCAACCCGCACTTCAAGCCCGACGGGCAAGTGAAGATGCGGCTCGAGAAGACGCGGCCGCTGAAGACCGGCGGCGTGGTCCTGACCTATGCCGTCGAGGGATAGCACCATGCGCAAGGTGGTGCTGTCCATGTTTGTCAGTCTCGACGGCTATATCGAAGGGCCGGGCGGAGAGTTCATCGGGCCGGAGTGGTCGGCGGACCTCGATGCCTGGACCGACAAAATGATCGAACGCTTCGATACGCTCCTCTATGGGCGCACCGCCTGGCAGAGCATGGCCGAGTTCTGGCCGGCGGCAGAGGGAAATCCGGAAGTCGGCCCGGCGCAGCAGAGTGTCGCGCGCTTCATGAACGGATCGCGCAAGATCGTGTTCTCGCGCTCGCTGCAGAACGCCCGCGCCTGGGCGAACTCGAGCCTCGCGACGGCGGGAATCGTGGAAACGGTCGCGGCCGAGCGCGGCAAGCCCGGCAAGGACATGGTGATCTTCGCCGGAGCCAAGTTCGCGCAGACGGCACTACGGGCAGGGGTCGTCGACGAGATCTGGCTGCTGACCATCCCCATGCTCTTCGGCGGCGGCACGCGGCTGCTGGACGGCGGCTATCAGCGGCAAAAGCTGAAGCTCCTGGAAGCCAGGGCGATGGATACCGGCGCGGTGCTGACGCGGTATGAGAAGGCGTGAAGGCGTTGCTTACTCCGCCCATCCGGGGGTTCGTCGCGCGATAGCCGGTTTCGTCGCAAGGGGCGGTACAGGCCCGCGGGCTTCAGTTATGGTCCCGCCAAGCAAGCAACGGACCCGACGAACCGATGGCCTTTCTCTTCGTCCTTCGCAAACTCCTGGCATGGGCGGCGCTCATCCTGACGATCGCGATCTTCGTCGGGATCAACTTCTTCGGCCGCGGCGCGCCCTGGGTGGTGCTCTTCGTCATCATCGTGATGGTGCTGGTGCTGGTCGGGGCGATCTCGCATGTGCGCAGGGCGCGGCTGGTGGCCGGCTCGCGCGACAAGGCGGCGCTTTCGAGCCGCCAGCGGCTGCGCATCGAGATTCCGTTCGAGGCGGGCGAAGCCTTCGACATCGTCGAGGCGGTGGTCAGCGAGCTGCCGCATGTGGTCGAGCTGGACGCGGCCGCCGGCGCGCTCTCGGCCCGGGCGCGGATCGAGCGGGTGAGCCCGTTCCTGCGCGGCTGGCATGGGTTGCTCAACCCACTCACCTGGTTCTCGCCCAAGCACAACCTGGTGCTGGCGACGGTGGCGCCGGGGGACGGCACCAGCAGCGTCATGATCGTCTGTCAGCCGGACGCCGGCGCCTGGAGCGACTGGCTGTCGGTCGACGACGCCAGCAACTACGAGACGGGCGAGGCGATCCGCCGCGCGCTCTCGCGCCGGGTGACCGAGCGGCGGCGGCGCGAGGAAGCGCATACCCGCCAGACTGAGACCGAAAAGGAACTGGCCGAGGCGCGGCTGGGGCTGCTCTCGGCGCAGGTCGAACCACACTTCCTCTACAACACGCTGGCGAGCGCGCAGGTGCTGGTGCGTTCCGATCCGGAGCGGGCCGACGAGATGCTGGGCAACCTCATCACCTATCTGCGCAACTCCCTGCCCAAAACCGACGAGCAGATGGCCACGCTCGGCGCGGAACTGGAGCGCACCCGGGCCTATCTCGACATCCTCAAGGTCAGGATGGGCAACCGGCTCAATGTCGAGCTCGACATCGAGCCGGGCACGGAGGCGGTGGTGCTGCCGGCCATGATGCTGCAGACGCTGGCCGAGAACGCCATCAAGCATGGGCTCGAATCCAAGCCCGGCGGCGGCACGGTATGGTTGCGGGCGCGCATGGAGGATGGGCAATTGCACGTGACGGTCGCCGACGACGGCAAGGGGTTCAGCGCGCAGAGCTCGGGCACGGGCATCGGACTGCGAAACGTGCGCGACCGGCTGCAGCTCATCTATGGCGAGCGGGCGCGGCTGACGGTGACGGCCAATTTCCCGAGCGGGGTGGCCGCGACGCTTTCGGTGCCGGCACGGGAGGGGGCGCGATGATCCGCTGTGTCGTGGCCGAGGACGAGGAACTGCTGCGCCGGGCGCTCATCGAGGCGCTGGCCGAGGCCTGGCCGGAGCTGACGGTCGTCGCCGAGGCCGAGGACGGCGGGGCGGCGATCGAGGCGATCGCGCGCGAAAAGCCGGATGTCGCCTTCCTCGACATCCGCATGCCGGGGCTGACCGGGCTCGACGTCGCGGCGGCGAGCATCGACATCTCGCCGGCAACGCAGGTGGTGTTCGTGACTGCCTACGACCAGTACGCCATCGACGCCTTCGAGAAGGGGGCGGTGGATTATCTCCTCAAGCCCGTCAATCGCGAGCGGCTGAGGGCGACGGTCGAGAGGCTGAAGAGCAGGATCGGCGGGCAGGCGGATGCCGAGGCGCTGTCGCGGCTTTCGCGGCTGCTCGGCACGCTGCAGGCAGGCGCGGCGCCGCTGACCTGGATCACGGCGAGCGCGGGCAGCGAGACGCGGCTGCTGATGGTCGAGGACGTCGCCTATTTCCGGGCCGACAACAAGTACACGGTGGCCATGACCGCCGAGGGCGAGATGCTGCTGAGGAAGCCATTGCGCGAGCTCATCGCCGAGCTCGATCCCAACCTCTTCAAGCAGGTGCACCGCTCGACCATCGTCAACCTCAAGGCCGTCGCCTCGGTCAGCCGGGACGAGACGGGCAAGGGAATACTGAAGCTCAAGACGCGGCCGGAACGGCTGAGCGTCAGCCAGCCCTACATGACGCTGTTCCGCGCCATGTAAGGCACTGAAATCACGGAGTTTATCGCAACCGGCGCGGGGCATGTCGCTTCGCGCCACGGGACCGGCTTGCCGGTTTCAACCCAAGGAGGGTGAGATGCTGGAGAAAAAGAGAACGATGATCGCCGGAGTTCCGGCGGCATGGATGGAACCTCGAACGGGGGAGGCGGAAGACGCGGCGCAGACCCTGGCGCAAACCCGCGTGCAGCGGATATTCGTCGTCACCTCCGAGGGTGTCGCCGTCGGCGTGCTGACGGTCGAGGCGGCGTGGTCCGACCTCGAGCGCCCGTCGCTGCGCGTCGCGGTCACGCCCGCATCCGGAGGGAAAGTCATCGCCGGCCGGGCGCGGGTGCTGGAGACGGCGTGAGACGGGACCCCGGACAACGGGTTCGGGGCCCCCGAACGTTCAGTGCACCTCGAAGGACGAGATATCGTCGTCGTCGTGGCTGAGGACGGCGCGATGGTGGGTGTAGGTGGTGCAATAGCCCTCAAGCCACGGGTCCGTACAGACGGTCACCGATGCGCCGCGGAAGACCTCGAACGAGGAAATCCTGTCGTTCCACCTGCGCAGGACGGGATCGCCGGTGCCGGCCGGCACGCAGAGGCTTTGGCCGGTAAACTGCTTGCCGGTGTAAAAGCAGACCGCGGCATCGCGTTCGGGTTCGGGCTCGGACCAGTGCGCCAAGAGGCTCGGATCGACCTCGACCCCATACCCGCCGGTGCCGGGCTGGATAATGATGACGTCATCCGCGTGCGCGGCGGTGGAAGCAAGGCCGGCGACGGCGAGCGCCGCGACGGCAAGTCTGCGATAGCTGTTCATCCTCAAATCCCCTGGTTGCTGCCGGAACGATGCGTTCCGTGTTCCGAAGGCGATGAGAGGGGCGGGCGGTTGAACCGGTGGTGAACGGGAAGTTCAGGTGGGAGAGCGCCTGAGCGCTCCCCCGAACCTTCAATGGATGCGGATCGAGGAGACCTTGCCGGCAAGGAAGGTGTTCAGCACCGGCGTCGAGGTGACGATGCGCGTGCAGTAGCTCTGGAAGTTGCGGTCGCGGCAGACGGAGGCCGACACGTTCCCCTCCACCGAGACGGAGACGTAGCGGTTGTCGAGCCCCATGAGCTTGAGGTCATGGATGTTGACGCCGGACTTGAAGCAGGCGGAGCGCCCCGAATAATGGGCGCCTTCAAAGAAGCAGACCTGGCCCGGGCCACCCGAGGCATAGTTGACCCCGCCGCCCTCGAAGGGGCCCAGCGGATAGCGTCCGAACCCGACGGCGCTGCGCGAGGTCCAGCCGTGGGCGTGACCCTTGCGCACCAGGCACCAGCGCGGGGCGCAGCGCAGCACCGCGATGCGCGAGTCCTCGGGAATGACGGCGCCGGTGACGGCATAGGCGACGCCCGGCCCTTCGCGCAGGGCAAGATCGACCAGCGCCCAGCCGGGCGTGCCCTCGCGGGCGAAGCCATCGGCCCGATAGAGATCGGCGCGGTCATAGTCGGCGGCGTGGGCGGAGACGGCGAGAAGCGGAACGATGGCGACGACGGCGGCGGCCAGGACGGCGCACAGGACACGGCGGACGGTCATGATGGTGCAACTCCCTCGATTGCGGCGCAGAGACTACCCCATTTTCGGCATTGAAGAAATCACCCGCACCCACGGCGCGAGGAACTCGCGCGCCAGCCAAGTGCTGCTCAGGTGGCGCTCTCGCTGGTGCCGATGATCCCGGCTCTGGCGGTGTGCTGGGGGATCGTGCGTCAACTGCGCCGGCTCGACGAGATGCAGCGGAGACTGCAGCTCGAAGCGCTCGGCATCGCTTTCGCCGCGACGGCGGTTGCTACGTTTGGCTATGGATTCCTCGGCCTAGGACGCGATGTATTCGCGCAGCGCCGCCGCTTCGAGCTCGGTTTCCTCGATCTTGCGCTTGACCACGTCGCCGATGGAGATGATGCCCATGAGCTCGCCATCCTCGACGACCGGCATGTGGCGCACGCGCAGGTTGGTCATGCGCTCCATGACCTCGGCGACGGTGGTGTCGCGCGTGCAGGTGGCGACGCGCTTGCTCATGACCGCGGCGATGGGCAGATCGAGCGCTCCGGCCGGATCGTCGCCGAGGTGGCGCACGATATCGCGTTCGGAAAGGATACCGACCACACTGTCGCCTACGCCGGTGATGACCACGGCGCCGATGTTGTGGCGGTTGAGCGTCTCGACCGCATCGGCAAGGCGTCCGGCCTCGGGCAGGGTGTGGACCACTACGCCCTTGGATTGAAGGATGGCGTCGACGTACATTTCCTCCTCCTTGCGCCCCCGGTTCCAGTCTGCGCCTCATCAGCAATCGTCACAATAGGCCGATGGTTGCATGGGCCGCGGCCGGCGCTGAACGGGCGGCGATCTTTGTGATCCGGAGATTCACAGTTCGGCCACCATCGCTCGGTTAGGTCTTGGCGCTGGCTGCCCCGTAAGCGGGGGAGGGTAGACCAGGTGACGAAACCGCCAACTCCGGAGATTTGGCTATGAAGACCATAGCTCTCATTACAACCGTCGCTACCCTCTCCCTCGCCGGCCTTGTGCCTGCCCAGGCGCAGGGCCCCAAGGAAATGGTGCTGAAGGACGGCACCGTGCACAGGAATGCCGGCGAGATGTTCCAGTACTTGCGGGACCGCGATAACGGCCTTGCCGCCGGCAACCCCAAGGACATCGTCGACGCCTATCCCGACGAATTCGAGAACGTCGGCGACCTGATCGATCAGAAGCGCGCCGACGAGTAGCCTCCACGGCAACGCCAATGCGGAAGGCCCCGTGACGGGGCCTTCTTTTTGTGCATCGGCAAAAAGAAAGGGCCGGCGAACCGGCCCTCGAGTGCTCTCGGTGAGGAAAAACGGACCGTTGGGGAAACTCAGCCCTCGCCGCGGCCTGGAGACCAGGGGCGGCGAGGGGGCCGGCGCGTGGGGGCCTGCGCCGGGAGAGCGCCGCGCAGGACGATGCGGGCGACCTCGAAAAGCATGGCAAGCAAGAGAAGCGTCAGCGGAGCCATGAAGACCAGCACCTGGGCATCGGGGCGATGCACGAACGTGGCGGCCTTGGCGGGGGTGACGCCGGCGGCAAGGGCCGCGACGACGCCGACAAGCATCAAGGCAAACGTGGCAAACGCATAGCGGATGAAACTTTTGCGCGGCTTGGACGTAATAGCTAGTTGCATGGGGATCGGCAGTACTCGTTACGCTGGCCATCAGAGAACCAGCCGAATGCGGATGGAGTTTGTGCCGCAAAGGGAAAAGCGCGTACGATTTGGCGGCGGAACTGTGGCGCTTGCTTAACGCGCCTTAACGTTCGCCGCCTGGGAGGCACGAAATGCGGCTCCTGGCCGTACTCGTCTTCAGCCTTCTCGCTCTTGCCGGCGCCACCGGCCAGGAGGAGAAGGGCATGCCCTGGCAAGCCGTCATCACCAGCCAGATCGAAGCCTTCCGCGCCGAGGATAGCGCGGGAGCGCTGGCGCTCGCCGGAGCAGGATTCAAGGCGCAGTTCGACGATCCGGACGTATTCTATCTCGCCGTGCTCGCCGCCGGCTACGGCCCCCTCCTGCAATCGCGCTCGCATACCTTCGGGGAGTTCGAGCGCATGGGCGAGCAGGGCGCGCTGCAGGTGGTGCTGATCGTGGGACCCGAGCAGGCCCTCTATACCGCCATCTTCCAGATGCGCGAGGAGCCGGAGGGCTGGCGGGTGCACGGCGTGATGCTGGCGCGGGACGAGGGCGTGGGGATTTAGAGGGCATCTGCGCGGAGCTCCCTTCTCCCCCAGGGAGAGAGGGAACCGGTTGCACAGGCGGCTTCCGGAACCGCGGGGCAGGTGTCCCGGAAGCCTCAGCGCGAACGGCTCAATCGTCGTCGTCAGACGAATTCGAGGAACTGTTCGAGCTGGAGTTGGACGAGCTGTTGGAGCTCGAATTGGAGGAGCTGTTCGAGCTCGAATTCGAGTTGGAGTTCGAGCTGGAGTTCGAGGAACTGTTCGAATTCGAGTTCGACGAGCTGTTGGAGCTGGAGTTGGACGAACTGTTCGAGTTCGAATTGGACGAGCTGTTGGAGCTCGAGTTCGAGGAACTGTTCGAGTTCGAATTCGAGTTCGAGTTCGACGCATAGCTCCAGCTGCCGCGTTCGACCCAGCGGCCATCGCGGTAGTCCAGCCATTTGTTGCCGTCGTAGCGGCTGTCGGCGACGAGCAGGTGTGCGTCGTCGACAACCTGAGGCGCAGGCTCGGCGGGAGCGCCGGGCGGCGTCAGGGCAGAGGCGGGGCTGGCCGCCATGAGGCCGGCGACGGCCAGGGTGGTGATGGTGATCGTCTTTGCCATTGGGGAAAGTCCTTCCTTTCGGGTTTCGGGCGACACGCCCATCGAGGACACGCGGTCCTCATGGCATCAGACGTTCGGGCGGCAGGGTTATTCCCGGCAAAACGGAATAAGGCGGCGCGCGGCGCGTCTTCGGGTGAGGAAAACCCGAGGAGTTCCGCCATGTTCGCCCGCAAGTCACCAACGATCGAATTCCTGTGCGCCCCCGAGGACGAGGGCGTGATCGCCCCGCCGGCGCCGGCCAAGACGCACATGCCCGAGTGGTTCAAGCGCCTGCCGGCCGTCGACAAGACCAAATACGGCACGGGCGACACGGGCCTGACCGTCAAGCGCTGCATGCCGTTCATCGATGCGATGACGACTGGGTTCATCCTGCCGCTGGCGGCAACGGTGCGGCTCGAGATCCGCGACGGCGGCGCAACGGTCACCGCCGGCTGGGACTTCGACAAGACGATGGTCAGCAACCACGGCACGCACCAGGTGACCGGGCATCCGGCCAGCCCGTCGCCGCCCTGCAAGTTCCACAACTACTGGACGATCCGCACGCCGCCGGGCTGGAGTTGCCTCTTCCTGCCCGCGCTCAACCGGCCGGACCCGATCTTCGAGCCGGCGGCCGGGGTGGTCGACACCGACACCTATGTCGCGCCGATCCATTTCCCGTTCTTCGTCCACGCCGCCGAGGGGCTCTACGAGCTGGAGAAGGGCACGCCGATGGTCCAGGTCATTCCGTTCAAGCGGGAGGCGACGGCGCTGGAGATGGTGGCGCGGGCCGAGACGGCGGCGGATACGGCGGGGCGGCTGCGGGTGTTCCGCAATACCATCGCGAGCACCGGGTGGTATCGCAAGTTCGCGCGGGCGCAGCGGTAAGCGCCTTCCCTTCTCCCCTTGTGGGAGAAGGTGCCCGAAGGGCGGATGAGGGGTCTGCGATGCTGTCCCACCCCCCGTGTTCTCGGCAGCCTCGCAGACCCCTCACCCTGATTTTCCGCTGAACGCGGAAAATCTGTCCCTCTCCCACAAGGGGAGAGGGCAAGGGGCTCAACACGGGCTCGGTATCTGCACCAGCCCCCAGCCATAGACGGGATCGCGGCCGGGATCGCCGAGGTCGATGCTGTCGCGGGCCAGCGCCTCGACCACCGGGGCGACGCTCTCTTCGCCGTTGCGGGCAAGGCCCGCGGCGATGGCGGTGGTGACGAAGGGGGCGGCAAAGGACGTGCCGGTCTGCGGGCGCACGCCGCTGATCGAGGCGGCGGTGGCGATCTCGACGCCGGGGGCGGCGAAGTGCACGTGCTCGCCCTGCACGGCGCGGCGGTAGATGCGGCCCTCCGCATCGACGGCGGTGGCTGCAATCACCTGCGGGTAGGCGGCGGGGTAGACGGGGCCGGCGTTGGGGCCGTCATTGCCGACGGCGGCGACGATGGGGATGCCGGCGGCGTCGACCCGTGCGACGGCGGCGGCGAGCAGCGGATTATCGGGGCCGGCGAGGCTGAGATTGATGACGTCCACCCCGGTCTCGACCATGCGGTCGAGGGCGGAAACGAGGCTGACGGTATCGGCGCGCTCGTCCCCGTCGGCATTGCCGAAGGGATCGACGACGAAGAGTTGCGCGGCGGGGGCGAGGCCCGGCACCCGGCCGGTGGCATCGCCGACGAACATGGCAACGACCGCCGTGCCGTGGCGTTCGCCGGACGGCGCAGCGCCGGCGCTGCCCAGGGTTTCGACCGTCACCTGCGCATCGCGCAGCATGTCGTGCTCGAGGTTGACGCCGGTGTCGACGATGCCGATGTGGGGAGCGAAGTGGCAGGCGCCGTTGACCTGCGCCGGCGGCCAGGCGACGGCCTGCCAGGCCTCGCAGATCGCCGCATCGCACCCGTCCGGCACGGCCTGGTTGCGGTAGTAGCTGTTGGGGGCGGCGGCGAGGGTGGGCACGAGCCCGGCGACGGCTGCAAGAGCGCCGGGCACATCCACGCCGCCGGGCACGCGCAGGAGCGTCAGGCGGCCGTCGTCATCGTCGTCGCGCGAAATCACCTGGAAGCCCTCGGCCTCAAGGCGCGCAAGATCGTCGTCGCCGAGGCTGTCGACCACGATCTCGTCAGGCGCCTGGGTGAGGAGCGGTGGCGGCGGGGGAGCGGGCGCGCGCACCACCGGGGCGGCGCGCGGGCGGTCGTCGTCATCGTCGCCGCCCCAGAAGCCGTCGTCGTCATCATCGTCGCCGCCTGACCAGGAGCCGCCGTCATCGTCGTCATCGTCACCGCCATCGTCATCATCGTCGTCGGCAAGGGCCGCCGAAATGCCCAAGGGATGCGCGGGCTCGAGAACGAGCGGGGCGGCGAGGGCGAGGAGCAGGTAGAGCGGCAGGCTGGCGGGCGGCTTGCGCATGGGGTGATTATCCTTTCATGCGGTGACGGACAGGCACTTTACGTTTGGTGGGAAGGTTTATTCCGTCGGGCATACTAGACCCCCCTCCCATCCTCCCCCGCAAGGGGGGAGGTGCTGGCCCTGTGTAAAGAGTGAGATGCTGCCACGAGCACGATGCGACACCTCCCCCCTTGCGGGGGAGGATGGGAGGGGGGTACGTCCGGTACGATCCGGAGGGCCTGAAAAATTCGACGGGACGGGAATAAGACCGCGCGGCGCACGTCTTCATGGGCAAAGGAGCGTCCATGACCACCGCTATCGGCCCCAGGCTCATCGAATTGCTGCCGCGGCTGCGCCGCTATGCCATCGCGCTCTGCCGGGTGGCGGACGTCGCCGACGAGCTGGTGCAGACCGCCTGCGAACGGGCGCTGGCGCATCCGGGCAGCCTTGCCGGGGACGTGCCGCTCGATGCCTGGATGTTCCGGGTGCTGCGCAACGCCTGGTACGACCGGCTGCGCCGGCAGCGGACGCGCGGCGAGGAACTTGAGGTCAGCGAGCGGGCCGATCTCGTCGCCGTGGAAGGCGAGCAGGTGCCCGAGCGGCGCCTGCTGCTCGCCGATGCGATGGCGGCCATCGACCGGCTGCCGGGGGATCAGCGCGAGCTGATGCTGCTCGTCTGCGTCGAGGACTTCAGCTACCGGCAGGCGGCCGAAATGCTTGACTTGCCGATCGGTACGGTGATGAGCCGGCTGGCGCGGGCGCGCAAACGGGTTGCCGAAGAGGTCGGCGTGGACCGCGGCCGGCTGCTTTGAGGAGATTCGATGAACCGCACCTATGACGACGAAACCCTGATGGCCTTCGCCGACGGCGCCCTGGAAGAGCCGCTGTTCTCGCAGGTCGCGGCCGATATCGAGGCCGACGCGGACCTCGCGGCGCGGCTCGATGCGCTGGTGATGGGCAAGGACCTGGCGCGCGCCGTCTACAGGCCGTTGGCGCAGGTGCCGGTGCCGAGAAAGCTGCGGCAGAACGTCGAGGCGGCGATCGCCGCGGCCGAGGGCGGCAAGGTGGTGCCGCTGCGCCGGCGCGTGGCGTTCGGCTCGTGGCAGGGCATGGCGGCAGCAGCGGCGATCGCGTGTGTCGTTGCCGGGCCCGTCGGATATTTTCTGGGGCAGGGCGGTGGCGAGGATCGGCCGCTTGTCGCCACCGGGCCGGTGGAGGGGGCGCTTGCCGATCTCATCGGCACCATTCCCTCGGGCGGCGAGGCGGTGCTGGCGGACGGGACGCGGTTCCTGCCCATCGCCAGCTTCGAGGACCAAGCGGGGCGGCTCTGCCGCGAGTTCGAGCTGATGGGCGAAACGGCGGCGCTTGCCGTCGCCTGCCGGCCCGCCGACGTATGGCAGGTCGAAATGGCGCTGGCCATTCCGGGAGAGGACGGGGATTACCGCCCGGCCTCCTCGCTGCCGGTGCTGGAGAGCTATCTTTCGGCCATCGGCGCCGGCGCGCCGATGAGCACCGAGGAGGAGCGGGCGGCGCTGGCGAGCGAATAGGATATCCCCCGCGCCAGGTGTTTTGCCCGGCTACCCTCTCCCCTTGTGGGAGAGGGACAGAGTTTTCCGCGTTCAGCGGAAAAATCAGGGTGAGGGGTCTGCGATGCTGCCGCGTACGCCAGCGCTCATGGCGATATCCCTTACCCCTCATCCGCCCTTCGGGCACCTTCTCCCACAAGGGGAGAAGGGAGGGGTGCCAAACGCGAGGGGTGGCTGGATGCGCAGGAACGTTCAGCGGCATCGTCGACGATCTCTGTCTCGGCGACCCGCGCTGATGCTGGCGGCTACGCAGGGCTATGGGGAAGTGTATAGGGAGCGCCGGATTGCGGGACGATGTGCTCTTCCGGCCCTATGACGGAACCCGCCCGAAGCGCCTTCTCGAGGCGTTCGGGCGGGCGGGTGGTCGACAGGGTGAACTTGGCATCGGACTTACTCGGCGGGGGTGCGGGTCCAGTCGTGCTGCGGCCGGTCGGCCGGGGCAAAGAGGTGGCGCATGAACACGCCGAGGCGGCTCAGCATGGTGCGTCCACGCCCGCTGCGGTGGCTGGCGGCGACCCTATCGGCCTCGACCTCCGGGTCCAGCCATTCGCGCCGATACACGTCCTTGAAAAGATAGCTCGCGGGAATCATTTCGATCTCTCCTGCACTTAGCGATTGAATCGGTTCAATCCGGAAGCGGACTGCTCCCTTGAACCGATTCAAAGATACGCCTCTGAGCGTTGGAGTCAAGCGAAATTTGAACCGATACAAAAGCGTGCTATATAACATGGGAGCGGTAGCCGTTTTGGTCGTCCCGATCGCCGGCTAGGGCATTGGGTGGCGGCGGGTGCGGCCTGATGGCGCAAAGCCTTTTCTTCCCGATATGAAGGAAAGGCGCCCGGAGAAACGTGGTGAAAGGAGCCGATATGGCGAAGGGCGCGGTGAAGCTGGCGGACGTGGCCAAGGCCGCGGGGGTGTCGCAGGGCACCGCTTCCAACGCGTTCAGCCGGCCGGAGGTGGTGCGCGACGAGGTGCGCGAGCGCGTGCTGGCGACGGCCAAGGAGCTCGGCTACACGGGGCCCGATCCCAAGGGCCGGCTGCTGCGCGCCGGCAAGGTCAATGCCATTGGCGTCGCCACCGCCGAGCCGCTCTCCTATTTCTTCGAGGACCCGTTCGCGCGGGTCGTGATGGAGGGCATCACCGAGCTGTGCGACGCCCATGGGGCGGGCATTTCGCTGGTTTCGGCGGCGAACGACGAGAAGCTCGCCTGGAACATCCAGAGCGCGCTGGTCGACGGGTTCATCCTCTTCTGCGTCGAGGGCGGGCCACGGCTGGTGGAACTGACCCGCGAGCGGCAGCTGCCGTTCGTCGCGCTCGAGCTCGGCATCAACGACCCGTCGATCTCGGCCATCGGCGTCGACAACCTCGAGGGCGCACGGCAGGCGGCGCGGCACCTGGCCGATCTCGGCCACAGGCGCTACGGCGTGCTCGCCATGCCTTTCTTCGACGATCGCTCGGGCCCGGTGCCGTTCGCCGAGGTGCCGACGGCGATCTACTCGGACTCGCGCTCGCGCGTCGCGGGCTATTTCGAGGTGCTGAAGGAGCGCGGGATCGACACCGACTCCGTCCCCATCTACGAGACCAAGGGCGAGGAGAGAACGGCGCGCGAGGCGGTGGACTATCTCTTGTCGCTGCCCGAACCGCCGACCGCGATCCTCTCCATGTCGGACCGGCTGGCGCTCGCCGCCATCGAGCGGCTGCAGGAGAGGGGGCTGCGGGTGCCGCAGGACGTGTCGGTCATCGGGTTCGACGGCATTCCCGAGGCCGCGTTCTGCGATCCGGCGCTGACCACCATGGCCCAGCCCATCGCCGAGATCGGGCGGCAGGCGGTCAAGGCCATCCTCGAGGACGACGGGCAGGTGCACCGGGTGACGCTGCCCGTCGAGCTTGTGGTGCGCGCTTCCACGGCCCCGCCACGAGAGTGAATGCAATCTGAATAGCGGGTTCAGGGCCGGTTCCGGACGGCCCCGCTACACCTCCTGTCCATCGGCAACACGCGGTTCGAGGGACCGCTTCAGACAGGAGAGACCAAATGACCATTAAGCTCATCGCCTCCATCGCCATCGCAGCTTCCGTCGCTTTCGCGTCGGCTCCCGCCATGGCCGGCAACGACATCTGGATCGACCAGTACGGTTTCGGCAACACCGCCGGCGGCGGCCAGGTCGGCAACAACAACCTGATCGGCGTCTTCCAGGATGGCGTCTTCAACGACGTCGTCACCCAGCAGTTCGGCGACGGCAACACGGCCGCCGTCGGCCAGGAAGGCTGGAACAACGAAGCCGAGACCCACCAGAACGGCGACTACAACTCGGCCGGCGTCGGCCAGTTCGGCTCGAACCACGACGCGATCCTGACCCAGGATGGCAACGGCAACGTCGCCGCGGGCGTCCAGGTCGGCAACGACTGCAACGCCAACGTCGCTCAGAACGGGGCCGGCAACACCGCCGCCTTCGTCCAGGTCTGCCCGTAGGACCCTGTCGGGCGGATGCGATGGCCGAGTGGAGCGCCCGGCTCCCCTCGGCCTTCGTCCCATTTCCGGGCAGACCAGGAGACATGACGATGAAGAGGAAACACAGCCTTGCCGTCCTCGCCCTTCCCGTGCTTCTCGGGCTCGGCGGCGCGGCATTCGCAATCGGCGGGGGTGAGGGGACCCAGAGCAAGGGACCGCTCACCTGCGCCATCGACGTCAATCCCTCGGGCCGGATGCTCGAGATCGAAGCGGTCGCGCTGGCTGACGCAGCCGTCAGCGGCTCCTACAGCCTCGAGGTGCGCAGCGCCGGTTCGTCCGGCAATTCGAACGTGCGCCAGGGGGGCGGGTTCTCGCTCGAGGCCGGCAAGCCCGCAACGCTCGGCAAGGTGATGCTGGGCGGCTCGGCCGCCTATGACGTGCAGCTCGACATCGACGCCAACGGGGTGAGCATCACCTGCGACGAGCAGGTGCGCGGCTGACGCCCATCGCAGCGGTTGCCATGAAGGGGCTCCGGGAGACCGGGGCCCTTTTTTGCTTCGAGAGCCCATCGAATTCTACCAATTCCGTTCAGCGGTTCTCAGCCATTGGCGGCGCACTGCTCGCAGCATGAAAACCGCCGCCGAGAATCGCAGATATCGCCGGTATAGGCACCGCATGGAGGCGCTGGTCGTGGTCGACGGCGGGCAGACGCATCTGGCGGCCGAGGTGCTGGACGCGTCCGCGTTCGGCGCCAGGATCAGGCTTGGCGACGATACCGAGCTGCCGGATGAGTTCTACATGCTCTTCAGGCACCGCATCGAGCAGTGCCGCGTGGTCTGGAGGGGCAAGCGGACATTCGGGCTCGTCTACGAGGACTAGCTCATCTTGGTCTTTAGCAGAGTGGACGGCTCCTGCGCCTCCCTCCCCCTTGAGGGGAGGGAATGAGGGTGGGGGTGAATCGGTGAGCCGCCGAGCCT
>NZ_JZEX01000042.1 GCF_000969415.1 Devosia geojensis | reverse complement strand
CCCCCGACCCCTCCCCTCAAGGGGGAGGGGAGGCAGTGCCCAACCCATTGATCCGGCAGAGAAAGCGGGAACTTATCCCCGCACCCTCGCACCTGCCCCATACTCACTCCCACCTCCCGCACGACGCGGTGTCGACGAAACGCCGGCGGGAGGGTCCGGGTCAGCGGGGGTCGCCCCGCAGGGTCCCGAGCCGGAGCGAGCCGGGCGGCCGACTCCGCACCTGTTTTGCCGGGAGGCGGCTACGTAGCCATCCGCCCCCGCGCCCGTCACCCCCAGCTACGGGGGGCTGGCTCGTTAGTGGGCCTGGCGGGTCAAGGCAGGTCGGAAAGCCCCTGGCGGTAATCCAACCGGCAAAGACCCACCATCCGGATGCGCGGGGCGGACGAAAGCCTCCCTTTTTACTAGTAAGGCTCGAGGCCAATGTCCGCCCCGCGCCGTTAGCCCGCAGCAAGCGGGAGACTTGAGGAGGAACCGCGAGGCCGCAAGGCCGGGCGGCATCCGTGCACGCCTGCCGCTTGACCCGGTGATCCCAATCCTGTTGTCTCCGCCCATGACGCGCGCCCGCAATCTCACCGTCCCCAATGTCATCACCGTCGCCCGCATCGCGACGATACCGGTGATCGTCTGGCTCCTGACCACCGGCGACATCGGCATGCGGGTCGTCGCCGTCATCATCTTTGCCGTGGCGGCGGGGACCGATTGGGTCGATGGCTTCATCGCGCGCCGCTTCAACCAGGTCTCGCCGCTGGGACGCATGCTGGACCCCATCGCCGACAAGCTCCTCGTCGGCCTCGTGCTGACGGCGCTCGCCTGGGACGGAAGCCTGTCGGCCCTCGACCTGGTGCCGGTGATGGCCATCCTCTTTCGCGAGTTCTTCATTCCGGGCCTGCGCGAGTTCCTCGGCAATGCCCAGGTGGTGCTGCCGGTCAGCCGGTTGGCCAAGTGGAAGACGACGATCCAGCTCGTCGCCATCATCGTCATCTTTCTCGAAGGCATTCTCCCCAATTTGCGGCTCGCCAGCGATGTCATCCTCTGGCTCGCCGGCGCCATTACGGTGTGGACCGGCATCCAGTACTTTGCCGCGTCCTGGCCGCACCTCTCAGGCGAGGAGAAATGAAGGTCCTCTATTTCGCTTGGCTGCGCGAGCGGCTGAACAAGGGCGAGGAGGAGGTCTCCCCGCCCGCCCAGGTCGCGACCGTCGGCGATCTCATCGGCTGGCTCGCCGCTGAGGACGAGGCGGCCGAACTCGCCTTCGCCAAGCGCCACCTCATCCGCGCCGCCGTCGACGGCAAGCTCGCGACCCACGAGACACCGGTTGCGGGGGCAGAGGTTGTCGCGTTTTTCCCGCCGATGACCGGAGGGTGAAGATGGACGTGCGCGTCACCAGCGAGCCCTTCGATCCGGGCGCTGAGGCTAACGCCTTCATCGCCCGCACGCAGGGCGCCGGCGCGGCCGTCACCTTCACCGGGATCGTGCGCTCGAAGGCGGAGGACCCCATCCTCGCCCTCGAGCTCGAATGCTATGTGGACCTTGCGCAAGCCCAGATCACCGCGATCCTTGCCGAGGCCGCTTCACGCTTCTCGCTCCTCGACGCGACCGTCATCCACCGCCACGGGCGCCTCGTGCCCGGCGAGCCGATCATGCAGGTGATGACCGCCGCTCCCCACCGCGAAGACGCCTTCCGCGGCGCCGAGTTCCTCATGGACTACCTCAAGACCGATGCGCCGTTCTGGAAGAAGGAAGTGACGCCCACCGGGGAGAGGTGGGTCGAGGCGAAGGCCGAGGATGATGAGGCGCGGGAGAGGTGGGGGCAGTAACGGAGACAGTGGGATAGCACAAGCGGTCAGGCACTTAGGCGCCACCCACCCACCGGCTGTCATCCCGGCGAAAGCCGGGACCCAGTACACGCTGACCGAGCGAGTTGGCAGAGCAACTTCCACCCGGTGGGTGGGATGCTTCTGCGAGAGAACCGCTTGGCTGGTGTTTACTGGGTCCCGGCTTTCGCCGGGATGACACACGGGGGTTGGGAAGCATTGTGCTCCCTCACAAATTTATCCCCGCCCCATCACGCCCATGCCACACTCCCGAAACGAAAAGGCCGGGCACCTGGCCCGGCCTCCACGAGAAGGGGTTTTCCGCCTTGTTATTCCGCCGCTGCGCGCTTGGGCTGCACTTCGCGCGAATAGGCGTCGATCATGGCGCGGCAGGCTTCGCCGGGGGTGAAGCGGTAGTCGCCGATCAGCGACACCGGCGTCACCTCGGCGGCGGTGCCGGTGAGGAAGCACTCGTCGAACTTGCCGAGCTCTTCCGGGCTGATGTGCCGCTCGATGACGGTGTAGCCGCCGGCCTTGGCCAGCCCGATCACCGTGCGGCGGGTGATGCCGTCGAGGAAGCAGTCGGGCAGGGGGGTGTGGATTTCTTTGCCCTTGACGAAGAAGACGTTGGCGCCCGTCGCCTCGGCCACGAACCCGCGATAGTCGAGCATCAGCGCGTCGGCGTAGCCGTTGGCCATGGCTGCATCCTTGGAGAGGGTGCAGATCATGTAGAGGCCGGCGGCCTTGGCCTTGCACGGAATGGTCTCGGGCGCCGGGCGACGCCATTTCGACCATTCGAGGCGGATGCCCTTGAGTTTTTCCTCGACCGAGAAATAGCTCGGCCACACCCAGGCGGCGATGGCCAGGTGCACCTTGTTGTTGCGGGCGGGAACGGAAAGCTCTTCCGAGCCGCGCCAGGCGACCGGGCGGACATAGGAATCGACGAGGCCGTTCTTTTCCAGCACCAGGCGCTTGGCCGCCTCGATCTCGTCGACCGACCAGGGAATGGTGAAGTCGAGCGTTTTGCCCGACGCGATCAGGCGTTCGGTGTGTTCGCGCGACTTGAAGATCTCGCCGCCATAGGCGCGCTCGCCCTCGAACACGCTGCTTGCATAATGCAGCCCATGGGTCAGTACGTGAATCCTGGCGTCCTTCCAGGGCACCAGTTCACCATCGAACCAGATCCAGCCATCGCGCTGGTCCATCGGCAGGCCTGCCATCGATCCTCTCCCGATCATTCATTGTCCGGTCAGCGCCGGATAGGGTCTAACCCGATCATGCCCCATGCCTCGAGCCCTTGGCAAACCAGAATGGCTTTGGGATAACAATCGCGGGCGTTGCTGATAGGCGGACAATGGCAGTAACCAAAATAAATGTCAACAAGGCTGACATAAATTCCGGCTCCGGCGCGTACCCGGAAATGCCCCTCGACGTCATGGGGCTTTTCTTCTTTGCCTACCGGGACTTCGTGGGCGACGCCGATGCGCTCCTCGCCCGCCAGGGCTTCGGGCGGGCGCATCATCGGGTGCTCTATTTCGTCAATCTGAAGCCGGGCATGCCCGTCGCCGACCTCCTCGATATCCTCAAGATCACCAAGCAGAGCCTGGCGCGCGTTCTGCGCCAGCTGATCGACAACGGCTATATCGAGCAGAAGATGGGCGATGCAGACCGGCGGCAGCGCCTGCTCCATGCGACTCAGAAGGGCCGCGCGCTGTTCGAGACGCTTTCGGAGACGCAAGCCAGCCGGATCGACGCGGCCATCGCCGCGCTGCCGCCGGACGCTGGCCGGATCGTACGCCGCTTCTTCGTCGGCATGGTCGAGCCCGAGGATCGCGGATTGCTCGATCGCCTCAAGCTCACCGAGCGGTTGTAGTGGGCACTTTCTAGCAGCATCGATTGATCGAGACCGGTGCGGGGCGGCGCCGGGACGCCAGCGGGGGGCAGGGCGGCATGTCATGGGAGTCACTGATGCGGCCGGCGGAAGCCGGCAGCTCCGGCCAGCTCGATGCTGAACGTAGCAAGCGAGCAGACCGGCTTGCCGCCATGGCGCTGCGCAACGATGACGCCGGCCTTCTCGTCGAAGCCGTCATCGAATATCGGCAGCTCATTTCAATGGGAGCCGGGGGAATCGAGCGTGCGGGTATCGAGCACAATCTCGGTGTCGCCATGTGTCTTATCGGGCAGAGGGAAACCGATCCGGCACAGGCTGCAGCGGCCTTCGAGCTGGCGCGCCGCCATCTTGAGTCCGCGCTGCTCGTACGCACCAGAGCCGATGCGCCGCAGGCGTGGGCGCTGACGCAGGCGAATCTTGCCATCGTGCATCTGTCGAACCATCGGCTGACCGGAGACCCGGCCGAGGCCATGGCCGGGCACGTTGCACTCGATGGGGCACAGGAGATCTTCCGCCAGATGGGCAAGGGATACTGGACGTCATGGATCGCCTCGATCCGCGCGCATCTGCTGAAAGCCGGCGACCGGCGCCGGGTGCTGCGTTAGCTGCGGCCGAGCTCTTCGCTGCGCTTGCGCGCGGCATCGACCGCCCGGTCGACGAGGTCGGTGAGGCCCGGCTCGCCCATCAGCACGGCAAGCGCCGCCGCCGTGGTGCCGTTGGGGGAGGTCACGTTCTCGCGCAGCCTCGCCGCGCTCGCCGGATCGGCTTCCATCAGCGCGGCCGCGCCGATGACGGTCTGGCGCGCGAGTTGCATCGCCGCCGCTTCGGAAAGGCCCTGCCGACGGCCGGCTTCCGCTAGCGCCTCGACGAGGTGGAAGACGTAGGCCGGTCCCGAGCCGGAGACGGCGGTCACCGCGTCGAGGTCGCCTTCGCTCTCGAACCACGCGACCTTGCCGGCCGCTCCCAGCAATGCATCGACCGTCCGTTTCTCGGCGGCCCCGACGCCCGGTCCGGCGACGGCTCCGGTCATTCCCTTGCCGATCTGCGCGGGCGTGTTGGGCATGGTCCGCACAATCCGGTCGGTGCCGAGCCCTTTGCTCAGACGCTCGATACCGATGCCCGCGGCGATGGAGAGAACGAGCGTCTGCGGCCCGACGACGGGCCGCAGCGCTTCGAGGACCGGATCGACGACCTGCGGCTTGACCGCGATGACGAGCACATTGGGTTGCAGGCCCAGAGGCTCGGTATTGAGGGTGAGGCCGTAGTCCTCGGCGAGCGCCTTGGCGGCTTCGCCCGGATGCGGGTCGACGACCACGAGGTTGCTGGGCGCAAGGCCGCCGTCCAGCCAGCCGCGCGCCAACGCGGCGCCCATCTTGCCGGCCCCGATGAGCATCACCGGGCCGACGGCCGTCATGGATTGTGTCACGCTTCGCCTACGGTCTCGAACATCACATGGCTCAGCGCGTCGGCGGCGGATTTGCCCGCCCACACGACGAACTGGAATGCCTGGTAGTAAAGATCGCAGCTATCGGTGGCCGAGCGCAAGAGCGCTTCGCATTGCTGCGGGCTGACCTCGGCGCCGCCGGTGAGGAGGTGCGAGTTGCGGAAGAGCACGACGCCTTCCTTGTTCCAGATATCGAAGTGTCCGATCCAGAGCTGCTCGTTGATGAGCGCGATCAGCTGCTTGATCTCGTTGCGGCGGCCTTCCGGCACCTTGAGGTCGAAGGCGCACGCAATGTGCAGGGATTCGAGGTCCTCCATCCAGTTGAAGGAGACGTGGTAGTCGCTCCAGGCGCCGCGCACCGAAATGGAGATCTCGTCGGCGTCCTGCCGCTCGAACGTCCAGTCGTTGATCGAGGCGATGTGTTCGATGATGTCCACGGGGTGGACAGTCCGGTCCGGTTCGATTTGGAGAAGTGACATTGACGGGTCCCGCCTTGGCAACCGTGAGTGGGAGCGCCGGATACGGGGGCGATCCGGCGACTTACGCAGGGGTACTATTGAACTGCCGCACGCCTTAGAGCCTACGAATCGTCCTGACCTGATGACCCTACACGCCCGCGCTGATTCCCGGACCGTGGGACCAGCAAGCCACTGGATTCTCTTGTGGATGATCGGCCCCGTATTGTTAACAAGGTATTAACGGATCGGCCTGTGGCGGGCTTTTCCCGGTCACAAATGAGACACATTGGGCCACCGCCCAGAGCATCGTCGCCATGCCCGCACCCGACCGCGCACGAACCGTTCGTTAACCATAATCGAGGAACACTGCGGGCGTATGCCGTCGTCGGCATCTCGGACTTTTGGGGGAATCATGAAAAGATATCTAGCGACTGGGATGCTGGCAGCCCTGCTTGCCGGTACGCCGGCTCTTGCCGCCGATCTCTACGTGCCTATCAACGACGTCTATATCCCGCCTGCCGCCTTCGACTGGACCGGCTTCTATGCCGGTATCAACGGCGGATATTCATGGGGCGAGGCCGACAGCCCGTCGATCGGCACCGTCGATCTGGAGGGCGCGGCCTTCGGCGGCCAGATCGGCTTCAACTACGATTTCGGCGGCTTCGTGCTGGGCGCGGAAGCCGATATCCATTGGTCGGGCCTCGAGGGCGAGGAAGCCACGATCTTCGGCACGACCGTCAACGCCCAGCTGGAATACTTCGGCACCATCCGCGGACGGGCGGGCTTCGCCATCGACAGGATCATGCCCTATGTGACCGGCGGCTATGCCTTCGGCGAGGCCTACGGCACGTCGACCTTCGGCCCCGGCTTCACGACACGCGAAATGGTGCACGGATATACGCTCGGCGCCGGCGTCGAGTACGCGGTCACCGACAACATCACCGTCAAGGCCGAGTATCTCTATACCGACTTCGGTGACGAAACCTTCTTCCCCGGCACGGTCATCGAGGAAGACATTCCGACCTACTTCAGCACCGTGCGCGCCGGCGTGAACTTCAAGTTCTGAGCCTGATTGCGGCCCATCGATCGAGAGCCCCGGAGATGCCGGGGCTCTTTTGCTCATCATTCAAGCCACGTTCTGCCGCGTCAGCCTCCGGCGCTCGGCAACGGCGTCGGCGAGCCGATCGAGGGTCGTGACGGTCGTTTCCCAATCGATGCAACCGTCGGTGATCGACTGGCCATAGACGAGCGGTTTGCCGGGGACGAGATCCTGCCGGCCGGCGACGAGGTTGGATTCGATCATCACGCCGATGATCCGCTTGTCGCCCGCTTCCAGTTGGCCGGAAACGTTCTCGATCACCCTGGGTTGGTTCTCGGGCAGCTTGTTGCTGTTGGCGTGGCTGGCGTCGATCATGACGACAGGATCGAGCCCGGCCTTTACCGCTTCGGCACACGCCGCCTCGACGCTCGCCGCATCGTAGTTCGGCGTCTTGCCGCCGCGCAGGATGATGTGGCAGTCGTCATTGCCTGTGGTCGCCGCGATCGCCGAGTGGCCGGTCTTGGTGACGGCCATGAAATGGTGCGGGTGGCTCGCGGATTTCACCGCATCGAGCGCGATGCGCACATTGCCGTCCGTGCCGTTCTTGAAGCCGACCGGGCAGGAGAGGCCGGAGGCCAGTTCACGGTGGATCTGGCTTTCGGTGGTGCGCGCGCCGATGGCGGCCCAACTCACCAAATCGGCGATGTACTGGGGCGTCGTCAGGTCGAGGAACTCGCAGGCCGCGGGCAGGCCGAGATTGGCGATCTCCAGCAGCAGGCTGCGGGCGAGCCGCAGGCCGTTGTCGATCTCGAAGGAGCCGTCGAGATTGGGATCGTTGATCAGCCCTTTCCATCCGACAGTGGTGCGGGGCTTCTCGAAGTAGACGCGCATGATGATCTCGAGCCGGTCGCCGAGAGCATCGCGCAGCGCGACGAGGCGCTTGGCGTAGTCGATGGCGGCTGCGGGATCATGGATGGAGCAGGGGCCGACGATCACGGCCAGCCGGTCGTCCTGCCCGTGGCGGATGGCGTTGAAGGCGTGGCGGGCGCTGAGGACAGTGCGGGTGGCCGCATCGGTCCGGGGGAATTCGCGCATGACCTCGATCGGGGTCACGAGTTCGCGGATTTCGCTGATCCTTAGGTCGTCGGTGGATTTCAACATCGTTGGCTCCTGGGTATCTGCCCGCGGCGGCCAACAAAAAAGCCGCCTCGAGGGTCGGGCGGCGGCTTCGGGTTTGGTCTTGTCGGTGAGATCAGATCAAGCGCGCGTAAGCCTCCGCCGGAGCGGATAGCTAAAGTACCAGAACGCAAAAGTGGCGACGGACTTGATCATGACCAAGGAAATAGCGCACCGGCTGCTGCTTGTCACGCCGGATTCTTCGCGCCCGAGCTGCTTCACGTTTTCGGCAGCGGTGTAACAAACCGGCTCGGGCGAGCGTAGATTGTGCGAGGGCAGGTCAAGGGAGCACCCAGATGTCCACCGTCATTCTGCGTCCAGTCCTGACGCTCGCGACCTTCGCCGCTATCGCGGCGTTCGCATTCGCGCAGCCGATGACGTCGCCAGCATCGGGCGAGGAGCCGTTCATCATTCCCCCGCCGGCGGTCGATGTGACAGGCGAAGAGGGCCTCGCCAAGGCTGTGTTCGCCGCCGGCTGTTTCTGGGGTGTGCAGGGCGTCTACCAGCGTGTCGAGGGCGTGACATCGGCGGTCTCCGGCTATGCCGGAGGCTCTGCCGAGACCGCTTTCTACGAAATGGTGGGCACGGGCCAGACGGGCCACGCCGAGGCGGTGGAGGTGACGTACGATCCTTCCGTCGTCAGCTATGGCGAACTGCTGCACATCCTCTTCTCGGTCGTCCATGACCCGACGCAGCTCAACTACCAGGGGCCGGACCACGGTCCGCAGTATCGCTCGGCGATCTTTCCGATGAGCGATGAACAGAAGGCGGTGGCGGAGGCCTATATCGCGCAGCTGGATGAGACGGGAGTCTATCCCGAGCCGGTCGTCACCACTCTCGAACCGTTTGAAGGGTTCTATCGGGCCGAAGACTATCATCAGGACTTCCTGACGCTCCACCCGGACTACCCCTATATCGTGCGCTTCGATCTGCCCAAGGTCGCCAATCTCGAGGAGGTCTTTCCCCACCACTATCGGGAAGAGCCCCGGCTGGTGATGGCGGCCAACTAGCGATCAATCCGTTCGATTGAAGTGGTCGTAGATGATCTGGGCCATCTGGCCCGAGATCCCGGGGACCGCTGCCAGATCGTCGAGCGAGGCGCGCGAGACGGCTTTGGCCGAGCCGAAATGGTTGAGGAGCGCGCGCTTGCGCGTCGGGCCGATGCCCTCGACCTCGTCGAGCGGATTCTTGACGATGTCCTTCTTGCGCCGGGCGCGGTGGGTGCCGATGGCGAAGCGGTGGGCTTCGTCGCGCAGGCGCTGTACATAGTAGAGCACGGGGTCGCGGTGCGGCAGCATGAAGGCGTCGCGGCCCTCCATGTGGAACTTCTCACGCCCGGCATCGCGTTCCTCGCCCTTGGCGATGCCGATGAAGGTCACTTCCCGCGGCAGGTTCAGTTCGGCGATGACCTGGCGCACGGCGTTGAGCTGGCCGGCGCCGCCGTCGATGAAGACGACATCCGGCCAGTCGGGCATGCCGGTCGCCTCGTCCTCCGCATCCTCGGCGCTTTCGGCCGCGAGGCGGGTGAAGCGGCGGGTCAGCACCTCGCGCATCATGCCGAAGTCGTCGCCCGGGGCGATGTCGGCCGATTTGATGTTGAACGTGCGGTAGTGCTTTTTCGACAGGCCTTCCTCACCCGCGACGATCATGGCGCCGACGGCGTTTGTGCCCGAGATGTGCGAGTTGTCGTAGACCTCGATGCGGCGCGGGGTCCTGTCGAGGCCGAAGCGCTCGGCGACGCCTTCGAGCAGCGTGCGCTGCGAGGCGCCCTCGGCGAGTTGCCGGCTCAGCGCTTCGCGGGCGTTGACGAGGGCGTGCTCGACGAGGTCGCGCTTCTCGCCGCGCTGGGGCACTTCGATGTAGACGCGCCGGCCGGCACGGGTCGTCAGCGCCTCTTCCATCAGCGCGTTCTCGGCGAGCGCGTGGCTGAGGAGCACGAGGCGCGGCGGCGTGCGGTTCTCGTAGAACTGGCTGATGAAGGCCTCGAGCACTTCCGTGTCGGAGAGCGAGGCGTCGGCGCGGGGCCGGTAGGCGTAGTTGCCCCAGTTCTGGTAGGCGCGGAAGAAGAAGACCTGCACGCAGAACTGCCCGCCCTCGTGGTGGATGGCAAAGACGTCTGCCTCCTCGACGCTGCGGGCGGTGGCATCGCCCTGGCTCTGGATGGCGGCGAGGGCCGAAAGGCGATCGCGCAGGAGCGCGGCGCGCTCGAAGTCGAGGGACTCGGCCGCCTCGTTCATCTCGGTCTGCATGTGGTCGCGCACGGTCTGCGACCGGCCGGAGAGGAACTGGCGGGCTTCCTCGACGAGGCCGGCATAGTCCTCGAGCGAGATTTCCCGCGTGCAGGGAGCCGAGCAACGCTTGATCTGGAACTGCAGGCAGGGCCGCGTGCGGGCGGCATAGAAGCTGTCGGAGCAGATGCGCAGCAGGAATGCCTTCTGCAATGAGGCAATGGTGCGCTCGACGGCGTTGACCGAGGCGAAGGGGCCGAAATAATGGCCCTTGCGGCGGCGGGTGCCGCGATGCTTGGTGATCTCGGGCGCTTCGTGGTCGAGGGTGATGAGGATATAGGGGAAGCTCTTGTCGTCGCGCAGCAGCACGTTGAAGCGCGGCTTCAAACGCTTGATGAGGTTGGCTTCGAGAAGCAGCGCCTCGCTCTCGGTCTCGGTGCGCACGAACTCCATGGTGTGGGTCGCCGCGATCATGCGCTGGATGCGCACGGGCAGACCTTCCGGGCGCGTGTAGTTCGTCACCCGCGCCTTGAGGCTTCGCGCCTTGCCGACATAGATCACGTCGCCGCTGGTATCGAGCATGCGATAGACGCCGGGTGCTGACGGGAGCGTCCGTACGAACGTGCGGATGATCTCCGGACCGGTCTCGAGAGGCGCGTCGGTCATCGGCGCCTCGGGGTCGGGTTGCGGCGGGCGGGCCATTCGAGATGCTCGCCACCGTCGAGGGTGATCATCTGGCCGGTCATCGCCGGGAGCGAGAGGATCGCGGCGACGCCGGCGGCGATGCCCTCCGGGTCGGCGCTGTAGCCCAGCGGGAGCTCGGTGATGCGTTGGGCGTAGGCCCGCGCGTCCACATAGGCGGGCGGCAATGTCGGCCCGGGAGCGATGGCGTTGACGCGGATATGCGGGGCAAAGGACTGCGCCAGGGTGCGGGTCATCGTCCAGAGCACGGATTTGCTCAGAGTGTAGCTGAAAAAGGCCGGTGAGAGGTCGAGCACGCGTTCGTCGATGATGTTGACGATGTTGCCCTGGGTGTCGGCCGGAAGCTGGGCGGCGAAGTCGCGGGAGAGAAAGGCCGGGGCTTCGGCATGGAGGGTGAAGTGTTCGTCCCAGAGGGCCTCGTCGAGATCGTCGGCGGCGTCGCGCTCGAAGATCGAGGCGTTGTTAACGAGCAGTGTCAGCGGACCGAACGCCTCCGCGGCCGCCTCGATGAGGCCGGCACGCTGGGTCCGATCGAGGAGGTCGGCGCGAACGATCGCCGCCTCGCCCCCGGCCTCGCGGATATCGGCGGCGAGGGCTTCGGCCTTGTCCCGGGAATTGCGGTAGTGGACGACGACGGCCCAGCCGTCGCCAGCCAGGTGACGGGCGATGGACGAACCGATGCGGTCGCCGGCACCGGTGACGAGGGCGACGCGCCGTTCTGGCGTGGATGACGTGTAGACCATGACTCTGGATCGAAGGAATCGTTTGGTTGCGGACCGCCTTATATAGCTAGGCGGTCAGGCCCGGTTCGGCAAACGTTCCGCGCCGGGTCAATCTTCCGGCAGCGGCTTGGCCGTATAAACGACCGGGAAATCGCCCGGATCGCCGCTCCCGTCGCAATCGCCCTTGTAGCTGTACTGCTCGAGCCGGAAATAGTCGCCAGTCCAGCGCCAGAGGCCCGAGCTGCCGCAATCGGCGATGCCGCGGCCCTTGTTGAACGTGCCGATCTCGCCGGTGTCCGGATCGTACCAGGCGTTGACCAGCTCATCGGTGCTCGACCAAGAGGTGTAGTCCGAATATTCGGCGAAATGCTGCAGCGCAAAGGTCTGGCCTTCGATCACGTAGACCTTGGCCGAGAAGTTGTAGGCACCCGCGTAGCAGGGCAGCATGGCGATGGTGCTGTCCTCGCCCAGCCGGGCGACGACGATGTCGCGGCCATTGGCGAGCTCCTCGAACTGCCCGCACTCCGCGTCCACCCGGTGCGTTTCGACGAGATCTGCGGGAACGGCGAGGTTGGGGTCGGCCTCCAGGCCTGCCGGCAGAAGCCCGTATGGCGGTTCGCCAGTCACGCGCTCCGAGCCGATCCGGCGCTGCGTCTCGTCGATCCAGAGGAGCGCGGCGCTCAGTCCCGCGAGCGAGAACCGGGCGCTCGCCTCGATGGCTTCTTCGCCGGTGTAATCGAAATCGACGGTCTGCCCGAGGATCATCGCATCGAGAATGGCCTGCGCCTTGGCCGAGAGGAAATAGTAGCGCGTCGGACTGCCGTAGGGACCGACCTCGGCATGCTCGAAAGTCTGGCCGGAACCATCGACGGAAATATCGAAAGGAGAATCGTAACCAGCAGTGGCGGGAGCCAAGTCCAGCGACAGCTCCCAGTAGGTCTGATCCGCATGCCGCTCGAGCATCAATACAGGGCCGTCGCCGGCAACGGCGCGGCAGAGGCCGTCCGCGGCGCAATAGGCGGTCCAGTCGCCGAACTGGCGTTCTTCCTGCGCATAAACAGCGGTCGCGGCGAGGAGAATCACCGCCGCTACAATTCGCCCCATCGACCGGATGACGGCGGCCGCGTGGTGCGCGCCAACTGTGCCTGAACTCCGAAAGGGCTGTAAAAGGCCGGTTTCTGGCGTGAAATCTGTCAGTTGTCCTGTCCTTTTGTTTGCGTTGATTCAACACTATTATTTGATTTGCGAAGGAAGCATAGTGCTTCGCGGGAAAGCCATTAGGGGGAGCCACCAATGGAAGTTATCGTTTCTCTCATCGTCCAGTTGATCGCCGGTGGCGCGGGCGGCAACATCATGGGACAGATTACGAAGCAACTCAGCCTCGGCACCACCGGCAATACCATCGCTGGCGCCGTAGGTGGCGTCGGCGGCACCTGGCTTGCCAGCCTCATTCCGGGGCTCAGCGGGCTCGTGGGTGGCGCTGCGGGGGTTGCGGACGGCGCCGCGGCGGCGGGCGGCCTCAATATCGGGGCACTTGCCGGGCAGGGCGTCACCGGCCTCGTCGGCGGCGGTCTGCTGACGGTCATCGCCGGTCTCGTCAAGCAGATGACGGCAAAGGCCTGACACACGGAGCGCCGTGAAATCTCCCCGGGCCGGGGTCGGCCCGGGGATTTGTTTGCCTGGGGTGTGTTGATATTCAGGTGAGGCGGCCTGCAAATGGCCGTTTTTGCGCTTCCGGTGCCCACGCACCCAAACGTACGCTGCGCCCGGGTTCTCGAAAACGGCCATTTTCGACTCGCCCTGACCTGAATCTCGACACACCCTAGTTCGGAATATCGATGACTGCGCCTGTTTCCGCCGCCCCCTCCCGCGACATGGTGGGACAGGCAATCGCCATCACGCTCGTGACCATCGTTGTCTTCGGCATCCAGGATGCCGTCTCCAAGATACTGGTCGCGACGTACTCTCCCTTCCAGATCACCATGATGCGCTACTGGGCTTTCGCGCTGTTCGCGCTGTGGCTCGTGTCGCGCCGCGCGCCGATCCGGCACGCGCTGCGCTCGAGGGCGACGGGCTGGCAGGTGCTGCGCGGGGTGCTGCTGATGGGCGACATCTGGTGCTTCGCGCTGGCGCTGCAGACGATACCGCTCGGCGAGTTGCAGGCGATCACCCTCGTCTATCCGCTGCTGGTCACGCTCTTTGCCATACCGATCCTCGGCGAGAAGGTCGGCATCTTCCGCATCGGAGCGGTCGTCGCCGGGTTCGCCGGCGCCATGATCATCGTGCGGCCGGGCGGACTTCCGCTCGACTGGGGCGTGCTCTTCGCGGTGGCTTCGGCGACGCTCTACGCGCTCTATGTCGTCGTCACCCGCAAGGTCTCCCACGTGGATTCGACCGCGACCAGCATGGTCTATGTCGGTGTGGTGGGGCTGGTTCTCTCGTCGGCGACGGGCGTGTTCTTCTGGCAGCCGATGGGCTGGAACGACCTGGCGCTCGTCGCCGTCATCATGGTGACGGGATGCGCCGGTCACGGGCTGATGATGCTGGCGCTCTCCAAGGCGCCGGCGAGCACGCTGCAACCGTTCAACTACTTTTCGCTGCCCTGGGCGATCCTTTTGAGCATCTTCGTCTTCGGACACCTCATAGATCCGGTGTCGATGATCGGAGCGGGCGTGATCGTCGCGGCAGGGCTGGTGGTGATGATGCGCGAGCGGATGAAGAAGGTGCCGGCAGTCGCCGATCCGTCGCTCCCGGGCAAGGAATAGGCGAACGCAAACGGCGCCGCCCGGAGGCGGCGCCGTTGAAACGCGGGAGAGCTTAGTCTCCGATGCAGAAATAGCCGTTGGGACCGTTGTAGCAGACGCTGCTGCCGGGCCGGGGCGGACGCGGATTCCACACCGGCGGACGTGGCGGGCGCGGACCCCAGCCACCGCCCCAGTGCGGTGGGTAGGGATCCCAATGCGGGGGCCGGGGCGGACGCGGGTTCCACACCGGCGGACGCGGCGGGTACGGATCCCAGGTGGGCGGACGCGGCCGGTCGTAACCGTCGCGGGCCAGGTAGCTGGACGAGACCCAGCCATCGGCGCCGCGCCTCTCGACGAAGCACCAGCTGCCACGGCAGTATTGCAGGTCGACCTGCTCGCCGCGGCGCAGCGTGCCGACGACGTCATAACCAGTGCCCGGACCCGAGCGGACGTTGACGTTGGTGGTGGCGAAGGCCGGGGCCGCCGACGCACTCGCCGCGGTAGCGACAAGCGCCAGCGCTGCCAGCGCTCCGGCGATGATCTTGTTGCGGATGGCCATGACTGAACTCCTGTTGAGCATGGGACGGAGTACGTCCTTGGCGTCCAGATATTCCCCCCATCCTGAACCGGACCTGAATGATTGCTTCAGTTTGGCGAAGGTTAAGGAAAAGCTGGCTTTTCCGGACTGCGCTCAGAAACGCAAGAGATCGATGAAGCGTTGCAGCGCGTCGCCGAGCGCCTGGCGCTTCTTCTTCTTCATGTCGCCGAGCAGCGCCTCCTCGAGCTCGCTCCAGTGCTCGGCGAGGGCGTTGCGGATGCGCAGGCCCCGTTCCGTCAGCGCCAGGCCCGGCGTCAGCTCCGGTCCGACCGCCTGCCGGCGTACGAGGTCGCGCTCGAGAAGACGCGCGATCCGCGCCTCGAGCTGCCCATCGGTCTGGGCGAGCTCGCTCGCCAGCTCCGCCTCGCTGATCCCCGAGCGACCGAGCACGAACAGCACCGCATCGTCGCCCGGCTCGAGGCCGCGCTCGATCACCGGCACCAGCAGGGCCTTGCGGGCGAGCTGGCCGGCTTCGATCAGCCGATAGAGGGTGGATCGGGACGAGGGTTTGGACATGGGCGGGAAAATAGGCCGAACTCCTGTCGCACGTCGATTGCGCGCATATCGTAGCGTTAATCTTGCACGTACCAAGGCCCATCATTGTTCACCTTGCGCACATGGGTTATGCGTTCGCCGACGCCCATCGCCCAAGGAGCACGCGTGGCCACGCTGTTCGCCGAGCAACTGACGGCACCCGAATTCGCCGCATTCGTTTCGGCGCGCGTCGTCGGCGTTCTGCCGGTCGCCGCCATCGAGCCGCATGGGCCGCACCTGCCGCTCTCGACCGACGCCGATATCGCGCGCGGGCACCTCGCGGGCCTTGCCGACGCCGTGCGCGAAGATATCGACGTGGCTGTGCTGCCGCTGCAATCCATCGGCCACAGCCTCGAGCATGCGGGACAGCCGGGCCTCTTCACGCATTCGGCCGAGACGCTGCTCGCGGTCTGGGACGATGTGGTCGCCCCGTTCCGCATGGCGGGCGGGAGGCGGCTTGTGATCGTCTCCAGTCACGGCGGCAATTCCGAGCTTGCCGCACTGCTGGCCACGCGCCTGCGCGCCCGGTACGACATGCTGGCGGTGACGGCCGCGTGGCTGCGTTTCGGCCAGCCGGACGGGCTCTTCGACGAGGATGAGCTCGCCTACGGCATCCATGGAGGCGCCGTCGAGACCTCCCTCATGCTGCATTATCGGCCCGAGGCCGTGCGTCGCGACGAGATCGACGACTTCCCTTCGGCGGCAAAGGCCTGGGACGGCGAGTCCCGGCATCTCAAGGTTCATGGGCGCACCCGGCCGGGCTGGCTGACGCGCGATCTCAACCCAGCGGGAGCGCTGGGCGATGCGCGGCAGGCCAGCGCGGAAAAAGGCGCGGCCAGCGCCCGCCATGCCGTCGCCGGGTTCGCGCACCTCATCGAAGACGTCGCCGCTTTCGATCTCGACCGGCTGGGAGGGGCACGATGAGCCAGGACCTGGCGCGTATCCGCGCGTTCGTGCAGGTGTTCGATGCGGGCGGGTTCTCGGCCGCCGCACGCCAGCACGGGCGCTCCAAGGCGCTGCTCAGCAAGTACGTCACCGACCTCGAGGACTATCTGGGCGTGCGGCTGATGAACCGCACGACGCGCAAACTGAGCCTCACCGAGGCGGGGGAGGCCTACTATCGCGAGGCCAGCGCGCTCCTTGCCCAGCTCGACGACCTCGATGCCTCCATCTCCGAGCAGACCTCCGAGCCGCGCGGGCTTTTGCGTATCTCGGCGCCGCGCAATTTCGGCGAGGAGCCGCTGGCGCCGGCGATCTTCGCCTATCTCAAGAAATACCCCAAGGTCAGCCTCGACCTCAGACTCGAGGACCGCTACGTCGACCTCGTCGATGAGGGCATAGACGTGGCGCTGCGCATCAGCACGCTGCCCGATTCCTCGCTCATCGCCCGCAAGATCGCCGACATGCACCTGGTCATCGCCGGCGCCCCCGCGCTCATCAGCGAACGCGGACGCCCGGAGCATCCCGAGGCCTTGCGGAACCTGCCCTGCATCGTCGACACCAACATGCAGGGGCAGGCCAATTGGCGGTTTGTCGAGGACGGCAAGACCATCTCGATTCCGGTGACGGGGCAGGTGCGGGTCAACTCGCCGCTGGCAGCGCGTTCTGCCGCAGTCGCGGGCCTTGGCTTTGCCGCATTGCCATCCTACCTCGCCGACCCGGTGGTCGCCGCCGGCGCGCTGGTGCCGGTGCTGACCGAATATGTGCCGACCGGGCAGACGCTGCAGGCGGTCTATCCACACCGGCGGCACCTGGCCGGCAAGGTGCGCGCGCTGATCGACCATCTGGTCGACTGGTTCGGCACGCATCCGGTGAACTGAGGTGCGTCTGGTGCATATCGAGACATCATGGTGAGGGGCCGGCGGTTCATCCAGGCGATGCTGGCCGGCATGCTGCTGCTGGCGTGCGCGCAGGCGCAGGCGCATCCGCACATCTTCATCGATGCCAAGGTGACGGTCGTCTTCGACGATGCGGGCGGCATCGAGCGGCTCCACCACGAATGGACGTTCGATCCCTATTTCTCCGCCTGGGTGGTCCAGGGGCTCGATACCAACAATGACGGCGTGACCAGCAGCGAGGAAATGCAAGGGCTTGCCGACGAGAACATGACGGGGCTCGCCGAATACGGCTACTACACCTATGCCGGAGCCGACGGGCGCGAGCTTGCCTTCGCGCCCGTCGGCGACCAGGTGATGCGCTACGAGAACGAGCGCACGACGCTCGCCTACAGCCTCGCGCCGACGCAACCGGCACCCGTCGGACGGCTGGAGCTCGCGGTCAACGATCCGGAGTATTACGTCGCCATCACCTTCGCCGATCGTTCCACGGTGACGCTCGAGAATGCGCCCGAGGGTTGCGCGGTCGAGCTCGTTCCGCCCGAGCCGATGCCGGCCGACGTCGAGGAGCGGCTCTATGCGCTGGGCCCCGAGGTGCTGGAACTGCCCCCGGACCTTGCCGCCGCGATGCGCGGCACGCAGGGCATGATCGTCGTCACCTGTCCCGGCGGGGCTGGGCCGGCGACGGCGCTCGATGCGGTCAACACGCTCGCCCAGAGCCGGCCGGCGCCCTTCGGCGGGCCGCCGCCCGAGCCCGGCCTCAACCTGCCGCGCACGGGTTTCTTCGGCTGGCTGCAGGACCAGCAGCGCGAGTTCTATGGTGCGATGACCGGTGCGCTCGCCGCCTTCCGCACCGACCTCAACGCCTTCTGGATCCTCGGCGGACTGAGCTTCCTCTACGGCGTCTTCCACGCGGCCGGCCCCGGGCACGGCAAGGTGGTCATTTCCTCCTATGTGCTCGCCAATGAGGTCGAGGCGCGCCGGGGGATTGCGCTCAGCTTCATCTCCGCCCTGATCCAGTCGCTGGTCGCCATCAGCTTTGTGCTGATCGCGGCCGGCGTCCTCGGCATGACGAGCCTTGCCATGGGCGATGCGGCGCACTGGATCGGCGTTGCCTCCTATGCGCTCGTCGCAGCGCTCGGGCTGTGGCTCATCGCGCGGAAAATCTTCGGCTGGGGGCACCACCATCATCACGGCCCCGACCTCGAGGCGAAAGCGCATGCACACCTGCACGAGGGGGAAGAAGAGCACGGCCATGGACACCATCACCATCATCATGGGCACGATCATAGCGTCCACGATCATGGCGGGGATAACCACGACCACCATCACGTGGTGACGCCGGACGTCGCGCGGCGCAGCTGGAAGGAACAGCTCGGCGTGGTGCTGGCAGTCGGCGCGCGGCCATGCTCAGGGGCCTTGGTCGTGCTGGTCTTCGCCCTGTCGCAGGGCGTGCTCCTTGCCGGGATCGTCTCGACGCTGCTGATGGGGCTGGGCACCGGCATAACCGTCGCGGCGCTGGCGAGCCTCGCCGTGTTCTTCAAGGGCGCCGCCGGCCGGATCGGGGGCGTCGACACCCCGCTGGCCGGGGCGATCGTCTGGTGGCTGGAACTGGCGGGAGCGGTGCTGGTCTTTGCCTTCGGCGTGCTGCTGCTGATCGCGTCTCTATAGTCCGCGACCCATCGCCGCCTTGCGGTGCGGACCGTCTCGGCTAAAAGTGCGGCGCAACAATCAACAATACCGAACGATCCGCCATGTCCGCGCCAGCGCCCGCCGTCCGCCCCGAGGTCCAGACCGAGAAGATCGGCGTGCTGCTCCTGAATCTCGGCACGCCCGACGCCACCGACTACTGGAGCGTGCGGCGATACCTCAAGGAATTCCTTTCGGACCCGCGCGTGATCGAGACGCCCAAGTGGCTGTGGTGGCCGATCCTCAATCTCGTCATCCTCTCGTTCCGGCCGCAGAAGAGTGGGCACGCCTATGCGCAGATCTGGGACAAGCGGACCAACGAGAGCCCGCTGCGGGTGATCACGCGCGACCAGAGCGAGAAGCTCGCGGCGCGGCTGGGCGCCGACGGCATCGTCGTCGACTGGGCGATGCGCTACGGCAGCCCGTCGACGCAGAGCGTGCTCGAGCGGATGCGGGCCGCCGGATGCCGCAGGATCCTGCTGGCGCCGCTCTACCCGCAGTATTCGGCGACGACCACGGCGACGGCGAACGACAAGGCGTTCCTGGCTTTGAAGGACATGCGCTGGCAGCCGGCGGTGCGCACGATGCCGGCCTATTACAACGATCCGCTCTATGTGAAGACGCTGGCCGAGAGCATCCGCCAGGGCGTCGAGGCGCTGGATTTCGAGCCGGACGTGGTGCTGACGAGCTATCACGGCATGCCGGTCGACTACTACGAGAAGGGCGACCCCTACTACGACCAGTGCCTCGAAACGACCCGGCTGGTGCGCGACTATCTGGGGTGGCCCGAGGAGAAGCTGATGGTGACCTTCCAGAGCCGGTTCGGGCGGGCCGAGTGGCTGAAGCCCTATACGGCCGAGACGCTGGAGGCGCTGCCCGGGCAGGGCAAGAAGAAGATCGCGATCCTGGCGCCGGCGTTCTCGGCCGACTGCATCGAGACGCTGGAGGAGATCGCCATCGGCGGGCGGGAGACGTTCCTTCATGCGGGCGGCGAGAAGTTCGCCTACATCCCCTGCCTCAACGACAGCGGGCCGGGCATGGACATGCTGGAGGCCATCGTGCGGCGCGAGCTTTCCGGCTGGCTCTGAACCAGATGAGGGCGGCCCTGCAGATGGCCGTTCCCCGCGCTTCCGGCGCTCACGCACCCTCGATCTGCAACTCCCGTCAGCGGAAGATGCCGTAGGGCAGGGGATCGAACGGGGTTATCGGGGGCGTGACGTTGACCTTGGCGGGGGAGCCGACGAGGTAGCTGGCGTCCACCCAGCCGCCGACGGCGGCGATGTAGCACCAGCTCTCGCCGCCCCAATCGGCATAGCGCCGGCCAAACTCGTCCTCGCGGAAGGGTGGCGTGCAGCGATCGAGAACGAAGCGCTGGCCATCGGCGAGGCGCCCGACCATCGGATACTCTCGGCCCGGACCGGCGCGCACCGTGGCGTTGCCGGAGGCGCGCACGGTCGGCTCGGCGAGCACGGGTGCGGCGGCAGCGGCCACGACGAGGGCGGCGAAAGCGGCGATGACGGGGCGGGCGATACGCACGGTTGAAGAACCTCCGGTGCATTCTTAATGCGCGGGCGCGGTGGCGGTTTCAAGGCGCGGCGCCGTGCCTGCGGCGCCGCCCCATGCCCTGCGGGGACCCCGCTCAGATACGGGCGAACGGATGCGCCCGGCCCGCCCGTGACGGCGGCCGGCTGGTGGTGTGTGGCGCATCGCTGCGCCAGGGACGTCACGGCGCGCGGCGGACTTGCGCCTCGAAGCCTATCGATAGTTAGGGAGGCACGAGGCCGCCCCGCGCGTCCGGGCTTTGGGTCTTTGCCGGTTGGTTCCTGCCAGGGGCTTTCCGACCTGCCTTGACCCGCCAGGCCCACTAACGAGCCGGCCCCCCGTACCTGGGGGTGACGGGCGCGGGGGCGGATGGGTACGTAGCCGCCTCCTGGCAAAACAGATGCGGAGTCGGCCGCCCGGCTCGCTCCGGCTCGGGACCCTGCGGGGGCGAACCCGCTGACCCGAACCCTCCGACCGCGCCTCGCTTCGCGCCGCGTGACTGCCGGAGGTGGAGGCAGTATGGGGGCGGCAGGAGGGTGCGGGGATAAGTTTTATTGA
>NZ_JZEX01000041.1 GCF_000969415.1 Devosia geojensis | reverse complement strand
GTGATCCACACAACCACCCCCACCCTCATTCCCTCCCCTCAAGGGGGAGGGAGGCCCATCGTGCTTGTCGCGCTGTCCTACTCCATCCACCGGCCTGGCACGGAGGATGGGAGGGGGGTAGCGGAGCCAGAGAGAGGCAGGGATCATGACCCGCTCGACGCCCTTCGCCGTCCTCGTGATGCTCCTTGCGCTCCTCGTCCTCTGGTACCTCGGTGCGATCGGGCTCAACGGGCCGGTGCAGAACGACATGTACCGGCGGGCAGACGTTGCGGGGGTGCCGCTGACGCAGTTCATTCTCGATACCTGGAACCAGCAGCGCCCGGTGCTGCCGACGCCGCATCAGGTGTTTGGCGAGCTGTGGAACGCCACGGCGCTGGTGGCGCCGACCGTGCCGCGCTCGCTCTTCTTCCATGCCTGGGTGACGCTCTCGGCAACGCTCGCGGGGTTCGTGCTGGGCTCGGCGCTCGGCATCCTCCTGGCGGTGATGATCGTCCACTCCGAGGCAATGAACCGCTCGCTGATGCCGTGGGTGGTAGCAAGCCAGACGATCCCGATTCTGGCGCTGGCCCCGCTGATCGTCGTCATCGGCTTCAATGTCTTCACCGGCACCTTCGGCGTGCCGACGGACCCGGCCCGGTTCATCTCCAAGGCGATCATTTCGGCATACCTGTCGTTCTTTCCGGTGACGGTCGGGATGGTGAAGGGCCTCAGGAGTCCCGAGGCGATCCAGCTCGACCTCATGCGCACCTACAACGCCTCGGAACCCCAAGTCTTCTGGAAGCTGCGCTGGCCGAGCGCGCTGCCCTTCCTCTTCACCTCGATGAAGGTCGCGGTGGCCGCCAGCCTCGTCGGCGCTATCGTCGGCGAAATGCCGACCGGGGCGGTCGCCGGGCTCGGGGCGCGGCTCCTCAACGGCTCCTATTATGGGCAGACGACGCAGATCTGGTCGGCGCTGGTCATGGCCTCGATCCTCGCCGCGCTTTTGGTGGTGGCGGTCGGCGTCGTCGAGCGGCTAGTTAACGCGAAGATGGGAGCGCGGCCGGCATGAGCCAGATGCAGCATTATCTCGCCATCGTCGCCTGGGGCCTTTGCGCCGCCGCGCTCGCGCTGGGTTCGCTGATCGCACCGGGATTACCTCCGTGGCTCCTCGTTTTCACCATCGTCGGCTCGCTCTCGGCAGCACGGATGTTCGTGCGCTTCAGCCTCTGGGTCGACGGCACGATCGCCGCCCTCGGCATTGCGGCAACGCTCGTCAGCCTGCCCGAGATGTCGCCGCCCCCGCCGGCTTTCTACTGGCTGGCGCTGGTCGCTGCATGGGTCTTCGCCTGGCTCTTCGTCGAGCGGCTCTCGCGCGCCATGGGGCGGGGCGAGGTGGAGCCCGGCGTCTTCGGTTTCCTCGTGCCGCTGATCTTCGGCATCACGATCCTTGCCCTCTGGGAGGCGGTGACGCGCGGGGCCGGCGTGCCTTCCGTCATCCTGCCGCCGCCCTCGGCCATCTGGGCGCGGATCGCCTCGAGCCTGCCGACCCTCTGGGCCGATTTCCAGCAGACGTTCCTCAAGGCCGTGCTGATCGGTTACACGCTCGGCTGCGGGCTCGGCTTTGCCGTCGCCATCCTCATCGACCGCTCGCCGTTCCTCAAGCGCGGGCTCCTGCCGCTCGGCAATTTCGTCTCGGCGCTGCCGATCATCGGGGTCGCCCCGATCATGGTCATGTGGTTCGGCTTCGACTGGCCGAGCAAGGCCGCCGTCGTCGTCATCATGACGTTCTTTCCGATGCTGGTGAACACGGTCGCGGGTTTGAACGCTGCCGGCGCCATGGAGCGCGACCTGATGACGACCTATGCCGCCGGCTACTGGCAGACCCTATTGAAGCTGCGCCTTCCCGCCGCGGCGCCCTTCATCTTCAACGCCCTCAAGATCAATTCGACATTGGCCTTGATCGGCGCCATCGTGGCGGAATTTTTCGGGACGCCCATAGTGGGAATGGGCTTCCGGATATCTACCGAAGTCGGCCGGATGAATGTCGACATGGTCTGGGCCGAGATCGCGGTGGCGGCGCTCGCGGGATCGGCCTTTTACGGGGTGGTGGTGCTTCTGGAGCGCGCCATCACCTTCTGGCATCCGTCGGTGCGCAGCGCCTGACGGGGCCGCAACAAGGAAGGGAACAGGGAATGAAGAAACTAACAATCGCAGCGCTCGCCGGCGCGATGGCGCTGGTGGGCGCAGGGGCGGCGACGGCGCAGGATAGCGTCGTGCTGCAACTCAAATGGGTGACCCAGGGGCAGTTCGCCGGCTACTACGTGGCGCAGGCCCAGGGCTTCTACGAGGAGGAAGGGCTCACCGTCGAGATCAAGCCCGGCGGGCCGGACATCGCCCCTGAGCAGGTGATCGCCGGCGGCGGCGCCGACGTCATCACCACCTGGATGGCGGCCGGTCTTGCCGCGCGCGAGCGCGGCGTGCCGCTGGTCAACATCGCCCAGCCGTTCAAGAACTCCGGGCTCCTGCTCACCTGCCGCAAGGACATGGGTGTCGAGACGACCGAGGACTTTCCGGGCAAGACGCTCGGCGTCTGGTTCTTCGGCAACGAGTATCCGTTCTATGCGTGGATGGCCAAGCTCGGGCTTGGAACCGAAGGCGGAGCGGAAGGCGTCGAGGTCTTGAAGCAGGCGTTCAACGTCGATCCGCTGATCCAGGGGCAGGCGGCCTGCATCTCGACCATGACCTACAACGAGTACGGCCAGGTGCTGCGGGCCGGGCTCGCGGAAGAGGACCTGACCGTCTTCAACTACCGCGACGAAGGCGTCGGCATGCTCGAGGACGGGCTCTACGTACTCGAGGAGAACCTTGAGGATCCTGCCTTCGTCGACAAGATGACCCGGTTCGTCCGCGCCTCGATGAAGGGCTGGGCCTATGCCGCCGAGAACCCGCAGGAAGCCGCCCAGATCGTGCTCGACAACGACATGACGGGCGCCATGATGCTCGAGGACCAGGTCTATCAGGTCAACGAGATCAACAAGCTCGTCGCCGGCTCGACGGGCGTGCTCGACGAGGCCGACTACCGGCAGACGGTCGATACGCTCCTCTCGGCGGTGTCGCCGGAGAACCCGGCCATCACCAGGGAGCCGGAGGGGGCGTTCTCGACGGTGGTGACCGACGGGCTTTGAGGCCGTGGGGGCGGAGCCGCCGGCTCCGCCTCTCTTTCGAGTCGTGCCACGCCCTCGTGGTTCGAGGCCGTTACGCGGCACTTCACCATGAGGGCTACTGATAGGGGCACGGTATCACAACAACCCTCATGGTGAGGTGCGAGCGAAGCAGAGCCTCGAACCACGAGGGCGTGGCACTATTCCGCCCCGTCTCAATTGTCATCCCGGCTTCGCAGGGATGACAGCCGGTGGGTGGTGTTGGTTACCTGCCCCAAACTGCGATCGACGTATCGATCCGCCCGCCCGCATATCTCAAGCCTTCCGGCCGATCCTCTTGCAGCAACAGAGGACCGTCCAGGTCCACCCAATCGGCGAGGCCCGACAGCAGCAGCGCTGGAGCCATCGACAGCGACGTGCCGACCATGCAGCCGACCATCAGTTTCATGTCCCGTTCGCGTGCCCTACGGGCAAGGCCGATGGCTTCGGTGAGGCCGCCGGTCTTGTCGAGCTTGATGTTGATCGCCTCATAGCGGCCGGCAAGCGCATCGAGGCTCGCGAGCCCGTGGATGCTCTCGTCGGCGTAGATGGGCACCGGGTGCGGTAGCGTGCCGAGGGGCGCGTCGGCGCCCGCCGGCAGCGGCTGCTCGACGAGCTCGATGCCGAGGTCGCGGCAAGCGGAGAGATTGGCGGCGAGGTCTTCGGCCGCCCAGGCTTCGTTGGCATCGACGATGAGGCGGGCTTGCGGCACCGCCGCGCGGACGGCTGCCAGCCGCTCGCGATCGCCGGCACCGCCGAGCTTGAGCTTCAGCAGCGGATAGGCCGCAGCCTTGCTCGCCGCTTCCGCCACCGCCTCGGGCGTGCCGAGGCTGATGGTGTAGGCGGTTGTCACTAAAGGTGGAACTTCGAGCCCGGCGAGCGCCGCGACGCTGGCGCTGGCGAGCTTGGCGTCGAGGTCCCAGAAGGCGCAGTCGAGGGCGTTGCGGGCGGCGCCCGGCGGCAGGGCCGATTGCAGCGCCTGCCGGTCGAGGCCTGCGGCGATGGCGGGGGCAAGCGAGAGGATCGCCGTGAGGACACCCTTGGGCGTCTCGCCGTAGCGGGCATAGGGCACGCATTCGCCGTGGCCGGTGACGCCGTCGCGGGTCAGCGTCACGTGCACCACCACCGCCTCGTGTTTGCTGCCGCGCGAGATGGTGAAGGTGCCCGCGATCGGGAAGCGCTCGATTGCCGCGGCAAGCTGCGTCATGGCTCGAGCTTCAGTTCGGCGATGAAATCGTAGCGGTCGCCGCGATAGGAGGATTTCGTCACCTCGATCGCCCGGCCGTTGGCGAGGAACGAGTGCCGCTCGATGTGGAGGATCGGGCTGCCGGCGACGACGCGCAAGAGATCGGCCTCCTTCTTGTCGGCAATGGCCGAGCGCAGGCGCTGCAACGCGCGCACCGGCATGTAGCCGTTGCGCTTCAGCGTCTCGTAGAGCGACTCGCCGATGTCGGCGCTGCCGACGGCAAAGAGCGGCACCACGGCATGCTCGACGGCGAGCGGATCGTTGTCGGAGAGGCGCACGCGCGAGAGGCGCAGCACCGGCTCGCTGGGCGAGAGGCCGAGCTTGAGCATCTCTTCGGGGTCCGGCAGGCCGGTGGTCTTGGAAAGGACGATGGAACGCGCCTCGGCGCCACGCCGGGCCATGTCGGCGGTAAAGCCGATGAGGACGGAAAGCGGCTGGTCGACATGCGGCGAGACATAGGAGCCTGCGCCCCGCCGCCGGGCGATGAGGCCGTCGCGGAAGAGATCGTCGATGGCGCTCCTGACGGTGACGCGTGACAGGCCCGTGGCCTTGACCAGCACCCGCTCGGACGGCAGCGCCTCGCCGCCGCGCAACTCCCCGCGCTCGATGAGTTGGCGCATGGCGCCGGCAAGTTGGAGATAGAGCGGGTCTTCGCTCGCGCCCGCGGCCGGCAGGTGCGCGAGGATACGGGCGAGGACGGCCGAGGTTTCGGGTTCGGTGGTGGGCATAGTCATGGCGCACATCCCCACGCGCACTCCGACCCCTCACCCTGTCCCCCTCCCCAGAGGGGCGAGGGGACGCTGTGGAAGCCGCT
>NZ_JZEX01000040.1 GCF_000969415.1 Devosia geojensis | reverse complement strand
CCCTCAATCCCTCCCCTCAAGGGGGAGGGAGGCGATGGAGCCGCCGATTCCGATAAGCCTGACACGCTCCAGAGCGTGAACGCGGCTGCCAGCAAAGCCGGCTGCCCGGCACCCGCGGGACCGATGACAGCTATTCGGCCTCGTCGAGCGTCAGGCGCCGCAGCCGGTCCTCCAGCGGCTTGACGATCGGCGCGAAGGGCTCGCCTTCTGCCCGCCTGGCGAGGAACGAGGCGATCTCCTCGTCGATAGCCGCCAAGGCTTCCGCCTTTTGCGCTTCGGTGAGCTGGGGAAGCGCCTCTATGCCTTGCTTGAGGCCGGCGAAGGTCGCCTCGACCTCGGCATCGGGCATGAGGGCCATGAACCCCCTCATGGTTTCGCCCAGCGCCCGGTTCCAGGTCTCGGCGGTGAAACCGGCCTTGGCGATCCATCCTTCGCCGTAGGAGTCCTCCTCGAACCAGTATTCGGCGATCTCGTCGTCATAGGCGAAATCGCCCAGTTGCGGCTCGAGCGCCTCGATGAGGTCGACGACGGTGGTCGCCTCCTTGAGGGTCAAGGCAAGCGCGCCAGCTGGCTGCATGGCGATGCCGACGGCGAGTGCGGCGGCGAACATTGCCGCCACCCGCGCCTTTCCTGTCCTGGTCCTACCCATGGCATTCGGCCATCGCGGATTGCGCCTGATTGCGGGCCTGCGCCTGCATGACCGTGCCGCCGATGGAGGCCGCCTGCCCGACGATCGCTCCACCGTGACCGCCGAAACCACCAATGCCGCCGGCAACGGACAACGCACTGCCGAGGACGGCGGCGTTGGTCTGGGCCTCCACCGCCTTCTGCGCGGCCTGCCGGCAATCGGCGCCGGACTTGGCTGGCGCCTGCGCGCGCGTCGGCGTCTGCGCCGTATTGGTCGTAGAGCAACCGGCCACCAACAGGCAGGCCAACAAAACGCTCCCGATCCTCAATCTCTCAAAATGCTGCATGCTGTTTCGATTTGCCCCGTTTTATTTTGCGCGGGACTTGTGACTCAAAACAATTTAGCAGAACAGTGCGCGCGTATTATGCGCGAAGGGCGGACGTGACCTTTTCGAGCGCTTGCGCATAACTTGCGAGTATCTCGGCGCCATAGAATTCGGAAACCGGCAACACGATCGTTTCGGCTAGATACCGCTCGGCGCCCGGGCAATCGGGCTCGTGCTGTGGCGCGAGGTCAAAGGGATAGTGCGTGCCGGGAAAGGCGGTGCGGTTCTTGAGCATCGGCACGTTGTAGAGCGGCTCTTCGAGATAGCCGGGCCGCGCCGGCAGGCCTTCGGCCTTCAGCGCCTCGACCAGGGCATCGCGCCCGCCGCGGAAGACGCCCGCTTCGGCTGTCAGGGTGAAGAACCAGTAAACGCAGGTATCGCCCTGCCGGACGGCCATGGGCGTGAGGCCAGGGATACGGGCAACGGCTGCGCGCAAACCATCGCCGAAGGCCTGGCGGCGCTCGACGATCGAAGGCAGGCGCTTCAATTGGGCGATGCCGACAGCGCCCTGCAACTCGGTCATCCGCAAGTTCGGGGCAAGAAGGTCAATCCGGCGCATGGCGCTGCCGAGCTCGCGCCGGTAGTTCTTGTCAGCGAAAGCCGCAGCCTTGGAAGCATCGGCCGCGTCGGTCACCAGCAGCAGGCCGCCGTCACCGGTCGAGATGTGCTTGTAGTCATTGGTCGAAAAGCAGCCGAAGCGGCCGACGGTGCCGACGAGCGAATTGCCGTGGCGGGCAAGGAACGCCTGCGCGCAATCCTCGACGAGGGCGAGGCCGCGCCGCTCGCAGAGGGCTCTGAGGCCCGTGAGGTCGCAGGGGTTGCCGGCGAGGTGGACGGCGAGCACGGCGCGGGTGCGCTCGGTCACGACCGCCTCCACCGTCTGCGGTGTCATCAGGCCATTAGACGGGTCGAGGTCGGCAAAGACCGGGATGAGGCCCTGGTAGAGGAGGCCGATGACCGTGCCGAAATCGGTGATCGGCGAGGTGACGACCTCGTCGCCCGGGGTGAGGTCGAGGCTGCCGATGGCCACATGCAGCGCCGCCGTGCCGCTGGTGGTTGCCACCGCCGCCGGTGCGCCGTGCATGCGCGCGAACTCGGATGCGAAGGCTTTGACCTTCTGCCCGTAGAAATAGAAGAGCGTGTTCTGGTCGAGCGCTTCCTTGAGCTCGGCCAGCTCCTCTTCGCCGAAACGTGGGCCGGTGGGCAAGGGGCCGGCGAAAACAGGGGTTCCGCCGTCAATGGCGAGCTTGTCTGCGCACATGGCGGTCCTCACGAAGCCAGTTGCACGGCGCCGTCGGGCGCGGGGGGCGGCAGGCGGCGAGTGCCATCGGCCGAGAGCACTTCGAGCACGGCTTCCGGCGGCAGGTTCTCGGCGACGAGCCCGTTGCCGGCAGAGGTGATGCGGACGGCCCGCAGCGCATCGACCCAGTCGGCGATCTCTCGCCCGGTCATCGCCACCATGCCGCGCGAACGGGCAAGCGAAAGGGCACGGGTCAGCGCTTCGCGCACGGACGCGAACTTGTGCAGCCAACGCTGGTGGTTGAGCAGGTGCAGGCACCCGCCGACCGCCATCACCTCGTCGGCCAGGGGGCCGACGATGCTGCTGTCGCCCCAGCGCTGCGGCTCGAAATCGATGTCGGCGGTCTGGAAGGCGAGCGAATAGAGGCGGTGGCGCGGTGCGGCAGGATCGAAGGCGGCCGGACGATGCGGGAAACAGGTGCCGTAGAGGAACCCGCGGTTGCCCATCTTGGAAGGCCCGCGGGTGCCGTCGAGCCGGATGCCGCCCGCTTCGCACCAGAGGTAGAACGCGTCCCACCCCTCGAAGCGCGTGTAGTGGTTCTTGTTGCTGACGGCGGGCACCGGCGCGGTGGCGTTGTGCCGGGCGAGCTGGTTGGCGAAAGCTTCCTCCGACCACACGCCGTTCTCTTCGGGCCGCGCATTGTAGTGGAGAGCGACCTCATGCCCGGCCGCGTGTACGCGCTTCTGCATCTGTGGCCCGTATCCGCCCTCGAGCTCGCACCAGGTGGCGCGAATGTCGAGATTGTCGAGAAGCACGAGCGCCGTTTCGGCGTGGTCGGGATCGTTGTCGTCGCTGTCGAGGCTGAGATGAACGACGCCCGGCGCGCCGCCGGGCCAGGCGGCCGGACGCAGCAGCACGCGCGGGGAGACGATGCCGACGATCTCCTCGACGAGCCATTGCCGCCAGCGGTCGGCATGGGCGAGCGGGAAATAGGGCTGGCCGGTGGCGGTTCTGCCGCGGTCCTCGATCCAGTCAAGGGTGGTGGTGTCGTCGGCCTTGAGGATGCCCTCGGCGGTCTCGGCGGTGCCGTCCGGCGCGGAGGGTCGATCGTGCGTCAGGAGGCCGACGCCCTGCTGGATGCGCACGATGGTGTCGGGCACGTCGATGGTGACGTGGATCAGCCGGCCGCGGCCGATGGCGAATTCCTGCACCAACGGCGCGCTGGTTTCGGCCGCGGTCGCCGAGCCGCGCTCGAGGCTGGCGCCGCGCAGCTGCCGGCCGGCAAAGAAGCGCAGCGGCTGTCCCTTGACCGCCGCGTGCCCCTGCCCGAACGCCTTGGCCCTGCCCTCCGGCCCTTCCTCGAGCGAAAAGGCGAGGAGCCGGCCGCCGGCGGAAACGTAGTCGAGCTCCCCGGGGGAAAGCGCGTCCGGACCGCCGGAGCGCAGCACGAGGTCGAACTCGCCGACAGACGGCAGGCCTGCAAGGAGGGCGAAGCTCAGCCGCTCCTGTTCCAGAAGCTCGACGAGATAGGGCGTGTGCCGCCCGGTGACGCTGGCTGGCTGATAAAGGCCGATCCGGGCAAGCTTCATGATGTCCCGCGCGAGGTTAATTCACTTATTGTTTTAACCTCGTTTCCCATTCCGCACAACTCTTCTATAAGAGGTAAGTGACCGGGACGAACGGGGTTTTCATGGATGACCGCCAAGTGAGCAAAGTGGGCAGCAAGGCGCTCCTCAAGCGCATGAACCGCATGCGCGTGCTCAACACCGTGCGCGAGCGGGCCCATATCGGTCGGGCGGAAGTGGCAGATATCACCGGCATCAGCCGGGCCTCGGTGACTTACCTCGTCGGCGAACTGGTCAAGGACGGCTGGCTCATCGAATACGACAAGGGCGAAACGACGCAGGCCGGCGGGCGTCCGCCGATCCTTCTGCAGTTCAACCCCGACGCCATGTACGCCGTCGTTGTGATGATCGGTTCGGAAAGGACAACCGTCGCGGTCGGGGATGGCAACGCGCATATGCGCTACCGCGAGACGCAGCCCTCGGTGCTGGGGCGCAGCGCCGACGAGGTGGTGGACGTGGTGGTCGACATGATCGGGCGGGCGCTCGACACATCCGGCGTCGACCGGCAGCGCGTCGGGGGCGTTGCCATCGGCGTGCCGGGCCTTGTCGATGCGCACAATTCCATCGTCCACTATTCGGCCCGCCTGCCGGTGATGCGCGACATCGACTTGGGCTCGATGATCGCCACCCGCGTCGGCCTGCCGGTGATGGTCGAGAACGAGACGCGGCTCATCGGCTGGGGGGAGCTGAAGTTCGGCTCGGGACGCGGCTACTCGCCGCTGGTGTGCGTCAGCGTCACGCTCGGCATAGGCTCCTGCATCATCCTCGAGGACCGCATGCTCTCGGGCAGCTCCTATTCGGCCGGCCAGTTCGGCCACATGACCATCGACGAGCACGGCCCCTTGTGCGAGTGCGGCAACCGCGGCTGCTGGGAGGCGCTGGCGAGCAGCGCCGCTGTATTGCAGCGCGCCCGCGGGCTCGATGCCGCCTGGGCGGCCGAACCGACCATCCCCGCCATCCTCGATGCCGTCAAGAACGGCGACAGGCAGGCGGGCAAGCTGATGCACGAGACGGCGGTGCACCTTGGCATCGGGCTCGCCAACATCATCAACATCGTCAACCCCTCGATCATCGTGCTGCACGGCAAGATGTTCGAGGCGGGCGACGCGTTCCTGCAGACGATCCGCCAGACGGTGTCGTCGCGGGCATTGAAGCTCCCCGCGCTCAACACGCGCCTCATCGTCTCCGAGCTCGGCGAGCAGGCCGGGCTCGCCGGCGGGGTGACGCTCGTCATGCGTTCGGTGCTGGAATCGCCGCTCGAGCAACGCGCCAATCCGTTTTACGTGTAGGCATCTCAAGGGCGGTGGCTCCATCGCCTCCCTCCCCCTTGAGGGGAGGGATTGAGGGTGGGGGTGGTTCGGTG
>NZ_JZEX01000039.1 GCF_000969415.1 Devosia geojensis | reverse complement strand
GCTCTTCAACTTGGCCGCTCGTCGGCAGCGTCAGATGTGTATAAGGGACGGCTCGTTCCCTCCCCTCGAGGGGAGGGAGGCGATGGAGCCACCGGTATCAGCGTGTATCCGGCCTATGCCTCAGTCGTCGTTGGTGGCGTTGAGCTCTTCCGGCCGCCGACCGTCGTCGAAATCGGGTTCGGCCGGCTCGTTGGCAGCGAGCGCCGCTTCGATCGCCTCGGCCATCGCGGTGACGTCTATGCGCTGGGCGCCCTCCAGGGCCTGCCGTTCGAGCTCGGCGGCGATCACCGACTCGATGAGCGCGCGCCGGTCGAAGCTCTCCTGCGCATCCGGTTCGTCAGCCATTACCATCGATCGAAAGTCCCTGCTCGTCGACCCGTATCTCGACGCCGGGCCGCGTCTCCTGCTGGTAGGTGTAGATGCCGAAGATGACGACCACCGCCAGCAGGATGGCGATCACCAGATATAATCCGTTGCGGCTCATGGATGTTCCCCTGTTTAACCTGTCCAGGGGTTATAACGCGTTGATCGCGCTTGCGGTTCAAGCAACCTGCGCGGAAAGGCCCTTGAGGGCCATGACGAACGCGGCGATGCCGTTGGCGAGCGTTCCGGAATTATCGACGATTGTGGGTTCGATCCCCTCAGGCAGCTGCGGGCCTTCGCGGGCGAGACGCGCGGCGATCTCGACCTGCGTCTCGCGCCCGCGCGCGGAAAGCCGCTCGGCGCGCAGCGCGATCTCGGCGGTCACCAGCACCACCTTGCAGCGGGCAAAGCGGCGCACCGCTTCCGCGATCACATGCCTCGATCCATTGGCGACGACGACCCGCCCCAGCGCTACGTCGGTCGCTGCCGAAACGGGCAGCGCGTAGCTGAGGCCGTGCGCCTGCCAGGAAAGCGCGAAGCGCCCCGCCGCCTCCGCTTCCATGAAGCTCGCGAGGTCCATCGTGTCGTGGTCCTCGGCCTCGACATCGGCCTTGCGCGTCACGATGCGCCGGACGAACACGAAATCCGGGTCGCCGCGGAGCGCATCTTTCGCCCCGGCGATGAGCGTGTCCTTGCCGACGCCGGAGGGGCCGACGACGAGGACGAGCGTGCCCGGTCCCGCCATCTTCAGGCGACCCTGACGCCCGCGCGCCAGACGGCGCGCACCACCGGCTGTCCGCCGATGAGCGAGACGCGCACGAGGTCGGCGCGCTTGCCCTGCGCGATGACGCCCCTGTCGTCAAGCCCGGCGGCCTCCGCCGGATTGCGGGTGACCGTCGCCAGCGCCTGCGGCAGCGTGATGCTGTCGACCCGCTGCGGCAGGATGAACGCCGCCTGCATCAGGGCGAACGGCACGTAATCGGAACTGAGGACGTCGAGCAGTCCCGCGCGCACCAGGTCGGTGGCCGAGATATTGCCCGAGTGCGATTGCCCGCGCACGACGTTCGGCGCACCCATGAGGATCGCGAGCCCGGCGTCATGCGCTGCCGAGGCAGCCTCCAGCGTCGTCGGGAACTCGGCGATGTCGACCCCGTCCTCGACTGCCTCCTCCACATGCTCGAGCGTCGCGTCGTCATGGCTGGCGAGCGCGATGCCGAGCTCGTCGGCGAGCGTGACGATGGCGCGCCGGTTGGGCGCCGAATAGCGGTGATGCTCCTCGAGCCGCGCGGCGATGAAGACCTCGAGCTCCTCCGGCGTGCGCCCGGCCTCGTACCATTTCTTGTATTCGTCGATAGTGCGGAACTGGCGCTGGCCGGGCGTATGGTCCATCATCGAGGCGAGCTGCGTCGTCTCGTGCCGGGCATAGGTCTCGAAGTGGTCGACCACGTCCTCGGTCGGCAATTCGCAGCGCAGGTGGACGAGGTGCTCGGCTTTGAGCCGGTTCTCGTCGCGCCCGCGCCGGATGGCGCCGACCAGGCGCTCGACATGGATGCTCATGTCCCGGACGTCCGGCGACGAGCCGATGCGCACCGCGTCGAACACCGTGGTGATCCCCGAGCCGATGATCTGCGCGTCATGCGCGTGGAGCGCCGCCAACGGATCCCAGTAGACGCCCGGGCGCGGCCGGTAATGCCATTCGAGGTGGTCGGTATGCAGTTCGACGAGGCCGGCAATGAGGTAGTCGCCCTCGAAGTCCTCGCCCGTCTCGCAGGCGCCCTCGTCGACCGACGCGATCATGCCCTCTGCGATTGAGAGCGATCCCTCGATCTCCCGGTCGGCAAGGACGATCCGGGCATTGCGCAGGGCAGGGGTCATCGGGCGGCTCCCTTGAGCGCGAAGTCGGCACGGCGTCGGAAAGCCAGCCCCGGCTCTGGCTCGACAAAGATCGAGACCGAATCGAGCACCATTTCCCCGTTGAGCAGCGGGCCGAACCAGGTTTCGGCCGCCGCCCGGATTTCCGGCGCCGCCTCCGGATCGAGCCGGTCGGTCAGCGTCATGTGGAAGCGGTACTGCTCGGCGACATAGGGGTAGCCGTACTGGTCGACGAGTTCATGCTGGCGCGGGGTGAGCCTGCCGCTCGCGGTGCGCCGGGCGCGCTCCTTGTCGGAGAGCGGCGCGCGCAGGTCTTCCATCGCCTCGACACAGGCCTGGGCGAACTCCGTCAGTTCCTCGCTCTGCTGCGTGGGGACGATGGCCAGGAACCCGTCGAGCGAGCGGATTTCCATCGGTCCCATGGAGAAGGGTGCGTTCGCCTCGGCAAAGTCCGACACCGTTCCGGCAAGGTCCCCCTCGTCCGCTTCGCGGCGCAGCCGCATCGGCGAGCGCAGCGTCGCATGGAAGCCGTAACGGTTGGGTGAGCCGGTGAAATTGAGCAGCCGGTTGCGGTCCATGCCGGCCACGGGGCCGTCAAAGGTCTCGCCGGTCGCCGCGTCCCGGCCGAGCCAGATGGCGGCGCGCTCCCAGAGGGCACTGGTGGCGGGGGGCGCGTAGTAGACGGCGTAACGCTCGGCCATCGGTCTCTTTCCGAATCTGCTTGGAAATGTGCTCAAGAAACGTGGCCGCATATACGACCTGCATGTCAACTTCTTGACAGTCCCGTGAGCGCTGGACTTGAGGTGCTCGGCCCGCCAATATCCCGGCCGTCCCGCCCTTTCCGAATCGTCGAGATGCCGATGGACCGCTCCCTCCTTCAAGAGCTCTTTTCGCATGCCGTGGCCGTGGCCCAGCCCGAGCGGGCGGTGCGCGACCACCTGCCGCCGCCGCCGAAGGGCAGGACGATCGTCGTCGGCGCCGGCAAGGCCTCGGCGCAGATGGCGCGCGCTTTCGAAGAGGCCTGGCCGGGCCCGCTCACCGGCCTCGTCGTCACCCGCTATGGCTATGCCTGCCAATGCGAGCGGATCGAGATCGTTGAGGCAGCCCATCCCGTCCCGGACGAAGCCGGCTACCTCGCCGCACGGCGGCTGATGGAGATGGTCTCGGGCCTCGGACCCGACGACCTCGTCGTCGCGCTGATCTCGGGTGGCGGTTCCTCGCTGCTGCCGGCGCCCGCGCCCGGCCTGACGCTTGCCGACGAGCAGGCGGTCAACAAGGCGCTCCTCGCCTCGGGCGCCCCGATCGGGGTGATGAATCTCATCCGCAACCAGTTCTCGACCATCAAGGGCGGTCGCCTCGCCACCCGCGCCGCGCCGGCAAGGGTCGCGACCCTCGTCGTCTCCGACGTGCCGGGCGACGATCCGGCGGTGGTGGCCTCGGGTCCGACCATCGCGCTCGGCCAGCCGCGCGAGCTCGCCCGCAAATATGCCGGGCTTTATGGCATCGATCTGCCGCCGGCCGCCGCCGAGCTGCTCGTTGGAGAGGACAATCTCGCGCCCTTGCCGACCGATCCGCGCCTTGCCGGCAACAGCGTCGCGACGATCGCCTCGGCTGCGATCTCGCTTGCCGCCGCTGCCGATCTCGCCCGCGAGCGCGGTATCGAAGCGGCGGTCCTTTCCGATGCCGTCGAGGGCGAATCGCGCGAGGTCGCCCGCGTCCACGCCGCCATCGCCCGCGAGGTCGCAACCCGCAACCGGCCGTTCGAGAAGCCCGTGGTGCTGCTCTCGGGCGGCGAGACGACGGTGACGCTGCGCGGCAAGGGCAGGGGCGGGCGCAATGCCGAGTTCCTCCTCTCGCTCGCCATCGCCATCGACGGGTTCGAGGGCGTCACGGCGCTCGCTGCCGATACCGACGGCATCGACGGGTCGGAGGACAACGCCGGCGCCTTCGTCGACGGCACCAGCGCCCAGCGCATGCGCCGCGCCGGCATCGATCCGCTCGCCGCCCTCGCCGGCAACGACGCCTACACCGCCTTCGCCGCCATCGGCGACCTCCTGGTCACCGGCCCGACGGGCACGAACGTCAACGACTTCCGGGCGATCGTGGTGCGGTAGGTTCAGTGTTCGGCGACGTCGGCGATCGCCTCCCTTCCCTGAGGGGAGCTGGTGCATCTACGCCCCGCCACACATTTCTTCCGGAATCCTAAGCTCCCGCTTCACAGCCCGGCTCTGATCTGCTCTATGGAGCGCGCTTTGAACGGGAGGACGAAAAGCCCATGGCCAAGAGGAAGATCGCCGTCATCGGCGTCGGCAAGATCGCGCAGGACCAGCATCTGCCGGTGATCGACAAGAGCGGCGATTTCGAGCTTGCTGCGACCGTTTCGACGCGCGGCGTCGGCCATCGCGACGTCCCCGTCTTTCGCACGCCTGCCGAATTCTATGCGGCGATGCCCGAAGTGAGGCTCGTCTCCATCTGCACGCCGCCGGGGGTGCGCCATGCCTATGTGCGTGAGGCGCTCGACGCCGGCATGGACGTGATGCTGGAAAAGCCCCCGACCCCGACCATCTGCGAGTTCGACGACCTCGTCGCCTATGCCAGGGCCAAGGGGCGCGTCATCTACCAGACCTGGCACTCGCGCTACAACGCCGCCGTCGACCGTGCTCGCGACATCCTTGCCGCCGATGGGGTCAAGTCCGTGCGCATCGATTGGCGCGAAAGCGTACGCAAATGGCACCCCGGCCAGGACTGGGTTTGGGAGCCGGGCGGCTTCGGCGTCTGCGATCCCGGCATCAACGCCCTCTCGATCTTCACCAAGATCATGCCGTTCCCGGTGTTCGTCGAAAGCGCCAAACTCTCCTTCCCCGCCAACCGGCAGACGCCGGTCGACGTCGAGATCGTTTTCAAATCGGGCGAGGTGCACAAGCCACAGATGAGCGCCGGCTTCAACTGGCTCGAAGAGTCCGGCGAGATCTGGACCATCGCCATCGAGACGGTCAAGGGCGACGAGTTGAAGCTCGAAAAGGGCGGCACGGCGCTGCGCGTCAACGGCGGGGTCACCCTCGAGGCCCCCTCCGAGGAATACGAGCGCATCTACGAGCGCTTCGCCACCCTCCTCGACAAGGGCGAGAGCGAAGTCGACGGCTCGCCCCTGCGCCTGACCGCCGACGCGTTCCTCCTCGGCGCGCGCATCAACACCGACCCCTTCGAGTGGTAGGCGCCTAACCCTCCGCCGCCGGCGGCCGGCCCCGGCCGGTCACGCTGTGGACCTGCTCCAGCGCCGGCCGGATCTCGGTGATGCAATAGGGCGCCATCGCCGTATCGCCGGCGATGGCAACCGCCTCGTCCATGTCCCCGGCCTCGATGACGAAAAAGCCGCCGAGGAATTCCTTGGTCTCCATGTAGGGCCCGTCCGTGCGGGCGAGCTTGCCGGCCTGCATGCGCAGGACCGTCGTGGCCTCGGGCGGCTGGAGCGGTTGGGCGAGGACCAGGCGCCCCCGATCGCGAAGGCTCCAGTCCTCCTCGATGGTCGCGTCGGTCAGGCGCCGGTCGTCCTCGGGTGAGAGCGAAGTCATGGCCTTGCTGTCGATATAGACGAGGCAAACGAATTTCATGTTGAATGCTCCTGCATGTTGGCAGGATTAGTCGTTCGGTTTACAGAAAATCGACATTATTTTAATGGCGATTTGACCGTCAGCGTCCCGCCGCCGTCAGCCTGTCGAGCTCGTCCTCGGAAAGCTTCAAGCGCACGCCCTTGGCGAGGCTTTCGAGCTGCTTGACCGACGTTGCCGAGGCGATGGGCGCCGTCACCCCCGGCTGCGCGACGAGCCAGGCGAGCGCCGCTTCCGCCGGCGTCGCTTCATGCGCCACCGACACGTCGTCGAGGGCAGCAAGGATACGCATGCCCTTGTCGTTCATGTACTTTTCCATGCGCGCCCCGCGCGGGCTCTTGTCGAAATCCGCGCTCGAGCGGTACTTGCCGGTGAGGAACCCGGCCGCCAGGCTGAAATAGGGGATGATGCCGATATCCTCCTTGATGGCGAGCTCCTGCAACTCGCCCTCGAAGACGTCGCGTTCGTAGAGGTTGTAGTGCGGCTGCTCGCTCTCGTAGCGGGTCAGCGACTTGATCACCGCCGTTTCGAGTGCCTCGCTGATCTGTGCCGGCGTGAAATTGGATGAGCCGATGACCCGCACCTTCCCGGCGCGGATGAGGTGGTCATAGGCTTCGAGCGTCTCCTCCTGCGGCGTGTCGGCATCGGGCCGGTGGCTCTGGTAGAGGTCGATATAGTCGGTCTGGAGGCGCTTCAGGGAATCCTCGACCGCCTCGCGGATATAGTCGGCCTTGAGACCTTTCTTGTCCGGCGCCATCTCCGAGCCGACCTTGGTGAAGATATGGACGCTCTCGCGGTTGCCGCGGGCCTTCAGCCAGTTGCCGATCAGTGTTTCGGACTTGCCCTTGCCGTAGACGTCGGCGGTGTCGATGGCGGTGAATCCATGATCGACGAAGGCATCGAGGATGGCGAAACCCGTCGGCTCGTCCACCGTCCAGCCGAAGACGTTGCCGCCGAGCACCAGCGGTTCGATGACGAGTTCAGAGCGGCCAAGGGGGCGGCGATCCATGGGTCGGTTCCTTTCCAGTAGCGTCGAGATGGCAAACGCGGTCGGCGTCCGATGGTTCGCCCGTCAACCCGTCTGCAGACGCGGCGCGCAATAGGCGAGGGCGGTGTTGATGGCGTAGAGGGAGCCGTCGAGCGGGATGTAGTTCCGGGTGAGACTAGCGCGTGTGCCCGGATCGAGGAAGGCCGCTGCGCCCTGTTTCAGCCCGTCGAGCAGCCATTCCAGATCGCCCGCCTCATCGCCCGCCAGCCGCGCGCCGTAGCCGGTGGCGCTTGCCTGCCCGATGAAGCCGCGCTCCTCCTTGTCGACGGTGATCCTCCATGCCCCGATATCGGCCGCCCCAAGGCTGGTGTGGATATAAAGGCCAACCGAGAAATCGCTTTCACAACGCACCGCAAGACAGGCGAATTCGTCCGGGTCGGATTCGAGCGCGCATCCCATGGTCGCCCGGTCGCCTTCCCCCGGCAGCGGCGAATAGCGCCAGCCTTCCTGCTGGGCGACGGCGGACATCGTCGTCGCAAGGCAGAGGCACCCCGCGAACATCGCCCGCCGCATCGCTCCCTCCTTCATGCCCTTGGCTCGATGAGGTCCCACCGGTTGCCGTAGAGATCCTCGAAGACGGCGACCATACCATAGGGTTCGGATCGCGGCGCCTCGAGGAAGTTGACGCCCTTCTCGCGCATCGCCCGGTGGTCGCGCTCGAACTCGTCGGTCTCGAGAAAGAAGCCGACGCGCCCGCCCGTCTGATTGCCGACCGCATCGGCCTGCCGCTTGCCGTCGGCGCGGGCCAGGAGCAGCCGGGCGCCGTTCCCGCCCGCCGGGCCGACTGTCACCCACCGCTTGCCGTCACCGAGGTCGGTATCGCAGAAAAGGATGAAACCCAGTTTTTCACAGTAAAACGTGACCGCATCGTCGTAGTCGGCGACAACCAGGGCAACCGTGGCAATGGAGCGGGACATAATGCGTTGGATTCCTGATCTTTTCTGCCGATGGAACGCGACTGTTCCGGTGCATCGAACGGCCCGCGTCGAGACCATCCAAGCCGATTCCGAACCTCGGGGAAAGTCATCGGATCGTCACCGGAATGCCATCGGATTGACCAAGTGGTCAAAGTCCCCATTGCGTACCGAACCAAAAGCGGCTTTTCTGTCCACCAAGCTGGCGGGGCATGAACACTGCCAGCGCATTCAGGAACGGGAGACCATTCATGCACTCTTCACTGACCCGCATCGCGGCGGCGCTCGTTGCCACGACGATGCTCGCCGGTGTGGCCAACGCCGAAACCCTGCGCTGGGCGCGCGCTTCGGATTCGCTGACCCTCGACCCGCATTCGCAGAACCAGGGCGTGACGCACACGCTCGGCCACCACATCTACGAGACGCTTCTCGACCGTGACGTCGACGGCAACCTGCAGCCACGCCTCGCCACCGAGTGGTACCTCAAGGAAGGCGACCCGACCGTTTGGGTCTTCAAGCTGCGTGAAGGCGTGACCTTCCACGACGGCGCCGAGTTCACCGCCGACGACGTCGTGTTCTCCATCGAGCGCGCCAAGTCCGAGCACTCCAACATGCGCCAGCTCCACGCCGAGGTGGAATCTGTGGCCGCCGTCGACGACTACACCGTCGAGTTCCAAATGGTCGGGCCCGCCCCGATCTATCCGAACAACGTCACCAACACCTTCATCATGGACCGGGGCTGGTCCGAGGAACACGACCTGCAGGAAGTGCAGGATTTCGCCAGCGGCGAGAGCAATTATGCAGTTCTCAACGCCAATGGCACCGGTCCTTACGTCCTGACCTCGCGCGAGGTCGACGTCCAGACGGTCCTCACCGCCTTTGAGGATCACTGGGCCGAGGAGCCCCCGGCCGTCACCGAGATCATCTACCTGCCCATCGCCGACGCCGCCACGCGCGTCGCCGCGCTCCTGTCGGGCGACGTCGATCTCGTCCAGGACGTGCCGGTCCAGGATATCGAGCGCCTTTCCTCGACCGAGGGTTTCAAGGTCGAGACCGGCCCCGAGAACCGCATCATCTATTTCGGCTACCGTTTCGGCGAGGAACCGCTCAGGTCCTCCAACATCACCGACTCCAATCCCTTCAACAACCCGCTGGTGCGCGAGGCGATGGAGCTGGCGCTCGATCGCGACGCCATCCGGCAGGTGGTGATGCGCGGCAATTCGCTGCCGACGGGCGTGGCGACCCCGCCCTTCGTCAACGGCTGGACCGAAGAACTCGACGCCTATCCGGCGCCGAACGTCGAACGGGCCCGCGAGCTGATGGCTGAGGCGGGCTACCCCGACGGTTTCACCGTCACGCTCGATACGCCCAACAACCGCTATGTCAACGACGAGGCGGTCTCGACGGCGTTCGTCGGCATGCTCGGCCAGATCGGCATCCAGGTGACGCTGGCCTCGCGCCCCGTCGCCGAGCACTCGCCGATCATCCTGGCCAACGAGTCGGACTTCTACCTGCTCGGCTGGGGCGTGCCGACCTTCGACTCGGCCTATATCTTCAACGACCTCGTCCACACCAAGACCGAGACGCACGGCACCTACAACGTCGGCCTCTACTCCAACCCCGAGCTCGACGAGAAGATCATCTCGCTCGGCACCGAGACCGACCTCGACGTGCGCAACCAGACCATCGCCGAAATCTGGGAGGTGGTGAAGGCCGACCGCGTGCTGCTGCCGGTGCACAACCAGGTGCTCAACTACGCCATGCGCGAGGGCATCAACCTGGCGGTCCACCCCGAGGACCAGCCGCGCATGACCACGGTCACCTTCTCGGAATAGTCGAGACCTGAGCCTCAACCACCGCCGCGCAGCACCCTTCGGGAGCGCTGCGCGGCGGTTCCAATTCGGAGAGCCGCGATATGCTGGCCTTCATCCTGCGACGTCTCGGGCAATCCGTGCTGGTCATGCTCGTCGTCGCCTTCATCGCCTTCATGGTCTTCCGTTATGTCGGCGATCCCGTCGTCTCGATGGTCGGTCAGGATGCCACCACCGGCGACATCGAGCAGTTGCGTACGCGGCTCGGGCTCAATGATCCCTTCTACGTGCAGTTCGTCCGGTTCGTGGGCAATGCCTTGCAGGGTCAGTTTGGCATTTCCTACCGGCTGCAGCAGCCGGTGAGTCAGCTCATCCTCGAGCGCCTGCCGGCAACCATCGAGCTCGCCTTCGCCTCGGCGCTGATCGCCCTCGTCTTCGGCGTGGTGCTCGGCATCTATACGGCCTTGAAGCCCCGCTCGTTCTCGTCGGCGGTCATCATGACCATCTCGCTCGTCGGCGTGTCGCTGCCGACCTTCCTCATCGGCATAGGGCTCATCTACCTGTTTGCCGTCGAGCTCAAGGTCCTGCCCTCCTTCGGGCGCGGGCAGGTGGTCCAGCTCGGCTGGTGGCGGACGGGGCTGCTGACCGAATCCGGCTGGCGCTCGCTGATCCTGCCGGCGATCACCCTCTCGCTCTTCCAGCTGACCCTCATCATGCGCCTTGTGCGCGCCGAGATGCTGGAGGTGATGCGTACCGACTATATCCGTTTCGCGCGGGCCCGCGGGCTCTCGCAGCGGGCGATCAATTTCGGCCACGCGCTGCGCAATACGCTGGTGCCGGTCATCACCATCGCCGGCCTGCAACTGGGCTCGGTCATCGCCTTCGCCATCATCACCGAGACGGTGTTCCAGTGGCCCGGCGTCGGCTCGCTCTTCGTCAATTCCGTGCAGGTCGTCGACGTGCCGGTCATGGCCGCCTACCTCGTCTTCGTCGCACTGGTGTTCGTCGTCATCAACCTCATCGTCGACATTCTCTACTTCATCGTTGATCCGCGCCTGAGAGACGGCGCGCGTACCGGGAGATAAGGCTCTTGACGGACCTGCCCCATTCGCCCGAGCAGCCCGTGCCGGCGCGCACCTCGCGCCTCGCCACCTTCTGGCGCTCGGACCTCGTGTGGTCCTACCGGCATTCGCCGGTAACCATCGTTGCCTCCATCGTCGCCCTGGCATTGATCCTCATGGCGGTCCTGGCGCCCTGGATTGCGCCCTACAACCCCTTCAACCCGGCGACCCTCAACCTCATGGACGGCATGACGCCGCCCAATTCCGCCTCCTATTCGGACCGCTATTTCCTGCTCGGCACCGACAACCAGGGCCGCGACGTCCTCTCGACCATCATGTACGGCTCGCGGGTGTCGCTGTTCGTCGGCATCATGGCGACGCTCTTCGCCATGGTCATGGGCGTCGGCCTCGGGCTGGTCGCCGGCTATGCCGGAGGACTCGCCGACGCCGTCATCATGCGCGTTGCCGACGTGCAGCTTTCCTTCCCGGCGATTCTCATCGCGCTCCTCATCTTCGGCGTGGCGCGTGGCATCATCCCGCCCAACCACCAGGAGGGAGCGGCCGTCTGGGTGCTGATCCTTGCCATCGGGCTCGCCAACTGGGCCCAGTTCGCCCGTACCGTGCGCGGCGCCACCATGGTCGAGCGGCAGAAGGACTATGTGGCTGCCGCCCGCATCCTCGGGGTCAACCCGATCCTCATCCTGCTGCGGCACGTGCTGCCCAACGTGCTCGGTCCCGTGCTCGTCATCGGCACCATCGGGCTGGCGCTCGCCATCATCGAGGAGGCGACGCTCTCCTATCTCGGCGTCGGCGTGCCGCCGACCCAGCCTTCGCTCGGAACGCTCATCCGCATCGGCCAGCAGTTCCTGTTCTCGGGCGAGTGGTGGATCCTGCTCTTTCCCGCTGTCACCCTCGTCCTGCTCGCGCTCTCGGTCAACCTCCTCGGCGACTGGCTGCGCGACGCTCTCAACCCGAAGCTGCGCTGATGACCGAGCCTGTCCTTTCCGTAAAGAACCTCGTCGTCGAGTTCCCCTTCCGGGACGACGTGTTCCGCGCCGTCGACGACGTGTCGTTCGAGATCATGCCCGGCGAAGTGGTGGGGGTCGTCGGGGAGTCCGGCGCCGGCAAGTCGATGACCGGCGCCGCCGTCATCGGCCTCATCGAGCGGCCCGGCCATATCGCGGGCGGCGAGATCCGCCTCAAGGGCGAGCGCATCGACAACCTGCCGGAGGATGCGCGGGCCAAGCTGCGCGGCAAGCGAATCGGCATGGTCTTCCAGGATCCGCTGACCAGCCTCAATCCGCTCTACACGGTCGGCCGGCAGCTCGTCGAGACCATCCGCGCCCATCTGCCGCTCTCGGAGGCCGAAGCGCGCCGGAAGGCCATCGACCTGCTCGTCGAAGCGGGCATCCCCAAGGCCGCCGAACGCATCGACAGCTACCCGCACCAGTTCTCGGGCGGCATGCGTCAGCGGGTCGTCATCGCGCTCGCCATTGCCGCCGAGCCCGAACTCATCATCGCGGACGAACCGACCTCGGCGCTTGACGTCTCGGTGCAGGCCCAGATCATCAAGGTCCTGAAAAAGCTCTGCGCCAGCCACGGCGCGGCGATCATGCTCATTACCCACGACATGGGCGTCATCGCCCAGACCGCCGATCGCATGATCGTCATGCATCATGGCAAGATCGTCGAAACCGGCACCGTCGGCGACATCATCCGTCGTCCGCGCGAGCCCTACACGATCAAGCTCATCGATTCGATCCCGACAATCTCGCGCACTGGCGAAACGATCGCGCCCGAGGCCGCCAACGACGATCGCGCCTTCGTCGAGATCCGCGACCTCGTGCGCGACTTCGAGCTCGGCCGCTCGGCCTTCACCCGCCTGCTGCCGGGCAAGGTCGAGATATTCCGTGCCGTCAACGAGGTCTCGTTCTCGATCGCCAAAGGCAAGACCTTCGGGCTCGTCGGGGAATCGGGCTCGGGCAAGTCGACCTGCGCCAAGATGATCGTCGGCCTCCTGCGTCCGACCTCAGGCTCGATCCATGTCGACGGCCATGACGTGTGGGCCGGCGCCCATGGCCTGCGCGAGCGGCGCCGGCGCGTGCAGATGATCTTCCAGGACCCCTATGCCAGCCTCAACCCGCGCTGGCGGGTGGCCGATATCGTCGCCGAACCGATGAAGACCCTCGGCATCGCGCGCAACCGCACCGAGGTCCAGGATCGCGTCGCAGACCTCTTGACCAAGGTGCGGTTGGAACCTGGCGCCATGAAGAAGTTCCCGCACGAGTTCTCCGGCGGCCAGCGCCAGCGCATCGCCATTGCCCGCGCGCTTTCGAGCCAGCCCGAGTTCATCGTCTGCGATGAACCGACCTCGGCTCTCGACGTCTCGGTGCAGGCGCAGGTGCTCGACCTGATGAGCGCGCTGCAGGAGGAGTTCGGGCTCACCTACCTCCTCATCAGCCATAACCTGGCGGTCGTGCGGCAGATGTCGAGCGCCGTCGGCGTGCTGCACAATGGCGTGCTGGTGGAATCGGGCCCGGTCGACGCGATCTTCGACAATCCGCAGGCGGACTATACCAAGATGCTGCTGGATGCGGTGCCGGATATCTCCAAGGTGGCGTGAGGTGTGAGGGCTAGCGCCCCACCGCCACCCGCCCCCCCTCCCGGGCCGACGACAGCAGCGCGTCGATCAGCCAGTGCACCTCCAGCGCCGTGCGTCCGTTCGAGAGCGGCTGGCGGCCGGTGCGGATCGCGTCGATGAAGTCGGCGATCAGCGCCTTGTGCCAGTCGAAGGGGAACGCCATGGGGTCGGCGCCCCCGCCGCCTTCGCTCGGCTCGCCGATACTCTCGCGCCGGCCGTCGAGCCAGGAGACCGTGAGCGTGCCGGCAGCGAGTGTTGCGCTTGCCTTGTCGAAATTGAGGGTGAGGCTCTCGGGGCCGCCGGGATAGTTGGCGGTTGTTGCCATCAGAGCGCCGGCAGCGCCGTTCTCGAAGGCAAGCCCGCCCGCAACGAAATCCTCGGTCTCCATGCGATGCAGCTCGGTGGTCGCGGCGAGCGCCGTGACCTCGCGCACCGGACCGGTCAGCGACAGCATCAGGTCGAGCGAATGGATGGCCTGGGTGATCAGCACCCCGCCGCCATCCTGGGCGAGCGTGCCGCGCCCCGGCTGGTCGTAGTAGCCCTGCTGCGCCCGCCACCACGGCACGACGAGGTGGACCGCCTGAAGCGAACCGAAGCGGCGCTCCTTCATGGCCAGCTCCAATGCCCGCGATGCGGCACGGAAGCGGTGCTGGAAGACGACGCCGAGGGTGACCCCGGAGGCCTCGCACGCCGCAACGATCCGTTCGGCCGCGGCGGTCGTGCGCTCCACCGGTTTTTCCATGAGGATGTGCTTACCCGCCTGCGCGGCGGCTTTGACGATCTGTTCACGCGCATTGGGCGGGGTGAGGACGAGAATGGCGTCGATCTGCGGATCTGACAGCAGCTCTTCGAGGCTCTGGGCGGGCGGAAAGCCGTGTTCGGCGCAGAACGCTTCGCGGGCTTGCCTGTCACGCCGATAGACGCCACGCACGGCGATCTCGTCCTTCAGCGCGTTGAGCGCCAATGCATGCGGCCTGGCGCCCATGCCGGCCCCGACGATTCCCAGTCCGATCCTGCCCCGTTCATCGGCCATTCAGCTGCTCCCTCTTACCTCTTGCCTCGATCGCCATTGCGCGCGACGTTCGCCCGTCAGGGCATACACACTGGGGACACTCATGAGAATAGCCGCTGTTCTGGGCGCCATCCTTCTTGCCGCCGGCATCGCGCTTGCGGGCTGGTTCGTCGGCACATCGATCGTCGAAAGCCGTGCGCCGCTTCGTGTCGTCACGGTCAAAGGCCTCTCCGAGCGTGACGTAGAGGCCAATCTGGGCTTCTGGCCCATCCGGTTCGTGGCGACCGGCGCGACCCTCGAGGCTGCCCGCGCCGGGCTCGAACAGTCCGAGGCGGCGGTCTATGCGTTCCTGACCGAGCGCGGTTTCGCCGAGGAGGAGATCCAGGTGCAGAACGTCCTCGTCGAGGACCGCGCCGCCGGCTACAACGCCGGCTCGACGCCTGACGAGTTCCGCTTCGTGCTGACCGAAGACATGCTGGTCACCACCGATCGCGTGCGTGACCTTGCCGATGCCTCGCGTTCGGTCGCCGACCTCTTGCGGCAGGGCGTCGTCTTCTCGTCCGACGCCTACACGGCCGGTGCGTCCTTCGTCTTCACCGGCATCAACGACCTCAAGTCCGAGATGCTGACCGAGGCCACCCAGCGCGCCCGCGAGACTGCCGAGCAGTTTGCCCGCGAATCCGGCGCCGTCGTCGGCGACATCCAGAATGCCAATCAGGGCGTCTTCGAGATCCTGCCCGCCGTCGAGATCCCCAACGACCGGCCGGAAAAGCAGATCGCCAAGAAAGTGCGCGTGGTGACGACGATCACCTATTCGCTGGTAGATTAAAAAGGGGCGCTCGGCGCCCCCTTTTACTTATTCGATCCGTCGGCCGCTCGTCTTGTCGAACGGGTGCAAGGCCGCTTCCGGCAGGTAGAACGCGACTTCGTCCGTCTCGCCGAACGTTGCGCGGCCCTGGACGACGAGGATGACGATCTGCTCGATGCCGGCCAGGCGCACATAGACGTGGCTTTCCCCGCCCACGGGCTCGATGAGCTCGACCGTGCCCTTGAGCGCAATGGCAGCGCCCGCCGGCTGGTCGAGAACGATGGAGTCCGGCCGTACCCCGATGACGTCGGCGCCCTGCGGTAGCGAGGCGGGCAGCGACACGCCCGGCAGCTCGCGCAGCGTCGCCGTCTCGAAGATGTTCATCGGCGGCGAGCCGATGAAACCGGCAACGAAGAGCGAGGCGGGCTTCTCGTAGAGCTCGACCGGCTTGCCGACCTGTTCGATGCGTCCCGCGTTCATCACCACCAGCCGGTCGGCCAGCGTCATCGCCTCGAGCTGGTCGTGGGTCACGTAGACGCTGGTGGTCTTGAGGCTGCGCTGGATGCGCTTGATCTCGATGCGCATCTGGCCGCGCAGTTTCGCGTCTAGGTTGGAGAGCGGCTCGTCGAAAAGGAAGGCCTTGGGATGCCGCACGATCGCGCGGCCCATGGCGACGCGCTGGCGCTGGCCGCCGGAGAGCTGGCGGGGCTTGCGCTCGAGGAACGGCTCGATCTCGAGGATGCGGGCAGCCTCGGTCACGCGCTTGTCGATCTCGGGCCGCGGAGTGCCGCGGTTCTTGAGGCCGTATTCGAGGTTCCCCCGCACGCTCATGTGCGGATAGAGCGCGTAGTTCTGGAAGACCATGGCGATGTCGCGCTCGGCCGGTTCCTTGCGGTTGACCACGTCCCCGCCGATGGCGACGGTGCCCTCGGTGATGGTCTCGAGGCCCGCGATCATGCGCAGAAGCGTCGACTTTCCGCAGCCCGACGGACCGACGAGGACGACGAGTTCGCCGTCATCGATGGAAAGGTCGAGATCGTGGATGGCCGTCACGTTCCCGGGATAGACCTTCTTGACCCCGGAAATATCGATGTTTGCCATGGGTTATTTCTCCGTTTCGACCAGGCCTTTGACGAACAGGCGCTGCATGAAGATGACGACGAGGACGGGCGGCAGCATAGCAAGCATCACCGCCGCCATCACCAGGTTCCACAATGGATCGGCATCGGCCACTTGCGCCAGGCGTTTGATGCCCATGACGATGGTGTAGTAGCGCGTGTCGGTGGTCACGAGCAGCGGCCAGAGATACTGCACCCACCCGTAGATGAAGAGGATGACGAAGAGCGCCGCGATATTGGTGCGCGAGAGCGGCAAGAGGATATCGCGGAAGAACTTCATCGGGCCGGCGCCATCGACACGGGCCGCCTCCATCAGCTCGTCGGGAACCGTGAGGAAGAACTGGCGGAAGAGGAACGTCGCGGTGGCGGAAGCGATCAGCGGGATGATGAGGCCGGGATAGGAGTTGAGCATGCCGAGGTTGGCGACGACCGCGAAGGTCGGGATGATGCGCACCTCGACCGGCAGCATCAGCGTGATGAAGATCAGCCAGAACGCCAGGAACCGGAACGGGAATTTGAAGTAGACGATGGCATAGGCCGAGGTGATCGAGATGGCGATCTTTCCGATGGAAACGGCGAGCGCCATGATCAGTGAGTTGGAGAGCATCTGCCAGACCGGCGGCGCCCCATAGGTTGAAAGCCCGGCCGTCAGCATGCGCGAATAGTTCTCGATCATATGCGGGCCGGGCATGAGCGGCACCACCCCGCTCATGAAATCCCCGCCCCCGCGCGTCGAGGCGATGAAGGCAAGATAGACGGGAAAGACGATGACGACGACCCCGATGATCAGCACCAGGTGCGTCAGTAACGTCAGGAAAGGCCTGTTCTCAACCATTCATCCGCCCCCCTAGTACTGCACGCGCCGCTCGACATAGCGGAACTGGATGGCGGTGAGCGCAATGACGATTGCCATCAGCACCACCGACTGAGCCGAGGAGGAGCCGATGTTGAGGCCGAGAAAGCCATCGGCATAGACCTTGTAAACGAGCGTGTTGGTCGCTCCCGCCGGCCCGCCCGAGGTCGATGCATCGATGATGCCGAAGGTGTCAAACATGGCATAGTTGATGTTGACGATGAGCAGGAAGAACGTCGTCGGCGACAGCAGCGGGAAGACGATGGTCCAGAACCGCTTGAACGGCCCCGCCCCATCGATCGCGGCAGCCTCCGTCAGCGATTGCGGCACCGACTGGAGACCGGCGACGAAAAAGAGGAAATTGTAGGAGATCTGCTTCCAGCTCGCCGCCAGCACGATCAGGATCATGGCGTGGTTGGCATTGACCCGATGGTTCCAGTTGATCCCGAGCGCATCGAGGACATAGGGAAGGATGCCGATGGTGGGATTGAACATGAACCACCAGAGTATGCCCGCGACGACAGGCGCCACCGCATACGGCCACACGAGCAGTGTCGTATAGATGCGCCCCGAGCGCAGCAGCCGGTTGACGGCCACCGCCAGCAGCAGCGACACGCCCATCGAGATCGCCGTGACCGCGACGGAAAAGACGAGCGAAGTCCACAGCGAGTTGATGTAGGACGGCTCCCGGAAGAGCCGCTGATAGTTCTCGAACCAGACGAAAGTGGTGCGAAAGCCGAACGGGTCCTCGCGTTCGAACGAGGATTTCACGGCCTGGCCTGCCGGCCACAGGAAAAAGACGAAGGTGATGACGAGCTGGGGCGCCAGCAACAGATAAGGCAGCCCTTTATTGGGAAAGATCGTCCGTTTTGTCTGCATGTGGGTCCCGGTTCGCGTTGGGTTATGGCCCAACCGCCCATGCAGGCCGCCACGCGAAGCGGTCTGCAGAGGGGGTCGGCAATAGGACCCGGGCTTATGTGGCCCGGGTCCGGTTTGAAAGATCAGCTGTTGGCGGCTTCGAAGTCGCGCAGGATGCGATTGCCGGCCTCGACGGCGGCGTCGAGCGCTTCCTGGGCAGATTTCTGGCCGGCGAGCAGTGCCTCGAACTCGGCGTCGACCGCGTCGCGCACCTGAGTCAGGTTGCCGAAGCGGACGCCCTTGGAGTTGGGAGTCGGCTCACCGCGGGTGATCTGTTCGATGGCGATGTCCGAGCCCGGGTTCTCGGCGTAGTAGCCCTGTTCCTGGCCCAGTTCGTACGCGGCGTTGGTGATCGGCAGATAGCCGGTCGCCTGGTGCCAGTCGGCCTGCACCTCGGGCTGGCTGAGGTACGTGAAGAACTCCGCAGCACCCTGGTAGACTTCGGGCGAGTGGCCGTTCAGCACCCAGAGGGTGGCCCCGCCGATGATCGAATTCTTGGGCTCCTCGATCTCGTCCTCATAATAAGGCAGGGGCGCAAAGCCCACCTCGAAGTTCTGGGCGTTGAGGATGACGCCGGCACGCGAGGCCGAGGAGTTCATGTACATGGCGCATTCGCCCGAATAGAACTTCGGCGGCGCGTCGGCGCCACCGACCGGGCCGCCGTACTGGAAGAGGCCCTCATCGGCCCAGCGCTTCAGGTTTTCCCAATGCTTGACCTGCACGGGGCCGTTGAAGGTGAATTCGGTGCCGAGGCCCCCGAAGCCGTTCTCGAGCGTGCCGTACTGCTGGTCGTGGATGGCCGAGAGATTCTCGAGCTGCACCCAGGAAATCCAGCCTGAGGTGAAGCCGCAATTGGCCGCGCCCGATTCGACGATCTGGCGGGAGAATTCCTCGACCTGCGCCCAGGTGGCCGGAGCCACTTCCGGGTCGAGCCCGGCAGCCTCGAACGCGTCCTTGTTGTAGTAGAGGATCGGGGTCGAGGAATTGAAGGGCATGGAAAGGATGTTGCCCTCGGTATCCGAATAGTAGCCGACGACCGGCTGCAGGAAGCCCGAAGGCTCCCAGGGCTGGCCCATGTCGGCCATCAGCTGGTGGACGGGATAGACGGCGCCCTGCGCGGCCATCATCGTGCCCGTGCCGACCTCGAAGACCTGCACGATGGCCGGCTGCTCGTTGGCGCGGAAAGCGGCGATCGCGGCGGTCAGCGTCTCGGGATAGGAGCCCTTGAACACGGGCGTGACGACATAGGTGTCCTGGCTGTCGTTGAAGCCCTGGGCGATTTGTTCGAGCTTCTCACCGAGCTCGGCGCCCATGGCGTGCCACCAGGTGATCTCGGTCTGCGCGAAAGCGACCGAAGACGTCAGCGAAACGGCAAGGGCTGCAAGCCCGGCCGCGAGGGTCGTACGTACCATTGTTTTCTCCCTTGAGGACGATTTCCCAGTAAGGATCGTCGAGTTCCGCTCATCCGTCTTGGCGCGGCTTGCGCGGTCCGGACAGCTTGTCAGAGTTGCGGGCGAGGTCAAGACGGAAATCTTCCGAAACAAATATGACAAAGAACGAAACTCGATCCGCGTGAGCCCATGCGCCGGGGGGCGGACCGCCCAGCGCCGGCGCCGGTCCTAAAGGCGGCCCATTACAGGGGGGTGACGATCGGATGACGGAATTATGACGGCGAGTGGCGGGTCGTCGCCGCCTCTTCCAGTTCGATCAGCACCCCGTCGAAATCCTTGGGGTGAAGGAAGAGCACCGGCAGGCCGTGAGCGCCGGTGCGAGGCCGGCCGTCCCCGAGGATCCGCGCTCCCCCTTCGATGAGTCGCCGCGCCGCGCCGGCGATGTCGGCAACCTCGAAACAGACGTGGTGCACGCCGCCGGACGGGTTCTTTTCGACGAAACCGGCAATAGGGGAGTCGGCGCCGAGCGGCGCCATCAGCTCGATCTTGCTGTTGCCGGTTTCGACGAAGACCACGGTGACCCCGTGCTCGGGCAGTGCCTGCGGCGCGCTTACCCGCGCCCCGAGCAAGTCGCGGTAGCGGCTGGCGGCCGCGTCGAGGTCCGGCACGGCCATGGCGACGTGGTTGAGACGCCCGATCATCGGTTGGAAAGCCTTCCCTCGATCTCGTTGATGACCGCGAACGCCGCTTCGAGCACGTTGGTGCCCGGCCCGAAGATCTGGGCGACGCCGCAGTCGCGCAGGAACTGATGGTCCTGCTCGGGCACGACCCCGCCGACGATCACGGTCACCTCGCCGATCCCCCTGTCGCCGAGCGCTGCGATGAGCTCGGGCACCAGCGTCCTGTGCCCGGCCGCCAGCGTCGAAACGCCGATCGCGTCGACCCCGAGCTCCTCGGCCTCCGCCGCGACTTCCGGCGGTGTCTCGAAGAGGGCCCCCAGATGCACGGCAAAGCCGAGGTCGGCGAAAGCCGTGGCGATGATCTTGGCGCCTCGGTCGTGTCCGTCCTGGCCCATCTTGGCGATGAGGATCGCCGGCGCCCGCCCGAGCCGGCCGTGGAAGGCTTCGATGCGCTGCGCGATCGCCGCATATTCCGGGTCATCCGCATAGCTCTCGCCATAGATGCCGGAGATGACGCGGTTCGTGGCGCTGTAGCGGCCGAAGACGTCTTCGAGCGCCTGGCTGATCTCGCCGAGCGTCGCGCGGGCGCGGGCGGCTTCGATGGCGGCTTCCAGGAGGTTCCCCTCATCCTTGGCGGCGAATTCCCGCAACGCTGCGAGCATGGACTGGCAGCGCGCCTCGTCGCGGGTGCGGCGCACCTCGGCGAGCGCACGCACCTGCTCCTCGCGCACTCGCGCCGTATCGATCTGCCGCACCGGCACCTCCGGCTCGTCTTCGACCCGGTAGCGATTGACGCCGACGATCACCTCCTCGCCTCGGTCGATCCGAGCTTGCCTCAGCGCCGCCGCCTTCTCGATCTCGAGCTTTGGCACGCCCGCCTGCACCGCCCGCGTCATGCCGCCCTGCGCCTCGATTTCGGCGATGAGAACGCGGGCCTTCTGCGCGAGGTCCGCCGTCAGCGCCTCGATGTAGTAGGAGCCGCCGAGCGGATCAACGACATCCGTCACCCGTGCCTCGTGCTGCAGCACGAGCTGGGTGTTGCGGGCGATCCTGGCGGAAAAATCGGTCGGCAGCGCCAGCGCCTCGTCGAACGAGTTGGTGTGCAGCGATTGCGTGCCGCCCAGCACCGCCGCCAGGGCCTCGATGGTGGTACGCACGATGTTGTTGTGCGGATCCTGGCTGGTCAGCGATACGCCAGAGGTCTGGCAGTGGGTGCGCAGCATCTTCGAGCGCGGGTCCCTGGCGCCGAGGTCATCCATGATTTCGGCCCAGAGCAACCGCGCGGCGCGCAGCTTTGCCACCTCGAGGAAAAAGTTCATGCCGATGCCGAAAAAGAACGAGAGCCGCCCCGCGAACGCATCGACGTCGAGTCCACGCGCTTGGGCCGCACGCACATATTCGCGCCCGTCGGCCAGCGTATAGGCGAGCTCCTGCACCGCCGTCGCCCCGGCCTCGTGCATATGGTAGCCCGAGATCGAGATGGAGTTGAACTTGGGGCTGTGGCGCGCGGTATGGGCGATGACGTCGCCGACGATGCGCATCGAAGGCTCGGGCGGATAGATGAAGGTGTTGCGGACCATGAACTCCTTGAGGATATCGTTCTGGATGGTCCCTTCCAGCTGATCCTGCCGCACGCCCTGCTCCTCGGCCGCGACGATGAACATCGCCATCACGGGAATGACCGCGCCGTTCATCGTCATCGAGACCGACACCTCGTCGAGCGGGATGCCCTCGAACAGCGCCTTCATATCCTTAACCGTGTCGATGGCGACCCCGGCCTTGCCGACGTCGCCGGCAACCCGCGGATGGTCGCTGTCGTAGCCGCGGTGGGTGGCAAGGTCGAAGGCGACGGAAAGCCCCTTCTGCCCGTTCGCCAATGCCTGCCGGTAGAACGCGTTGCTCTCGCGCGCAGTGGCAAAGCCGGCATACTGCCGGATCGTCCACGGGCGATTGGCATACATCGTCGCCCGCACGCCACGGGTGAACGGCTCAGCACCAGGCAGGGCGGCATTGGCGTCGGCCGGCAGGTCCTCGAAGAAGTAAGCGGGTTTCACCGAAACCCCGCCATAGTCGCGCATGAGAGAAGCGAGCGGCGTTTCCTTGAGCTCGCGTTCTGCGAGCTCGGCCCATTCGGCGAAGGTGGCGGGTCTGTCGCGCATCACACCCCTGTAAATTCCATCATCACCTGGTCGACCGCCAGCACCGCGCCGGCGGCCACATGCACCTTGGCCACCCGGGCCCGGCGCTCGGCGCGCAGCACGTTTTCCATCTTCATGGCCTCGACGATGGCAAGCGGCTGGCCTTCCTCCACCACCTCGCCCTCGGCGACGTCGACGCGCACGACCTGGCCGGGCATGGGGCAGCGCAGAAGCTTCGAGTGGTCAGGCGGCGCCTTCACCGGCATGAGCGGGAGGAGCGCCGCGACATGCGGTGGCAGCACCAGCACCTCGAGGTCGGCGCCCCGATAGCGGATGCGAAAGCCCATGGTGGTGGCGGCAAGCTGCATGCTCGCCGCCGGCTCGTCGCGCCAAGCTATGATGGCGAACCGGTCGCCCGGCTTCCAAGAAAAGCCCGTCGCTTCATGCAGCGTCCCGTGGACGTTGATGCGCCAGAGCCCTGCGGGATCGTGCCGCGCGACGCGCACCTCGTTGATCTCCCCGCCGACGACGACGGCGAACTTGGCGAAGATTTCCTCGGTCCCGTCGATGGCCTCGCGCTCCACCCGTCCGCGCCGCTCGGCGCAAACGTGCCCCGCCATCGCCGCCGCCGCGATCACCTCGACCATGCGACCGGTTGCAAGCCGCGCCCCGGCAAAGCCGTCGGGAAACACCTCGGCGATAAAGCCCGTCGTCAGCCGCCCCTCGCGGAAGCGGTCTTCCTCCATCACGGCGGAAAGGAACGGCAGGTTGTGGCCGACGCCCTCGATCTCGAACCCGTTGAGCGCCGCGCTCATCGTTTCGATGGCCGCGGTACGCGTCGGACCCCAGGTGACGAGCTTGGCGATCATCGGGTCATAGAACGTCGAAATCTCGCCGCCCTCATAGACGCCGGTATCGTTGCGTACCGTGCGTTCGACCTCGGCAACTTCCGCTGGCGGCCTATAGCGCTTCAGCCGTCCGGAGGAGGGCAGGAAATTGCGGTACGGGTCCTCGGCATAGACCCGCGCTTCGATGGCGCAGCCGTCGAGCCGCACGTCCTTTTGGCCCAGCGGCAGCTTCTCGCCGGCGGCGATGCGCAGCATTATTGCGACGAGGTCGAGCCCGGTGACGAGCTCGGTCACCGGATGCTCCACCTGCAGGCGCGTGTTCATCTCGAGAAAGTAGAAGTTCTTCTCGCCATCGACGATGAACTCGACGGTTCCCGCGCTGACGTACCCGACGGCCCTCGCCAGCGCCACCGCTTGCACGCCCATGGCCGCCCGTGTCGCTTCATCGAGGAACGGTGAGGGCGCCTCCTCGATGACCTTCTGGTTGCGCCGCTGGATCGAGCATTCGCGCTCGCCGAGGTGAATGATATTACCATGGGCATCGGCCAGCACCTGTATCTCGATATGGCGCGGGTCCGTCACGAACGTCTCGATAAAGAGCCGCTCGTCTCCGAAGGACGAGAGCGCCTCCGAGCGCGCCCGCTCGAAACCCTCGCGCACCTCGCCGGCATCGAACGCCACCCGCATCCCCTTGCCGCCGCCTCCGGCCGAGGCCTTGATCATCACGGGATAGCCGATCTCCTCGGCGATACGCACCGCTTCGTCGGCATCTGCAATGAGGCCCATGCGCCCCGGCACGGTCGAAACGCCGGCCTGCGTCGCGATCTTCTTGGAGGTGATCTTGTCACCCATCGCCGCAATGGCTTTGGCCGGCGGCCCGACGAAGGCGATGCCCTCGGCCATGAGCGCCTCGGCGAACGTCGGGTTCTCCGACAAGAACCCATACCCCGGATGCACCGCCTCCGCCCCGCTCGCCTTGCAGGCGGCGACGATCCTCTCGATAGAAAGATAACTCTCCCGCGCCGGCGACGGCCCGATATGCAACGCCTCGTCGGCCATGCGCACATGCAGCGCCTCCCTGTCGGCATCGGAGTAGACCGCGATGGTTCGAATGCCGAGGCGCTTCGCCGTCCGGATGACCCGGCAGGCGATCTCCCCGCGATTGGCGATGAGGAGGGAGGAGAACATCCGGCTCACAGCGGAATATTCCCGTGCTTCTTCGCCGGACCCTGCACCCGCTTGCCGCGGAGCGTCTCGAAGGCGCGGATCACCCGCCGCCTGGTCCCGTGCGGCATGATCACGTCGTCGATGAAGCCGCGTTCGGCGGCAACGAACGGGTTGGCGAAGCGCGCTTCGTATTCGGCCGTGCGTTTGGCGATCATCTCGATGTCGGCGAGTTCCGAGCGATAGAGGATTTCGCTCGCGCCCTTGGCGCCCATCACCGCGATCTCGGCCGAGGGCCAGGCGTAATTAATGTCGGCGCGGATGTGCTTGCTCGCCATCACGTCATAGGCGCCGCCATAGGCCTTGCGGGTGATGACGGTGACGAGCGGCACGGTCGCTTCCGCATAGGCAAAGAGCAGTTTCGCCCCATGCTTGATGATGCCGCCATGCTCTTGCGCCGTGCCGGGCAGGAACCCGGGCACATCGACGAAGGTGAGGATGGGGATCTCGAACGCGTCGCAGAAGCGGATGAAGCGCGCCGCCTTCTTGCTGGCGTTGATGTCGAGGCATCCGGCCAGCACCAGCGGCTGGTTGGCGACGATGCCGGTCGTCGCCCCGTCGAGCCGGATGAAGCCGATGAGAATGTTGCCGGCATGGTCCTTCTGCAGTTCGAGGAAATCGCCCTCATCGGCGACCTTCTCGATGATCTCGCGCATGTCGTAGGGCTGGTTGGCGCTCGCCGGAATGACGGTGTCGAGCGAATCCTCACGCCGGTCGCGCGTATCGTTGACCGCGATGCGCGGCGGCTTCTCGCCGGCTTTGAGGGGCAGGAAATCGAAGAGCCGCCGCACTTCCATCAGCGTTTCGATGTCGTTCTCGAACGCCGCGTCGGCGACAGAGGAAACCCTGGTGTGGGCGCTCGCCCCGCCCAGCTCCTCGTGCGTCACCGTCTCGTTGGTCACGGTCTTGACCACGTCCGGGCCGGTCACGAACATGTAGCTGGTGTCGCGAACCATATAGACGAAGTCGGTCATCGCCGGCGAATAGACAGCCCCGCCCGCGCACGGCCCCATGATGACCGAGATCTGCGGGATGGCGCCCGAAGCCTCGACATTGCGCCAGAACACCTCCGCGTAGCCGCCGAGCGAAGCCACGCCCTCCTGGATGCGCGCGCCGCCGGAATCGTTGAGGCCGATCACCGGCGCGCCGTTCTGCATGGCAAGATCCATGATCTTGCAGATCTTTTGCGCATGCGTCTCCGAGAGCGAGCCGCCGAAGACGGTGAAATCCTGCGAGAAGACGTAGGTGAGGCGCCCGTTGATCGTGCCCCAGCCGGTCACCACCCCGTCGCCCGGATAGACGGTTTCGGCCATGCCGAAGTCCGTCGCCCGGTGGGTGACGAACATGTCGTATTCCTCGAAGCTCCCCGGATCGAGCAGCACGTCGAGCCGCTCGCGGGCGGTCAATTTGCCCTTGCCGTGCTGGGCGGCGATACGCTTCTCGCCGCCGCCGAGGCGCGCCCCGGCCCGCCGCGCCTCCAGCGCCTTGATGATCTCCTGCATCGCTCCTCCACCGCCGGATTTGACCGGGCAGTCAAAAACGAGATTGGCGGGCGGTGGCCGAAAAAGCAAATGCTTCGCGTCTTAGGCCGGGTCGAAATCCCGCCCATGGTCGGGCAGGACGGTCAACCCCGCCGCAAAACGCCGGGCATTGCGGATGTAGCCCTCGGCCGAGCGCCGCAGCCTCGCGATTGCCTCGGCGTCGAGCTCGCGAGCGATCTTGCCCGGCGCGCCGATGACCAGCGAATTGTCGGGAATCTCCTTGCCCTCGGTTATCAGCGCCCCCGCGCCGATGAGGCAATTGGCGCCGATCCGCGCCCCGTTGAGCACCGTCGCGCCCATGCCGATGAGCGTGTTCGGTCCGATGGTGCAGCCGTGCAGCATCGCCTTGTGGCCGATGGTGCAGCCCGGCCCGATGGTCAGCGCAAAGCCCTTGTCGGTGTGGAGCACCGTGTTCTCCTGGATATTGGTGCCTTCCCCGATCTCGATCGGCTCGATGTCGCCGCGCGCCACCGCCCCGAACCAGACGCCGACATCGCGCTTCAAGATCACCCGCCCGATGATCACCGCAGTTGGCGCGATCCAGGCGACGTCCGGATCGATGGTCGGCGAGATGCCGTCGAGGGCGTATATGGGCATGGATTGGCCTCCCGAAGAATCTTACGGTTTTATGCCGTGAGCATCGCGCATCGTAGCGATCTCGGCCAGCGCTTCGTCAAACGCCGACCAGTCGTCGTTCTCGGCGATCGGCGCCCAGATATCTTCCATCTCGTCGATCAGCATGGTGCGCGGCGTTGCCCGGGCGAAATAGGGGTGGTCGAGATCGGCTGTCTCGACGGGTGCGAACGCCTCCAGCGCATCGGCGACCGGACGGAACGCTTCGCTGGTATAGTGTCCGGCCGCCGGGCTTCTCGCCGCGCGCCGCGCAGAAAGCGCCCCGCCGTACCAGTCGAAGAAGAACTGTTCGTAGGGCGCTTGCGAGGAGGAGAGGAACGGGAAGAGCGCCGAAACCAGCGCCGAATCCGCCTCTTCACCCCTGGGCTGGAGACCCAGCCGCTTGAGGATCGCCGCTGGCAGCGCCTTCTGGAACACCGGCCAGACGGTGTTGAGCGCCGGTTCCAGCCGTTCGGCGGGCGCCAGTGGCAGCAGGCACTCCGCCAGCCGCGTCAAGTTCCAGGCGAGAGTGTCGGGCTGGCGCCCGAAACTGTAGAGTCCCGTCTCGTCGAAATAGGCCGCCGTGAAGGCCGGGTCATAGGCCGGCAGGAACCGCCAGGGGCCGTAGTCGAAGCTCTCGCCGGTAATATTGATGTTGTCGGTGTTGAGGACGCCATGGACGAACCCGGCCGCAATCCACTGCGCGCCGAGCACGGCGACTTTTTCCGTCACTGCCTCGAGAAAGGCCGCCGGCCTGTCATCGGCCTCGGCGAGGTGCGGATAGTAGGTTGCAATGCAATAGTCGAGGAGCGTTTCGAGGCTCTGCGTCTCCTCGAGAAAGGCGAGCCGCTGGAAGGTGCCGATGCGGATGTGCGAATGGCTGAGCCGCACGAGCACGGCTGAGCGCGTCGGCGAAGGTTCGTCGCCGCGCCAGAGTTCCTCACCGGTTTCGACGAGCGAGAACGACTTCGAGGTGTAGACGCCGAGCGCCTCCAGCATCTCGGTCGCCAGCACCTCGCGCACGCCGCCCTTCAAGGTCAACCGCCCGTCTCCGCCGCGCGACCAGGGCGTGCGCCCCGACCCTTTGGTGCCGAAATCGAGAAGCCGCCCGTCCTCGAGGTCATGGCATTGTGCGAAAAGAAAGCCGCGCCCGTCGCCAAGGTCGGGGTTGTAGGTGCGGAACTGGTGGCCGTGGTAGCGCAGTGCCAGCGGCTCGGGAAAGCTCCCGGGCAACGGCTCGAAGCGAGCGAAATGCGCGACCCACTCGGCGTCGGTGAGATGGTCGAGCCCCACCCGTCGCGCCCATCTCTGGTCGCGATGGCGCAGGATCGTCTGCGGGAATTCGGCGGGGCGGACGCGATCGTAGAAATCGTCGCCCAGCGCTTCGTGGTTCCTGGCGGGCCTGAAAGGGGTCATCGTGCACCAACGCATAGGCGCTGGCGCACGATCCGTCTATACGGCCGCCACCGCTTGCCGGTTGCGGACCGAGGTCCAGATGAAGGCGGCGATGAAGGCGATGGTCATCAGCAGCACGATGGTCGGCGCGGGAGCGCTGTCGAGCCAGAAGCTCGCATAGACCCCGATGAGCGTTGCCGCCACCGAGACGGCGACCGCCACGACGAGCATCGTGCCGAGGCGCTTGACGAGCAGATAGGCGATCGATCCCGGCGCCACGAGGAGTGCGATGACGAGGATGATGCCGACGGCCTTCAGCGCGCCGACGATGGTCAGCGACAGGATGGCGAGAAGCCCGTAGTGCAGAATCTTCACCGGCAGCCCGATGGCCGAGGCCTGCTGCTGATCGAAGACGAAGAGCATCAGATCCCGCCAGCGCAGGGCGATGAGGCCGGTGACGACGAGGGCGATGATCCCGGTCTCGGCGATGTCCGCCCAGTTGGCGCCGAGCATGTTGCCGAAGAGGATATGGTCGAGATGCACGTCGGTGGTGATGGAGGTGTAGAGCACGATGCCGAGCCCGAACATGCCCGAGAACACCACGCCCATCACCGTATCTTCCTTGATGCGGCTGTTGTCTTTGAGATACCCGGTGCCGATGGCGCAGACCATGCCGGCAACGAACGCCCCGATCGAGAGCGGCAGGCCGACGATATAGGCGATGACCACCCCCGGCAGCACCGCGTGGCTGACGGCGTCACCCATCAGCGACCAGCCCTTGAGCACCAGGAAGCAGCTGAGCAGCGCCGCCGGCACCGCGACGAGAATGCCGATGATGAACGCGTTCTGCATGAACGGGAACTGGAACGGCCAGGTGAGATAGATGAGGAACTCGCTCATGCCCTGACTCCCTCGGCGATCCGCCGCCGCGCCGCCAGCAGCCCGTGCTTGGGCGCGAAGACGAAGGCGGTGAGGAAAATAAGGGTCTGCAGGACGACGATCACCCCGCCCGTCGCCCCGTCGAGAAAGTAGCTGATATAGGCCCCGACAAGGCTCGTCAGCGTGCCGATGGCGACGGCGAGGATGATGAGCCGCCCGAAGCGGTCGGTGAGCAGATAGGCTGTCGCTCCCGGCGTCACCACCATGGCGATGACGAGAAAGGCGCCGACCGTCTGCATGGCGGCAACCGTCGCCGCGCTCAAAAGCGTGAAGAAGATCGCCTTGAGGAGGTCCGGGTTGAGTCCGACCGAGCGGGCGTGGCTCTCGTCGAAGAAGACGACCATCAGGTCGCGCCAGATGACGAGCATCACCGCAAGGCAGATGCCCGAGATGATGACGAGCTGCAGCGTGTCGGCGGGCGTGACGGCAAGGATGTTGCCGAGGACGATCGTCTGGATGTTGACCGGCACCGGCGAGACCGAGACCATGAAGAGCCCGAGCCCGAAAAAGCCGGTGAAGATGAGGCCGATGATCGCGTCTTCCCGCAATTTGGTGCGCTGGGTGAGAAAGAGCATGGCGACGGCCGCCAGCCCCCCCGAAAAGAACGCGCCGAGCGAGAAGGGGAGGCCGAGCATGTAGGCCCCCGCTACCCCCGGCACGATCGAGTGGGAAAGCGCGTCCCCGATCAGCGACCAGCCCTTGAGCATCAGATAGGCCGAAAGGAACGCGCAGACGCCCCCGACCAGCGCCGAGACCCATATGGCGTTGACCATGTAGCCATAGGAGAAGGGTTCGAGGAGGAGCTCGATCATGGGTGCTCCCTGCCCTGAAAGGCCCCGATCAGTGGGGATGGGAAGGCCCCCTCACCCGGCTGCTGCGCAGCCGACCTCTCCCCCAAAGGGAGAGGTGTCACCGAGGCGGTCGCGGTGCTCCCTTCACCTCCCCCTGGGGGGAGAGGTCGCCGCGTAGCGGCGGGTGAGGGGAGCTTTCCGACACCACCCATGTCCTTGGCAAGCAATGCAGCAATCCTACTCACGGCCTTCCCCCTGCCGTTCCTCGTCCCTTGTCGAGGCCTGCGCCGTCATGCGGTCCTTCTCGCCATACATGACGAGCGGCCGCTCGTCGTCGGTGATGACCGACAGCTGGCGCGGGTCGGCGTCGGAATGCAGTCCCTGGCCTTCCAGCACGAAGTGGCGGAGGACTCCGCCGAAGGCGCGCTCCAGGTTCTCGCGGGTGAAGACCTCCTCTGTCGGTCCATGCGCGAGCACCGTGCCTTTGACAAGCACCGTGCGGTCACAGAATTCGGGCACGCTCCCGAGATTGTGGGTGGAAACGAGGATCACCCGTCCCTCGTCGCGTAGTGCCCGGAGGAGCCCGATGATCGCGTCCTCGGTCTTGACGTCAACGCCGGTGAACGGCTCATCGAGCAGGATCACCTGCCCCTCCTGGGCGAGGGCGCGCGCAAGGAACACGCGCTTCTTCTGCCCGCCGGAAAGCTCGCCGATCTGGCGCTTGCGGAAATCGGTCATGCCGACACGTTCGAGGGCCATGGTGACCATCTCCCGGTCGCGTGGCTTGGGGCGTCGGAGCATCCCCATATGGCCATAGCGGCCCATCATCACCACGTCTTCGACGAGAACGGGGAAATTCCAGTCGACCTCCTCGCTCTGCGGCACATAGGCGACGAGGTTCTGTTTCAGTGCTTCCCGGCCGGGCTTGCCGAGGATCTCGACGGAGCCCCGCGCCAGCGGCACGAAGCCCATGATGGCCTTGAACAGCGTCGACTTGCCCGAGCCGTTGACGCCGACGAGCGCCGCGATCGACCCTCGCGGCACCCGGAAGCTTGCATGGCTCATGGCCGTCGTCCCATTACGGTAGGCGACAGTGATGTCGCGTACGTCTAGGCTGATGGCCGGATCCTGTTTCACGGCTGCAATCCTGCAACGATGGTCTGTGTCGTGACGCGCAAGAGGTCGAGATAGGTCGGTACCGGCCCGCCGGCGTCGGTCAGCGAGTCAACATAGAGCACGCCGCCATATTTGGCACCGGTCTCGCGCGCGACCTGCTCGGCCGGGTCCGGCGAGATGGTGCTCTCCGAAAAGATTGCCGGAATGTTGTTCTCGCGCACGAGATCGATAACGCGCCGTACCTGCTGCGGGGTTCCCTGCTGATCGGCGTTGATCGGCCAGAGGAAGGCTTCCTTGAGTCCGAAATCGCGCGCGAGATACGAGAATGCGCCCTCGCTCGAGACCAGCCAGCGCCGCTCCTCGGGGATCGCGGATATCGCCTCGCGGATCGGGGCGACAGTCGCCTCGATTTCCGCCGTATAGGCCTGCGCGTTGGCATTGTAGGTCTCGGCATTGGCCGGATCGTATTCGACGAAGGCGGCGCGAATGTTCTCGACATAGATCAGCGCGTCGGTCGGCGACATCCAGGCGTGCGGGTTGGGTTTGCCGCTATAGGGGCCATCGTCGATGCTCATCGGCTCGACGCCGTCCGAGACGACGGCGCTCGGGATATCGCCGAGATTGGCGAGGAACTGCTCGAACCAGAGCTCGAGGTTGAGCCCATTATAGAGGACGAGGTCGGCGTCCTGCGCGCCGATGAGGTCTCCCGGCGTCGGCTGGTAATTGTGGATCTCGGCGCCGGGCTTGGTGATCGAAACCACCTCGGCGGCATCCCCAGCAACGTTCTTTGCCATGTCGGCGATGATGGTGAAGCTGGTGACTGCCTTGAACTTTTCCTGTGCGAAAGCCGGAAGGGCGAGGCTGAGAAGGGCGGTGGAGGCGAGGGCGAACGAGACGAAGTGACGGCGATGCATTGGCAATTCCTGAACGATGAACCTCGCCACACATAATGCAATTGCAAATCATTCGCAATAAGCCATTGAGAGTTTGATGGAAAATGAGGGGCGCCGGGCGGCGCCCTCGCGAACTCGGCGGAAGCTATTCCGGCGTCTCGTTCTTGTAGATGACGCCGTCCTTCATGATGATCAGGAAATTGGAGGGATCCGCCACCAGTTCGAGATTTTCGAGCGGATTGCCATCGACCAGCAGAAGATCGGCCAGGGCGCCTTGCTCGACGACACCTAGTTTCCCCGGATAGGGATTGCGCGCGCCCGATAGCGCCAGGAGCTCGGCATTGGTCGAGGTCGCCATGGTGAGCGCTTCGGCCGGCGTGTACCACCGGATGAGCGAGGCAAGGATCGCTCCCTGCTGTTGCGCGAGCGCCTGTGAGAACAGGACGTCGGTGCCCCATGCCGTCTTGATGTTGTGTCTCTTGGCCAGCTGGTAAGCGTTGTCGATCCCGGGGAAGACCTTGTCGGCGCCCTCGCGTTGCACCGATCCCTCGGGAAAGCCGAGGCGCATCGCTTCCGGCAGGGGTTGCATGCTCAGCCAGATATCCCGGTCAGCGATGTATTGTGCCGTGGCTTCATCCATGAGGAACCCGTGTTCGATCACCTTGACGCCAGCATCGATCGATCTTCTGATCGCCTGGGGGGTAAAGGCATGGGCGGTGACGTAGGTGCCCCAATTGTCCGCCGCCTCTACTGCGGCGCGCAGTTCCTCCAGGGTAAAGGTGGACACGTCGACCGGACTGAAAGGGGAGGAGACCCCGCCGCCGGCCGTCAGCTTGATCTGCGAAGCGCCCTGCATGAGCTGTTCGCGCGCGCGCATCCGGACTTCGTCGGGGCTGTCGGCCACCATGGCGCCACCGACCTGCTCCATGCGGGCCATATGGCCGCCGATGGTCCGGGGAAGCTCGGACAACTGCCTGAAATCACCGTGGCCGCTGGTAATGGTGATCATTGCGCCTGAGGGATAGATGCGTGGTCCCGCGACAATCCCCTCATCGATGGCTTGTTTCAGGCCAAAGGCCGGTCCCCCCACGTCCCGCACCGTCGTAAAACCGCGCATAAGCGTGTCGGTCGCCTCGTCGGCAGCCGTGATATTGTTGTAGCCCACATCGCCATAGATCGTCTGCGCCGGGGTGTTGCGGATCAACATCGCGTGCCAGTGGGCATCGATCAGCCCGGGCATCAGCACACGGCCGTCGCCCTCGACAATGGTGACGTCGCTGTCGTTAGTTTCGATCGGCTGGTCGGAGATCGTCGCGATGATGTTGCCGTCGACGAGCACGTTTGATGGCTCGGAGAGTTCCTCGTTCTGGCCATCGAAGATGCGGACGTTCCGGAAGAGGGTGGCACCGTCGCCCGTCGGGGGCAGCGTGGCGTCGCCGGCCCCCGCGGCATCGGTCGACGCGATATCGAGACTGCACACCTCGATCACCGTCGGCTCGGGCGCGGTATGATCCATGATCATTTCGCTGAGCCGCCCGCGGCTGCCGTCACTCGACCACTCGAGGCCGTGGTCGGGCCGCAGACCGGTCTCGGTGGTAAAGCGCTCCGGTGACGCGGCGACCTGATGCAGGTCGAATGTCCTGTCCTCGTATTCGAGCCGCACGGTCGATCCGTCGGCCTCGTGCACGATCACGCTGTTGCCGCTGTCGCACCGATAGGTCTGGGCATATGCCCCGACCGACGCGGCAGCAGTCAGGCCTGCCGCAATGGCAAGGCTCGCAAGGCGTGGATAAGCCGTACGCAAATGCCGATGAACAACCATGGTTTCCTCCTGGCGCCGGGGCACTGTTCCGCCGGCGCTGCGGCGCGCTCGCCCTCGCATTCACCATAGCGGCCAAGCGGCCGAAATTTATTCGCAGGGAATCCAAACATCCTGCTCAGCGTCTCAATTGTTCCTCGCTTCACGGGATGAGCATGACTGGGATTTTCTCGCGGAAGGACGTTGGCTCCGGTCCCTCATGCTCCGCTTCAATTTGGGATGCAGCGACCGCAGTTTGGATTTTCTGCCAATCTCGTCATTGAGAAGAAGAGCTATAGTGCGATTTCCAACTAACTTCCTGGCGGTCATCATGTCATCGGTAAGGTGATCGCAGGGATGTGTGGGGAAAGTCGAAATGATGTCGAATTTTTGGGACTTTCTTTGGCTGCTTGTCAGCGCCTTTCTTCTGATCTCGTACTTGATGGTCCTGTTCCAGATCATCGCCGACCTGTTCCGTGACACGCAGCTTGGCGGGTTTGGCAAGGCGCTGTGGATCATTGCTTTGCTCGTTCTGCCGCTGCTGACTGCCCTGGTATACGTGATCGTGCGCGGCGGCGGCATGACGCGGCGGTACAACGAAAGCATCAGCCGGGCGCGTGCCGAAACCGACGAGTACATCCGGGAAACTGCGGGCAGATCCCCGGCGGCCGAGATTGCGCAAGCCGATGCACTGCTGAAATCCGGCACGATCACCGAAGCCGAGTTCCGTCAGCTGAAAGCCAAGGCATTGGCCTGATCTCGCGCTGACGGCCATGGTGCTAAGCTAGCGGATGGCGTCGCTCGTCGTCATCTCGAAGAGGATCGGATAGACGAAGTCGATGTCGGCCTCTTCCTGCCGCGGATCGATCACGTCATGGGGCAGGCGATGGGAGAGAGGCAGGATGGTCAGCAATACCTGCCGGTCGTGGTCACGCCAGGCGGCAATGACCTCGCCCGTAAGCCGGTTGCTTACCGCAACGTCTGCTTCGTTGAGCAGCACGCCGATGGCGGGAGCCAGGGGTGGCACCCGGTGAGCCGCGACTTCGACGGCTTGGCCGAGACGCATGACCTGCCCCAGTGCATGGGTTGCAAAGCGGGGATAGGCGTAGTCCATCTCTGGATTGGGCTCGGTCTCCAGCGGATTCCACCAGACCATCATGTTCGGTGCGACAAGCAGCAGGTTCGCGGCGGCGCGCGCGGCCCAGGCCGGCACGACATACGGCCCGAAGAACGGCGCCACCGACAGCGAGACATCGGCTTTGGCGCTGTTCTGTGCCAGCCAGGACGACATAACGCCGCCCGCGGAAAGACCGATCACCACCACGTCATCGCCGAGACCTCGAGCCAGCCCGGTCGACTCCTCGGTGACCTCGACGAGGTCTTCCGCCGTCAGGTCCGCCAAGGCGAGGGTCAGCGGATCGGCCTCGCCGTGTCCGGGAAGACGCGGAATATAAACGTTGTAGCCCATGGCAAAGAATCTGGCGGCCAGCTCGTCGGCCTGGGCAGGACAGTTCGTCAGCCCGTGGAAGAAGACCACGACCCGCTCCACCTTGCCGCCATGGGTGAGAAGCTTGGACAGGCAGCGCGGGTGCAGCGGCATTTCCGTTTCCCGCGCGCGAACCGCATCGATTGCCGTGATCGCGTCGACATACGTGGTAATCTGTGGGGTTCGGGTGGGCACGTCCATCAGCTTGGCCATATCGAGAGGCATCAGGCTCAGCCACAGGAAGGCGCCGGCGAGTACCGCGACGCAGGTTGCGGCCAGCCAGCCGAGAGCGATCGAAATCCGCCGCGCGACGAGACCGAGCCCAGTTGTCCGCCGAGCCGAAGTGCCTGCTGATGGAGGATGTAAGCGCAGGAACACCCGGGTCATCACCGCGCCGACCGCTGCGAACAGCACTGTCGTCGCAAAGCCGGTCGTCAGCAGCGACAAGCCGCTGAGCATCAGGACGTGCAGGAATCGCTCGGGAAGGGAAGCCGCATCCGCGCTCGCCCGCCAATCGCGCTGGAAGAGTTCGGCGAACAGCAGCACCATCGGATAGGAGAAAAAGGCAATGAGAACCCCGGTGGAGGCGCCGCGGATCAGCGAAAAGCGCCGCCGGCGGATCATCAGAAGCCACCAGAAGAGGCATCCGGTGAGGAATACGCCAGAAAACAGCGTCAACCAGGTGACCTGTCCCTCGGTCTCGTCAAAGGCAAAGCTGATTTCGACGCCGGCGAGCGGCGCGGCGATCAGAGCGGTGAGGGCAAAGACGATGCCGGCGGTCACATTCCACCACAAATGGCGAACTCCTGCCTGTTTGCATCGTCAGGGAGCGTCGATACCCGGCGCTCCGGCCCGCGACCGCTGGCTCCAGACCCTGAAGAACAGGCTGAGCGCGAACACGATCATCAGCACGGCGACGAGTTGTGCCAGAACCGTCGCGCTGCTCAGGGGTAACAGGATCAGCGCCAGTCCGAAAAGCGCATAGGCGCCGCCGCTGACCAGCGCGGGCCAGACCTGGTTCATCGGCTTGCGTTGGGGCACCACGAGCTCGACCATTTCGATGATTCCGGCCGCAATGGCCTGCAGGCCCACGAAATAGAGAAGGAACTGCACCGAAAGGATCGGGATCAGCCATGGGCTGAGCAGCACTGCAAGACCCGCGAGGATAGCGAAGGCGCTTCGGATGGCGCCGACCCAGAAGCGCGTGTCGCGGGGCTGATCGAACCGGATCGTCGCCAGGTTCAACAGTCCATCCACAAGCAGTAGGCCACCGCCCACGAAAACAAGGAAACGCAGTGCCTCGGTGGGGTAGGCGAGCGTGAACGCGCCCGCGATCAAAAGGACGACGCCACGCAAGGCAGTCAGGGCGGACGCCAAACGGGTCGGCTCGGAAGTCTTTGCCATAGCCGGTTCTCCTGGGTCAGCAGGAACGAAGGACAAACCTCCGTTTCGCTCACCTTCCAGACAGCACCAATGCGAAAGGGCTTCGCCATTTTCTAGCACGGCAGGGGCAGGGCGCACACTAGCCTGGTTTCCGATACTTTTGCGCTGCGTCCCAGCACGGGCAATGAATGGCGGGGAACTTCCCGGGATGACCTTGGGTCTCCGGGCCGGGCGCTCCTCGCTAGCGGGCCGCTACTCGAGAGGAGTGTGGCAAATCGTCGGCGAGTTGTGAGCCCCGTTGTCGAAATTTACATTTCGAGGTTTTCCTGTGGCTTGCACTCCGGAAACGAATATAGTTTTGACTCGATAATTTCATCAATTGCGACAAGTTGCAGAACTTGGGAAATAACTTGACTGGGAACCGCGGTTCATCGCACAAATGATCTCGTTGGGGGTGGCCTGTTCTCGAGGAAAACATGTCACCAGGGGCAGTTGCATCCGGCCGGGAGAATATGTCGGCAGCGCGCTGGCCGACCATGGGCGCGGACGCCAATATCGGCACACGGGTTCACAGTTTCGATTTTTCGACCGATGGGCTCCCGCGCAAGGACCAGTTCGCGGCCTGGCGCGCGAGCTGGGCCGCGGCTTTCGATCTGACCGAACTCGAAAGCGGGCCGAAGACGTTTTCGGGCCGCCAGAAAGTCTGGGACCTGGGCGGGCTCGCCTTTTCACGCGTTCATACCGACGAGCTCGCCTTCGCAGGCCTTGCCGGACATGTCCGGCGCGAGCCGCTCGACCACTGGCTTCTGACACTGTTCGTCAACGGTCGCTCGACCACGCTCGCCGACAACGACCGGCTCGATGGTCGCACCGGCGCAGTTCAGTTGCACCCGCTCGGACGCGTTTTTGAGGGGACGGTCAGCCAAAGCGACATCCTGATGCTGTTCGTGCCGCGGGACCTGTGTCGTGAGATGACCCATGTCCTCGATGCGGCGGCCTTTTCGCGCCTCGAAGGGGCAATGGGCCGGATCTTCGCCGATTACATGGTCAGCCTCGCCCGCAGGCTTCCCCGGCTCGAAGCGTCGGATGCCTCCCAGGTCGTCGCGACGACACGCGCAATGCTGCTGGCGTGCGTCGCGCCTTCGCCCGACCGGCTGGAAGAGGCCGGCAACATGATCGCAAACGTCCTCCTCGAGCGGGCGCGCCGCTACATCCAGGCCAACCTGCATGATCCGGAGCTTGGCGCGCGCGGGCTGCTGCGCGAGCTCGGCGTCTCCCGCTCCAGGCTTTATCGCCTGTTCGAACCCTCCGGCGGCGTGATGCACTACATCCAGCGCCGACGACTGCTTGCCGCACATTCCATGCTCGCCGACGCGAACAATCGCCGGCGCATCTTCGAGATCGCCGAGAGTTGCTGCTTTGCTGACGGCGCCGATTTCAGCCGCGCGTTCCGGCGCGAATTCGGCTGCAGCCCATCGGACGTGCGCGCCGGCACGGCGCATGTCGTTCCGGATTGGAAGCACGGCGAGTTCGACGAGGAGGGCGCCCCCGCGCAACGCCTCAACACCCTGCTGCGCCGCCTCCAGGGTTGAAAAGCCCACTTGCCGCTCGCGACTTCAGGCGATGTCGCCAAATTGGGACGTAAGGCATTGTGGCGAGATTCCCTGCCGATCACTCGTGAGACTTAACAAGACTATAGTCCCTTTCCAGGAACGCTAACTCGTTGACGGCAATCGTTCCTTTGGACCGGCAAGTTCTGGAGGTGCGGCATGGCTGCGAGTACCACGCAAAAGCTCTCGCTCTTTGCCTTGACCGCCATGGTCGTGGGCTCGATGGTCGGCTCGGGTATCTTTTCCCTGCCGCGCACGTTTGCCGGCGCCACGGGTCCGTTCGGGGCCCTGATTGCCTGGGTCATCGCCGCCGGCGGCATGTATACCCTTGCCCGGGTGTTCCAGTTCCTGGCCGAGCGCAAGCCTGACCTCGATGCCGGTGTCTATGCTTATGCCAAGGAGGGTTTCGGAGACTATCCCGGCTTTCTCTCGGCCTTCGGCTACTGGATCGGCTCGTGCATCGGCAACGTGTCGTACTGGGTGCTGATCAAGTCGACGCTGGGCGCTTTCTTTCCGGTCTTCGGCGACGGCAACACTGTCGTTGCCATCGTCGTTGCTTCCATCGGCATCTGGACGTTCCACTTCGTGATCCTGCGCGGCATCCAGCAGGCCGCCTTCATCAACATGGTGGTCACGATCGCCAAGATCGTGCCGATCCTGGCCTTCATCCTGCTCCTCGTCTTCGCCTTCAACTTCGATCTCTTCAACGCCAACTTCTGGGGCGGCGAGGGCATGTCGGAGATGAGCCTCTTCGACCAAGTCCGCGCGACCATGCTGGTCACGGTTTTCGTCTTCCTCGGCATCGAAGGGGCAAGCGTCTATTCGCGCTATGCCACGGAGCGCAGACATGTCGGCACTGCCACTATTCTGGGGTTCGTGGGGGTCACGGCCCTCATGGTATTGGTATCGCTCCTGCCTTATGCCGTGCTTCCCCAGGCCGAGATCGCCGGCATGCGCCAGCCCTCGATGGCCGCGGTTCTCGAAGCGGTGGTAGGCCCCTGGGGCGGCCTGTTCGTCAGCATCGGTTTGCTGATCTCCGTGCTCGGCGCTTATCTTGCCTGGTCGCTGATCTGCGCCGAGGTGCTCTCGATCGCCGCCAAGACCAACGACATGCCGCGGGTCTTCGGCCGGGAGAACGCGAACAAGGTGCCCTCGGCGGCGCTCTGGCTCACCAACATCGTCGTCCAGCTCTTCATTATCAGCACCTACTGGTCGCAGGACGCGTTCACGCTGATGCTCAATCTGACCAGCGTGATGTCGCTCATCCCGTTCCTGCTGGTGGCCGCCTACGGCGTCCTGTTGGTGCAGCGCCGGGAAACCTACGAGCTGCGCCCGCAGGAACGCACGCGCGACTTCGTCTTTGCCACGATCGCGGTGATCTACACCCTCTGGCTGAACTTTGCCGCCGGCCTCGAATACCTGATGCTTTCGGCGATCCTCTACGGTCCGGGGACCGTGCTCTACTTCTGGACCCGTCGCGAGCAGAGCAAGCAGGGCTGGTTCGATCGACCGGCCGATTGGGTGATCTTCATCCTCGTCGTCGCGGGCTGCATCGCCGGCATATGGAGCCTCGCGGCAGGCTACATCACCCTTTGAAAAACGAGGCTCTCGACATGGCAAACTCGGCTTCATCTTCATTCGGCGTCCACTCGGAAGTCGGCCAGTTGCGCAAGGTGATGGTCTGCGCCCCGGGCCGCGCCCACCAGCGGTTGACGCCGAGCAATTGCGATGCCCTGCTTTTCGACGACGTTCTCTGGGTCGAAAACGCCAAGCGCGACCACTTCGATTTCATGACCAAGCTGCGCGATCGCGGCGTCGATGTGGTCGAGATGCACAGCCTTCTGACGCAAACGGTGGCATTGCCGGAAGCCAAAGAATGGATCCTCGACAACCAGGTCGTGCCCAACCAGGTCGGCCTCGGCCTCGTCGACGAGATCCGCAGCTACCTCGAAGGGCTCTCCGATCGCGAGCTCGCCGAAACCCTTATCGGGGGGCTTTCGACCGTCGAGTTCCCGGACCATGTCGGCGGGGAGATGCTGACGCTGATCCGGGATGCGGCGGGGGTGACCGAATACCTGCTGCCGCCCCTGCCCAACACCCTCTATACCCGCGACACCACCTGCTGGATCTATGGCGGAGTAACGCTCAATCCGCTGTTCTGGCCGGCGCGGCACGAGGAGACGATCCTGACGACCGCCATCTACAAGTTCCATCCCGATTTCGCCGGTAAGGTGAACGTCTGGTGGGGCGACCCGACGCAGGATTGGGGCCTTGCAACGCTCGAGGGTGGCGACGTCATGCCCATCGGCAAGGGCAACGTGCTGATCGGCATGAGCGAGCGCACCTCGCGCCAGGCCATCAGCCAGCTTGCCGCGGCACTCTTCGAGAGGGGGGCTGCTGAGCGCGTCATCATCGCCGCGATGCCCAAGCTGCGCGCAGCCATGCACCTCGACACCGTCTTCACCTTCGCCGATCGCGATTGCGTCCTGACCTATCCGGATATCGTCGATTCCATCCACGCCTATTCCTATCGGCCGGGCAGCAAGCCGGGTACGCTCGACCTGCGCAAGGACGAAGGCTCCTTCGTCGACACCGTCAGGGATGCGCTGGGGCTCAGAGAGATGCGTGTCGTCGAAACCGGCGGCAACGACTACATGCGCGAGCGCACCCAATGGGACAGCGGGGCCAATCTCGTCTGCGCCTCGCCCGGCGTCGTTTTCGCCTATGACCGCAACGTCTACACCAACACGCTGCTGCGCAAGGCCGGTATAGAGGTCGTCACCATCGCGGGCGCCGAGCTCGGACGCGGGCGCGGCGGCGGGCACTGCATGACCTGTCCCATCATCCGCGATGCGGTGGACTATTAGGATATCGGCGGCTGAGCTCCGTCCAACGACGCCTTTATCGGCAAGGGTCGCCTCCGCACGCCCAGGACAACAGCATGAGCGACCAATCCCCACCTCCCCGTCCGGTTCGCGAGCCCACCTATCTTGACGCGTTCGTGCCGCTGGTTACCCTTGCGGTGCTGATCGCCGGTTCGGTGATGCTCTTCGGCCTCGATGCCATATCCGGACCGCTGCAGGTGGCCATCTTCCTCACGGCGATGGCCACCGCGCTCATCCTATTGAAGAACGGCCATGCCTGGCAGGAGATCGCCGAGGCCGGTCGCAGGGGCGTCTCGTCGGTGGTCGGCGCCATCTTCATCCTCTTTGCCGTGGGAGCGCTCATCGGCACCTGGAACATGTCCGGCACCATCCCGACGATGGTCTACTATGGCCTGGAGTTCATCTCGCCGGGCTGGTTCTATCTTGCGACCGTGCTCATCTGCGGCGGAATCGCGCTTGGCATCGGCAGCTCGTGGACAACGGCGGGTACGATCGGCGTCGGGCTCGTCGGCCTTGCCGGATTGCTCGGCATTTCGCCCGCGATCACCGCGGGTGCGGTCATTTCCGGTGCCTATCTCGGCGACAAGCTCTCCCCGCTCTCCGAAACCAGCATCCTTGCTGCCCAGATCACCGGCAACGACATCTTCGTCCACCTGCGCGCGCAAGCCTGGTCCTCGGTACCGGCCTTTATCATCGCGCTGGCGGTCTTCGCCGCGCTCGGCGCGACGCAAGGCAGCGGCTACAGCGAGATGGTGATCCAGTCGGAACTGGCGTCTCTCGACACGCTGTTCTGGATCACGCCCCTCAACCTCTTGCCATTGGCGCTGCTCGTGGCCCTATCGGTACTAAAGGTTCCGCCGTCGCTCGCCATCATCGCCGCCGCGCTGATGGCCGGCATCATGGCGGCCCTTGTGCAACCGGAGGCCGTTCTGCGCTTCGTCGCGGATCCCGACCTCGGGGCGCCGGCCGTCTTCATCAAGGGCATCTGGATGGCGCTCGCCAACGGGTACCAGGCCAATTCCGGCATTCCGGTCGTCGACGCCCTGCTCTCACGCGGCGGCATGGACAGCATGCTATTGACCATCTGGCTGATCATCGGCGCGCTGGTCCTCGGCACGCTGCTCGATGAATTCGGGCTTCTCTCCAAGCTCATCACTCCCGTTCTGACGCAAGCGAAAAGCACCGGGCAATTGACCGGCACCGTCATCGGGACGGCGTTCGGCCTCAACGTCGTTTCCGGCGACCAGTATGTGGCCCTGGTGTTGCCCGCGCGGATATTTCGTGCCGAGTTCGAAAAGCGCGGCCTCGCCACCACCAACCTCTCGCGCGCGGTTGCGGATGGAGGTACCGTCACGTCGCCGCTCGTGCCGTGGAACTCGTGCGGCGCCTACATGGCCGCTGTGCTCGGCGTACCGACGATGCTCTACGCGCCGTTCTGCATCTTCAACATCGCCAGTCCGCTGCTCACGCTCGGCTACGGCTTCACCGGATTCAAAATGGAAAAGCGCGCCGCGCCTCCATCCCCTCGTTCCAATATACCTGTCGGGTTGAACGGCCCCTGATGGGGCGTGTGGGATGATGGAAGGCGATGACGTCCCCGCAAGAGCTGCGCTGCCGGATGATCGGCAGGAAGCCCCGCTCGAGACGATCCTCTCCGACGTGCTGGAGCGCATGCGCCTCATCTCGCAGGGTCCGGATCCGCGGCTCACCTGCTACAAGGTCATCGATATCGTCGGCCCGCGATCGCATATCCTGGCGATCCTCATCTTCTCGGTGCTGAACCTCCTGCCGGGTCCGCCCGGATACAGCGTTGTCATCGGGCTGGCGATAATGGCCTTCTCGATCATGCTGTTCCTGCGGATGCCAATCCGGCTCTGGACGTTCGTGGGTGAGCGGCGCCTGCCCCTGCGGCTGCTGCTGAAGCTGCTGGAATTCTTTTCAGGCTTTACCCGGGTGGTCTCGAAATTCTCGAAACCGCGCGCGACCTCCCTCACCTCGCAGCGGATCCTCCCGGCGATCGCGCTGTTGGGTTTCGTGCTGGGCGTGGCGATGCTCGTGCCGATCCCGTTCACCAACACCTTACCGTCGCTTGGTCTCGCGATCGTGTGTGTCGGCATTCTCAATCGGGACGGGATCGCGGTGCTGATCGGCGGGATCGTCGGTCTCATCGGCCTCGTCGTCCTCGCCGTCACGCTCTGGGCCGTTTTCGCCGTCGGCGTCTTCCTCGGGGAGGCGATCCAGCACGAGATACCGGACACCGACTGATCGAGCGGAGAGCGCGGCGCCTCAACGCGGATGGACGACGAGGCGCTGCAGATATTGGTGCATCACCCAGCCCTGTGGTCCCTCATGCCGGACGAGGCAAAATTCGCCGCGGCAGCGCACGATCTCGACCTGCTCGCCGCGATGAAGGACATCGACGATGGGGAAGTTGGTGCCGTCGCCCTTGCGGACATTGACCATGGTCGTCGCGACAGCCAGATCGGCGCTCGGCCGCATCTCAACCTGGGCGTGAGCCACGCAAGCCATGCTCATCGCAAGCGCGACGACGAAACTTCTGATCAGGAGAGTCTTGGACATAATGATCACCCATCGCGAATCCCCGCAAGGACACCTCGGTCGGCAGCGCCCACCGGGTCGGGCACGCGGTCCTTGCAGGGATATGCGAGCATACCATTCCGGCGGGACTTGAAACGAGCTGGGAATCTCCAGTTCCCGCAGTTTGTCCCAATCTTCCGAGCCTGGAGCGCGCCTATGCCGCTGCCGCTGTCCGAACGGCTGAAAGCATGGACTGGGGCGTGTCGCCGGTGACGATCGCGCCGAGCAAGGGAGCCGCAACACCGCTCTCGCGCAGTTGGGCCAAGTCACCCGGCGTAAGAGCGAGCTGGCTTGGCACGATGACGGGTACGTCGGCAGCGGCAACGATGGCCCGGTATCGTTCGAGATCGGCAACGGTCATCGCCGTGCGATAGCGCTCGAACGGCATGATCGAAGCCTCGATGATGCAGTCGGGAACAGCGGCGATTTCGATGACGTCTTGCATGGTGCTGATCGAGGAAAGCGCCGGCATCGGCCGCAATCGCGACCGCAGCAGGTGCGGCTGCAAATGGTCGATATAGACGTTGAATCCTTCAAAGCCGAGTTCGGCCAAGGCCTCCATTTCCGCGCTGGTCGGCACCGTCTCCTGACCGGCCATGACCAGCAGTGGACAGCCGAGCTTTGCCAGTCGCTCGAAGAACGGGCGTTCCTCGGCGAAGCTGCCGAAAGTGGTTCCGGTGGCGCGGTGGAAGGCGTTGAGATGGGTCTTGAGCGCAAAGGCGCCGCCGTCGAGCGCGGCCTTGGCAAGGTCGAGATCATGGCGCGGAAGAGACACGATGACGGGAAAATCGCCACCGGTCAGCGCCCTGTAGAGCCTGGTTTCGGGATGCATCACTCGACCCGGTTGTCGGTCTCGGCGTCGAAGAGGTGGATGGCGTCGAGATCCGGACGGACACGTATGGTCTCACCGGGCTGCGCGGAAATCCTTTCGCGGAAGACGCCTGTAATGCTGTGTTCACCCAGCGTCATCGCGACCTGCGTTTCCGAGCCCGTCGGCTCGATGAGATTTACCGTTGCGGCCAGGCCATCGTCGGCAAGGATCAGGTGCTCGGGCCGGATGCCGTAGGTGGCCCGTCCGCTGGCGCCGAGCCCGGCCGGAAGCGGGAGGGTGACACCGCCGGCGGCGAACCCGCCCTGCGTAATCTCGCCGCTGATCATGTTCATGGCGGGCGACCCGATGAATCCGGCAACGAAGAGATTTGCCGGGCGATCATAGAGCTCGAGCGGCGCGCCGACCTGCTCGACCTTGCCCGCGTTCATCACGACGATGCGGTCGGCCATGGTCATGGCCTCGACCTGGTCGTGGGTGACGTAGACGGTGGTGACGCCGAGGCGCTGGTGGAGGCCCTTGATCTCGCCGCGCATGACGACGCGCAGCTTTGCATCGAGGTTGGAGAGCGGCTCGTCGAAGAGGAAGACCTGCGGGTTGCGCACGATCGCGCGGCCCATGGCGACGCGCTGGCGCTGGCCGCCGGAAAGCTGGCGCGGGTAGCGGTCGAGGAGGTACGCAAGGCCGAGGATATCGGCCGCCCACTTCACCCGCTCGGCGATCTCGGCCTTGCTCGCGCCGCGGTGCTCGAGCGAGAAGCCCATGTTGGTGGCGACGCTCATGTGCGGGTAGAGCGCGTAGTTCTGGAAGACCATGGCGATGTCGCGGTCCTTGGGCTCGAGGTCGTTGACGACCCGCCCGCCGATCTCGATGGCGCCGCCGGTGATCGTCTCGAGCCCGGCGATCATGCGCAGGAGCGTGGACTTGCCGCAGCCGGAAGGCCCGACGAGCACGACGAACTCGCCGTCGGCGATGTCGATGTCGACGCCATGGAGGACAGAGGCTTCGCCATAGGCCTTGCGCACGGACTTGAGGGAGAGGTTTGCCATGAGGTCAGCCTTTCAGCCCGGTATGGGCGAGCCCTTCGACGAACTGCTTCTGCGCCACGATGAAGACCAGGAGGACGGGAATGGCCGTCATGGTCGCGGCGGCGAGCTGGATGTTCCACATGGCTCCGCCATAGGCGTCGGTGAACTGGGTCAGCGCCTGCGGCAGGGTGAACATCTGCGTCGAGGAGAGGAACACGATGGGTTCGAGATAGAGGTTCCAGGAGTGGAGGAAGGTGAAGATCGCGACCGCGCCGAGCGCGGGCTTGGCGAGCGGCAGCGCGATGATCCAGAAGATCTTGAAGCGCCCGAGCCCGTCGACGCGCGCGGCTTCCTCCAGTTCGGTGGGGAGCGCGATGAAGAATTGGCGCATGACGAAGGTGGCAAAGACCGACGGCGCCCCGAAGATCGGCACCAGGATCAGCGGCCAGTGCGTGTTGATCATCCCCCAGCCGAGGAACATCTGGAACAAGGGCACGATGGTGACTTCGGAGGGGATGAGGAGGCCGAGCAGCACCACCATGAAGATGGCGTTGCTGAACGGGAACTTGATCCGCGCGAAGGCATAGCCGGCCATCGACGAGACGATCATGGTGCCGGCGGTGACGATGGCGGCGATATAGGCCGAGTTCCAGTACTGCCGGGCGAAAGGCTGCAGCTCGAAGACCTGCGCGTAGGTCGAGAAATCGAAGCGACGCGGCCAGAGGTCCGGGGGGAAGGCGAAGATGTCGCTGATGGGCTTGACCGACGAGGTGATCATCCACCAGGTCGGGAAGACGAAGGGGATGAGCAGCACGCACATCAGCCCGTAGAGGGCGACCTTTATGCGGGGGGAGAGATCAGTTTTCATAGAAGACGACCCGCTTGCGCAGCTGCCATTGGGCAAAGGTCAGCACCGCGACGATGACGAAGAGCAGGATCGAAAGGGTCGACCCGTAGCCGAAGAAGTGGAACTGGAAGGCCTGCTGGTAGAGGTAATAGACGAGCACCGTCGTCGACATGCCCGGGCCACCCTGGGTGAGGACGGCGATCTGCGCGAAGACCTGCAGCGAGCCGACGATGGTGATGATCGAGGTGAGGAGTATCGTCGGCGAGATCAGCGGCAGGGTGATGCGGCGGAACTGCTTGAACGCTCCCGCGCCGTCGACCCGGGCGGCCTCGTAGAGCTCCTTGGGCACGCCCTGGAGGGCAGCTAGGAAGAGGATCATGTTGAGGCCGACGTTCTTGAACACCTGGACGACGACGACCGAGATCATCGCGGTCGTCGGCGTGCGCAGCCAGTTCGGCCCCTCGATGCCGAAGGCCGAGAGCATGCCGTTGATGCCGCCATTGTTCTGGAGGAGGAAGCTCCAGACGATCGTCCAGGCGACGAGCGAGACGACGACGGGCGAAAAGAAGAGGGTGCGGAAGACGACGATGCCCTTGAGCTTCTGGTCGAGCAGCACGGCGAGCAGCAGCGCGAGGCTCAGGTTGAGGACGACGAGGCCGGCCGAGAAGATCGCCGAAGCGGTGAGGACCTGCGGGAGCGATGGGTCGGCCAGCAGCATCTGGTAGTTGGCGGCGCCGACATAATTGAAGCTGTTGGCGAGGACGTTCCACTCGTGCAGCGAGTACCAGAAGACGAGGCCCAGCGGGATCAGCACGAAGATGACGATGCCGATGAGCTGCGGGGCGATGAAGAGATAGCCCGCCGCCGCATCGCGCCGGGCGATGGTCCAGAAGGGGCGGGTTTCTTTTTCGGTGGCCAAACTCATCTATCGGTTCCTTCGTCTCCCTCCCCCTTGTGGGGAGGGATCAAGGGTGGGGGTGGCGACTTCATCGAAAGCCGCGGCATACCCCCACCCTGCTCGATCACGGACTTAGCTGGAGCTAAGTCCTATCTCGCTTCCCTCCCCACAAGGGGGAGGGTGAGTGCGGTGGGTGTGGCACGATTGTGCCATTGCACCGGGTTCCACCTCCCCCTTGATGGGGGAGGCCGGGAGGGGGTGGGGCAGTGTGCACGATGCCGACCCCCACCTCGATCAGCGCGCCAGCAGCGGGCCGACGCTGTCGCAGACGGACTGCAGCACGGCGGGCACGTCCGCGTCCGGCACCCACATGGCATCGAGACCCGAGCGGACCGTCTGCTGGATCTGGGCGAAGTTGGTGTGGCCGGGGAGCACCGTGCCGGTCGAGATGCCGGCGATGACGACAGTCTCGAGCTGCTCGGCCGAGAGCAGCGGGTTGGTGGCCGCGAGGGTGTCGGCATTGAGGAGGCTCGCCCGGGCCGGCGGGAAGAACTGCGCGAGCTTCTGGCTGTTCTCCGGGTTGGTCATGTAGGCGAGGAACTCGACAGCGACCTGCGTATTCGGGCGGTTGGCGAAGGCGCCGACGCCGGCCTGGCCGACGACGGCATAGGCGCCGATCGGGCCTTCCGGCAGCGGCACCAGATCCCAGTCGAACGGATCGTCCTTCGGCAGGAGCGAGGCGCGCGAGATCTGGGTGATGGTCATGGCGGCGTTGCCAGCGAAGAAATCGACGTTCTCACCGGGGCCGGGCATGGCGCCTTCGGCAAAGATCGCCTCATGGATGCGGGTCAGCGCCTCGACCATGGGCGCATCGGTGAAGGCGCAGGTCTTGCCGTCCTCGCTCCAGGGCGAGGCGCCCCAGCCGTTCCAGATCGAGGCGAGGTTCTGCCAGGTCTGGTAGTTGAAATCGCGAACGATGAGGCCGTCCGCCTGCCCGCCGTCGGCGACCGCCTTGGCGGTGGCGAAGGCGTTCTCCCAGGTCCACTCGCCGTTGGCGATGAGCTCGGCCGGAGCCGTCGCGCCGGCGGCGGTGACGAGGTCGTTGTTGACGAAGATGGCGAAGGGAGAGGTGGAGAACGGATAGGCGTAGAGCTGCCCGTCGCGGGTCCAGAGCGCCGTCGCCTGCTCGGTGACGTCTTCGAGGTCATAGCCCTCGGTCGCCGCGAAAGCGTCGGTCAGCGGAGCGAGGGCGCCGGAGTTGACGAAATCGGCGGCGGTGGTCTCGAGGATCCAGGCGAGATCCGGCGGGTTGCCGCCGGCGATCTGGGTGGTCAGCGTCGTCGTGTAGTTCTCGAACGGGATCGGCTCAAAGGTCACGGTGACGTTGGGGTGCGTCTCCTTGAAGCCCGCGGCGATCTCGTTGAACATCGCCAGGTGCGCTTCGTTGGCGCTCCAGATGGTCATGCGCAGGTTGACCGCATCCTGCGCCCACGTGACGCCGCTGGCGGCGAGGGGGACGAGTATGCCGGCTAGGGCCGCCGAGGCCTTGAGATAGGTGAGTTTCATGAGTTCCTCCTTTGATCTTAGTATCCACGCACGTCCGGCCAGCGGATCTCGATCCCCTCGCCGTAGAGACGGGCCTGGAAGTCGGTGAGACGGGCATCGTTTTCCTGCACCTGATGCGGTGTGAGCCCGTTGTTGAGGCAGTGGGCCGCCAGGAGCCCGGCGACTTCGCCGACGTTCCACTCGACCGGGTGCAGCCGGTAGCAGCCATTGGTGATGTGGGTGGTGCCGAGACTCTTGCCGGCCGGCAGCAGGTTCTTCATCCGCCGCGGCAGCAGGGCGCCGAGCGGGATCTCGAACGGGGCGGACTCGACGTCGACATAGTTGTCGCCGCCCGTCGAAGGGTGGAGGTCGATCCGGTACATGCCGATGCCGACGCTGTCGCGATAGCTCTTCGACAGCGCATTGCCATGGACCGACATCGAGACGTCCTGCTCGACGATGCGGGTGACGGGCAGGATGCGCCGGCTCTCGCGGATATAGGGCGCCATGGCGAGGCCGTGGCCGGTGCCGGTGACGTCGCCGCGCAGCCGCAGGCCTGGGAAGCCGACGCCGCCATCGGTACGCGGCGCCTCGGTCTGCAGCCAGTAGAAGACCGAATAGGAGAGCTCGGCGGCGGCCTTCAAATGCCGCGCCTTCTCCTCCTCGGAAACGTCGATGATGGTGCCGTCCATGTAGTCGATCATCGGCCAGTTCACGAGGCAGATGTCCGACGCATAGGCGCCGGGCATGAAGTTGCGGCGCGCAGCGATGCGGCGGAAGGTCCAGAGGTTCCCGTCGCCCGGATTGCGGCGCTGGTCGGCGTCGACCAGCAGCGGATCGTCGTCCGGATTGGGCGTGAACGAGCGCTCGACGATGTCGAGCGTGCGCGGGTGCGGCGCCCTCCAGCCGAGCAGGGGGCCACCCCAGAACTCGGGCTGGTAGGCGCGCCAGTAGTCGTAGTTAGCGGGCTTTTCGATGACGTGGCTGCCCTCGAGGTGGTCGATGGCAAAGCAGACCGAAACGGCCTGCACGTTGTCGGGCTGCGCCTCCGCCGGAGCGCTGGGCTCGCCGGTGTCGGACTGGGCTTCGAACCCCTTGGCGTATTCGGTGCCGGTCAGCGGCAAGAGGTCGCCGAGCTCGGTGGCGTCGATGACATAGGATGCCGAAACGGTGATGCGCTCGCCGCTGTCGCGGTGGACAAGGGTGATGGCGCGCACGGTATCGCCATCGACGTCGGCGGCGACGGGGCGGTAAGGCTGCAGGACGGTCAACTGCCCGCCGCCCCGCCAGGGCGCGAGCATGGCTTCGAGCACGGCAAGGCCGACGCGCGGCTCGGCGCAGAGGCGGCTCACCCACCCGGCGCCGGGATTGAGGTCGCCCCAGGCGCGGCTCTCGGCGGTCAGCGGATAGTGGTCCCGGTAATACTGGCGGATGCCGTTCCTGAGCTTCCTATAGGAGCGGGTGACGCCGAACTGCTCGACCCAGGAATGCTCGTCGGGCGGCACGGCCTGGCTCGTCAGCTGCCCGCCAATCCAGTCGTATTCCTCGCTCATGATGACGGTGCGCCCCGAGCGCAAGGCGCCGAGCGCCGCGGCGACGCCGCCGAGGCCGCCACCGACGATGAGGATGTCCGCGGAAAGTTCTTTGCTCATCTGGTCTTCTTGGATCCTGGAGTAATCGGGCCGAGGGTATCGCCCTCGAAGGGTTCGCACGGGAGCAGCACCTGCTCGATGGGCGCATCGCCTTCGACGCGCCGCACGAGCATTTCGGTGGCGGCGTACCCCATGGCCTCGCGCGGAATCGCGAAGGAGGTGAAGCGCCGGCCCGGTTCGTCGGCGCGGATGTGGTTGCCGAGGACGACGATGGAGAGATCGCCGGGTACCGAGATGCCGCGCTCGCGCGCCACCGCCTCGATGCGGATGGCATCGGCAAGCTCGGTGACGAAGACGCAGGTGGCTTTGGCCGCGAGGAGCATGTCGAGCGTTTCGGCGGGCGGGCTGGCGACGGCAAAGTGCGTGGCGACGAGCTCGGCGCCATCGAGCGCGCGGTTGAAGCCGAGCCAGCGGTCGATAGTGGATTCAGCGCCCTCCGAAAGGCCGACATAGCCGATGCGGCTGTGGCCCAGCGCCTTGGCGCGCGCAACGAGAGCGAAGGTCGCCGGCGCGTAGTCGCCGCCGACATAGGGCACGGGCCCGCCGGCATCGTCGCGGCGCCCGACCGCGACGAAGGGGAAGTCGCCCGAAACCAGCCGCGCCAGTTCATCGCGGTCGAACTGCCGGCCGAGGATGATGCAGCCGTCGGCGAGGCGCAGGCGCACGTTCTCGCCGAAGATCCTGCGGTTGCTGCCCGCGCCGGTGAGCAGCAGCAGGTCGTAGCCGAGGGCCTGCGCCGCCTCCTCGATGCCGAGGAGGAAGGGCGTGAAGAAGTCCGCCTGGGCCGAGGGGAAGGCCGGCTCGTAGGTGAAGACGCCGAGGATGCGGTTGAGCCCCTTGACCATGCGGCGCGCCACGGGATCGGCGACGTAGCCGGTGTCGCGGATCACCTTTTCCACGCGTTCGCGGGTTTCGGCCGGAATGCGCGACTGCGCGGCGGGCGCGCCGTTGAGGACGAGCGATACCGTCGCCTGGCTGACCCCAGCCAGTTGCGCGATATCCTTTTGCGTCAGTCGCTTAGCTGCGGCCATCGCCTCTCTCGTTGTTGCTAATACGTATTATCAGCTAATGCGTATTAGCCACGAGGCAAGCCTTGTGTCAAGCGGGCTGAAGAAGTCGCCACGGCGCTTCCGGGAAACTGAAGGGGTGCGTTGTGTCATTCAGGCTGAACGCTCGGTTAACTTTCCGCCAGTTTTTGGTGCCTAGAGTGCGACTCTGGGGGCTCCTTCACGGGAGCTTGAGACTTGACGTTCAAACTCATAGACATCGCGGTATCGGAGCGGCACGCCCATGCGCGTATCGAAGGGCGCGTGGTTGGCGTGGTGCGTGCGGTGCTCAGCGAAGTGCAGGAAGGCTACGCCCAGGAACACGACATCCATGTGAATGTGTGGGCCGAAGTTACGCCGGAAATGAGCGAGGACGATATCGACATGGCCCTGATGCTCAAGGCCAGCGACATCATCACCCGCGTCAAGGCGCGCCTCGATCCAGGCAAGCCCCCGCTGGCCGCCGAGTAGGCTCTCTAAGCCTTGACCGGCAGCGGCAGCCCCCGGTTGAGCGCAACCAGCATGTGCCGCACCTCGTTCTCGGCCGTCTTGCTCACCGCCTTGCGATTCGTTCCCTGGGTGAGGGGCATCGGCGCGCCGAAGGCGACCGTAACTTCCTTGGTGCCGCCGGTCAGGATTTCGCGGATGTTCTGCTTGACCGATTTCGACTTGATCCAGGCGATGAGCGACCGCTCGTTGCGCGAGACCGGCAGTCCCTGGAGCTTGGTATAGGCGACGGTCAGCGGCTGAATCAGCACGTCGCCGGCGCCGGCCTCTTCCATGGCATGCTGAGCCGCCCCGATCAGTGCCGACCGGAAGGGCAGCACATGCGTGCCGATGTCGGACTGACCCTCGGCAAAGAGCAGCACGGCGTTGCCCGCCGCCATGTGCGAGCCCATCTCACGGCTCGTGCGTCCGGCATCGCTCCGCTTGGTGCGGTCGACGTAGATGGTCTTCTGCAGGTTCGCCATGAACCCGACGAACGGCCATTGCCCGACCTCCCGCTTGGCTACGAACGTCACGTTCGCGACCGACCCGATGGCGATGATATCGGTCCATGAGATGTGGTTGGAAACCAGGAGTGTCGGACGGCCGGTCGCCGGCTGTCCGATGACGGTGACCTTCAGCCCTAGGAATATGCAGCCGACTCGATGAAAGGCGCGCGGCAGCACCTGCCAGAACGGCAGCCGCAGGGCGACGATCACGGCCTGCGACGGGATGACCACCAGCATGAACGGGATATAGATGAAAATGAAGAAAAGGCTGCGGAAGACCACCTGCTATCTCTCCTTGTCCGCCCCGCTCTTGGGCTCGATCGGCACTGCATAGAGTTCGAGCCGGTGATCGACAAGCCGGTAGCCGAGCTTGCGCGCGATCACCTCCTGGATGGCCTCGATCTCCTCATTGCGGAATTCGATGACCTTGCCGGAACGGATGTCGATGAGGTGGTCGTGGTGCTCGTCGGGGATGAGCTCGAAGCGGGCCCGCCCGTCCTTGAAGTCGTGCTTGGTGACGAGCCCGGCCTCCTCGAAGAGATTGACCGTGCGGTAGACCGTCGAGAGCGAAATGCGCGGATCGACCGTCGAGGCGCGCCGGTAGAGCTCCTCGACGTCGGGATGATCGGTGGCCGCCTCCAGCACCTGGGCGATCACGCGCCGCTGGTCGGTCATGCGCATGCCGCGCGCCGTGCAGGCTTCTTCCAGGGTGAGGTCCGGGTGGGTCTTGGTCACCTCGCGGCCCTCCATCATTGGTTCAATATGGTAGTCTTCACTCAGCGGGTTAGCCAAGATCGCGGCTCATGACAAGCGCAGTCGCCGCCGTGCCGTCGGCCCGCGCGTAATAGCCGCGCCGTTCGCCCACGCGCGAGAAACCCTCGCGCTTGTAGAGGCGCACGGCGGCCGCATTGTCCTCGTCCACCTCCAGGAACATGCGCGTTACCGGTGTATAGGAGAGATCGTCGAGCGCCGCGTGCATCAGGGCGTGTCCGATTCCCTTTCCCCGCCAGCGCGGCGTGACGGCGATTGTGAGCAGTTCCGCCTCGTCGGCGGCAAGCCGCAGCATGGCAAAGCCCGCGATGCGGTGGCCGGCATCGCACGCGACATAGGCCGGCGTGGTGCGCGGATCGGCGAGATAGGCGGCGAATTCCTCCCGCGGCCAGCCGCGGTAGAAGGCGGCCGCATGAAGTTTGGCCAGCGTCTCGGCGTCCGCGGCGGTTCCTGGTTCGATATGCAGCCCGTTGGGGGCGATCCAGAGCCTGTCCACTAGAGTCTCGCGATGCGCTTGGCGGTCTGCGGTTTGGCATCCGCATCGCGGATATAGGTCGCTTCGGGCGGAAACGCCACCGGGTCGGCTTGGGCGGCGAAACGTGTGACGAGCGCGATGTCGGGGTAGGGGGTCTCGATCACCGTTCGGCCTTCGGCAAGGGCCCGTGCCCTGGTCATGGGCAGGATCTGGGCCGGGGTCTCCGGCACGCCGGGCGCGGCAAAAGCCTGGAAATAAGCTTCCTCCCGCCGCGCATCGAGGAGGACGCAAAGCGGCTTTTCTGCCGTTCCGGAAAGCGAAACGGCAAGGAGCGAGGGGATGCCGATGGCGGGAACGCTGCGGGCAAGCGCGATGCCGCGTGCCGCGGAAAGCCCGATTCTGAGCCCCGTGAAGGAGCCGGGTCCCGTCGTTGCCGCAACCCGTTCGAGGTTTTCGTAGCCGAGCCCATTGCGCCTAAGAAGCGTGGCGATTCGCGCAAAGATCAGTTCGGCGTGGCCGGTGCCGATCTCGTCGATCGAAACATCGACCGTCCCGTCGGCCTTGAGCAGCGCCAGCTGCAGACGGGGCGCCGCAGTATCGATGGCAAGGGTGACGGGCGGGTGCTGCAAGGTCGTGACGCTCCTGTCCGGCTGGCTTACCCCCGAGCCAATCGCTCTGCAAGGGGCGGGTGCCCGCCTTGACGCTGGCACGACCGCCAGCGACCTTGCGGCCATGCGCGCTGATTCGCTTATCGGTTTTCCGCGATGACCTGGCTGGCCGAAACCGCCATGCTCGCTCATGGCTGGCGGCGGTTCCTGCTGCTCCTCGTCGCGGGCGCTATCGCCGGGCTCTCGGTGCCGCCGCTTTTCGTTCTGCCGGCGCTTTTCATCGCGATGCCGCTCTGGGTGTGGTGCCTCGACGGCGCCGAGAGGCGTAAAGGCCTCGCCCGCCTTTTCGGTCCCGCCTTCGTCATCGGGTTCGCCTTCGGCTGGGGCTATTTCACCGTCGCCTTCCACTGGCTAGGCGCCGCCTTCTTCGTCGATGGCGGGGTGATGCTCGTCCTCATGCCGTTCGCGATCCTCGTGCTTGCCGCGCTCATCGCATTCTTCTGGGGTCTCGCCTCGGCCTTTGCCCACATCTTCTGGTCGCACGGCCCCTGGCGCATCGTGACGCTGGCGACGTTCCTGACGATTGCGGAATGGGCGCGGGGTCACTTGCTGACCGGCTTCCCCTTCGATCTCCTGGGCTATGCCCTCACCCCCACTGCCGAGATGATGCAGCTCGCCTCGGTCATCGGCATCTATGGGCTGACTTTCCTCGCCGCGCTCCTGGGTTTGACGCCGGCGCTGATCTGGTCGGCGGACGGGCGGCCACTGACCCGCCGTCTCGCCCCTTTTTTCCTGGCGCTGGCCGTCATCGCCGCGCAACTGGGCTATGGCTACAACCGGCTCGAGGGCACGCCGGTCGTCGAGCGCGACGATTTGCGCCTGCGTCTCGTGCAGCCGCTCGTCTACGAGCATGCCGATTGGGGGAACGTGAACCCGGCCGCGATCATCGACCGGTTGATCACGCTCTCCGAAATGCGCATGGGGCCGAATGATCCCGGCATCGAGGCAGCGACCCATGTCGTCTGGCCGGAATCGGCGTTGCCCTTCTTCCTCAGCCAGTACCCGGAGGCCCTGGCGCGTATCGGCCGCATGCTGCCGGACGGCGTCACGCTCCTCACCGGCGCTTCGCGCGTGCCCTTCGAGGCTGCGCCCGGTACGCCACCGTTCAATGCCATCCTTGCCATCAACGACGCCGGCGAGATCGTTTCGAGCTACGACAAGGCGCACCTCGTGCCCTTCGGCGAGTTCCTGCCCTTCCAGGAGTTCTGGGCGCAGTTGGGCATCAAGCAGTTCGTGCCCGGCGCCGAAGGCTGGGCGGCGGGGGATCCGCGCCGCCGGCTGATGCAGGTGCCCGGCACGCCACCCTTCCTTGCTCTCATCTGCTACGAGATTCTCTTTTCCGGCGACCTCGGCGATACGCAGGAAACTCAGTTCCTCTTCAACATCACCAACGATGCCTGGTTCGATGGTTCGATCGGACCGGCCCAGCATGCCCATCATGCGCGCGTGCGCGCCGTCGAGGAAGGCATGAGCCTCGTGCGCGCCGCCAATTCCGGGGTGACCTTGGCCACCGATCCGCTGGGGCGCGTGACCGGTGCGCTTGCCCCCCGCGAGATGGCGGTGATGGAGGCCGTCGTCCATGAGCGGCTGGAGCCGACCCTTTTTGCCCGGTACCGCTACTGGCCGCTCTTGGTGATCCTTGTGCTAGGCCTCCTCGTTGCGGTCGCCAGCTCCCGCCGGCGCTCGCGGCAATGAGCATGGCTTTCCAAATCCTGCCTGCTGATCATATCAAGCTTTCTTTATATCCGGCTTGACCGCGAGCCGCTTGAGTGCCAAAAACCATGCCGAACTGGGCGAAATGTCGCCTTTGGGCGCAATTTTGAGGGTCTTGGCGTGGCACGCTCCTCCTATCTCTTCACCTCCGAGTCCGTTTCCGAGGGTCATCCGGACAAGGTCTGCGACCGCATTTCCGATGAGATCGTCGACCTCATCTTCAAGGAAGCCAAGAAGACCGGCATGGATCCGGCCCAGGTTCGCATCGCCTGCGAGACGCTGGCGACCACCAACCGTGTCGTCATCGCAGGCGAGGTGCGGGTGCCCGAAACGCTGCTGAAGAAGGACAAGGACGGCAAGGTCCTCAAGGACGCGGCCGGGAACCCGGTGGTCAATCCGGCCAAGTTCAAGTCCACCGCCCGCAAGGCCATCCGCGCCATCGGTTACGAGCAGACCGGCTTCCACTGGAAGACCTGCCGCATCGACGTGCTGCTGCATGGCCAGTCCGCCGACATCGCGCGCGGTGTCGACGAGGCCGGCAACAAGGACGTGGGCGCCGGCGACCAGGGCATCATGTTCGGCTATGCCGCGCGCGAGACGCCCGAGCTCCTGCCCGCCCCGATCTACTATGCCCACAAGATCCTTTCGGTCTTGACCGATGCGCGCAAGGCCAACAACGGGCCGGCGGGCGTGCTCGGCCCCGATGCCAAGAGCCAGGTGACGGTCAAGTACGAGAACGGCGTGCCGGTCGGCGTCACCCAGATCGTGCTTTCGACCCAGCATCTCGACGAGAACCTGACTTCCGCAGACGTGCGCAGGATCGTCGAGCCCTATATCCGCGAGGCCTTGCCGCAGGGCTGGATTTCCGACGAGACCATCTGGCACATAAACCCGACCGGCAAGTTCGTCGTCGGCGGGCCGGATGGCGACGCGGGCCTCACCGGCCGCAAGATCATCGTCGACACCTATGGCGGCGCGGCCCCCCATGGCGGCGGCGCTTTCTCGGGCAAGGACCCGACCAAGGTCGACCGTTCGGCGGCCTATGCGGCGCGCTACCTCGCCAAGAACGTCGTCGCCGCCGGCCTTGCCGACCGCGCCACCATCCAGCTTTCCTACGCCATCGGCGTTGCCCAGCCGTTGTCGATCTATGTGGACCTCCACGGCACCGGCAAGGTCGAGGAGTCGGCTGTCGAAAAGGCCCTCGCCAAGGTGATGGACCTCACCCCGCGCGGCATCCGCACCCATCTCGACCTCAATCGCCCGATCTATGCCAAGACGTCCGCCTATGGTCATTTCGGCCGCAAGCCCGGCCGCGACGGCTCGTTCTCGTGGGAGAAGACCGACCTCGTCAGCGCGCTCAAGGCCGCGGTGAAGTAGCAGGCCTCGTTTACGCCGGAATGCAAGTTGCTTACATTCTGCCGGTACGAGACCTAAGGAGAGCCAGATGGCTGGGCCCGTGGCGAATACCCGATCGGCGCATGAAATCAGCGACCGCATCGTTTTCGACCCCCACGTTTGTGGGGGCCGACCTCATATCCGTGACACGCGCGTGCGGGTCAGCGATATCCTTGCCGCGCTCGCTCAGGGTGAAAGCGTTGCCGATATCCTCACGGATTTCCCGTACCTCGATGAGGAAGATATAAGGGCCGCCCTCCAGTATGCAGCCGGATCGGTCGACCACCTGGTGCTGACCGCTGCCTGACATGCGCTTTCTGCTCGATGCGCAACTGCCGCCGGGTCTCGTCGGCCCGCTTATGCAGGCGGGGCACGAATGCGTACATGTCACCAAGCACCTGGCGGGCGACGCCAGCGACATGGCTGTTGCCGAGCTGGCCAGCGCACTTGATGCCGTGCTCATAATCTTTCCGCGCGCGGCATCCTCAAAGTGCCGCGGGTCGGGGTCAGATGCGGCAACATACTACGCGTGGGCTCTGGGGACGTCTCGAGCCGCTGCTGTCCACCATCACCGCCGCCATCGAGGAAGGGCAGCGTGTCGTTGAGATACGATAATTTCCATGAGTGACCACCAGCTTCCCAAAACCGTCGACGGCGCGCCCCGCGCCTTTTTCGGCCGCCGCTCGGGCAAGACCCTGCACGAGGGTCAGCGTACCCTTTACGATACCCTGCTGCCCAGGCTCGCCATCCCCGAGGATGAAACGCCGGTCGACCCTAGTAAGCTCTTTCCCGCCACCAAGGCCTTCGTTCTCGAGATCGGCTATGGCGGCGGTGAACACCTGGCGCGGCAAGCCCGCGAGAACCCGGATATGGGCTTCATTGGCTGCGAGGTCTTTACCGGCGGCATTGCCAAGCTCTTGCAGGCGATCGAGCGTGACGGGCTCGTCAATGTCCGTCTTTATACCGACGATGCGCTCAAGCTGCTCCTGCGCCTGCCCGACGCGGCCTTCGAGGCGGTCTATCTCCTCTATCCCGATCCCTGGCCGAAGACCCGCCACCACAAGCGCCGCTTCGTCTCGCCGGTGACGCTTGGAGAGCTCGCCCGCGTCATCCGCCCCGGCGGCGCCTTCCACTTCGCCACCGATATCGAGGACTATGCCAACTGGACGCTGGCTCACATTCTGCGCCAGTCCGCCTTCCGGTTCGCTCCGGATCGACCGGGCGACTGGCACGAGCCCTATCCGGGCTGGCAGCCGACCCGGTACGAGCAGAAAGCCCGCCGGGAAGGGCGTCTCAAGAGCTACTATTTCAGTTTCGAGAGATGCTGAACGAGTATTGATCCTCGGCAAGATCGACGCTCGTGTGGAACTTTTTCTCGACCGAGTCTGGACCCGGTTAAGGGCAATACCCATATCAAGGATGTGGGGGCGGGGCCGTCCGTTTGCGGGCGGCGCGCCCTTTATTGTTTTGCGATGTTTGCAGTCGCGTGGCTTCGGCCGCGCAAACGTTTTTGTCCGGAGTAACCCAATGTCGAGTTCCGCCAGGCCCGCAATCCGTCATAGCCTATCCGAAGAGAGGTTGATGGTCCGGCCCAGCAAGTGGACCCTCATCGTGGTGACGAGCCTGCGGGAAGAGCGGTTGCGCTTCAACGAGTTGCGCCGCTCCATCGGCACCATATCCCAGAAGATCCTGACGACGACGCTGCGCGAGCTGGAACGGGACGGGTTCGTCAGCCGCACGCTCTACGCCACCATTCCACCCCGCGTCGAATACGAACTGACCGATCTCGGCCGGGATCTCCTCAACCTCGCCGATCAGCTCGAAGTCTTCTTTCGCGCTCACCGCGCCCAGGTCGAAGAGGCGCGCCGGCGTTTCGACGCAGCCAATCGCACGTCCGCGCGTATCGTCATTTCGCCGCTGAGCCAGGAAATCTTCTAAAGACCCTCTGAGATCGCGCCTTTGGCGCGACGTCACAGGACCCGTTGCATGCCGCCCTTTCGAGGCGGCAGGACGCCGTCGGTTTGAACCGGCGGCGTCCGTTTGCCCGGCATCGTTACAGCGTTACCGGCTGAAGCGACGTCTTGTCGAAGAACTGCATGCTCTGCGAGCCGTCCTGGTTGACGACGAACGCGCGCCACACGCCGTTCCAGTCATCGACGCCCGTGGTGGTCACGCCATTGCGGCTCAGCTCGAGCTGGGCGATCTGGGCGTCATGCAGGTAAGAACCGCTCTCGGTACCGTCGCCTGCGGTATCGGCCATGGCCGGCACGGAAACGCCGACGAGGGCGGCAGCGGTAGCAAGGGCGACAAGGGAGGTCTTGATCATTTTGGGTGTTCCTTTCTTTCGAACACCCTGGAGATGAGTATCCCCGGATTTTTGCGCAAGTGACAAAAAACTGCAATATTGCTCTTGAAGTATGTGCGTCCCTTCATAGAGTTTTTCCAAGGAAATTCAGGCTCCTAAAGGTAACCTGGTTTCCTCGGCGACACTGAGTTGCATAAGCGTTTCCATTTCCGCCGCCGGCCTTGCGACCGGTTTCCCTCAGGCTGAAAGCCAGTCGGCGATCGCCCGGCTGACCGCCTCCGGCTGCTCGATGGGCACGAAGTGTCCGGCCCCCGCGATCTCGACGTAGCGCGCACCCCTGGCGCCTGTCGCGATCTCGCGCGCTGCTTCCACGCCCGTCACCTTGTCAGCCTCCCCGACGATGACCCATGCGGGTATGTCGATGCCAGGAAGATCCGCCCGGGAATCCGCTCGTGCAAGGATCGCTTCTTGTTGGGCTATGAACATGTCGGCGCCGTTGGCGAGCGCCATGCGCCGGTGCGTGGCGCGCAGTTCCACATTGCTCAGATTGTCCGGATGCACCGCGTTCCGAAGGCGGCCGGCGGGATCGAGTCGAATTTCCCGGCCCTTGCAATGGCAATCTGGCGCAGCCGGTTCTCGCGCTGTTCGGGATTGTCGAGCCGGGCGGAGGTTGCAAGGAATGCGATCCGCTCGATCCGCTCGCGCGCCTGGCGCAGCATTTCGAAGGCGATGTAGCCGCCCATCGAATAGCCCAGCAGCGCAAAACGCGGCGGCGCATCGGCGAGGATCGCGGCGGCGATTCCGGCAATACTGCCGCCCCGCCGATGGTCGGCGATCGTCACCGGGCCGAATGCCCATGCTGCTGGTATCTGACGGCTGAAGACCTCGGCGGTGCAGTTGAGGCCGGGAACGAGAAGGACGGGCAGGGCGGTCATGTGCTACTCTTGGCAAGGAGGGGCACCGGGGTGGATAGCGCGTCCCTCGTCGGCCCGCCAGCCTGCGCGCAGGGCAGGGCGCCCGCAACCCTTGCCCTTCGCGCCAAAGCCGACTATATAACGGCTAACATCTCTGGCTTTTATGCAGAGTGGGTGCCGACCGGCCCCGCTCTTTTTTGTTACTAGAAGGACCCGATGGGCTTCGATCTCAAAGAGAAGCGCTACATCAAGGAAACAGGGCTCGAGGCGCGCATCGCCGCCATCGTCGAGCCGGTCGCCAACGACCTCGGCTTCGCGCTGGTGCGCGTCAAGGTGACGCCCGAGAACGGCGCGACGCTCCAGATCATGGCCGAGGACGAGAACGGGCGCTTTACCATCAACGATTGCGAAGCGCTCTCCAAGGACCTCTCGCCCGTCCTCGATGTGGAAGATCCGATCGACCGCGAATACCACCTCGAGGTCTCCTCGCCCGGCATCGACCGGCCGCTGGTGCGCAGGCGCGATTTCGAGACCTATATCGGCCACGAAGCCAAGGTCGAGCTCGCCGATGCCCTCGAGGGCCGCAAGCGCTTCCGCGGTCTCATCCAGGCGGTGGACGACGAGACCGTCACCATCCGTCTGCCGGATGCCCCCACGGGCACCGATCCTGATCATCGTCTGCCGCTGACGATGCTCGCCGAAGCCAAACTGGTCATGACCGACGCCTTGATGGAAAAGGCGCGTAAGGATCAGGAACTCAATCCCATCGACGACGAGGACACCGAGGTCGTCGAATATGAAGAAGACGAATCCTCCGAGGAGTTGAACTGAAATGGCCGTTAGCGCGAACAGGCTGGAACTGCTGCAGATTGCGGACGCCGTCGCCCGCGAGAAATCGATCGACCGCATGGTCGTGATCGAGGCCATGCAGGACGCCATCGAGAAGGCCGCCAAGGCCCGCTATGGCGCCGAGACCGAGATCAAGGCCGAGATCAACCCGCGTTCGGGCGAATTGCGCATGTGGCGCCTCCTCGAGATCGTCGACGAGGTCGAGGAGCCCTCCCGCCAGGTCAACCTCAAATACGCCCAGTCCAAGAACGGCAACGCCAAGATCGGCGACTTCCTGACCGAGCCGCTGCCGCCCATCGAATTCGGCCGCATCGCCGCCCAGTCGGCCAAGCAGGTGATCGTGCAGAAGGTGCGCGACGCCGAGCGCGACCGCATGTACGAGGAATATTCCGGCCGCATTGGCGAGATCGTCAACGGCACGGTCAAGCGCGTCGAATACGGCAACGTCATCGTCGACCTCGGCCGTGGCGAAGGCATCATCCGCCGCGACGAGCTGATTCCGCGCGAGCAGTTCCGCTACGGCGACCGCGTGCGCGCCTATATCTATGACGTGCGCCGTGAACAGCGGGGCCCGCAGATCTTCCTCTCGCGCACGCACCCGCAGTTCATGGCCAAGCTCTTCATGCAGGAAGTGCCCGAGATCTACGACGGCATCATCACCATCCGCTCGATCGCGCGCGATCCGGGCAGCCGCGCCAAGATCGCCGTGACCTCGTCGGATTCTTCGATCGATCCGGTCGGCGCGTGCGTGGGTATGCGCGGCAGCCGTGTGCAGGCGGTCGTCGGCGAGTTGCAGGGCGAAAAGATCGACATCATTCCCTGGACCGACAACATCGCCGATCTCGTCGTCTCGGCGCTGCAGCCGGCCGATGTCGCCAAGGTTGTGCTCGACGAGCAGGCCGAACGCATCGAGGTCGTGGTGCCCGACGAGCAGCTTTCGCTCGCCATCGGTCGGCGCGGCCAGAACGTGCGGCTGGCCAGCCAGCTCATCGGCTGGGACATCGATATCCTGACCGAACAGGAGGAGTCCGAGCGCCGCCAGAAGGAATTCACCGAGCGTTCGGCTCTCTTCATGGAGGCCCTTGACGTCGACGAGATGGTTGCCCAGCTATTGGCTTCCGAAGGCTTTTCCTCGGTCGAGGAGCTCGCCTATATCGAACTCGACGAAATCGCTTCGATCGAAGGGTTCGATGAGGAGACCGCGGCCGAAATCCAGAACCGCGCCGTCGAATATCTCGCCGAGATCGATCGCAAGTTCGACGAAGAGCGCGTGGCGCTCGGCGTCGAGGACGAGCTCTACGAGATTTCCGGCCTGACCGCCGCCATGCTCGTGGCGCTCGGCAAGGAAGACATCAAGACGGTCGAGGACTTCGCCGGCTGTGCGGCCGACGATCTCGTCGGCTGGACCGAACGCAAGGACGGTGAGCTCAAGCGCTTCGAGGGCACCTTCAAGGATTTCCCCGTGTCGCGCGAGGAAGCCGAGGAGATGATCCTGCAGGCCCGCCTCAAGGCCGGCTGGATCACCGAGGACGAGCTCGCCCAGCAGCAGGGTGAGGCTGGCGACGAAGAGGCGGCGGTCTAGGAGCCTGGCCCGAGCGGAGGGCGTTGTTCATGCCCCGAAGCGAGGCGACCACCAGGCTCTGTGCCCTGACGCGGACCGAAAAGCCGGTCACGGATCTCATCCGGTTCGTGCTCGGCCCCGACGGCACCATAGTGCCCGACACCGAGGCGCGCGCTGAGGGGCGGGGCGTCTGGATCACCCTCGGGCGCGAGGCAGTAGCAGAGGCTTCAAGAAAGAAGGTCTTCGCGCGCAGCCTCAAGGCCGAGGTCAAGGTGCCCGACGATCTTGCGGGTCTGACGCACCTGCGGCTCGAGCAGCGCTTTGCCGCTGCGCTTGCCATGGCGCGCAAGGCCGGCCAGCTCGTCACCGGCGCCGGCAAGGTCAAGGCGGCGATCGAGTCGGGCGATATCCTCGCGCTCATTACCGCGAGCGACGCGGCCGAGGATGGGCGCAACAAGATGGCCCAGGCCCGGCGGGCCTTGGAATACGCGGCCGAAGAGGCTGGAGAAACGGCATTTACCGTGCCGCATCTCGAATTGCTAAGTTCGGACCAATTGGGTTTGGCACTTGGCCTGGAAAATGTGATACATGCTGCCCTCACGACTGGGGCGGCAGCCCAATCGGCGTTGGACAAGGGCCTGAGGCTGGTCCGCTACGACGCCTAAACCCGGGTAGAGACGACACCGGCGCCGATAGGGCGGAGGGGTCGATCTTTGCCGTAAATGAAATAGAGACGCGAATTTCATGGCTGATAACGACGACAAGCGCACCGACGACACTTCCGGCGCTGGCGGCAAGAAGACGCTGACACTGAAGGGCGGTCCCGGTCTCGGGAACCGTCCCGGCATGTCGCGCTCGTCGCGCACGGTCGTTGTCGAGAAGCGCACCCGCCGCGTGCCGACCCCTGGTGCGCCCGGTGGCCCGGGACAGCGTCCGCAGGGTGCCGGCGCGCCCGGGCAGTCGGGCCGTCCGCAAGGTGGCCGGCCCATGCAGCAGCGCGCGCCCGGCGGTGGCCTTTCGGCCGCCGAGGCCGAAGCGCGCCGCGTCGCGCTGCGCGAGGCGGCTGCCCGCCAGGCCGAGGACCAGGAACGGTTCGCTGCCGACGAGGCCCGCCGCATCGAGGAAGAGGCCCGTCGCCGGCAACTGCGCGAAGAAGCCGAGCGCCAGGAAGAGGAGCGCCGCCGCGCCGCCGAAACAGAGGCGCAGGCTGCCTCTCCTGCGGCTCCCGCCGAAGCTTCGGCTGCGCCTGCCGCGGCCGAACCGGCCGAGGACGCTCAGCGTCCGGGCGGTCCTAAGTCCGTGCGTTTCGTTTCCGGCCGTCCCGGCCAGCAGAACCGTCCGCCTCCGCGCCGCGAGGCTCCGGCTCGTCCGGGCGCCGATGCGCGTCCGGCCGGCGAGCGCCGGCCTGCGGGCGAGCGCCGCACCAGCAGCGGGGGCATGGCGCCCATCGCCAACGTGCCGCCGGCCCCGCCCAGCGAAGCGGATGGACGCCGCACCCGCACCGCCGCGCCCGTCAACCGTGCTTCGGTCACCGAGGCCGAGCTCGAGAACGCTCGCCGCGCCTCTCGCGGGGTGGAGCGTCCTGCCCGTCGTTCGGGCGAGGAAAGCGGGCGCGCGCGCCTGACCGTCGTCAACGCAGGCGCCGAGAGCGATCGCGACCGCGGTCCTTCTCTCGCCGCCATGCGCCGCCGCCGCGATAAGAAGATGGGCCGCAACCAGGTTGCCCAGCCGAAATTGAGCCGCGAGGTGATCATTCCGGACGCCATTACCGTCCAGGAGCTGGCCAATCGCATGGCCGAGCGCGCGGTCGACGTCATCAAGATCCTCATGGCCCAGGGCCAGATGGCCAAGATCAACGATGTGATCGACTCCGATACCGCCGAGCTCATCGCCATCGAACTCGGCCACACGGTCAAGCGCGTTTCGGAAGCCGACGTCGAGGAAGGCCTGTTCGACGTTCCCTCGCAGGACAATCCGTCGGACCTCAAGCCGCGCCCGCCGGTCGTGACCATCATGGGCCACGTCGACCACGGCAAGACCTCGCTGCTCGATGCCATCCGCCACGCCAACGTCGTCTCGGGCGAAGCCGGCGGCATCACCCAGCACATCGGTGCTTATCAGGTCGCGCAAGGCGGCCAGAAGATCACCTTCCTCGACACCCCGGGCCACGAGGCGTTCACCGCCATGCGCGCCCGCGGCGCCCAGGCGACGGACATCGCCGTACTGGTGGTGGCCGCCGACGATGGCGTCATGCCGCAGACCATCGAGTCGATCAAACACGCCAAGGCCGCGAACGTGCCGATCATCGTTGCCATCAACAAGATCGACAAGCCGGCGGCCGATCCGAACCGGGTGCGCACCGAGCTCCTCCAGCATGAGGTGTTCGTGGAAACCATGGGCGGCGACGTGCTCGACGTCGAGGTGTCGGCCCATACCAAGCAGGGCCTCGACAAGCTGCTCGAAACCATCCTGCTGCAGGCCGAGGTGCTCGAGCTCAAGGCCGCCCCGGACGGGCGCGCCGAGGGCCTCGTCATCGAGGCCAAGCTCGATCGCGGCCGCGGTGCGGTGGCGACGGTCCTCGTCCAGCGCGGAACGTTGCGGGTCGGCGACATCCTCGTAGCCGGCACCGAATTCGCGCGCGTGCGCGCGCTCATCAACGACAAGGGCGAGCAGGTCAAGGAAGCGGCGCCCTCGACGCCGGTCGAGGTCCTCGGCTTCAACGGCGTGCCTTCGGCCGGCGACCGCTTCTCGGTGGTCGAGAGCGAGGCGCGCGCCCGCGAGGTGACCGAGTACCGTCAGCGCCAGATCCGCGAGCGCACCGCCGGCGGCGGCGCCACCAGCCTCGAGCAGATGATGAACCAGCTCAAGGCCTCGGGCATCGCCAAGTTCCCGCTGATCATCAAGGGCGACGTGCAGGGTTCGGTCGAGGCGATTGTGGCCTCGCTCGAAAAGCTCGGCACCGAGGAAGTCTCCGCCCAAATCCTGCACCAGGGCGTGGGCGGCATCACCGAGTCCGATGTGACGCTGGCGACCGCGTCCAGCGCCATCATCATCGGCTTCAACGTACGCGCCAACAAGCAGGCCGCCGAGCTCGCCACCCGCGAAGGCATCGAGATCCGCTACTACAACATCATCTACGACCTGGTGGATGACGTGAAGTCGGCGATGTCGGGCCTGCTGGCGCCCGAGCGGCGCGAGACCTTCATCGGCTACGCCGAGATCCTGGAGGTGTTCAACATCTCCAAGGTCGGCAGGGTCGCCGGTTGCCGCGTCACCGACGGTATCGTCGAGCGCGGTGCGGGCGTGCGCCTCCTGCGCGAGAACGTCGTCGTCCACGAAGGCAAGCTGAAGACCCTCAAGCGCTTCAAGGACGAGGTCAAGGAAGTCCAGTCGGGCCAGGAGTGCGGCATGGCCTTCGAGAACTACGAGGATATCCGCGCCGGCGACGTCATCGAATGCTTCCGCGTCGAGACGGTGCAGCGGACACTCTAGTCCTGCAACTTCCCGGGAACTCAAAACCCCCGCGCAATCCCTGCGCGGGGGTTTCTGCTTCTGGAGACCTTTCAGGATGCTCCGCGCCACATGCGGAGGAACCGATGGACGTCGGCGGCAGCTCGCAGCGTTTCTCTAGCCGCTTTTGTGTCCACGTTCGACAAGGTGCCGGCCGGTCAGCGAGTGAGCGGCGTGGACGAGGTCCGCTGGCACGCCTTCGAACACCACCGCGCCCCCGTCATGACCGGCGCCCGGCCCCAGATCGATCACCCAGTCGGCCCTGGAGATCACGTCAAGGTTGTGCTCGATGACGATGACGGTCGAGCCCTGGTCGACCAGCCGGTCGAAGAGGCCGATGAGCGTGTCGACGTCGTTCATGTGCAAGCCCGTGGTCGGCTCGTCGAGCACGTAGATATTGCCCTTCTTGCCGAGCTCGGCGGCGAGCTTCAGGCGTTGCCGCTCGCCCCCCGAGAGTGTCGAGAGCGGCTGGCCTAGGGTGAGGTAGCCGAGCCCCACGTCCTCGAGACCCTTGAGAATCTTGGCTATGGCCGGCTCGGAAAAGAACGCGCAGGCGTCGGTCACCGCGAACTCGTAGACGTCGCTGATGGATTTGCCGCGCAGGTCGTAGGCCAGCACCTCCTCGGTGAAGCGTTTGCCCTCGCATGTCTCGCAGGTCGTCACCATCGGGTCGAGGTGCGCGAGGTCGGTATAGATCACACCCAAACCGTTGCAGTCGGGGCACGCGCCCTTTGAGTTGGCCGAGAACAGCGAAGCCTCGACAGTGTTGGCCTTGGCGAAGGCCTTGCGCACATGGTCGAGGATACCGGTATAGGTCGCGGTGTTGGAGCGGCGCGAGCCGCGGTTGAGGTTCTGGTCGATGATGACGGTCTCGGCGTAGGCCTTGGGCAGGCATCCCTGGATCAGCGAAGATTTTCCGGATCCTGCGACCCCGGTGACGGCCGTCAGCACGCCGCGCGGTATCGAAACAGTGACGTCCCTGAGGTTGTTGAGGATTGCGTTGCGGATCTCTAGCGCGCCATCGGGTTTGCGCACCGTCTCCTTGATCGGCTGGTATTTGCGCATGTGGTTGCCGGTCAGCGTGCCCGAGGTCAGCAGGCCGGCGTAATCGCCTTGGTAGACCACTTCACCGCCTTTCGAGCCGGCGAACGGGCCCATGTCCACCACATGGTCGGCGATGGCGATCATGTCCGGCTTGTGCTCGACGATCAGCACGGTGTTGCCCTTGTCACGCAGTTGCTGCATGAGCCCCGCCAGCCGCCCGACATCGTGTGGATGCAGCCCGACGCTCGGTTCGTCGAAGACATAGGTGATGTCGGTGAGCGAAGAACCGAGGTGCCGCACCATCTTGACCCGCTGGCTCTCGCCTCCGGAGAGGGTCGAGCTTTCGCGGTCGAGGCTGAGATAGCCGAGGCCGATGGTGATGAGATTCTCGAGCCGCGCCGCCAGAGCATCAAGCATGGGCCCGACCGACGCCGCCTCGATCGAGCGGATGAATGGCGCGAGATCCGAGACCTGCATGGCCGAGCAATCGGCGATCGACTTGCCTTCGATCCGGCTCGAAAGCGCGGCAGCATTGAGCCGTGCGCCCGCGCAGGCCGGGCAGGTCTTGCGGGTGAAGATGCGGTCGTATTCGACCCGCACATGCGGTTGCAGGCCCTCCGGGTCCTTGCTGCCAAGCCCCTTCTTCAGCTTGACGACGATGCCCTCATAGGTGAGGCCGATCTTGCCCACCTTGATCTTGCGGCCGTCGTCGAGGTTGAAGAGGTTCTCGCGCTCCTCCCGCGTGTACTGGCGGATGGGCTTGTCCATGTCGAAGAGGCCGGAATTCTTGTAGATCTCCCAGTACCAGGTATCGACGGCATAGTCCTTGGGCAGGAGCGCGCCTTCGTTGAGCGATTTGCTTTCGTCGACCACCGCGTCCATGTCCATGGCGGCCACCTGGCCGATGCCTTCGCACTCCGGGCACATTCCGCGCGGGTCGTTGTAGGAATATAGGTTCGGCGAGCCGAGGTGCGGCTGCCCGAGGCGCGAGAAGAGGACGCGCAGCATCTGCGCCGCGTCGGTAACGGTGGCGACGGTCGAGCGGGAATTGCCGCCGAGCCGCTGCTGGTCGACGATGATGGCGGCCGAGATGTTCTGCAGCGAATCCGCGTCCGGCTGTCCGTAATGCGGCATGAACTGCTGCACGAAGGCAGGATAGGTCTCGTTGATGAGGCGCTGGCTCTCGGCCGCTATCGTTCCGAAGACCAGCGAGGATTTGCCCGAGCCGGACACGCCAGTGAAGACGGTGATCGCGCGCTTGGGGATATCGAGCGAGACGTTCTTGAGGTTGTTTTCCCGAGCGCCGCGGATTTCGATGGAGCCGTAGAGCGTGTCCGACATGGATCTTCCTGAAAATTGGGGAACCGGCAGCGGAGGACGTGCCGGAAGGAGTGACTAGAGAGAGGCCCGCTTGATGACCCGCGAGCCGACAGCCAGCCCGACGATCAGCACGGCTACGACCACCAGCGTACCGTTGAGCGCGGCGGGCGTGAAGAACTCGCCGACGAACAGCGCCCGCTCGGCCTCAACCACATAAGTGAGGGGATTGAACCGCGAGGCGGTGTAGAGCCAGCCGGGCGCCATCTCCATCGGCAGCAGCACGCCTCCGAGCAGCATCAGCGGCAGCGCCACCGACTGGCTGACCATGTAGAACATCGAGGTGTCGTCCTTGGCGGCGACCGCCAGCGCATAGGAGAGCGCCGCGACGCCAACCCCGAAGAGGCCGAGGAGCACGAGCCCGTAGAGCATCTCGAGTGGAAAGAGCTGCAGTCCAAAGGGGATGGCGATGATGATCATCACCACCGCCTGAAAGACCAGCGGGAAGAGCTCCTTCAGCGCCCGGCCTATCAGCAGCGCCGGCCGGCTCATGGGTGTCGCGAGGAACCGTTCGAGCACGCCAGAGAGCAGTTCCTCGGTCAGGCTCCAGCCGACCATCGCCGTGCCAAAGAGCGTGAGCATGACGATCATGCCCGGTATGAACCATTGCAGCGGGGAGGGACCGTCGATCCCGATGCCGCCGAGCAGCGGCACGAAAAGTCCGATATAGAGAAGCGGCTGCACCAGCCCGAAGGCGAGCCACACCCAACCGGAAACAAGAGGCTTCATTTCACGCGCGAACGAGGTCCATACGTCAGCTACGAATGTCATTTCGGTTCTCCCTGCCAAGCGCATTTTCAGGATGTGATGATCAAGCGACGGCGGTTTCGCGCAGCGACCGGCCGGTGAGGCCCAGGAACACGTCATCCAGCGTCGGGCGCTTGACCGAGGCGGTCGCAACCTGCGCCCCGACCTCGTGCAGGCGGCGGATGAATTCGGGCAGGATCGCCTCGCCCTCGCCGACGGTCACGGTCACCGCGTGGCCCGAGACCTCGGTCTCGCGGGCGCCAGGCAGGTTGGCGGCCATGCCCGCGGCCTGCTGGGCCTCCGCCGTGCTCGTCAGCCGCACCATGATGCGGTCGCCGGCGAGGTCCGCCTTCAGTCGCTCTGGCGTGTCGTCGGCGATGAGCCGGCCATTGTCCATGATCATCACCCGCTCGGCCATGGTGTCGGCCTCGTCGAGATAGTGGGTGGTGAGGAAGATGGTCATCCCCGTCTGCTTGCGCAGCTTCAGGATATGTTCCCAGAGGTTGGCGCGGCTGTGCGGATCGAGGCCTGTGCTCGGCTCGTCGAGAAAGAGGATCCTGGGTTCGTGCATCAGCCCCAGCGCCACGTCCAGCCGCCGCTTCTGCCCGCCCGAAAGCGTCGAGCCGATCCGCTCCTCGAGGCCCTTCAACTCCAACATCTCGATGAGTTCGCCCGCGCGCCGTCTGGCCGTCGCCGCGTCCATGCGCTGCGCCCGGCCTTGCGTCAGCAGTTCGTCGCGCACCTTGTAGTATTGGCCTGCGCCGCTTCCCTGCCCGACATAGCCGATCTGCCGGCGCACCGCCGCCGGGTCGACGATCACATCGATGCCCCCGACATTGGCCGAGCCCGAGGTCGGCGGCAGCAGCGTCGTCAGCATGCGCACCGACGTCGATTTGCCGGCCCCGTTGGGTCCGAGGAACGCCACGAGCTCGCCCTCGGCGACATCGAGGGAAAGGCCGCGTACCGCCTCGACCGGGCCTGCTTTGGTCTTGAAGGTTCTAACGAGGTCTCGGGCATGGATCATGGCTGGCGCTCCCTTGGGCTTGACGCGGGCACACTCGCCCAACCCTCCTGACATGTCGTGTCAGCAGGCTGGATTTCGACAAAGCTCGACAATTCCGCGCACAGGTCTTATATAATCCTGTGCAGCGTACAAAGTTTAGCAAAACTGCGTGCGGTGTAAAGAGTTATTTTCGGGAGACGACATGTCCGAAGAGATCGCCGGCCGGGGCGACCCGTTGAAGGTCCTGCACCTGCTCTGGGGCAAGGATGAAGGCGGTCGGCGCGGACCCAAGCCCAAGGCACGGCTGGAGGACATCATCGCCGCCGCGATCGCAATCGCTGATACCGAAGGGCTCGCCGCCGTCAGCACCCGCCGCGTCGCCGAAGCCGTCGGCATCTCGCCCATGTCCTTCTATACCTACATTCCCGGCAAGGCCGAGCTCCTCGATCTGATGCTCGATGCCGCCGCCGGCGATCCCGAGGGCAAACAGGCTCCCGCGTTCGAGCCGCACGCCTGGCGCGATAATCTCACCTGGGTCGCCCGCTCCTACCGCGATCATTTCCTGCGCCATCCCTGGCTGCTCGAGCTCTACACGCATCGCCCGGTGCTCGGCCCCAACACGCTCCTCGGCTACGAGGTCGCCCTCAGCGCCGTCGACGGTCTCGGTCTCGACGAGGTCGAGATGGACATGTGCGTGACGCTGATGGCCAACTATGTCTACGGTGCCGTGCGCGACGTCGCCCGCAGCCGCCGGGTCAAGGAACTGACCGGCCTGACCGACGACGAGTGGTGGATGACGATCGAGCCTTTTCTCGAGACGATCGATTTCTCGTCCTATCCCGTCTCCTCGCGCATCGGCCCCGTTGTCGGCGAGGAGTACGGCCTCGGCGATCCGGACCGCGCCTTCGCCTTTGGCCTCGAACGCATCCTCGAGGGCATCGGTCTGTTGATCGAGCGCAAGGCAAGGGGCCCCCGCTGAGCGCGATCGGCTAAGCACGATGTATCACCCTCCCCTTAAGGGGAGGGCGGCTCCCGAAGCAGGGCGGGTGGGGCTGGTCCGCTGGCGCGGATAACCGCCGTACCAACAGGGGAGAGGAGGTTCATCCTCCCAGGAACTCGGCGATTACCGCTCCGACGACATGCGGGTCGTATTCATGGCTCTGTCCGGAGAGCGTCTTGCGGCTGGCATTGGGTAACCCCCTGGCCACCCAGTCGGCGCCTGATTTCATGAACGGAAAGCTCGCGTCGCCGTCGACCACCAGCACGGGCATGCGGGCTTTGGCCCAGCGGTCGGGGTAGCGGTCGCCGTCGGTCGCCTCGGCAAGGACGCGGTAATCGTGCTCGAGCGTCAGGCCCACCGCCTCGTAAGCCGGCCATGCCGGGCTCTGCTGGAAGCCCTCGATCGCCTCGGGCGGCATGCCGACGCCGGCCATGAACTTGGCCATCATGTCGCCCGCCCGTCCCTCGGCCGCGAGCGCCGCCATCTCGGCATGCTCTTTCCAGGAGGTTTCCGAACTCTGCTCGACATCGATGGGCGGCTCGTACATCACCACGCCCGTCACCTTGTCGCCGAGTACGGCGGCCGCCTCGAGCGCGAGCACCGCTCCCGAAGACATGCCGAAGAGTGCGGCGCGCCCGCCATGGACGTCGATCAAAGCTTCGATGTCCTCGATTTCGCGGGCGACCGCATAGGGCGGCGTATCGCCCGATTCACCGCGCCCGCGCCGGTCGAAGTTGATGACGGTAAAACGGTCGGCCAGCACTCCGGCCATGACGGGCGTGGTCTCGTCGACCCCGCGATACTGCGTGGCACCGGCAACGAGGATCAGCGCCGGGCCGCTCCCCTTGCTGTCATAGCCGATGGCGGTTCCATCTTTGGAAGTGACCTTGGGCATGCGCGCTCTCCCTGCCGTTGCTGTCGTTCCTGGTTACGACGAAGCAGCAGGGAGCGAATCGACAGGAAGGGCGAAAATTGCGAGCCGGCGTGATGCTCCTACTGGAGCACCACCACCCGGGCGCCCGACGGTACGCGCTCGTAGAGGTCTATGATGTCCTGGTTCATCAGGCGGATGCAGCCCGAGGAGACATTGGTGCCGATGGTATAGGGCTCGCGCGTGCCGTGAATGCGGAAATGCGTGTCGCGGCCGCCGCGGTAGAGGTAGAGCGCGCGTGCGCCCAGCGGGTTGTCGATGCCGCCTTCGAGGCCGTTGCGGTACGGCCCGTAGCGATCCGGCTCCCGCCGGATCATGTTGGCCGTCGGCGTCCAGCGCGGCCACTGGGCCTTGCGCCCGATCCGGGCCGTGCCCCTGAATTGCAGCGCCTCCTCGCGCCCGACGCCGACGCCGTAGCGCATTGCCTTGCCGCCGGGCTGTACGAGATAGAGGAACCGGTTGGGGGTATCGACGACGATGGTGCCGGGCGGCTCCGAAGTGGAGTACGAGACCTCCTGCCGCCAGAACTGCGAATCAATGCGTCTGAGGTCGACGGCCGGCACCGGGAACGGCTCATTGGGCATAGGGCCGTACATCGACAGGTAGCGCCGGTCGATCACGTATTCATGCACTTGCGGGCCACGGGCGGAACTGGCGCAGCCGGCCAGAGCAATGGGCAGGCCGAGCATGAAGAGACGGCGGTTTATCAAGACGAATCCCTGGAAATTTTCAGCAATGGCAAGGAGCTAAGCCGAGGTTTGCACGCCTGTCGAGTGCAAGCGGGCAACGGATAGCAAGGAAAATTGGTTCCTCGCGCCCAAGTGAACGTTTCTGCCTGTTGCAGAAAAGAAAAAGCCCGGATCGCAAATCCGGGCCTTTTGATTCGAAGTCGAAGGAACTTTATTCGGCCGCCGTTTCGGCGCGTTCCTTTTCCTTGCCGGTCTCCTGGTCGACGACCTTCATGGAGAGGCGCACCTTGCCGCGCTCATCGAACCCGAGGAGCTTGACCCAAACCTTGTCGCCTTCCTTGACGACGTCGGTCGTCTTGGCGACGCGCTGGTCGGCGAGCTGGCTGATGTGCACCAGCCCGTCCTTGGCACCGAAGAAGTTGACGAAGGCGCCGAAGTCGGCGGTCTTGACGACGGTGCCCTGGTAGATCTCGCCTATTTCCGGTTCGTCGGTGATCGAGCGGATCCACTTGACCGCGGCTTCGATCTGCTTGCCATCGCTGGAGGCGACCTTGACGGTGCCGTCGTCCTCGATGTTGATCTTGGCGCCGGTCTTCTCGACGATCTCGCGGATCACCTTGCCGCCCGTACCGATCACTTCGCGGATCTTGTCGGTCGGGATCTTGAAGCTCTCGATGCGCGGGGCGAACTCGCCCACTTCCTCGCGGCTCGAGGTGATGGCCTTGGCCATTTCCCCGAGGATGTGCATGCGCCCGTCCTTGGCCTGGTCGAGGGCGATCTTCATGATCTCCTCGGTGATGCCGGCGATCTTGATGTCCATCTGCAGGCTGGTGACGCCGCTTTCGGTGCCGGCCACCTTGAAGTCCATGTCGCCCAGGTGATCCTCGTCGCCGAGGATGTCGGAGAGCACGGCGAACTTCTCGTCCTCGAGGATGAGGCCCATGGCGATGCCCGCCACAGGGCGCTTCATCGGCACGCCCGCGTCCATCAGGGCAAGCGAGGTGCCGCAGACGGTCGCCATCGAGGACGAGCCGTTGGACTCGGTGATCTCGGAGACGACGCGGATGGTGTACGGGAACTCCTCGACCGAGGGACGGATCGGGTTGATCGCGCGCCAGGCGAGCTTGCCGTGGCCGATCTCGCGGCGTCCGGGCGAGCCCATGCGGCCGGCTTCACCCACCGAATAGGGGGGGAAGTTGTAGTGCAGGAGGAAGTTTTCCTTCTTGGTGCCCTCGAGCGAGTCGACGAACTGCTCGTCTTCGCCGGTGCCGAGGGTCGCCACCACCAGCGCCTGCGTCTCGCCGCGTGTGAAGAGCGCCGAGCCGTGGGTGCGCGGCAGCACGCCGACTTCCGAGACGATCGGGCGCACGGTCTTCAGGTCGCGCCCGTCGATGCGGTAGCCGGTGTCGAGAACGTTCCAGCGCACGATCTTGGCCTGCAGGCTCTTGAACACGGCGCCGACGTCCTCGGCGGAGATCGAGCCGGCCTCGATGCGCGCGCCGTAGAATTCCTTGACCTTGTCCTTGGCGGCGTCGACCGCGGCGTACCGGTCTTCCTTCTTGGTGATCTTATAGGCGGCCCTGAGGTCCGCCTCGATGAATGCGAGCATCTCGGCCTCGATGGCCGAGAAGTCCTCGGGCTCGAAATCGCGCGGTTCCTTAGCGGCGAGCTCGGCGAGCTTGATGATCGCCTCGATCACCTTGCGGCTCTGCTCGTGGCCGAACATCACGGCGCCGAGCATGACGTCCTCGGAAAGCTCCTGAGCTTCCGATTCCACCATCAGAACGGCGTCTTCGGTGCCCGCCATCACCAGGTCGAGCTTGCTGTCGGCGCGGCGGTCGACGGCAAGGTTGAGGACGTATTCGCCGTCGACATAGCCGACGCGCGCCGCCCCGATCGGGCCCATGAACGGGATGCCCGAGATGGTGAGCGCGGCCGAGGCCGCCACCATCGACAGGACATCCGGGTTGTTCTCCATGTCATGCTGGAGAACGGTGACGATGACTTGCGTCTCGTTCTTGTAGCCTTCCGGGAAGAGCGGGCGGATCGGCCGGTCGATGAGGCGCGAGACCAGGGTCTCGTTCTCGGTCGGGCGGCCTTCGCGCTTGAAGTAGCCGCCCGGGATCTTGCCGGCGGCGAAGTACTTTTCCTGGTAGTTGACGGTCAGGGGGAAGAAGTCCTGGCCGGGCTTGGGGGACTTGGCCGAAACCACCGTAGCGAGCACGACGGTCTCGCGGAGCGTTGCGAGAACCGCTCCGTCCGCCTGGCGGGCCATCTTGCCCGTTTCGAGCGTCAGCGGCTGGCCGCCCCAGTTGAGTTCTACCTTGTGATGATCGAACATCTTTTATCGTCTTTCATGTCTGCCCGCACGCGCGGCTTGTGCAGGGCGTAGGCCTGCATGCGCGTCCGGTGTGCCCGCCCGGCCCCGCACCCCATGTGCGTGGGCAGGCTTGAAGGGCACCGTTACGGCCCGGCGGCCGGAACATGAGCAAGACGACGAGACGCTCCCAGAAAATCACCATGCCCGGGCCTGAGGGCCGAATGGGCAATTCCGAGAGCGGCCAATGATCCTGCCATGCTCCGTACTCTCTGACGCGGACCTTAAGTCCGCGCTGCCGGTTCTACGCGGCTTCATCCGGAACCCGGATGGAAAAGATGCGGGAGCCGGACCGGCCCCCGCATCGTAGTTTCGTTGCCGTCTAGCGGCGCAGGCCCAGCTTTTCGATGAGGACCTTGTAACGGGCTTCGTCGGTGCGCTTGACGTAGTCGAGCAGGCGCCGGCGGAGCGAAACCAGCTTCAGGAGGCCACGCCGGGAGTGATTGTCCTTGGTGTGGGTCTTGAAGTGTTCAGTGAGGTTGGCAATGCGCTCCGACAGGATCGCGACCTGGACTTCGGGCGAGCCGGTGTCGTCCTTCTTGGTCGCATATTCCTTGATCAGGGCGGCCTTGCGGTCCGCTGCAATCGACATCGGGTTATCCTTTCGGGAAAGAGGATCGAGCCGCCCCGGCCGGGATGTCGTCCAGGCGGGGCCACGATGGCTTCTGCTTTAGGAGCAGGAAGCGTGCGCGCGATATACGCAAGTTTCGCCCTGAAGGCCAGAAGTTTTCTCTTTCGGCCATTTCTGACGCCCTGGGGCCCAGCCGACCTAGCCCTGCGGCTTTCCGACGGCATCCACCATCCACTGGACACCGAACTTATCCAGGCACATGCCGAAGGTGTCGCCCCAGGGTGCTTTTTCGAATGGCACGGTCACCGTTCCGCCGGCAGAGAGCTTGTCCCAATAGCCGCGCAGCTCCGCTTCGTCCTCGCCGCTAAGGGAAACCGAGATATTGGTGCCGGGTTTGTAGTCCATGCCCGGAGGCGTGTCGGACGCCATCAGCGTCAGCCCATTGGGCGTTTCCAGCATGGAGTGCATGATCTTGTCTGCATCCGCCGGGTTTTCGCTCATGCCGAAGTCGCCGAACGTACTGATGGTGAGCTCGCCCCCGAAGACCGAGTGGTAGAATTCGATCGCCTCCCGGGCTGTGTCGCGAAAGCTGATATAGGGGTTGAGACGAGTGACCATTGGGATCCTCCCTTTCGTCTGCTGCACCGGTCCGGATTATTCCTCGTGACGTGGTGAAAAGCAAAGGCGGATGCCGCCGCGGTCAGGCGTCCTCTTCTTCCTCTTTCTCGGCTTCACCCGCATAGTCCGGGTGGAGCGAGGCCATGGGGATGTCGAACCGCCATTCGATGCCGTCCGGGTGCAACTGCCGCTCGACCTCGGCGCCGAGCGCGCCGCCGACCATCGATTTGAGCACGGTGGTGCCAAATCCCTTGCGTTGCGCCGGATCGGTCTCGTCGGATTGAGAAAAGGGGGCTGCCTGCGTGTGCTCGCGCCAGCGGAAGGCGAGCCGGTCCCCCTCGATCTGCCAGGACACCTCGAGCCTGCCCTTGTCGTTGGAGAACGCGCCGTACTTGGCCGCATTGGTCGAGAGCTCGTGGGCCGCCATGCCCATGATCTGCGCGGCCTGTGCGTTGAGGCGCACCGGGCCGCCGGTCAGCTTCAGACGCTCGCCGTCCGAGGGACCGAAGGGCGCGATCTGGCGGCTCAGCAGCTCGTTGAGGTCGACGCCCACGCGTCCGTGGGTGAGCAGCAGGTCCGTCGAACTTGCAAGGCCGAGAATGCGTTTCTCGAAGCTCTGCACATAGTGGTCGATGTCCTCCTCGCCGCGCGCGGTCTGCTTGGCCATGGCCGCGATCACCGTCATCTGGTTCTTCGAGCGGTGCGCGAGCTCGCGCATCAGGAACCGCACCTCCGCCTCGGCCGACTGCCGCTGCGTCGAGGCTTCGGCGAGCGCCTGCGACACTTCCGCGATCTCGGCGACGGGGTAGGGCTTGGCCTCGACGCCCTCGCCGCGTCCGAGCCGGCGCGCGTCGCGCGCAAGGCCCCGCACCGACGAGCCGATCCGGCCCGTGACCCAGTAGAGGGTCACGATGATGAGCGCGGCCAAAATGACGGCGCCCGCCATCAGCGAGAGCAGCGCATCGAGAAGCGGGCGGGTGATGACCTCGACCGGCGCCCAGGAAACGAGCCGCCAGCCCGTGAGGCCCGAGCGCTGGATGACAGTCTGGTAGGCGTCCCCGTTCGCGGCCACCTGCTGCCAGCGGGTCGAGAACGGTTGGTTGAGCGCGTCGAACTGGGTGAAGATCTCGCCCGTCCCTCCGGCGCCGAACGAGGCGGCGATCACCTGGCCGTCGGCATCGAGCAGCGCGCTCGACCAGCCGTCCGGCAGCCGGTTGGTCAGGAGCGCCTGCGCGATGTTGTCGGCGCGCTGGTTGAGGGCGATGATCTTGCGCCCATGGGGGCCGAGGTCGATCGGAAGGAGGATGTTGTAGGTCCAGTCCTGCGTGACCGGATTGCGCACCAGGTCAGTGATGACCACCGCATCGGTCTCGAAAGCGCGCCGGATGGTATCCTGGTCGGCGATGGGGGGAACGACCTCGCCGAAGGGGGCGTCCGTCGACATCAGCGTCGAAAGATCGGCGTTGACGATGAAGAGATTGGCCCGGCTGCTCGCGAGCGCCGTCTGTGCATAGACGTGGAAGGAGCGGAAATCCCCCTCATGCAGCGCAGCCGAGGTTTCCAGCACCCGCAGAGTCGTGATGTTGGCGTTGATCTCGCGCTCGACTGCCTGCACCAGCGAGCGGGTCGTGGCCGAGATCAGCGTTTCGATGGTGGTTTCCTGCGCCTGCTGGTTGCGCTGCATCAGCAGGCCGGCGAAGACGAAGGAGGGCACCAGCGTGATCAGCGCCAGCACCAGCAGATAAGCCGCGATGGACCAGGGCTGGCGCCGTTTACCGGCGTCCGCCGGGGCGCTCGCGCTTTTGGTCTCGGTGAGTGTGGCCATGATCCGCTTATTGCCGGTAGTATGTGTGGGCACACCATAAACGTGCTGGCCGCGCGCGACCAGCACACGTTGGCGCTAACTTTGTCCGCGCAATCCACAAGCGCGTTGGTGTGGCGGGGATTCGGGGCTGGCAAAGTTTGTCGGGTCAGCTAGCCTCACTTATATCCGGTGTGCGTTAGTAGGAGTTTTCGATGAGCCGGTTGCTCGCAGCGGTGCTGTTTGCCGTCCTGGCCCTGGTTGGATCTGCCCATGCTCAGGAAGGAGCCGTGTCGTCCGAAGAGCAGGTGATTCTGGATCTCCTCGGGCCCGATCCTGTTACGGCCGAGCAGTTCACGCCTGAATTCCTCGCCCAGGTGCCGCTCGCTCAGGTCGAACAGCTCCTCTCCCAGATCAAGGCGACTATCGGCGCGCCCGAGGAGGTGCGCTCGAGCGCGGACGGCTTCGAGGTCGAGACGCGCACCCACACCATGCCGGTCCAGATCACCCTCGATGCCGATCGGCGCATATCGAGCCTTCTTTTCCGCGCGCCGGTGCAGAAGAATGCCTCGGTCGCCGACATTGCCGCGCAGTTCGATAGTCTCGAAGGCTCCGTCTCCTATCTCGTCCTGCGGGACGGCGAGGTGCTTGCCGAGCGTGGTGCCGATACGCCCTTGGCTGTCGGTTCGGCGTTCAAGCTCGCGGTCCTGGCGCTCCTCAACGAGGCGATCGAGCGCGGCGAGCACAGTTGGGACGAGGTCGTGCGGCTCGAACGCCGCCACATCTCGCTGCCGACCGGCATCATGCAGAATCTGCCCGCAGGCTCGCCCGTGACCCTCCATACGGCCGCCGCCATGATGATATCGATCAGCGACAACACGGCGACCGACCTCCTCATCGACGTCGTCGGGCGCGAGGCGCTCGCACAGAAGCTGGGCGTCGATTTCGCGCTGACGACCCGCGAATTCTTCTTCCTCAAGGGGGATCTGGAGACGCGGGGCCGGTTCCTGGCTGCTTCCCCCGAGGAAAAGGCGGAGATCGCCCGCGAGATCGCGGGCCGGCCGATGCCGGCGCTCAACCCCAATCTGTCGCTGCACGACGAGGGGGTCGAGTGGTATGTCCCGGCCCGCCGGCTCTGCGAGCTCATTGCCGAGGTCGCCGATCTCGACGTGATGACCATCAATCCGGGCATCGCCACCCCGGGCGATTGGGCGCGCGTCGCCTACAAGGGCGGCAGCGAAACCGGCGTGCTCAACTTCACCACCCATCTCGTCGGCCGCGACGGCAGCCAGACCTGCGTGGTGATGACCATCAACGACGACAGCGCCATTTCGGCGACCACGCCGACCTCGATCTACGCCTCGATCCTGGCCGCCCTCGCGCCGCAGAGCGAGGAATAGTGGCACGAATCCTGGAGCGAGTCAGGTTTTATCGGAATCGGCGGTTTTGCGCTCCCTCCCCCCTTAAGGGGGGAGGGAGCCGGATGCCTCCCGTTTCCGTCAGAAACTGACAGAGTCTAGGCGGCCCCCCGCCAGTGCGCTTTGAGCGTCGCCGGCGTGTGCATGTTGCCGTAGAGGTATTGCCAGAAGGCGGTGCGCTCCTCGGGCTTGACCGTCCGCCACACCTCGTGCACCGCCACGTCCCCGCACCAATAGGCGTAGACGAACGGGGCGCGCAGGTTGTGCGAAAGGAAGGCGAGGCGCGAGCGGGCCGTCACCGGATCCTGGAAGCCACCCAGCGCGATCACCGGCACGATCTCGTCGAGCGTCTTACCCTCTTCGTGCATCATCCAGGCGGCGTTGCAGCGTAGCGCCCCGCGTAGGCGCTGCAGCGCGACACCGAGCTCGTCGCCCGGCCCCTCGATCCAGTCGAGGAAGAAGAGCCCATTGTCGGCGATACCCTCGAAGAGGGCGCTGCTTGCCGAGCTGGTGACGACCTGGGCGGCATCGAGCGGCATGGTGCCCTCGGCGACGCCCGTTTCGCGCAGCTTCAGGTGCACGAGATGGCCGGGGAACACCTCGTGGGTGGCAAGGTGCTTTAAGGCAAAGCGCGTGTAGGGGAAGTCGAGGTTCATCAGAACCTTGCGGGTGGGATAATCGCAATAGGCCGAGAACGGCGCGGCGCTGACGCCCTCCGGCTCCATCCACTCGCTGTCCATGGGGTACATGACGGCAGACACGCGCTCGCGTGCCTCGCGGGTCAGATCCCGCATGGTGTCGAGCACGTTGTCGACCGGCACGCGATTGTCTGCTTCCCAGCGCGCGAGGTCGTCGGCCAGTTCGCTGCCGGAATAGCCCATCTCGTCGAGCTTGGCCCGGATCGTTGCGCGGTAGCCGTCGAGGATCGCCTGGTCGACCAGCCGCGTGTCGACCCGGATCTGCCGACGCACGCGGTCGGCGAACGAGATCGGCTCTTCCTTGAAGGTCGTGACGAGCGCGAGCAGCGAGTCGATCATCTCGGCGAGATAGTCGCGCCGCAGCGGGCTCTGTGCTTCCGCGTCGAGCCGAGCAAGGAGTGCTCGCAGCGCCGCCTCCGCCTCGTCATAGTCGCGCAGTGGCCTCGGCTCGACCTCGGCGACCGCGACGGGGATCAGTCCCTCGCGGTCGAGGAAGCCGTCGCTGCGCGGCGCATTGCGAAAGAGCCGGTCGATGCCGGCGGTGAGTTCGGCGAGGTCCCGCCCCAGTTGCATCGCAAATCTCCTGAAGGTCAGAAGTGGCCGGCGACGGCCTTGGGCCGGTAGGGGGCTTCCATCTCGGCGACGTCCTCATCGGTCAGCTTGACGTCGAGTGCCCCGACCGCATCGTCGAATTGATGCAGCTTGGAGATGCCGACGATGGGCGCGGTGATGCCCGGTCGGCTCGCGACCCATGCGTAGGCGATCTGCGCCATCGGCCGCCCGTGGCGTTCCGCCACGCGCTTCACCGCCGCGACGATCGCCTCGTCCTCGGGCGTGCGGTCGCGGTCATAGAGCCGCACCGCCGTGCTGTCGGTCTGCGCGCGCGTCGATTGCGCCGCCTCGCCTTGGCGGCCGGCAAGGCGCCCGCGCGCCAGCGGACTCCACGGGATGACGCCGATGCCTTCCGAGCGACAGAGCGGCAGCATCTCGCGCTCCTCCTCGCGGTAGAGGAGATTGTAGTGGTTCTGCATGCAGACGAACGGCGCCCAGCCTCGGGCACGCTGCAGCCCAAGCGCCTTCATGAACTGCCAGGCGTGCATGGAGGAGGCGCCGAGATAGCGCACCTTGCCGGCCCGCACCACGTCGTTGAGGGCATCGAGAGACTCTTCAAGAGGCGTGTCGTAGTCGAAGCGGTGGATCTGGTAGAGGTCGATGTAATCCGTCCCCAACCGCTTGAGGCTTGCATCCACCGCCTCGAAGACGTGCTTGCGCGACAGGCCCTTGTCGTTGGGGTCCTCGGTCATCGGGTTATAGAGCTTTGACGCGATGACGAGCTTATGTCGGGGAACGCCCGAAAGCACCTTGCCGACGATCTCCTCGCTCGCGCCCTTCGAATACATGTCGGCGGTGTCGAAGAAGTTGATGCCGAGGTCGAGCGCCTTCTCGATGATCGGGCGGGAGGCGGCTTCGTCGAGCACCCAGGGCTGCCAGTCGGGGGAGCCGAAAGTCATGCAGCCGAGCGACAGGCGCGAGACTTTGAGACCCGTACGGCCGAGATTGACATAATCCATTAGAACACCTCCTCCTTCGGGAAAAGTTCGCGGGCGGCACCTCGCGTCCCATGTATCCACCTGCATACGAAGTGAGGAACGCCACGTCCAGCCTCTGGTTCGACAGCGATTGTGCACAGACTTTCGGCGAATGCAAACTGTGTACAAATTTTTGCCAGACACTATTGCGCTCTGCGGACGGGATGAATACGGTTAGGTGTACTGACGGACTAGAACACATGTTCCCCATCGACGCCTCCAGCATCGACAAGTCCCTACCCGTTCCCGTGGGCACGCAGCTCTATGGGCTCTTGAGCTATACGCTCGCCTTCGGCGACATGCCGTACGGGACCAAGCTGCAGTCGGTACGCCAGCTCGCCGCCGAGCTCGGCATCGCGCCGATGACCGTCACCCAGGTTTACCAGCAGTTGCGCGATGCCGGTCTCATCGAGATCCGCCAGGGGCTCGGCGCCTTCACCGCGCGCCATCCGCTTGCCGTTCGCGACGAGAAGCTGCCGATCAATGCATTGCGGTCAGATATCGAGACGATCGTGGGCAAGGCCGAGGCGCTCGGCATCTCCACCATGGAGCTCGTCTCCATGATCAACGCGCGCGCCCAGCTGCGCCGGCCGAATGTGGGCCTCTCCCTGGTGTTCGTGTGCATATTCGAGGGGCCCGGGCAGGACTATGTGGACCAGATCCGCAGCGCCCTTACCGCCTCCGACACGATCAAGCTCGTCACTCTCGAGAGCCTCAAGGTGCCCGGTCCGCAGCGCGAGGCGTGCCGCGCGGCCGATCTCGTGCTGACCTTCGTCCATCGCGAGGCGGAGGTGAAGGCATTGATCGACGTGCCGGCAGAGCAGGTTCTTGGCCTGCGCTTCATCCCCTCGCAGCGCACCCGGCAGAACCTCGCCGGTCTTGACCCGCGCGCGCGGGTCGCGGCGGTCACCCACTTCCAGGAATACATCGCCATCATGCGCCCGAGCGTGCGCGAGTTCGCCCCGCATGTGGCGGACGTGCGCGTGACCTGGTCGTCGTCGCCGGACCTCGGCGAGGTCATCACCGCCTGTGACGCGGTGATCTACGCCTCGGGCGCCGATCACGTGGCCGATCTCGCGCCGCCCAACGTCCAGTGCTTCGAATACCGCCACGCGCCGGACCCCGGCGCGCTGGAAACCATTCTGGTGCCGCGGCTGACTGAGCTGCGTCAGCTTCGCGCCGGCCAGGAGAACGGAACGGACGGGGAGACGGCCGAGGGGGCCGTCCGCCGCAGGTCCGCTTAGCCCCACGCAGACCAAGACAAAAGGGAACAGGGAATGAACAAGTTTCTCATCACGGCCAGCGCCATTGCCCTCATGGCGTTCGCTGCTCCGCTCGCCGTTGCGCAGGATGCCGATACCCTCGTCATCGGCACCGACGTCGATGCGGGCACGCTCGACCCGCGCCTGACGCGCGACACCACCGCCTCGCGCACCGCCGACCTCATCTATGCCGGCCTCGTCCACATCACCCCGACCCTGGAGGTGGTGCCGGACCTCGCCGAGAGCTGGGAGAACCCGGACCCGACGACGTTCATCTTCAAGCTGCGGCCGGACCTGACCTTCTCGGATGGCTCGCCGCTGACCGCCGAAGACGTGGCTTTCACCTATTCAACCATTATCGATCCGGACTTCAACGCGCCGCAGCGCGCGCTCTATACCCCGATTGCCTCGGTCGAGGCTGTCGATCCGCAGACGGTCAAGTTCACCCTCTCGGCCCCTTACGCGCCGCTCCTCACCTACATGGACATCGGCATCGTGCCCAAGGCCCTGGTCGAGGGCGGGCATGACCTGGCGCTTCAGCCCATCGGCGCCGGGCCGATGAAGCTCGTCTCCTGGAACCGCGGCAGCGAGATCGTGCTCGAGGCCAACGATACCTACTGGCGCGGCGCGCCCGAAATCGAGAACGTGACCGTCCGTATCATCGGCGACAACTCGGCCCGCGCCCAGGCGTTCGAAGCCGGCGACCTCGACGTCATCCAGTCCCCGCTCTCGCCGCAGGACATCGAGCGGCTGGCCAATGACGATCGCTTCGGCAACGCCATCATGGCCGGTCTTGGCGTCAACTACATCAACTTCAACACCAAGGACCCGTTGCTCACCGACCCGAAGATGCGGCAGGCCTTCTCGATGCTCATCGACCAGGAAACGATCGTCAACGACATCTACAAGGGCGTCGATCAGGTGGCGCACTCCATCATCCTGCCGTCCTCCTGGGCCTATTCGGACGCGATCTCGCAGCCGACCTTCGACCTCGAAGGGGCCGTGGCTCTCTTCAACGAGCTCGGCTGGACCGACAGTAACGGCGATGGTTTCCTCGACAAGGACGGGCAGGACCTTGCGGTGACCCTCGCCACCCACAGCGAGGACCCCAACCGCGTCCAGACCATCGAATACATGCAGGCGATCTTCGAGATGGCCGGCGTCAAGGCGACGGCGCAGATCACCGACTGGCCCTCGTTCTCGACCAACTATGTGCAGCAGGGCCAGCACCAGATCGCGCTCCTCGGCTGGCTCAACATCGTCGATCCCGACCGGCTGATGTTCGCGCAGCTGACGACGGACGGCTCGACCAACTGGGGCGGCTATTCCAACCCGCAGGTTGACGCTCTCCTGCAGGAGGCCCGCTCGACCCTCGACCAGCCGGCCCGGGCAGAGGCCTACCAGCAGGCCGCGACCATCCTTGCCGAGGAGCTGCCCTACTTCATCGTCTCGGCCCAGGGCTACCAGCTCTTCTACGCCAAGGACCTGCCCGTCGAGGTGCAGGCGACGCCCCGCGGCAACTTCCGCGGCCTCATCGGCTTTACCGACTGACCCTGCCTTAAGCCGGCGCACTCCCGTGCGCCGGCCGCTTTTTTCTTTCGCGCGAGTTGCCGATGACGTTCCACCAGGTTCTGAGTGCCGAGTTCTACGAGAAGGTCCACGCCGATATCCGCAAGCGCATGGACGCGGCGGACATCGACCTCCTCCTTCTCGATTCCAACGACGACGTGATCTATACGACCGGCTTCTCGCACTATACGACCGAGCGGCCGGTGGTCTTCGCCATCACCCGCGACGGGGCTTGGCTGCTGCTCCCCAAGCTCGAGGAAGCGCATGCGGCCCACCAGAACATCGCCGCCGAGCCCATCGTCTATTTCGAGTTTCCCGGCGTCGACCGGCCGTTCGACGTGCTGGGCCGCGCCTTCCCGGAGATGAAAGGGACGGTGGCTTATAGTCACGCCATCTCGCTCGCCCGCGTCGGGCAGATCGAGGCGGCGTTCCCCAATGCCAGGCGCGTCATCCCGACCGACATCGTCCAGAAGATGCGGCTGGTGAAATATCCGCAGGAGATCGCGCTCCACCGCGAGGCGGCGCGCATCTCCGACGAGATGGTCGTCGCGGGCGTCGGGCTCATCGCCGAGGCGATGCGGGCCGGCCGCGAGCTGCCGAGCGAGATCGAGATCGAATCCTTCGTCTCCCGCCACGCCATGAAGATCATGCACGAGGAACACGCCGACGTGATGCTCGTGCAGGGGCTGGCGAGCGGCCTCGTCTATTCGGGCGCGCGCTCGGCTTTTCCGCACGGCATGCCGACCGGCAACCCGGTCAAGCGCGGCGAGAGCATCATCCTCTCGCTCGGTTGCCGGGTGGGCGGGCGCGCCGCCGAGAGCGAGCGCACGCTCTTCATCGGCGAGCCGACCAGCGAGCAGCAGGGTCATTACGCGGTCGCCTATGAGGCGCAGCGCATGGCGACGGCGGCGCTGATCGCCGGCAAGACCTGCGCCTCGGCCGACAATCTGGCGCTGACCTATATCCGCGACAGCGGCATGACCGACTATCTCCTCCACCGCGTCGGCCACGGCATGGGCATCATGTTCCACGAGCCGCCATGGGTGGAGGCTGGCGACCAGACGCTCCTCGAACCCGGCATGATCACCTCCAGCGAGCCGGCGATCTTCGTTCCCGGCTTTGCCGGCTACCGCATCGCCGACACGGTGCTGATCACCGCCGACGGGCCCGACAGCATGACGCACTATCCGCGCGCGATAGACGACGTCGTCATCGGCTGATCGCTTCCGGTTTGGTTTTGATTTCAGGAAAGGAGCCGACGACATGTTCGCCTATGTAGTCCGCCGGCTGCTGCTGCTCGTGCCCATGGCGATCGGCATGGTCGTCGTCACCTTCGGCCTGCTGCTCATCATCCCCGGCGATCCGGCCGCGGTGCTGCTGGGCCAGGACGCAACGCCCGAGGCGATCGCCAATCTGCGTGGTGCCCTCGGCCTCGACGATCCCTGGTATGTCCGGCTCTGGGACTATTTCGCCGGGCTCCTGCAGGGTGATATGGGCCGCTCGATCTTCCTGAACCAGGCGGTGTCGCAGATCATCATGGGCCGGCTGGGCGCGACCATCGAGCTTGCGGTCGTGGCGCTGATCATTGCCACCCTCATCGGCCTCACCCTCGGTATCGTCGCGGCGATGCGCCAGGGCTCGCTGGTCGATACCCTCACCATGCTCTTCGCCCAGCTCGGCGTCTCGATGCCCGTCTATTGGCTGGGGCTCCTCTTGATGCTGCTCTTTGCCGTGCAGCTCGGCTGGCTCCCCGCCATCGGGCGCGGTCCACCGATGATCGACGCGATCGGCGCGGCGCTGACCGGCCGTCCGGGCGTCCTCTGGGATTCCCTGCGCCACATCGCGCTGCCGGCGCTGGCGCTCGCCGCCAGTTCGGCCGCGATCATCTCGCGGCTGGTGCGCGCCTCCATGCTGGAGGTTCTGCGCGAGGACTTCGTGCGCACCGCCTACGCCAAAGGCCTGCGGCGCGGCCGCGTGGTGGTGCGCCATGCGCTCCGCAATGCGCTCCTGCCGGTCCTCAGCGTCATCGGCCTGCGCTTCGGGGCCCTGCTCGGCGGCGCCGTCATCACCGAGTCGATCTTTGCCTGGCCGGGCCTCGGGCAGCTGACCATCGCCGCCATCTCGCAGCGCGACCTGCCGCTGATCCAGGGACTGGTGCTGACCTTCGCCATCATCTTCGCCCTGGTCAACCTCGTCGTCGACCTCCTCTATGCCGCGGTCGATCCGCGCATCCGCCTGCGGTAACCGCCCATGCGCCTGCCCAAAGCCCTCCGCAACACCTCCCTCGTCATCGGCGCCGCCATCTCGCTCGCCATCATCCTCTGCGCGATCTTTGCGCCCTATGTCGCGACCCACGGCGTCGAGCAGATGGACATGCGCAACCGCTTCGCCGGCCCCAGCATTGAGCATCTCCTCGGCACCGACAATTTCGGGCGGGACCTCTGGTCGCGCATGGTGTTCGGGGCACGCGTATCGCTCTCCATCGCGCTGATCTCGGTCGCCTGCTCGGCCGTCATCGGCACGGTCGTCGGGCTCGTCGCCGGCTATTTCGGCGGCTGGGTCGACCAGGTGCTGATGCGGGTGACCGATATCTTCCTCGGCTTCCCGGCCATTGTCCTGGCGCTCGCCATCGTCGCGGTGCTGGGGCCGGGCATGTTCAACGTCTCGCTCGCCATTATCGTCGTCGCCTGGACCGAATACGCACGCGTCGTGCGCTCGACGACGCTGGTGCTGCGCGAGCAGAACTACGTGCAGGCGGCCAAGGCCCTCGGCGCCAGCCCTGCCCGCATCATCTTCCGCGAGATCCTGCCCAACGCGCTGGGGCCGATCATTGTGCTCGCTTCCCTCGGCCTCGGCACGGCGGTCATCTCGGAATCGGCGCTGAGCTTCCTCGGCTTCGGCCTGCCGCCGCCGACCCCGACTTGGGGCTGGACGCTCTCCTACGGCACGCGGTTCATGCGCGATGCGCCGTGGCTCTCCATCGTTTCGGGCGCGACCATCATGGTCACCGTGCTCGGATTCAATCTCCTCGGGGACGGCCTGCGTGACGTCCTCGACCCGCGCCAGCTCTCGCGCGGCGGAGGCATGGCCGCAAAGGCCAGTTAAACCAAAGGACTTTCTTGAATGGTCAAATCGATCAACCAGCTTCGCCCCAAATTCACCACCCACGCCGACGGGAGCGACGCCGTACTCTATATTCATGAGCTCGTGGGCGAGGAGGACGGCCCGACCATCGGCATCTCGGCGGCCATCCACGGCAACGAGAATACCGGCTCGCAGGCCGTGCTCGAGCTCTTCCGCATATTGCGCAACCTGCCGCTGAAGGGTCGCATCCTCTTGCTGCCGGTCGCCAACCCTTACGCCTTCGCCGTCAACGAGCGCTTCTCGACCATCGACAAGGTCGACCTCAACCGCCAGTTCCCCGGCAACCCCAAGGGCACTTACAGCCAGCAGCTCGCCCATGCGCTGACCCAGGAATACCTCAACGTCATCGACGTCCATATCGACCTGCACTCGGGCACCGACCGGCCGACCGTCGACTACGTCTATATCTGGAATGACGAGAAGCTCTCTCGCGCCTTCGGCTCGCGGCTCCTCTATCGCCCGGTCGAGAACAAGCAGGGCACGGTTTTCGGCGGCACCACCAAGTCGGTGACCATCGACACGCACAACATCCCCGTTGCGGTCATCGAGCTCGGCGGCGGCATCGTCGACCAGGGGCCGTACGTCAAGCGCACCGTCGACGGTGTGCTCAATATGCTGAAGACCCTCGGCGCCATCCCCGGCGATCCGTGGCAGAACCCCGAGCAGATCGTCGTCAACGAGCTTGCCGGCATCCGCCCAAGCCAGGCTGGCTGGCTCGAGCCCCTGTGCCCGGCCAATGGCGAGTTCATCAAGGGCGGTGAGCTCCTAGGGCGCGTGGTCAGCCCCTACACCTTCGAGGTGCTGGAAGAAATCCCGACGCCCTTCGAGAACGGCGTGATGATCATGCAGCACCTGACGCGCAACCTCGTCGCCAGCGGCGACTACGGCTTCATGGTGGGCAACCTCGAGGGCGCGACCGACTAGAGACGGGCAGATATGGCATTTTCTCTCCTCCCCCGATTGTCATCCCGGCGAAAGCCGAGACCCAGTACCCACGGATCTGGCGGCTCACGCACGACGAGCGGGAGGGGGATGCCCGGCAGGAGTCGAAGCGATATCGTTTACTGGGTCCCGGCTTTCGCCGGGATGACAGTCGGAGCAGGATCGCAATGAGTATCTCTCCATCCGCCTCGCAGGTACCGATCCTCGCGGTCGAGGGTCTCGACATCGAGATCCGCGGCCCCAACGGGTCCTTTCCGGTCGTCTCGGAAATGGCGTTCACCGTCAGGGCCGGCGAGACGCTCTGCATCGTGGGCGAAAGCGGCTGCGGCAAGTCGATGACGGCGCTTTCGCTGCTGCGCCTGCTGCCCGAGGCGGCCCATGTCAGCGCGGGAAGGATCCTGATCGAAGGCGCCGATTTCCTCACCATGGGCGAGCGGCAGGTGGAGGACTGGCGTGGCGAGAAGATCGCCATGATCTTCCAGGAACCGCTGACGGCGCTGAACCCGGTGCTGCGCATCGGCGAGCAGATCGCCGAGGCCGTGCGCCAGCATCGCCGTTGCTCGCACCGCCAAGCGCATAGGCGCGCGATCGAGGCCCTGACGCTGGTGCAGATGCCCGATCCCGAGCGGCGCGCCGGCCAGTTCCCGCACGAGCTCTCGGGCGGCATGCGCCAGCGGGCGATGATCGCCCTCGCGCTCGCCTGCGACCCCAAGATCATCATCGCCGACGAGCCGACGACAGCCCTCGACGTCACCATCCAGGCGCAGATCCTGGGGTTGATCTCGGACCTGCAGAAGCGCCTCGGCACCGCGCAGATCCTCATCACCCACGATCTCGGCGTCGTCTCCGAGGTCGCCGACCGGGTGATCGTCATGTATGCGGGCCGCAAGGTCGAGGAGGCCAGCATCTACGACCTCTTCGACAATCCCATCCACCCTTATACCATCGGCCTCATGGGCGCCGTGCCGCGCAAGGGCGCCTCGGCCGAGGACGGCGATCGCCTCGCCGACATTCCGGGCACCGTGCCGCCGCTCTGGAACCTGCCCAAGGGCTGCGCCTTCGCCCCGCGCTGCCCGGGCGCCTCCGAGCGCTGCCGCCAGGAGCGCCCGCCCCTGACGGAAAAGCGGCCCGGCCACTGGGCTGCCTGCTGGGAGCACGACGATGCCTGATACCGCCCCACTCCTCAGCGTCGACGACCTCGAGGTCCATTTCCCGATCAGGGCGGGGGTGCTGCGCCGCCAGGTCGGCGCGGTCAAGGCCGTCGACGGGGTGAGCTTTACTTTGAAGCGCGGCGAGACCCTGAGCCTTGTCGGCGAGAGCGGCTGCGGCAAGTCGACGACGGGCCTGGCACTGATGGGCCTCGTGCAGCCGACCGGCGGAAAGGTGCGATTCGACGGGCGCGAGATCGCCGGTTTTCGCCGCAAGGAGCTGCGCGACTACCGGAAGCGCATGCAGATCGTCTTCCAGGACCCGTTCTCGTCCCTCAATCCGCGCCAGAAGGTGCGCGACATCATCCGCGCGCCGCTCGACATCCACGGCATCGGCACGAAGGAGGAGCGCGAGGCGGCGGTCGCCGACCTGATGGCGCGCGTCGGCCTGCGTCCGGACCAGGCGGACAACTATCCGCACCAGTTCTCGGGCGGGCAGCGCCAGCGCATCGGCATCGCCCGCGCGCTCGCCTTGAAACCCGACATCATCGTCGCCGACGAGCCGGTCTCGGCCCTCGACGTCTCGGTGCAGGCGCAGATCCTCAATCTCCTTGCCGACCTGCAGCGGGATTTGGGCGTTGCCTATCTCGCCGTCTCGCACGACCTCGGCGTCGTCGAATACATCTCGCACCGGGTGGCGGTGATGTATCTGGGGCGCATCGTCGAGATCGGCCCCAAGGAACGCATCTTTTCGGCCCCGCAGCACCCCTATACCGAGCTCCTCATGCGCTCGGCCCCCTCGCACGATCCGCGCCACCGCCACAGCTTCAGCGCAACGAGCGACGACATCCCGAGCGCGACGAAACGCCCCTCCGGCTGCGCCTTCCACACCCGCTGCCCGCTGGCGACGGACCTTTGCCGGCGCGTCGACCCGCAACTGACCGCCCGCGACGACGGCCGCGAGCTCGCCTGCCACCACCGATAGGAACCCGACATGAGCCAGAGCTATCTCTTCACCGGCGGCCGCATCCTCGATGCGGAGGCGGGCCAACTCCTCGACGGGCAGAGCGTGCTGGTGACCGGCGATCGGATTGTCGCGGTGGGCACGGACGTCGCGGCGCCCGGCGACACGGTCGAGATCGCGCTCGGCGGGCGCACGCTGATGCCCGGGCTCATCGACTGCCATGTGCATGTGGTGGCCGAAACGCTCGACCTCTGGTCCAATATGATCGCGCCCTCCTCGCTTGCAGCCCTGCGCGCCGCACGGGTGATGAACGAGATGCTCATGCGCGGCTTCACGACCCTGCGTGATCTGGGCGGCGCCGACATCGGCCTCACCTGGGCGGCGGAGCAGGGGCTTTTCACCGGCCCCCGCCTCGTCATCTGCGGCAAGGGGCTGACCACCACCGGCGGCCACGCGGACCTGCGCAAGCGCACCGACGACCGGCCGGGGATCTTTTCGGAGCGCGTCGGCTCCATGGGGCTGATCGTCGACGGCGTCGACAATGTGCGCCTGGCCTGCCGCACCCTTATCAAGGAGGGCGCGCACTTCATCAAGGTGATGGCCAATGGCGGGGTCTCCTCGCCCAACGACCCTATCCATTCGATCCAGTATTCGCGGGACGAAATCCTCGCCATGGTCGAGGAGGCCGAAAATGCAGGTCTCTACGTTTCCGCCCACGTCTACACCGACAAGGCGATCGGGCGCTGCGTCGAGCTCGGCGTCCACTCGCTCGAGCACTGCAATCTCATCGAGCCGGAAACCGCAAGGCTCGCGGCGCAGAAGGGCTGCATCGCCGTGCCGACCCTCGTCGCCTACGACGCCCTGGCGCTCGAAGGCGAGGCGCTCGGCCTGGGCGCTGCCGAATTTGCCAAGATCGAGGTGGTGAGGAGCGGCGGATTGCGCTCGCTCGAGATCATGCGCGACGCGGGCCTGCCCATGGCCTTCGGTTCGGACCTCCTTGGGGAACTGCGCAAGTACCACTGCATGGAGTTCGAGCTTCTCGCCAAGGTGCTCACCCCAGCCGAGATCATCCGCTCGGCAACCGTCATCGGCGCCCGCCTCTGCCGGCTCGAGGGCGAGGTCGGCGTCATCGCGCCGGGCGCCAGCGCGGACCTGCTGGTCGTCGATGGCGACCCGCTCGGCGACATCGGTCTCCTGCAGGGCGATGGCGCCCACATGCCGGTCATCATGGCGCGAGGCAAATTCGCCAAGAAGGCGCTGAACTAGCGCCGGGCTCGAAGTCGGCGCGGCTGAAGGGGGCGTCGAGCAGGCAAGGATCGCAACACCGGGGACGCGTCCCGGAATCGGGCACGAAAGCGCCGCGGCGATGCTGGACGAGCCGCGGTCTGCACGATAAAAGCCATCGATTGTTCAAGGGGCGCCGGTGGGGTGCCCGATCCCCGCGACGAAAGCCTGGTGATGACGAGCGTTAGCGATATCCGGTCGAGTTTTGTCGAGTACTTCGCGCGCGAAGGCCACGAGGTGGTGGCCTCCGGTCCGCTGGTGCCGCGCAACGATCCGACGTTGATGTTCACCAACTCGGGCATGGTGCCGTTCAAGAACGTCTTCACCGGCCTGGAGAAGCGCCCGTACTCGACCGCGACCAGCGCCCAGAAATGCGTGCGCGCCGGCGGCAAGCACAACGACCTCGACAATGTCGGGTTCACCGCGCGTCACCACACCTTCTTCGAGATGCTGGGCAATTTCTCGTTCGGCGACTATTTCAAGGAACGCGCCATCGAGCTGGCCTGGGGGCTCATCACCCGCGACTTCGGTCTGCCCAGGGACCGGCTGATGGTCACCGTCTACGAGGACGACGACGAAGCGCATGCGCTCTGGAAGAAGATCGCCGGCTTTTCCGACGACAGGATCGTGCGGCTGGGCGCCAAGTCGAACTTCTGGCAGATGGCCGATACGGGTCCGTGCGGCCCCAACTCCGAGATCTTCTACGATCACGGCGAGAGCGTTCCCGGCGGCCCGCCGGGCTCGCCCGATGAGGACGGCGACCGGTTCGTCGAGATCTGGAACCTCGTCTTCATGCAGTTCGAGCAGCTTGCCGATGGGTCGCGCACCCGTCTGCCGCGCCCCTCGATCGATACCGGCATGGGGCTCGAGCGCGTGGCGACCGTGCTGCAGGGCGTGCACAGCAACTACGATATCGACCTCTTCAAGGCGCTGATCGCTTCGGCTGCCCAGGTCACCGGCACCGAGCCCGGCGGGTCAGGCGTCACCAGCCGCCAGGTCATGGCGGACCATCTGCGCGCCATGTCCTTCCTCATTGCCGAGGGCGTGCTGCCCTCCAACGAAGGGCGCGGCTACGTGCTGCGCCGCATCATGCGCCGCGCCATGCGGCATGCGACGCTGCTTGGCGCCAACGAGCCGGTCATCCACAAGATGGTGCCGGTGCTGGTGCGCGAGATGGGCCAGGCCTATCCCGAGCTCTCGCGCGGCGAGGCGATGATCACCGAGACCGTGCGGCTTGAAGAACAGCGTTTCCTCAAGACCCTCGGCCGCGGCCTGCAGATCCTCGCCGAAGAAAGCGAAGGCCTCAACGAAGGCGCAACGCTTTCGGGCGAGACTGCCTTCAAGCTCTACGACACCTACGGCTTCCCGCTGGACCTCACGCAGGATGCGCTGCGCACCCGCGGCATCGGCGTCGACCAGGCCGGGTTCGATGCGGCCATGGCCCGCCAGAAGGCCGAGGCCCGCAAGAACTGGGCGGGGTCCGGCGAGGCGCGCACCGACGAGGTGTGGTTCGCCGTCGCCGACCAAGAGGGTCCGACCGAATTCCTCGGCTACGAGACCGAAACGGCCGAGGGCGAGGTCCGCTTGCTGGTCAAGGACGGCGCGCAGGTCGACACGCTCGCTGTCGGCGAGGAGGGCTTTGCCGTTCTCAACCAGACACCGTTCTACGGCGAAAGCGGAGGCCAGATCGGGGATACCGGCACGATCCGCGGCGAGGATGTGTCAGCCGATGTCCTCGATACAGTCAAGTTCCACGGCGTTTTCGCCCACAAGGTCAGTGTCACCGCCGGCACGCTCAAGGTCGGCCAGGCGCTCGAGCTCGTCGTCGACCACGCACGTCGCTCGTCGATCCGCGCCAACCATTCGGCGACCCACCTCCTGCACGAGGCGCTGCGCCAGGTTCTGGGCGACCATGTCGCGCAGAAGGGCTCGCTCGTCGCGCCCGACCGGCTGCGCTTCGACTTCGTCCATACCAAGGCCATGACGCCGCAGGAGATCGCCGAGGTCGAGGACATCGCCAACGCGATCATCCTGCAGAATGCTCCGGTCGAGACGCGCCTGATGGGCGTCGAGGAAGCCAAGGAATCGGGCGCCCGCGCGCTCTTCGGCGAGAAATACGGCGACGAGGTGCGGGTCGTGTCGATGGGCGAGCCGGTCGGCAATGCGCTCGGCTGGTCGGTTGAGCTCTGCGGCGGCACCCATGTGCGGCGCACCGGCGATATCGGTCTCGTCTCGATCCTACGCGAGGAAGGGGTTGCCGCGGGCGTGCGTCGCCTCGAGGCGATCACGGCCGATGCCGCGCGTCATCGCGGCAACGCCAATGTCGCCATCGTCAACTCGGCCGCGTCCCTGTTGCGCGCCGGCCCGCATGAGGTGCTCGATCGCATCGAGGCGTTGCAGGAGCAATTGAAGCGCTCTGAACGCGCGCTTTCCGAGGCGCGCCAGAAGCTTGCCATGGGCGGCGGAGCAGGGAACGGTCCGGCGCAGACCGAGACGATCAACGGCGTCACCTTCATCGGCCGCATCGTCGAAGGCCTGCAGCCCAAGGACCTGCGCGGCCTCGTCGATCAGGCCAAGAAGCAGGTGGGCTCAGGGGTTGTCGCCATTGTCGGCGTCACCGAGGACGGCAAGGCGGGCGTCGCCGTCGGGGTCACCGACGATCTCGTCGCCAAGGTCTCGGCGGTCGACCTTGTCAAGGCCGGTTCCGCCGCGCTCGGTGGGCAGGGCGGCGGCGGGCGCCCGGACATGGCGCAAGCGGGCGGCCCCGACGGCAGCAAGGCCGACGAAGCCATAGGCGCCATCCGCGCCGCGCTTTAGGCAGAAGTCCCGAGGTATCATCGAAGCGACGGCGGTGGGCGCTTGCCCTGCCGCGCGCCGATCAGGCGGCGTCGCCGGCGATGCTGAACCAGCGCGCCGCATCCGGCGGCGCGGCGGGGGCCTCGACGGCCGGCAGCGTCGCCGCGATCCGTTCGGCTTGGGCCAGGCATTCGACAAAATCGGGGGCTGCTTCGGCCGGCCGGTCGGGCGTCCCGCTCCAGCCGCAGAGATCGGTGAAGCCGAGGGCGGGTTCGCGCGTTTGCCCGCCATGGCGCCAGCGGCCGGAGGCCGTGTCGCAGGTATAGGCGGCGAGGAACCGATGACCATGGCGGGCGATGAACTTCACCGCTTCGAGGATGAAGCCGGTCTCGTCCGCATCGAGGAAGAAGTTGAAGTTGAGCCGAACCCAGCCCGGCCGATAGGCGCTGAGGCCCTGGCGGACGAGGCCGTCATATTCGGCCGCGCGCGTGTCGTCGATGCCGAGCAGGTCATGGGCATAAGGTCCGGCGCACGAGCACCCGCCCCGCGCCTGGATGCCGAAGAGGTCGTTGAGCAGCGCGACGACGAAATTGGGGTGGAGATACCGCGCACCGTGGCGGATGTTGAAGGAGAAGATGGCGAGCCGATCCAGGTCTGCAGGACCGAGGACCTCGATATCCGGCTTGGCTCCCCAAACCTCGAGCACGCGTGCAACCGTCGCCCGTTCGATGGCCTCGATGGTGTCGGCGCCGATATCGGCTTTCAGCTGCATGACCATGCCGGCGCGGATATCGCCGACGACGTTGGGCGTGCCCGCTTCTTCGCGCCGCTCCTCGTCAGCGACGTAGCGGTGGGTACGGGCCGTGACATAGGCGACGGTGCCGCCGCCCGGCACGCTCGGAACCGGCGCATGTAGTAGGCGCCTGTCGGCGACCAGGACGCCCGACGCGCCGGGGCCGCCGACGAACTTGTGCGGTGAGAGGAAGATCGCGTCTATGTGGTCGTCCGCTCCAGGCATCGTCTCGCCGATGTCGATGGGCAGGTATGGGGCCGCGGCGGCGTAGTCGGCGAAGAACTCGGCCCGGTGCTGGTGGAGGAGCCTGGCGAGCGCGCGCATGTCGGTGCGCAGCCCCGTGACATTCGACGCCGCCGAGAAGCTGCCGATACGGCGGGCGGCATCCTTATGAGCCGTCAGCTCCCGCTCGAGCGTCGTCACGCAGAGCCGGCCCTCTCCGTTAAGGGGAATGCGCACGACCCTCGCCCCCGACTCGCGCCAGACGAGATCGTTGGAATGGTGTTCGTAGGGCCCGACAAAGACCACCGTATCGAGCGCTTCGGAGCCGCGATGGCACAAGCCCAGAACGCTCGCCAGCTTGTTGACGGCGGCCGTGGCGCCCGATCCGCAAAAGATCACGGCATGCCGCTCGTCCGCTCCCACCGCCCTGCGGATGGCGGCGCGTGCCCCCTCGCGCAATCGCGTCGTCTGCAGGCCCGTATAGGAGGTTTCGGTATGGGTATTGGCGTAGGTCGGCAGAACCTGCCTGGCGACCGACGTCTCGATGAAGTCGAGCGCCCGACCCGACGCCGTATAGTCGGCATAGACGAGCCGACGCGCCCCGAAGGGGCCTCTGATAGCTGCCTTGTCGCCGACAAGGGCGTCGCGAACGCGACGGATCAGGTGTTGCGAACGGGGCGGGATGAACTGCATGCGAACCTCTCGTAGGTATAGTGTGCCTTTATTTTGGATTTTTGAAGCATAAAATCATCTTCAGTTAGTCCGATGAGGGAAAAATATCCGAGTTCGTGCGCTGAGGCGAAACGCGAACGACCTTGCCGCCGGCGGGAACCCGGTTGGCCGCTTCGCATTGACTCTTGAGAACTGATGCCTGCAAGGAGAACGATCATGCCTTTGCCCAGCCTCAAGGATCAGGCCGGTGGCAGGGATAGGCTCCTGCCCATGCATATCGCCCATAACAGCCTGCTGTCGGCGCGCGAGAAGCTCGATCTCCTAAACGAGATGAAAGCAGGCGCGACCGGGGCTCTCGAAGACGGTGGAGATATCGGATTCGACCCTGCCGAGATCGACGCGGCGATCGCAGAGGTCCGCCGCGGCGTGCAGGACGGGGTTGGCAGCGAGACCGTCCTCAAGGGAGATTTCTGATGCCTGATCCGAGGGAAGAACGCCAGCCTGAGGTGGCTAAGGTCGACAGGCTGGTCGACGAGCAGGGCTCGCCCATCGAGGTGCCGGAGAACTCGGGCCTCAAGCCTGCCGACCTTGCCGAGGCCAGCGTCGGGGCGACGAGCCCGACCAGATGGTGGGCGTATGGACTCGTCGGCCTTGCCGTAGTCATTGCCATCCTCTTCCTGCTGCAGATTTTTTCCGGCGCGCCGAGCACCGAGGTACAGCCCGGCACGCCAGTCTCCGAGCCCGTCGTCGAGCCGCCGGCTGCCCCGCAATAGACCATGGTTTTGCCTGATCCGACCGCTAGACCAATGGCGATTGGTCCTGGACCAGCCAGATCGTCACGAGGAGGAGATCGACCATGATGGCATCATCGAAGTTCGGCCGGCTTGTGGGGGGCGTCGCGGTTCTGGCCGCGGCAGTTGCCCTTTCCGGCTGCATGAGCGCGCGCTCGGACCAGTCGTTGCCCGGCATGGGGCCGGACGATTGCGGGGCCAGCACCCTGCAGTCGCGCATCGGTCAGCCTGTCGTGCAGGGCGCCGGCGGCACCAGCATCGGCGGCGTCGCCGTCAACGCGCCGGGCGCCATCCGCGTCATCGCGCCGGGTCAGCCGGTAACGCAGGACTACAGCACCGGCCGGCTCAACCTCGACGTCGATGCGTCCGGTCGGCTCGTGCGGCCCTGGTGCGGCTGACGAGGTATTCGCAAAAGCCAGACCCTCAATGCTTTTCAGCCTCTGGCCCGGCGCGTCGCGCCGGACATAATGTGATGCGTTTTCCGCGCCGCCAACAGCACAGAGTCGAAAAGCGATGCCGCAGGTCACCTTGCCGCCGGATCCCTGGCAGAACGTCACCACAAAGGGCGGTCTTCCGGCCGACGAGGTGATCTCGGGCCTCCAGAAATGCCTAAGGCGGGGACTGACCGAAGAGGCTCTGCTCATCGCCTATGAGATGTATGTGACGAGCGCCGAGCTCGAGGAAAAGCTCTGGTCGCGCCTCTGCGTCATCGCCGTCGAGGACGTCGGCATGGGCACGCCCGATCTGCCGGTGCTCGTCGAGACGCTCTATCGCCAGCACGAGCGATACCCGCGCCCGGTCGGTGACCGGTTCCTCTTTGCCGCCCATGCGGTGCGCCTCATCGCACAAAGTCCCAAGGACCGCACCAGCGACGACATGGTCAACTTCGCCCGGCTCGAGAACGCCGTACGCGGCAAAGCTCCGGAGATCCCGGACTTCGCCATCGACATGCACACGCGGCGAGGCTGGCAGATGGGGCGCGGCTACGAGCACTTCATGACCGAGGCCTCGCGGGTCGAGAACGCCATTGCGGGCGATCCTTCCTACCGCGAGCGCATTCTGGCGGCGATCGCCGCCGGCGAACTCTCCTGAGCATCGCCATGCGCGCCGATGTGCTGGTGCTGGGGGCCGGGATCGTTGGGGTGAGCGTTGCCGTGCATCTGGCTCAGCGGGGGCGGCAGGTGGTGCTCATCGACCGGCAGGCGCCGGGGCGGGCGACATCCTATGGCAATGCGGGCCTCATCCAGCGCGAAGGCGTGCTGCCGCGGGCGTTTCCGCAGGATTGGCGGGCAATCCTCAACTATGCGCGCAATGCCAGCACGGATATGCACTTTCACCCGTCGGCGTTGCCAACTCTGGCCCCGTTCCTGGCACGTTATTGGTGGCATTCGTTACCCGAACGTTACCGCAAGACGGTCATCAGCTATGCAACGCTGATCGAACATTCGGTGAGCGAGCATGCCCCGCTGATCGCGGCGGCCGACGCCGGGCATCTCGTCGGGAAGAATGGCTGGCTCTCGCTCTTCATGAGCCCCGAGGGGCGCGACAAGGCGTTCGCCGAAGCCGAGTGGATTGAAAGCGAATTCGGCATCGCGCATGCGCGGCTTTCGGGCGCTGAGTTGCGCAACCGGGAGCCGGGCGTGACTGCGGACTTCGCCGGGGCGCTGCACTGGCGCGATCCGTGGACGGTGCGGGACCCGGGCGGGCTGGTCGCCGCCTATGCGGCCTATTTCGAAAAGCTCGGCGGCCGGTTCATCACCGGCGATGCATTGCGGCTCGAGGCCACGGCGGACGGCTGGCGGTTGGGCGATGTCTCGGCGCGCGAGGCGGTGATCGCGCTCGGCCCCTGGGCGGGGGATCTGACGCGCCGGCTCGGCTATCGGCTGCCGCTCGGCATCAAGCGCGGCTATCACATGCATTTCGCGCCGGACGCGCAGCAGCCGCTGAGGCACTGGATGCTCGATACCGAGGGCGGATACCTGATGGCGCCGATGGCGATGGGCCTGCGGCTGGCGACCGGGGCCGAGTTCGCCCGCCGCGACGCGCCGGCCACTCCGGTGCAGGTCGAACGCGCCGAGCGGACCGCCCGCACCCGCTTCGCCTTCGGCGCGCGGCTCGACGAAAAGCCGTGGCTCGGCGCGCGGCCGATGACGCCGGACATGCTGCCGGTCATCGGTCCGGCCCCGCGCCACGAGAAGCTGTGGTTCGCCTTCGGCCATGCCCATCACGGACTGACGCTGGGACCGGCGACGGGTCGGTTGATCGCTGAGATGGTCACCGGGCAGGCGCCTTACATCGATCCCGCGCCGTTCTCGGCGCGGCGGTTCGGGCGGAGCTAGGCTCGCATTGTAAGACCCCTCACCCTCACCCTCTCCCCGAAGGGGCGAGGGGGTGGCATCGTGGCTGCGATGGTGTGTCGGCCGCTTGGCCGGAGCCGTCCTCTCCGTCCGGTTCGTGCTTCGCAGGAAGGAGCCTAGCGCACGAACGCCAGTGGCACGGTGAACGTCCAGCTCTGCCGGCCGGCGCCCGCGGGTATGGCGGGGAAGGGGGCCGCGCGCTGGACCGTCTCGATGCCGGCCGCGTCGATGGCCGCGTTCCCCGACGAGCGGGCGATGCCGATGCCGCCGGCCGAGCCATTGGCGGCGACGGTGAAGGTGACGTGCACCTCGCCGGCCGCCCCGCCGGCGCCCGAGGGATAACGCAGCGCGCGGCGCAGCTTGGCCACGATCTGGCTCGGGTATCTCGCCGTTTCGGCGTTCCCGCCCGAGCCGGTCGAGCCGCCCTGTCCGGCCGAGGAGCGGGATGCGACGGAATCGGCGTTGCTCTGCCCGCTATTGCCGGCTTGCGTGGGTGGCGTGCGGCGCGGTTCCTGCTGCGTCTGCCGAGGTGGTGGCGTTTCGCGGCGCGGCTGCGGCACGTAGGTCGGTTCGCTGCGCCTGGCGATGGTCAGCGTCTGCGGAACCGGCGCGATCTTGACGTCCTCCTCGGCGAGGGGTTCGACCGTTTGCGGGGCGACCGGCTGCGGCATGTCCGGAACGCTCGCGACCTCTATGGGCGCAACGCTTTCGGGCGAAACGGTCTGCGTCTCTGCCGCGAGAATGGTTTGGCTCGCTGCCGCCGGCTCGATGCTCTCGACGGTCTCTGCGCTCACCGGTTGGGCCGCCGCCGGCTCGGCCGTTTCGGCCTCGGTCATCTCTATGGGCTCGGGCGGTGCCGCCTGCTCCACCGGTTCGACGGGCTCCAGCGTCTCGGCCGTCACCGCAACGCTTTCGGCCGATCCGGCCGAGACGAGGGTGTTGGTGGCGCTGCTCTCGATGGTCTCGGTCGTGTTGGTCGAAACGGTCGCCAGTGAAATGATCTCGACCTCGACCGATCCCGCCGCCGGCGCATCCTCCACCGTTTCCGGCCAGGCAAAGCCGACAAAGGCCACGCCGACGATGGCGGCATGGGCAAAGAGCGAACCGGAAAGCGCCCGCCGCATCTAGGGGTTTGCTTCCGGCGCGGTGATGAGGCCGATCTTCTCGAAACCCGCGCCCGAGAGCGCGCCCATCACCCGCATGACCTGCCCGTAGGCGGCGGCCGTATCGGCGCGGATATAGAGCCGGTCGTCGGCGCCGGCGGCCACCTGCGCCTCGACGGTGGCGACTACCGCCTCGTAGGCGACGGGCTCGCCTTCGATCGAAATGGCCCCGTCCGCCGAAACCGTGATCGTAACGGGCCGGGCCTGCGGCTCCATCGCCCGCGCCCGGCTCTGCGGCAGGTCGATCGGCACGCCGACCGTCATCAGGGGCGCCGCCACCATGAAGATGATGAGGAGCACCAGCATCACGTCGACCATCGGCGTGACGTTGATCTCGCTGATCGGGGCAGCCTTGCCCCGGCGGCGTCCGCCGCCTCCGAGCGACATTCCCATTAGACGACCCCACCCATCAGGCAGCTCTCCCCGCATCGAGCTGGCGCGACAGCAGCGCCGTCAGCCGGTCGGCGAAGCCTTCGAGCCGGGCCGTCAGCTTGCCGGCGTCGGCCGAGAGCTTGTTGTAGGCGACGACCGCCGGAATGGCGGCCAGCAGGCCCAGCGCCGTCGCGAAGAGCGCCTCGGCGATGCCGGGCGCGACGACGGCGAGGCTCGTGTTCTCGGCCGCGGCGATGGCGGTGAAGGCGTTCATGATGCCCCAGACGGTGCCGAAAAGACCGACGAACGGACCGGCGCTGCCGATGGTGGCCAGGAACCCGAGGCGCTTTTCGAGTTCGGCGCTCTCCTCGGCGACGGCAAGGTCGAGGACGATCTCGAGCCGGCTCTGAAGGCTCCCGGCTGCGGAAGCCGCATGGCTCTTTTCCCACTCGTCCATGCCGGCCATGAAGACCGCGGCGAGCGCCGTCGGGTGCTTGCCCTCATAATCGCGCTTCAGCTCCGCCAGCGGCTTGCCCGAGGCGAAGGCTTTGTCGAAGACAGCCATGGCCCGGCGGGTGCTGGCGAACGTGGCGATGCGGTTGGCGATGATCGCCCAGCACCACACCGAGGCGAGGACGAGGCCGACCATCACGGTCTTGACCACCCAGTCGGCCTGCATGAAGAGGCCGATAAGGGAGAGTTCGTGTCCGGCTGCGGCTTCCATGACGGGGCTCCTAGTTGATTTGCCAAGAGGACGGAGCTGTCGGCTCCATCGCCTCCCTCCCCCTTGAGGGGAGGGAATG
>NZ_JZEX01000038.1 GCF_000969415.1 Devosia geojensis | reverse complement strand
GCTCCTCTGCATCGACGCGCGCTTCGGGCAGGGGCGTCAGCTTCGGGCTCGTCGAGCGCGCCGAGGTTTCGACCGCGCCGATGACGACCGGAAGCGGCCGGCGGGCCATCGCCGGGCCCAGCGCCACGAAGTGGCCGCGCGCCAGGTCGCGGAACTGTTCGGCCTGTCGCCGGTCCATGCCGAGGAGGTCCGCGGCGCGGGCCATGTCGATGTCGAGGAAGGTGCGGCCCATGAGGAAGTTCGAGGCTTCCGCCGCGACGTTCTTGGCGAGCTTGGCGAGGCGCTGCGTGGCGATGACGCCGGCAAGGCCGCGCTTGCGGCCCCGGCACATGAGGTTGGTCATGGCGCCGAGCGAGACCTTGCGCGCTTCGTCGGCGACCTCGCCGGCGGCGGCGGGCGCAAAGAGCTGCGCTTCGTCGACGACGACCAGCACCGGATACCAGAAGTCGCGGTCGGCATCGAACATGCCGCCGAGGAACGCGGCGGCGGCGCGCATCTGCTGCTCGACGTCCAGCCCCTCGAGGTTGAGGACCACCGAGACGCGGTGCTGGCGGATGCGCCCGGCGATGCGGGTCAATTCGTTCTCGGTGCGGGCGGCATCGACGACGAGGTGGCCGAACTTGTCGGCGAGCGTCACGAAATCCCCCTCGGGGTCGATCACGCACTGCTGCACCCAGGGCGCGCTCTGCTCGAGCAGGCGCCGCAGCAGGGTCGACTTGCCCGAGCCCGAATTGCCCTGCACCAGGAGGCGGGTGGCCAGCAGTTCCTCGAGATCGAGCAGGGCCGGTTGCCCGCCGGGCGCCGCTCCCATGTCGATGTCGACCTTCATGCCTTCTCCGGGTGGACTCAAGCGTTAAGCGTTGCTGTCCCTTAGCACCTCGGGCAAGCGCTCGGCCAGTCGTCGGCCGGGCAACCCACAAGGGGTTGGCGCGCCGTCCACAGGCAGCATTTGACAATCGGCGAGGGGATCGTCCATCTTGTATGGAAGATGGTCGGGCAACGTCCCGCATCGACCTCGGCGTCGATTCTGGATAACCATCGGCGGGACGACGCAACGATTTCGAGGTAGCCATATGGCCGCAGAGGTGCTGCAACCGGTGGACGAGGCGGTGAGCGACACGATCGCGTCCCGGATCGTGGCGGCGCTGCGCGACGAGATCGTGACCCTGAAACTGAAGCCGGGCGACGCGATCTCGGAGAGCGATATCGCGGCGCGCTACGGCATCTCGCGCCAGCCGGCGCGCGAGGCGTTCATCCGCCTCGCCCAGCAGGGGCTGCTCCTCATCCGCCCCAAGCGTGCGACCGTGGTCAAGAAGATCTCGGCCGACGGGGTGCGCCAGTCGCGGTTCATCCGCGAATCCATCGAGGTCGAGATCGTGCGGCGCGTGGCGGCCGCGGGCGGGCCGGAGACGGGCCGGGCGCTCGAAACCATCATCGCCGATCAGGAAGAGGCGATGCGGGCCGACGACAGCAACGGCTTCCACGTGCTCGACGAGTTCTTCCACCGCACCCTCGCGCGGCTGGCCGGCGTCGAATACGCCTGGCAGCTGATCGACGACCACAAGATCCAGCTCGACCGCGTTCGCTACCTCACGTTGGGGGTGGCGAGCCAGCAGCGCGCCATCGCCGAGCACAAGGTGATCGCGGCGGCGGTCGCGGCGGGAGACGTTACGGGCGCGGAGGCGGCGATGCGCGCCCATCTCGCCCGCGCCGAGGTGCTGCTCGGCCAGACCATCGCCGACCATCCGGATTATTTCGAAGCCGAGGACGGCGAGACCGAGCCCGCATAAGGCTTTCCGGGTCCTTGATTTTGACGCCGCGTGCCTTCAAGGTGCACGGCCCTGTTTCCATATCCCGATAACACCCCCACGCGGAGTTCCCCATGAAGACCGCGGGCTGGACCATCGTCGCCGCGCCGGTCGCCGCCATCTATGGCCGGTTCTGGCGCGAGGCGCACTGGATGCTCATCGGCATCGCCTTGGTCGTGCTCGCCTCTTCGGTCGGGGCGGTGGCGACGCCCTATATCTTCTCGCGCCTCATCGATGCGCTCGATGCCGGCCGGCAGCTGCCGGCGGCGATCGCGCTGATGTTCGTCGGCTACGCGATCGTGCGCGGGCTGACCATGTCGGGCCAGTATGCCGTCAACTTCATGTCGGTGATGGCGGCCGAGAACCTCAACTTCATCGCCGCCACCTCATTCTTCGAAAAGCTGCTGAAGAAGCCCGTCAGCTTCTTCATCGAGCACAATCCCGTCGAGATCCAGACCGCGCGCGGCGAGGGTCAGCACTCGGTCTACGTGCTGGTCCAGGTGGCGCTCGTCATCCTCATCCCCGGCATCACCCAGATCGTGCTGGCGATCGGGCTGCTGGGAGCCGTCATCAATTTCGAGATCGTCCTCATCGTCCTCGTCTACGGCGTCATCTATGTCACGGCCACCTACTTCGCCCACCACTGGACGCGCCCCTATCTCGACAAGGCCATCGAGGCCAACCAGGAGAACGCCAAGTTCGTCGGCAACGCGGTCAACGCCATGGAGACGCTGCGCTACTTCAACGGCGACCGCTGGGTTTCGCAGAGCTTCGCCGGCAAGGCCGACGAGGCGCGCAACGCCTGGATCGGCTGGTCGCGGCGGCGCGCGATGCTGGCGCTGATCTTCGGGGCGGCCGCCGCCGCGCAGCTCGCCATCACCTTCGTGCTGCTGCTGCCGCGCTTTGCGGCGGGCGAGCTGTCGGTGGGCGATATCGTCCTCATCAACACCCTCCTCATCCAGCTCAACCAGCCGTTCGAGATGCTGGGCATGTCGATCAACGAGGTGCTGCGCGCCTATTCGAGCTTCCTGCCGTTCGCGCGCATGTGGAACGCGCCCGAGGACACCACGGCGGGCACCACCGGCCCGCTGCGGCTGACGGACGGCACCCTCGCCTTCGAGCATGTGAGCTTCGGCTACGGCGAGAAGCGCACCGTCACCGACGTCAGCTTTTCCGCCCGGCGCGGCGAGATCACGTTCCTGACCGGCGAGACCGGATCGGGCAAGTCGACGCTCTTCAAGCTGGCGTTGAAGGCCATCGAGCCGCAGGCCGGGCGCATCACCGTCGACGGGATCGACCTTGCCGGCATCGGGCGGGAGAACTGGTATGCCGCCATCGGCGTCGTGCCGCAGGAGGTGATGCTGCTCAACGATACGCTCGCCGCCAACATCGTTCTCGGGCGCGAGCGCCACGAGGCGCGGCTGCGCCGGGCAGCGGAGCGGGCGGCGATCCTTGCCTTCATCGATGCGCTTCCCGAGGGCTTCGAGACCACCGTCGGCGAGCGCGGCCTCAAGCTCTCGGGCGGCGAGCGGCAGCGCATCGCCATCGCCCGGGCGCTCTATGCCGATCCGGACTTCCTCTTCCTCGACGAGGCGAGTTCCGCGCTCGACGAGGCGACGGAGGCCGAGATCGTTTCGGAACTGCGCCGGCTCGGCGCGAAGGTGACGATCCTTGCCATCACCCATCGCCGCAGCGTCATCGCAGCGGGCGACCAGGTGATCGCGCTCGATGGCGGTTCGGCAAGGGCGGATGCGGCCATAGGTCCTTGAGTTTCCGGCTCCCCTCCCCTCAAGGGGGAAGGAGGCGAAAGAGCCGCCTGTTTTTGCCGAATCCCGAGACCGCGCGCTGGAATCCGGCGGAAATCGGTTCTCCCGCATTGCGCAAGCTTTCGTCTTGCCGCACAAAGACATGGATTTTGGTCGTCGCGTTTCCGAACCGCAAAAGTGGTGTGCTGGAAACGCTCTCAAGCGCCGGCGGTTCTCGCCGGAGGCCCCCCAGGGAGAGGTGATAATGTCGGGAAGCGGCTTTCTGTTGCTCGTTGTCGTGGTTGCGTTGGCCGCCGTGGCCGTCTGGTGGCTCTTTTTCCGGCGTGACCACGGGAACCACTCTCCGGTCTTCGGCACGAACCCGGCCATTCCCGAGGCGCGCTCGCAGGGCAGCATGCCGACCCTCAAGATGCCGACCGCCCGCGGCTGGGGTCCGGGTGAGAAGCCGGCGGCCGCGCCGGGCCTCAAGGTCGAAGCCTTCGCCATGAACCTCAAGCACCCGCGCTGGGCCTACGTGCTGCCCAATGGCGACGTGGTGGTGGCCGAGTCGGCCTCGCAGCCAGGGCGCATCCGCAGCATCCGCGATATCGTCGCCCACCGCACCATGCGCCGGGCCGGCGCCATGCAGGAGAGCGCCAACCGCATCACGCTCCTGCGCGACACGGACGGCGACGGCGTGCCCGAGACCCGCGAGATCTTCCTCGAGGGGCTGAACCAGCCCTTCGGCATGGTGCTGATCGGCGACACCTTCTATGTCGGCAACACCGACGGGCTCGTCGCCTTCCCCTATGCGGCGGGCGAGACGGGGATCACCGCGCCGGGCAGGAAGCTGCTCGATCTCGTGCCGGGCGGGCACTGGACGCGCAATCTCCACGCGAGCGTTGACGGCAAGAAGATCTATATCGGCGTCGGCTCGCTCTCCAACATCGGCGACGAGGGCATGGCGGCGGAAGAAAACCGCGCCTGCATCATCGAGTACGATATCGCGAGCGGCACGAGCCGCATCTTCGCCTCGGGCTTGCGCAATCCCGTCGGCATGGCCTGGGAGCCGGTGACGGGCGCGCTCTGGACCGTCGTCAACGAACGCGACGGCCTCGGCGACGAGACGCCGCCCGACTACCTGACCTCGGTCCAGGACGGGGGTTTCTACGGCTGGCCCTACTGCTATTGGGGGCGGACGGTCGACGACCGCGTGCCGCAGGATGCGGCGATGGTCGCCAAGGCCATCACCCCCGACTACGCGCTCGGCGGCCACACCGCCTCCCTCGGCCTCTGCTGGCTGCCGGAAGGGACGCTCCCCGGCCTGCCGCAGGGCATGGTCATCGGCCAGCACGGCTCGTGGAACCGCAGCAAGCTCAGCGGCTACAAGGTCATCCTCGTGCCCTTCGCGGAGGGCAAGCCCTCGGGCAAGCCGATCGACCTGCTGACCGGCTTCCTCGCGCCCGACGAGCGGTTTTCGCACGGGCGCCCGGTCGGTGTGGCAGTCGCTGCCGACAAGTCGCTGCTGGTGGTGGACGATGTGGGTCATGCGGTCTGGCGGGTAACGGGGGCTTGAGGAGCACCATCCTGCCTCCCCCACGGGCTGTCACCCCGGCGAAAGCCGGGGCCCATCCTGAGATGCAGCACCAGCCGCAAGGTGTGTGAACGGGGCAACGTTTGCGGCACTCCAGTTGTACTGGAACGTTCCATCTCCCACCGGCTGTCATCCCGGCGAAAGCCGGGACCCAGTAAACGGCGGCGCCGATGCCTTGCCGTAAAGCTGATGAGCACTCCTGCGCACGAGCTCTGACCCCGCGTGTACTGGGTCCCGGCTTTCGCC
>NZ_JZEX01000037.1 GCF_000969415.1 Devosia geojensis | reverse complement strand
CCCCCTTGAGGGGAGGGGTCGGGGGTGGGGGTCCATCAGTGGCTCACACAACCACCCCAACCCTCATTCCCTCCCCTCAAGGGGGAGGGAGGCGAAGGAGCCGCCGATTCCGATAAAGCCCGACACTCTCTAGACCGCGATCCCCTCGATCTCGCAGAGCTTCGCCAGCGCGCTATCCGGCGCCGGGGCGGGCATGCCGGCGCGGCCGCGGTTGGTGAGCTGGCTGCGCCAGACATGGACGGCGAGCGTCCGTTCCGTCACCGCATCCTCGAGCCGGCTGCCGGGCTGCATGAGCTTGGGCACGTCCTCGTAGGCCAGGGGATAGAAGACCTCGCGCGGCTGGACGAAGCGTTCGAGGCCGTGGCGGCGGATGTGGTAGGTGAGGGGAAAGGGGCCGGTGGCGCCGAACTGCATCTGGTGGGGCGCGACGGAAAAGCCGAGGAGCCGGCGCGCGGCGACTTCGAGCCGGCGCAGCGGGGGAAGGTGCGGCTCGATGAGGCGCTTGCCCCCCGGCTCGAAGACGGCGAGGAGGTCGGCGAGCAGCGGCGCGCCGGCGGGGATGCGCAGCACCGCGTTGTTGACCGAACCGTCCCGCTCGTAGCCGAAGAGATAGGGCGGCGGATCGGCGATGGGTTTGAGGCAATAGACGTCGAGATCGGCCCAGACGCCGCGGCCGGCCCGCATCAGCTCGAGGCGGAAGCGGTCGGAAAAGACCGCGGGGGTGCCGCGATCCTTGTAGAAGACCATCGCCTCGCGCGGCAGGATCTCGCCGGCGTCGCGCAGCGTGACCCCGGCCGGCAGGCCCGCGAGGGGCTCATAGGCATAGACCTCGAGCGCGTGGCGATGGCGCAGGAACGAGGCGGCGCAGAGGCGCTCGAGCCAGGAAAGCGGCCCGTGCCAGAAGGAAACGATGGTCGGCAGGCTCATCTGCGGCTCGCGTCGGATGCGGGAGCTGCAGAGATGTCAAAGCCTGCCGCGCTTGTCCAGCGCGTCCCGCGGCTTGGAGCGTGGTCGCGTTTTTCGAACCGGAAAGGTGGTATCCACTTTTCCTGAAAACGCTCCTCAATCGGCAGGCTTGCCGTCCTCTTCCTCGTCGAGGAGCATGGCGACGGCCGCGTTGGCGGAGAGCCGGACGGTATCGCCCTCGACCTCGGCGACGAGCCCGCCGTCGAAATAGTGGCTGTGGCCGGAATGGGCCGCCCCACCCTCGCCCTCGGGCGGTTCGACCGGAACGAGGCGGATGCGCCCGCCCTCCACCGCCTCGACGGTGCCGACGGGAACGCCATCGGCGCCGACGATCCGCATGCCCGGCTTGATATCGGTGAGCTGGCTCACTTGCATACTCCTTTTGGTGTGGCGGCATGATGTTAGCCGCGCCGGACGGCAAATGCATGTCGATACGCGCGGGTTCCGCCCGCGCAGCCGGTGAGCCAGTTCCGCCGGGCAGCGCTTTTCGCCGCCCGGACGCTCGATCCTGCGGTTATGGTCCTTTCGGACACACGAATGCGGGGCGGCTTTCGCCTCCTTGATAATTTTAGATGGGAGGCAATTGCCGCCCCACACGCCGGGATTTGTGAGCCGTACACGAAGCATGCGGACGCTGATGATCCGCCGGTCCGTAACAGACACCCTGCCCGCCGGCGACCCGGCTGCCCCAACGCCCCCGCCCGACATCTCG
>NZ_JZEX01000004.1 GCF_000969415.1 Devosia geojensis | reverse complement strand
TCAGGCTGGCGGCGGTGTGACCGGCTCGGTGGTCGCGGGCGCAGCATCTGCCGGTGGCGCCGTAGTGCTATCTGCTGGAGGAGCATCACCGCCACAGGCAGCCAGAACGAGGGCTGCGACGATGGCGAGCGGGGCAAGCAAAGTTTTCGACATGGGATCTCCTTGGGGTGAACCTCTAATTGATCTTGGTCTCACGACTGCGCCAGCTAACCGCCGCTTTGAGGCAAAGATGGGGCCGCCCGATAGTCGTCTATTTAGCTCAGCGGTTCCGTAGCACGCTTCTTAGCTAGCGTTTTTGGGTGCGGACGACACTCTTGTCCTTCACCGGACGGCGGGGGTGCCAAGCCTGGTTCCACGCTCGACGCGCGGCAGGTCTCCAACTTTTGCCAATCGCTCGATGCGGAAGAAGGCCTGCTCAAGGTCTTGAGTCATTTTACTAAAC
>NZ_JZEX01000036.1 GCF_000969415.1 Devosia geojensis | reverse complement strand
TCCAACTGAACCACCCCCACCCTCATTCCCTCCCCTCAAGGGGGAGGGAGGCGAAGGAGCCGAGAACTCTTTCTCTGGGATGGTACCGACGCCCCATGACCAGCTCCGATCAATCCCCGATGAACCTCGCCCTAGCGCTTGCCGCCGAGGCCGCCGCCGATGGCGAGGCGCCGGTCGGGGCCGTGATCGTCGAGGGCGACCGGGTGCTCGCCGCCGAGCGCAACCGCATGCGCGCCCTTGCCGATCCCACCGCCCACGCCGAGTTCCTTGCCATCCGCGCCGCGCTCGCCGCCCGCGGCACCGGCCGGCTCGACGGGTGCGACCTCTACGTCACCCTCGAGCCCTGCGCCATGTGCGCCGGCGCCATCGCCCATGCCCGCCTGCGCCGCGTCTATTTCGGCGCCGAGGACCCGAAGGCCGGCGCCGTCGAGAACGGCATCCGCCTCTTCGAGCAGCCCACCTGCCATCATCGCCCGGAGGTGATCGGCGGCATCGGCGCGAACCGGTCCGAAGCGCTGCTGAAGGCGTTTTTCCGCGGTTTGCGGACAAAGTAGCCGTGCGATCTTCTCAGATCGCCCTAGCCCCGGGCCATTCTGCGCGTTACGAAAAGCCACGACCATTCGGAGCTTTCGCCCATGATCATCGAGCCCAAAATCCGCGGCTTCATCTGCACCACCGCGCATCCCGTCGGCTGCGCGACCAATGTCCAGCGCCAGATCGACCATGTCGTGGTCAAGGGACCGATCCCGTCAGCGCGGCGCCGGGTGCTGGTGCTGGGGTGCTCGACCGGCTACGGATTGGCCTCGCGCGTCGTCACGACCTTCGGCAGCGATGCCGATACCGTCGGCGTATCGTTCGAAAAGCCCCCGGCCGAGAACAAGACGGCGAGCGCCGGCTGGTACAACAACCGCGCCTTCGAGCAGCGCGCCAGGGCGGCCGGCCGGATCGCGGTGACCGTCGAGGGCGACGCCTTCTCCGACGCGATCAAGGCCGAGACCATCGAGGTCGTCCGGCGGAACCTCGGTCAGGTCGACCTCGTCGTCTACAGCCTCGCCTCGCCTGTCCGCACGGATCCCAGGACCGGCGAGACCTATCGCTCCGCCATCAAGCCCTACGGCGCCGCCGTTAAGGCCAAGACGCTCAATACCGCCACCGGCGAGGTCTCGCAGATCGAGATCGAGCCGGCGACCGAGGAGGAAGCGCAAGCGACCGTCAAGGTGATGGGCGGTGAGGACTGGGAGCTGTGGATTTCGGCGCTGGCCGATGCCGGCGTCCTCGCCGACGGCTTCACGACGCTCAACTACACGTATCTGGGCAGCGAGCTCACCTGGCCGATCTACCACAAGGGCACGCTCGGCGTCGCCAAGGCCGATCTCGACCGCGCCGCCGGGGCCATCCGCGCCCGCTTCGGGGCGGAAAGCGCCTATGTCGTGGCGCTGAAGGCGGTGGTCACGCAGGCGAGCTCCGCCATTCCGGTGGTGCCGCTCTATGGCACGCTGCTCCTGAAGGTCATGGCCGAGATGGGCGTCAGCGAAGGCTGCATCGAGCAGATCGATCGCCTCTTCCGCACCAAGCTCGCCGATCCCGCTCTCGATGACGCGCACCGCATCCGCGTCGACGACTGGGAGCTCTCCAAGACTGTGCAGGACGAAATGGCCCGCCGCTGGCCGCTGCTCTCGACCGAAACGCTGCCGCACCTGGCCGATCTCGGCAAGTACCGCGAGGAATTCCTCAAGCTCTTCGGCTTCGGCCTCGGCGGCGTGGACTACGGCGCCGACGTCGATCCGCGCGAGGTCTAGAGCATGTCAGGTTTTATCGGAATCGACGGCTCCTTCGCCTTCCTCCCCCTTGAGGGGAGGGAATGAGGGTGGGG
>NZ_JZEX01000035.1 GCF_000969415.1 Devosia geojensis | reverse complement strand
CCCTCGATCCCTCCCCTCAAGGGGGAGGGAGGCGCTCGGCCGCCGGTTCCGTGCCGTTGGAATAGTTTGATGCATCTTCTTTCCGCCCAGGCGGGCGCATTGCAGCAGGAAGGCGAGGCCATCGACCTCGCCCAGACCCCCGGCGAGATCGTCTACGGCTCCTTTGCCGACAGCGAGCTGATGATGCTGGCCGCCGCCGCCGACCGCGCGGGCGAAGCCCAGGCGCGCGACAGCGGCCGACCTGTTCCAACGACACTGCGCCTCGCCAACCTCATGCGCCTTTCGCACAACCTCTCGGTCGACCTCTGGATCGAGAACACGGTGCGCCACGCCAAGGTCGTGGTCCTCCGTCTCACCGGCGGCATCTCCTACTTCCAGTACGGCGTCGACGAACTGATCGCCCGCGGCGGGCAGGCGCGTATCCCGCTGGCCCTCATCTCGGGTGACGCCAACCCCGATCCCATCCTCGTCGACCGCTCGACCGTCTCCCCGGCCGCCTGGTCGCGCCTCCACGGCCTCATCGTCGCCGGCGGCCCCGACAACGCCGACCGCCTGCTCGCCGCGATGAAGCGCCTCGCCGCCGGCGAGGAGATCGATGCCATCGACATCCAACCCTTTCCCCGCTTCGGCCTCTGGTACCCCGGCCTCGGCATGATCGAGCCCGAAGCGCTGGAATCACACCACGCACGGACCCATTCCCCTCCCCCTGGAGGGGAGGGGCCAGGGGTGGGGGGAAGCCTCGGTTCATATACGGAACCAGTCACCCCCCTCCCAACCTCCCCCACAAGGGGGGAGGTGGACGCCGGTTCACATGGCAAGAGGGTGCCAGTGGCACAATCTGGCACCTCCCCCCTTGCGGGGGAGAAGGGAAGGGGGGCCACGACTGCCTCCGATGCAAACCCCGGTGTGACTGGTGAATCCGAGCTGGGCCCCCCCCCTTCTCCCCTCGTGGGAGAAGGTGCCCGAAGGGCGGATGAGGGGGACACCTCTCCCTTGGGGGAGAGGTCGGATCGTGAAACGATCCGGGTGAAGGGGCCTTCCGAGCCGCAATCGCTTCGCGACCACAATCCGCCTCCCTCCCCCTTGAGGGGAGGAACCGAGGGTGGGGGTGGCTCCGTGAGCCACCGAGACTTCCCCCCATCCCCCATCGAGGGGGAGGGGAGCGCGTGCTACGCCCCCATCCTCTTCTACCGCGCCGCCCTCGAAGGCGCCGGCACCGCCACCATCGAGGCTCTGATCGCCGCCCTCGAAGCGCGCGGCCTCAAACCCGTGCCCCTCGTCATCTCGTCGCTCAAGGAAGGGCCCTGCGCGCGCATGGTCGAGGCCGCCTTCGAGCGCTTCCTGCCCGCCGTCATCCTCAACCTCACCGGCTTCGCTCTCGGCCTCGATTCCATCGAGCCAAAGGCCAACCCGTTCGCCGGCACCGACGCCCCCGTCCTCCAGCTCCTGCAGAACAGCCGCCCGCGCGAGGCCTGGCTCGAGGACAAGGCCGGCCTCACGCCGAAGGACCTCGCCATGCAGGTGGTCCTGCCCGAGGTCGACGGCCGCTCCGGCATGATCCTCGTCGGCCACAAGCACGAAGGCGTCTGGCACGAGCGCACCCAGTGCCCCCTTTCCGCCTATGCCCCGGACGAGGCCGGCATCGCCCGCGCCGCCGATCTCGCCGCCAACTGGGCGCGCCTCCGCTCGACACCTCGCCCCGACCGCCGCATCGCCCTCGTCCTCGCCAACTACCCCCTGCGCGACGGCCGCCTCGCCAACGGCGTCGGCTACGACGCCCCGCAATCGACGGTCGAGATCCTGCGGGCGCTGGAAGGGGCGGGGTACTGTCTCTTATCCACCTCTGCCGCTCCGACGAGCGACCTAGGGTACATCTCGGT
>NZ_JZEX01000034.1 GCF_000969415.1 Devosia geojensis | reverse complement strand
GATTGAGGGTGGGGGGCGACCGGTGACCGATTGAACCACCCCCACCCTCAATCCCTCCCCTCAAGGGGGAGGGAGGCGGATTGTGCTCCGGGCAGCGCTTCGGAAAGACTGGAGACCAGGCGCGCATCATCCTACTCCTGCGTCCTCAGTCTCGGGTCGAGCGTGTCGCGCAGCGCGTCCCCGAGGAGGTTGAAGCCGAAGGAGAGGAAGAGGATGGCGAACCCGGCAAAGATCGCCGGCCACGGCGAGAGCAGCAGGAAGTTGCGCCCTTCCGAGAGCATGAGGCCGAGCGAGGGGATCGGCGGCTGCGCCCCGAGCCCGAGGAACGAGAGCGAAGCCTCGACGAGGATGGCGGCCGAGAGCAGGAGGCTCGTCTGCACCAGCACCACGGAGGAAAGGTTGGGCAGGAGGTGCAGGAAGATGATGCGCCCGTCCGAGGCGCCGATGGCGCGGGCGCCGTTGACGTATTCGCTTTCGCAGATGACGAGGGCGGGGCCGCGCAGCAGACGGGCGAAGATCGGCGTGTAGACGATGGCGATGGCGAGCGCCGCGCTCCAGGCCGACGGCCCGAGAACCGCGATGACACCGATGGCCAGAAGCATGATCGGGAAGGCGAAGAGCACGTCCATCAGGCGCATGACGATGCGGTCGAACCAGCCGCGATAATAGGCGGCGAGCATGCCGAGCGTGCCGCCGGCAACCAGCGCCAGCGCCACGGCCGTGACGCAGGTCATCAGCGAGGTGCGATAGCCGTAGAGAATGCGCGCGAACACGTCGCGCCCGAGCTGGTCGGTGCCGAGCAGGTTGACGAGATTGGGGCCCTTCATGCGCTGGACCATGACCTGCGCATAAGGGTCCTGCAGGCCGATGAAGGGCGCAAAGATCGCGAGCAGCACCTGCAATGCGACGAAGACGGCGGCGAAGGTCAGCAGCTTGTTGCGCTTCATCCAGGCGATCATCGCGACACCCTCGGATCGATGACCGCATAGAGGAGGTCGACGAGGAAATTGACCAGGACGAAGGCGAAGGTCATGACGAGGATCGTCGCCTGCACCAGCGGATAGTTGCGCTCGGCGATGGCGCCGAGCACGAGGCGACCGAGACCGGGAATGGCAAAGACCTGCTCGATGACGATGGCGCCGCCGAGAAGGTATCCGGCCGAGACGCCGACGCTGGTGATGAAGGGGATCAGCGCATTGCGCAGCGCATGCTTGTAGATGATGCGGCGACGGCTGGCACCCTTGGCCTTGGCGGTGCGGATGTAATCCTGGCTCAAGGCATCGAGCATGGCCGAGCGCACGAGCCGCGACAGGTTGGCGAGCATGGGCAGCGAGAGCGCGATGACCGGCAGGATCATGCGGGTGAGGTTCCCCAGCGGGTCCTGCGTGAAGGGCACGTAGCCGAGGGCCTGCACCCCCGGCAGGAGCTTCGAGAGAAGAAAGATCGACACGATCCCCAGCCAGAAGGAGGGGATGGTCAGGCCGGCGATGGCGCCGATCCGCACCAGCACCTCGGCGGTCTTGCCGCGCGCCTCGGCCATGAAGGCGCCGAGCGGAATGGCAAGGCCCGCCCCGAAGAGGATGGAGAGCAGGGTGAGCTCGATGGTCGGCCAGATCTGCGCGAGGATTTCCTGGGCGACCGGCCGCCCGGTCCAGATCGAGGTGCCGAGGTCGCCGCGCAGCACACCCCAGATCCAGGTGAGATATTGCTCGAGGATGGGCTTGTCGAGCCCGACCCTCGCCTCGAGCTCGGCGATGCGCTCGGGCGTGATCTCGGTGTTGGCGCCGAGCATGATGGCGACCGCATCGCCCGGAATGAGGCGAATCATCAGGAAAACGACCACCGAAACCCCGAAGAGCACGAAGGCGAGGTCGACGATCCGGCTGGCAAGAAAACGCAACGGCATGGGCTGGTCCGCTAGTGGCGAAGCATTGCTGTGGTGGCGCCACAGGCACGATCGGCCTCCCTCTCCCTTGAGGGGAGGGAATGAGGGTGGGGGTGGTTC
>NZ_JZEX01000033.1 GCF_000969415.1 Devosia geojensis | reverse complement strand
CCCTCATTCCCTCCCCTCAAGGGGGAGGGAGGCGAAGGAGCCGGCAATTCTGCGAAAACTCGAACTAGCCTAAAACAGCGGCGGGATGATTCCCGCCGGCACCATGCCCGAGGCGATGACGCCGCCGCGCAGGTTGATGGTGTTGGCGTAGCTGCCGTCCGCCGCCGGCTGGCCGAGGATGAGGCCGCGATAGGGCTCGGGGAAAAGCCCCTCGATCCGCTCCACCACCCCGTGTGAGGCGATGCGCAGCTGCCCCTCGGCCTGTCCCGCATCGTTGAGGGACACCTCGCCGTCGGCGCGCAGATAATCCTGCCCCGCCGTGGCGTTGAGCGAGACGATGCGCAGCTGCCCGCCCGCCTGCTGCCAGGCGCGCAGGGCATCGGGCGCGCCGAGGAGCCGCAGGTCCGCCGGCAGGCCCGTGAGTTCCGTTTCGAGCTGCGTCTCGCCGCCGGCGACGGCAAAGGCGGGCGCATCGAGCCCGGAGAGCCGCACATAGCCGGCGAGCGCGGCGCGCCCGGCCTCGGCGTCGAGCTGCTCGGGAATGTCGATGAGGTGCGCCTCGCCCTCGCTGCTCGAGGCGATCAGCGCCTCGCCGAAGAGCGTGTCGGTCCAGGCGAGGTCCCGCCCGACGAGCGAGAAGCGCTCGATGCGCCAGCCGGCAAGGCGCAGGCTCGCATCGAGCGCGCTCCAGGAGACGGAATTGCGTGCCCCCGTGAAGGCGTCGGTCAGCGTCGCGGGGCCGCGCGCGGCCCCGATCAGGTGCGTCGGCCGGTAGACGAGGGCTGAAACGCCGATCCCGGGCACGGCGACCGTGATATCCCCCGAAACGATCCGCGCCCCGGCGCAATCGACGTCGAAACGGAAGGGAAAGCCGCCGACATCGAGCCGCTCGCAGGTGAGGCGCGGCGCCGTCTCGCCGTCATTGGCGGCAAGGCTTTCGACCGTGCCGCGCACCTGGCCCGACAGGAAGAACCAGCCGCCCGTCCACAGGACGACGAAGAGCACGATGGCAAGGATGAGATAGGCGAATCGGTTCATGGCGTCTTTCTATCCTGACGGGGCTTGTCAGGCGACGGTGTTATCCCGCCGTTTCCGGGTGGCCCGAACCCCGGGCGGGCCGCATACCAGCTTCGCCCCACGGGCAATTGCCGCGCAGGGGTTTGCTCGACTAGGATTGAGGATAGGTTATGGCAATGGATGCAACGGATATCGGTTCATCGGCCTACTGGGTCTTCGGCTACGGGTCGCTGATCTGGAATCCGGGCTTCGCGCACGTGGCCGCCCGGCCGGCGGTGCTGCATGGCGCCCATCGCAGCCTCTGCATCTATTCCCACCACCATCGCGGCACGCCCGAGCGGCCGGGCCTGGTCTTCGGCCTCGTCGAGGGCGGCTCCTGCCGCGGCATGGCGTTCGCGGTGACCGAGGCCGACTGGCCCGGGGTGCGCGAATATCTCAAGGCGCGCGAGCAGGTGACGAGCGTCTACCGGGAAGCGACGCGGCGCGTGCGGCTTGACGACGGCCGCGAGGTCAAGGCGCTCGCCTTCCTCGTCGACCGCCACCACGACCAGTACGCCGGACGCCTGACCCTTGCCGAACAGGCGCGCATGGTGATCGGCGCCGTCGGTTCCTCGGGTAACAATGTCGACTACGTGCGCAACACCGCCCGGCACCTCGCCGAACTCGGCATCCGCGACCGCCAGGTCATGGCGCTGGCCGCCCTCCTCGAGGCGGCGGAGGCCGGAGGCGCCGGGCTGGAGGTGGCTTAGGGGCACTGGCCCCGGGAACTCCCGCACCGACCCTCCCCATCCCCGATGTCATCCCGGCGAAAGCCGGGAACCATCCTGAGATATCGTCCCAACCGCAAGGTGTGTGAACAGGGCAGGAAGAACGCAGCCGCTCTTTCCTTGCCAGTTGATGCGCTCAGGGCTGGGTCCCGGCTTTCGCCGGGATGACAGCCGGTGGGTGTGGATGTTGGGGTGCCCTCCCATCACCCGGTCGTCATCGCTCGCTTTCCAAGCGGGCAGTGACGATTTAGCGTGGCGCTTTGCTGCCACAGGCACAATGCTGCCCCTCCCCCTTGAGGGGAGGGGTTGGGGTGGGGAGAAGCCTCGGTAGCTC
>NZ_JZEX01000032.1 GCF_000969415.1 Devosia geojensis | reverse complement strand
CCATCGGGGACCCACACAACCACCCCCACCCTCATTCCCTCCCCTCAAGGGGGAGGGAGGCAGATCGTGCTCTCGGCACCGCTGCGGCAAATTCGGAAAGCCAGCACTCATCCTCATATATCCAGCACCAGTCGTTCGGATTTGGCGCGCGAGACGCAGGTCATCATGCAGGTGTTGGAGCGGCGCTCGGTTTCGTTGAGGTAGACGTCCTGGTGGTCGGGAACGCCCTCGATGACGGTCGTCAGGCATGTGCCGCAGGCGCCCTGCTCGCACGACGAAGGCGCATCGACGCCCGCCTCGCGCATGACCTCGAGGATCGACTTGCCGGCGGGGATTGTGAGGGTCAGCGCCGAGCGGGCAAGCTCCACGGTGAAGGTCGAGGAGAGGTCGATCTCGTTGACGTTCTTAAAGTATTCGAAGTGCACCGCCTCCTCCGGCCAGCCGGCCGCGGCGGCGGAGCGGCGCACGAGATCGAGCATCGGGCCGGGACCGCAGACATAGAGGTGCCGCGCGAAACCATAACCGGAGACCAGCCGCTCGATCTCGGCGGCCGTGCCGGCAGGATCGAGCCCGATATGGCGGACGACACTCTGCCCAAGCTTGTCGAGCGCGTCCGCAAAGGCGGTGTGCTCGGGCGAACGGGCAAAGACGTGCAGCTCGAACGGCAGGCGCGACGCGTGAAGCGCCTTGGCCATGGCAAGGAGCGGCGTGATGCCGATGCCCCCGGCGATGAGGATGGTTCTCAGCGCATCGCGGCGCAGCGGGAAGTTGTTGCGGGGCTCCGAGATGGCGACGACATCGCCCTCGCGCAGCTCCTCGGCGATGGCGATGGAGCCGCCCCGCGACTCCGGCTCGCGCTTGACGCCGATGGTGTAGCTCAAAAGCTCGCCCGGGCCGTTGGTGATCGAATATTGCCGGATGAGCCCGTTGGGCAGGTGCAGATCGATATGGGCGCCGGGCTGGAAGGTCGGCAGGTGCCCTTCGAGAGCGGCGAGCTCGAGGCCGGTGACGTCCGCGCCCGCCTGCCACTTGCGGGCGACGCGCACGCGAAGCTTCGCCTGCCGGCCGATGCGGATGTCGGGCATGGTGGAGAGCTCGACCGAGACGGGCTCGTAGACCGGCACCAGCGGCTCGGGCGCTTCCTCCAATGCCGCTTGCGCCTCGATTTCGCGCCGCAGGGACGACAGGCGCTCGTTGAAGAGGTGCAGGATCGAAAGCCTATCCTCCCACGGCTCCGCCTCGACGATCCCCCGGATGACGGCGCGGCCGGAATCGAGGGGCTGCACGAAGAAGGCGGCAGGCTTGCCCTCGACGCCGGCGAGCACCAGCCGCGCGCCGAGCGGCGGCAGGCTCTCGACCGCGCTCTCCGGTTCGCGCGCGGCGGCGAGCGCTGAGAGCACGGCGCCGGGGCGGGCATTGACGGGAATGGGCCGCAGCGGCAGCCAATTGCCTTCGGGCAGCGGCGGCGCGAAGGGCGCGACATCGCCCATGGCCGACCAGACGAGGCCGAGGCTTTCGACCGCCGGAAAGGTACGGTTGGTGATGCGCCGGGCCGGCGCGTCGGCCGGATGGGCCGGGATATAGGTGCAGCCGGCCGAGCGGTTGGCGTAGCGCCAGCCATGGTACTGGCACTTCAGCTCCGCGCCTTCGTTGAGGCCGATGGAGAGCCGCACGCCCCGGTGGAGGCACCGGTTTTCCCAGACGTTGACGTTGCCGTCGTCGGCCCGCCAGACGGCGAACTCCTGGCCGAGGAGCTGGCCGTGATAGACGTGGCGGAAGGGCAGGTCCTCGCTGGAGGCGATGGGGTGCCAGGCGGGATGGCGCAGATCGGTCATGGTCTGGGTCATTGGGTGAGCGCCTGCAGATCCTCTCCCTCTTGGGGGGCGATCGTGTATGGCAAGGTTCCCCTTCTCCCACTCGGGTAGCGCTTACGCGCTCCCGAGCGCAGGCTCTTGAGGGAGAAGGTGGCGCGAAGCGCCGGATGAGGGGTCTGCGATGCTTCAAAAAGGCGCCGGCGTTCGCGGCAATACCGCGGACCCCTCACCCTGATTTTCCGCTGGACGCGGAAAATCTGTCCCTCTCCCACAAGGGGAGAGGGGAAGGTGCCTGTCACCGCTTTGGAGGGAAGGGAGAGAGGCCGACCGTGCTTGTGGAAGGCACCCCCCTCCCATCCTCCCCCGCAAGGGGGGAGGTGCCGCATCGCGCTTGTGGCGCCATACCGCCCAATCCGCGAGACCAGCATCGTGTCTGTGGCACTATCCTGCCCAATCCGCCGGACCAACACCTCCCCCCTTGCGGGGGAGGATGGGAGGGGGGTTGCGCGCGACATCGACACCGTCATCACGCCGCCTGCGGGATGACGCCGTAGTTGACGCCTTTCTGGCTCAGCCAGCGGCGGTAGGCGATGGCGGACTTGTCGGCGCGGATCGGGGTCTCGGCGCGCGGGTCGAGAGGCAGGCGCTTGGGGTACTGGTTCTCGAGGATCGGCTTGTCCTGCCCGAAGATGGTCTGTTGGAAGCGGCGCATGCCGGTGAGGGTGTTCTCCTCGTCGATCATCGACTGGAGGAGATGGGCGCGGATGGTGTCCTCGCTCATGGGCTGGCAGAAGATGGCGATGACGTCGAGCCGGCTCTCGTCGGCGGGGCAGGATTTGTAGAGCACCGAACAATAGGGGTGCGGCACGCGGTAGATGTATTCGACGTCCTGCCCCTCGTCGGCCGAGAGCGCGGCGCGCGGCTGGTAGAAGCGGCAGCGGGTGGCGAGGATCTCGTCGCGCTCGTAGGAGATCTCGACGTCGTATTCCTTGACCTCCGTATGCGGCTCCTCGCCGAGGATGCCGGTGTGGACATAAGGAAAGTGCCCCATGTCGAGGAAATTCTCGATGGCGCGCGGCGCTGAGACGTTCACCCCGATCGAGCCGCAGCTCATGTTCTTGCGGTCGGGCTCGTAGAACTCGGGGATGGGGAAGAGGTCGTCCGGCGGGGTGCCGAGGCTGGTCCAGGCAAAGCCGTAGCGCTCGATGACCGGGAGCAAGGCGCCGGTGTCGCGCCGGCGCACCTCCACCGCGCCATCGGCACCGCGCCGATAGTCGAGGCGGGTGTCGAGCAGCAGCGTCGAGCGGTAGGGGCCGGGGCCGATCTCGGCGGCAGCCGAAAAGACGTGCCAGGCATCGAGGATGGCGGCGCTGGGCGCGGTGGGCATGGCAAAGGCCTCCGGCAATGGGCGAATCCGAGGCCGGCGGGGGAGAGCCGGCCAAGCATGCAGTTATTCACCTATGGGGGAGGCGGTCAACGGGTCCCCCCTCATCCGCCCCCTTCGGGGGCACCTTCTCCCACGAGGGGAGAAGGGAGGTGCCTCACGCCAACTTCTGCAGAACCACGCTTCGCCACAGAAGCGCTGATAGCCACCTCCCTACTCCCCTCGTGGGAGAAGGGGGCGCGAAGCGCCGGATGAGGGGGCTACCGCGCCAGCCATCCGCCGTCGACCGGCACCACGGCGCCGTGCATGTAGTCCGATGCCGGTGCGAGGAGGAACGCCACGGCGTCGCCGATGTCGGAGGGATCGCCCCAGCGCCCGGCAGGGATGCGCGAGAGGATCGCGGCGGAGCGGTCCGGATCGGCGCGTAGAGCCTGCGTATTATTCGTTTCGATATAGCCCGGCGCCACGGCGTTGACGTTGATGCCCCTCGCCGCCCATTCGCAGGCGAGGAGCCGGGTGATGCCGAGCACGCCGCTCTTCGAGGCCGTATAGGAGGCGACGCGGATGCCGCCCTGGAAGCTCAGCATCGAGGCGATGTTGACGATCTTGCCGCGCCGGCCGGCGCCGAGCGCCCGGCGGGCGAAGGCCTGGGAGAGGAAGAACAGGGACTTCAGGTTGACGTCCATGACGCTGTCCCAGTCCTCCTCGGAAAAGTCGAGCGCATCGACCCGGCGGATAATGCCGGCATTGTTGACGAGACCGTCGATGGGGCCATGCGCCTCCCAGGCGGCGTTGAGCATGGTTTGCGCTTCACCGATGTCCGAGAGATCGGCTTGCAGTGCCGTGAAGTGCCCGCCGATACCGGCGACGAGCGCGGCCGTCTCGTCCATGGACGAGCGCCCCGCGCCGAGGACGTGGCCGCCGGCGCGGGCGACCGAGAGGGTGATACCCTGCCCGATCCCGGTATTGGCGCCGGTGACGAGGACCGCCCTTCCCTGGAGGCTGAATGCGGAGAGGTCGGCCATCAGCGCAGGTCGCCCATCTCGACCTTCTCGACGTCGGTATAGTCGACATTGTCGCCCGCCATCGCCCAGATGAAGGTGTAGCCTGCGGTGCCGACGCCCGAGTGGATCGACCAGGGCGGGGAGATGACCGCCTGCTCGTTGCGCACGACGATGTGGCGCGTCTCGTCGGGCTCGCCCATGAGGTGGACGACGAAGGCGTCGGCCGGCAGGTCGAAATAAAGATAGGCCTCCATGCGCCGGTCATGGACGTGGGCGGGCATGGTGTTCCAGACCGATCCCGGCGCAAAGGTCGTCATGCCGACGACGAGCTGGCAGGTCTTGGCCCCCTCGGCATGGATGAACTGGAAGATCGAGCGCTCGTTGGAGGTCTCCTGCGACCCGAGATCGAGGCGCTTGGCCTCGCCGATGCGAATGAGGCGGGTCTCGTGGCGGGCATGGGCGGGGGCGCTGAGGAGGTAGAACCTGGCCGGATTGGCGACGTCGGCGGAGGCGAAGGAGAGAGCCTTCGTTCCCATGCCGGCATAGAGCATGTCACGATTGGCAAGATCGAAGGAGGCGCCATCGGCAGTGATGGTGCCGACCCCGCCGATGTTGACGACGATGAGCTCGCGCCGGTCGAGGAAGTCGGCCGTGCCGGTTGGTTTGATGGCCTCGAGCGGCAGGGACCCGGCGGCGGGGACGGCCGAACCGACGGCCATGCGGTCGTAATGCGTATAGGTCCAGACCACGCGGTCGGCAGCGAAGAGGTCGTCGACGAGGAAGTTCTCGCGCAATTCGGACGTCGTCATCACCGCCGCGCTCGCCGGATCGACGGCGAAACGGATGTCGTAGTCTGTAGTCATGGAAGTATCCTCAGGCTTGGGTGTTGCGGGGTGAAACGGCGCGCGTGGCCTTGAGGCGGGCGCGATAGCGCTCCTGGCTGCGCGACAGATGGGCGCGCATGGCCTCGCGCGAGGTTTCGGCATCGCCCATAGAAATGGCCGAGATGATCTGCCAGTGCTCGGCCTGCAGGCCCGCCTGGTAGTCGCGCGTCAGGACGCCCTCGGTCGCCCAGGGCGAGGAGATGTCGCAGGGGATGGTGCGGCTGCCCAAGGCATCCAGCACCTGCACGTAGAACGGATTGTTGGTTCCCGCCGCGATGGCGCGGTGGAGGGAGAAATCCGCCTTGCCGGTCGGCAGGCCGAGCTCGAGCAGGCGGTCGAATTCGTGATAGGCCTCGTGGATGGCGGCATCCTGCGAGCTGGTGCGACGCAGCGCCGCAAGGCCCGCGCTCTCGATCTCGATGCCCATGCGCACTTCCAGGACGTTGATGGCGTCCGAGATGCGGCTGCCGGTTTCCGAGCCGATGGAACGGATGGCCGCGCTGAGATTGGCGATGACGAAGACGCCGGCTCCCTGCCGCGCCTCGACGAGACCGTCGGCGGCGAGCGTCGCGATCGCCTCGCGTATGACCGTCCGGCTGACCTGGTACTCCATCGTGAGCTGGTTCTCGGTCGGCAGCTTGTCGCCGCGCGCGAACTCGCCGGCGGAAAAGCGCTTGCGCAACTGGCTGACGACGAGGGCGGCAAGCTTGGGCTTGCGCGCCGCCGGCCGGCCGGTCTCGGCTTCGATGGTCATCATGGCCCTCAATGGAAAAGGCTCGGCAGCCAGAGCGACAATGCCGGAACGTAGGTGACGAGCATGAGCACGATGATACCGGCGAGGTAGAACGGCCAGACGCTCCGCATCGCCTGCCATACCGTGATCTTGCCGACCGCCGCCGCCACGAACTGCACCGGCCCGAGCGGCGGCGTGTTGAGCCCGATGCCGAGGTTGAGGATCATGATCACCCCGAAATGCACGGGGTCGACGCCGAAGGCGGTGACCATCGGTAAAAAGATCGGCGTGGTTATGATGATGAGCGGCCCCATGTCCATGAAGGTGCCGAGCAGGAGCAGCAGCACGTTGATCATCAGCAGGATGACCAGCGGATCGGTCGAGATCGAGCCGACGAACTCGGTGAGGATCGGCGCGACGCGCAGGTAGGCCATCAGCCAGCCGAAGGATGCGGCGGCGCCGATGATGAAGAGCACCATGGCGGTGGTGCGCACCGCGCCGGTGACGGAGTGGACGAACTCGCGCCAGCCGAGGCTGCGGTAGACGAGAAGCGTGACGAGCAGCGCGTAGAGCACGGCGATGCACGAGCTTTCCGTGGCCGTGAAGATGCCCGAGCGCACGCCCCCGAAGATGATGGCGATGAGCAGCAGGCCCGGAATGGACACGAGGAAATAGCGCATCGCCTTGCCAAAGCCCGGGAAAGGCTCGGTGGGGTAGCCGCGCTGGCGCGCGACGACATAGGCGGTGATCATCAGCGCGGCCGCCAGCAGCAGGCCCGGTATGATGCCGGCGGTGAAGAGATCGGCAATCGAGATGCGCCCGCCGCCCGAGAGCGAGTAGATGATCATGTTGTGGCTGGGCGGCAGCAGCAGCGCGATGAGCGCGGCCATCGAGGTGACGTTGACGGCATAGTCGGCCCCATAGCCGCGCGCCTTCATCTGCGGGATCATGATGCCGCCGACCGCCGCCGCCTCGGCGACGGCCGAGCCCGAGATGCCCCCGAAAAGCGTCGAGGCGGCGACGTTCACCTGCCCCAGCCCGCCGCGCACGTGGCCGATGACGGAGCCGGCGAAGGCGATGATCCGCTCGGCGATGCCGCCGCGCATCATCAGGTCGCCGGCAAAGATGAAGAACGGGATTGCCATGAGGGTGAAGGCCGAGACGCCCGAGTTCAATTGCTGAAAGACGACGATGGGCGGGCGGCCGAGATAGACGATAGTGGCGAAGCTCGCGATGCCGAGGCAGAAGGCGATGGGCGTGCCGATGACCATCAGGAGCGTGAAGACGCCAAAGAGAATCCAGTATTCCATCGCGCTTTAGGCCTCGGTGATGGTGGGTTCGGTCACGGGATCGTCCACCGGCTCGCCGCCGAGGCGCAAAGCCAGGCGCTCGAGCGAGAACAGGCACATGAGGACGCCCGAGACGACGATGGGCAGATAGGTGAAGGCCTGCGGTAGGCCGAGCACGGGAATGCGGGTGCCCAGGTACCGGATGGCGAGCGCGCCGCCATACCAGACCATGCCGAAGGCGAAGGCGAAGATCGCGATGTCGCTGATGGCGCGCAGCCACGGTTTTGCCCCGGCCGGGAGCATGTAGAGCAGCACGTCGAACCCCATATGGAAGTTCTCGCGCACGCCGACCGCCGCGCCGAGGAAGATGAACCAGCTCATGATCATGATCGCGGCCGCCTCGGTCCAGGGCGGGGACGAATTGACGACGAAGCGCATGTAGACCTGGTAGGCGACGATGACCGTCATCGCGACGAGGCCGACGCCGGCGACGTAGAGCGCGGCGGTGGACAGGGTCCGCAGTCCGCGGCTGACCGTCAGGAGCCATTCTCTCACGGGGCAATCCTCCCGAGTGGTCCGGGCCGGCCGGTGACCGGCCCGGATGGCCTCGTCAACCTTCGGTGGCCTGGATGCGCGCGACCAGGTCCTGCAGCGCGGGATCGGTCACGTACTTCTCGTAGACCGGGCCCATGGCATCGATGAAGGGCTGCTTGTCCACTTCGTTGATGACCGCGCCCAGCGCCTCGACGGCCTCCCTGGAGGCCACTTCCTGCGCCTGCCAGAGCTCGCGCTGGTGCGCGACCGACTCCTTGGCCGCCTCGCGGAAGAGCGCCTGGTCCTCGGGGGTGAGACCATCCCAGACGATCTTGGAGATGACCAGCACTTCGGGCACCATCAGGTGTTCGTCGAGCGAATAGTACTTGGCGACCTCGGCGTGCCCGGCGGTATCGAAGCTCGGGTAGTTGTTCTCGGCCCCGTCGATGACGCCGGTCTGGATGCCCGAATAGACCTCGCCATAAGGCATGGGCGTGGCATTGCCGCCGAGCGCCGCCACCATGTCCACGAAGACATCCGACTGCATGACGCGCAACTTCATGCCCTCGACGTCGGCCGGCGAGGTGATCGGGCGCTGGCTGTTGTAGAACGAGCGGGCGCCGGCATCGTAATAGGCGAGCGCAACGACATCCACCGCCTCGAACGCGGCGAGGATCTCCTCGCCGATCGGACCATCGAGCACGTTGTGGAAGTGGTCGGTGGAGCGGAAGATATAGGGCAGCTGCAGGACGGTGGCTTCCGGCACCTGCGTGCCGAATGCGCCGACCGAGATGCGGTTCATATCGATGACGCCGAACTGCGTCTGCTCGATGGTGTCGGCTTCCTGGCCGAGCTGGGCCGAGTGAAAAACCTCCACCGAATAGCGCCCGCCGGTCTTTTCCGCGAGCAATTCACCGAAATGCTTGACCGCCTCGACGGTCGGGTAGCCGTCCGGATGGGTATCGGACGAGCGCAGCACGGTCTGGGCGCTTGCGCCCGTCACCGAAAGCGCCGTGGCGACGAGCGCGGCCGTCGCCAGCTTCGGCAGATGAAACATCGACAATTCCTCCCATGTGTCGACCGCCGCGCCAGAACCTCCTCCTGGTTCAGGCGGTGCGATCCGATGCGCCGCAAAACGGCAGCCCGGCGGCGACCCTCCCGGCCGTCACCTCGCGGGAATCTGGTATGGAAGAACGAGGCAAGTCAACATACAAACGAGAAGGATTTGTATGATGACTTGAGGGGGCCGAGACTCCTTTCGGGGCAGGGCAACCACACGTCACAGAGACGACAACGGGCACTTCCCCTCTCCCCTTTGTGGGAGAGGGACAGATTTTCCGCGTCCAGCGGAAAATAAGGGTGAGGGGGTCAGCGATGCCCCACACACGCCGGCGCTTGGTGAAGCATCGCTGACCCCTCATCCGCCCCTGCGGGGCACCTTCTCCCAAGGGGAGAAGGGGAACCGTGCTATATGCGCTTGCTTGTGTGGACGTTTAGGCGATGTCAGCGTGCCGCTCGGCGAGCAGCTCGCGCAGCACAGAGCGGTGGCAGCGCGCCTCGCTTTCGCAATAGCAACCGACGGCGAGGTCGGTGGTGTGCGAGAGGGCGGCGAGGAGATCGAGCGCCTGGGCGGCGGCGGGCTCCTTCATCTGCGCCTTGAACTTACGCACGAAGGCCTTCCAGGCCTTGTCGTCCTCCGCCTTCAGCGCCTCGGCGACGAGGTCGGCGCTCGGCGAGAGCAGCGGCAGCCAGACGTCGTAATAGTCGCGTGAGGCGAACTCGGCCTTGGGCACGCCGCGCGGCGGGCGGCGCACGGTGCCGAGCCGCAGCCCTTCGCCCTTGCCGCGCGGCGTACCGAGGCGCACGATATGGAGGCTCATGGGGCTTCCCCCTTGAGGTGCCGGGCAAAGAAGGCGAGGACCGCAGCGCGCATGGCCGGCGTCTCGCGATGGCCGACGCCCTCCTCGCGCATGATACGGAAATTCTCCGCTGCGCCCGCGGCCGTATAGGCAGGAACCGTATCCGCCTCCGCCCGCGCGACGGATTCCGGTGGCGCGAGGGGGTCGTCGGTGCCGACGAGAACGAGCTGCGGACGCGGCGCGACGAGGCCGGCGATGGCGCCGGTCGACATCGCCGAAAGCAGGCCCGGGACGGTGAGGTAGTGCCCATGCCTGTCATGCGCGCCGAGCGCGACGAGCGTGGCGAAATCGGCGTAGCAGCACAGATGCGCGATGGCGGCGGGGCGCGCATCGAGAGCGGCGAGGAAATAGGTGAGCGTCGCGCCCATGGACATGCCGGTAACCCCGATGCGCGCCGCATCGACATCCGGACGCGCCGCAAGCCAGGAGAGCGCGCCGGCCTGCTCGCAAAGCATCTGCCCGAAAATCGTGCGGCCATACCAGAGCGCCGCCTTGACCGCGGCGCTCTCGGTGATGGTCGAACGCTCGCCGAAGGTCGGCATGTCGATGGCGAGCACGACATAGCCGGCCCGAGCGAAGGTGAGGCCGGCCGGATCGGGGATCTCGGGACGGCCCTCGATCAGCTCGCTCGCCCCGATATCGTACCGGCCGCCATGCGCATGGGCATAAAGGATGGCCGGATAGGGCCCCTGCCCCGCCGGCCGCATCAGGATGCCGCGCACCGGCGTGCCGTCGGGCAGATGGAAGGCGAGATCCTCGCGGACCACGCCGTCCATCTCGCTGGCGCGGGCATCAGCCAGCGTCATCTCGACCGGGGCGAAGCCCACCAGTTGCCGAAAGCGCTCGCGTAATTCGCTCATCGCCGAATCCTCCCTCAGCCGAGAAGATTGCTGCAGTTCGGCGAACGTTGCTAGACGCTGTCAGTCTTGGCGGACACCGGAGGCAGAGGCTCCCCTCCCCCCTGGAGGGTGGGGGTCCATTAGTGGATCACCGCACCACCCC
>NZ_JZEX01000031.1 GCF_000969415.1 Devosia geojensis | reverse complement strand
AAATCGGCCCGCCCGGCGGAACAGTCAGAGGGGTACACTAGGCGACACCCCAACCCCTCCCCTCAAGGGGGAGGGGACCGTGCCGAGTTCGCGGCGTCATTCGGAAGGAAGCATCCGTCCCATGCCCAAGCGCCGTCCGCTGCGATTGACCGAAAGGCACGTCGCCTTCGTCCAGCCCGCCATCATCGACGAGGCCATGCCCGATCCGCAGCCGGGCTACGAGCGGGCAACGATCGAGGATCACCTCACGACGTGGCGGAGCCTCAAAGCCAAGGAGCCGGACCTTTCCGAAATCTGGATCTTCGCCTATGGCTCGCTCATCTGGAAGCCGGCGTGCGAGGTGGTCGAGATGCGCGTCGGGATCCTGCGCGGCTGGCACCGGGCCTTTTGCCTCGGCTGGAACACGCGCTGGCGCGGCAGCGAGGAGAACCCCGGCCTGATGCTCGCGCTCGACCGGGGCGGGGCGTGCAAGGGCGTGCTCTACCGGCTGCCGTCGGCAGGCGTCGAGGAGAACGTCGTCAAACTTTTCGAGCGCGAGATGGCCTGGAAGCCTTCGGCCTTTCCGCCGCGCTGGGTGAACGTCGCCTCGCGCGACGGCAACGTGCGGGCGCTGACCTTCTGCATCGACAGGAATTCCGGCCGCTACGTGACCGGCCTTTCCCCGCACGAGGTCGCGGCGGTCCTCGCCAGGGCCGCCGGCTCGCGCGGCTCGATGGCCGAATACCTCTACGAGACCGTGACGCGGCTGGAATCGATGGGATTGCACGACACGCATCTGTGGGAGCTGCAGGAGCTGGTCGCCGAGCACATCGAAGCCGTTTATGGCGGCGATTGAAGGGATTGGCTTTCGTTTTGCCCGGGGGTGATCTAGACGGAAGTCGAGACCACCGGAGGCGCAACAGCCACGGTGTCATTCCGGCGAAAGCCGGAATCCATCCTGAGATACCGCGTGCAGCCGCAAGGTGCATGAGCGGTGCCGACTACGCCACCTGGCGGCGCGGCAAGACATCTCAGGATGGGCCCCGGCCTTCGCCGGGGTGACATCGAGGATGGGGCGTGTCTCGGTGAACAGCCTGGAGTTCCGCCTTGGTCCACCACTTCACCCCCCGCGACGGCGTCCTGCACGCCGAGGACATCGATCTCAACGCGCTGGCCGAAAAGGTCGGCACGCCGTTCTACGTCTATTCGGCGGCGACGCTGCGCCGGCACGTGCGGGTGGTGAAGGAGGCGTTCGAGGGCATCCCGACGCTGCTGGCCTATGCGATGAAGGCCAATTCCAACCAGGCGGTCCTGAAGCTCATGGCCAATGAAGGGGCAGGGGCCGACGTCGTCTCGCTCGGCGAGCTGGAGCGGGCGCTCGCCGCCGGCATTCCGGCCGAAAGAATAGTGTTCTCGGGCGTCGCCAAGACGGTCGCCGAGATGCGGCGGGGCCTCGAGGCCGGCATCGTCTGCTTCAACGTCGAGAGCGAGCCCGAGCTCGAGCGCCTGTCGATGGTGGCCGCCGACATGGGGCTGACCGCGCGCGTCTCGGTGCGCGTCAATCCGGATGTCGACGCGCGCACCCACGCCAAGATCTCGACCGGCAAGGCCGAGAACAAGTTCGGCGTTCCCTATGCCAGGGCCCGCGAGATCTACAAGCGCGTCGCCGAACTGCCCAATCTCGTCGCCGTCGGCGTCGACATGCATATCGGCAGCCAGATCACCGACCTCGAGCCCTTCGGCAACGCCTTCCAGCTGATGGCCGACCTCGTCAGGGACCTGCGGGCCGACGGCCACGATATCGAGCACGTCGACGTCGGCGGCGGCCTCGGCATCCCCTACGACCACGACCAGGAAGCCCCGCCCCATCCGCAGGCCTATGCCGCGGTGGTGCGCGACAAGGTGGGGCAGCTGGGCTGCAAGCTCGTCATAGAACCGGGGCGGCTCATCGTGGGCAATGCCGGTATCCTGGTGACCCGGGTGGAATATGTGAAGCCGGGCGCCACCAACTTCGTCATCGTCGATGCGGCCATGAACGACCTCATCCGCCCGACCCTCTACGAGGCTCACCACGACATCGTGCCGGTCAACCCGTCGAACCTGCCCGCGATCACCGCCGACATCGTCGGACCGGTGTGCGAGTCCGGCGACTACCTCGCCAGGGGCCGCACCATCGCCGGCGTCAAGGAGGGCGACCTGATCGCCGTGATGAGCGCGGGCGCCTATGGCGCGGTCATGGCCTCGACCTACAACTCGCGCCTGCTGATCCCCGAGGTGCTGGTCGACGGCGGCAAGTATCACGTCATCCGGCCGAGGAAGACCATCGAGGAGTTGATCGGGCTCGACAGCGTGCCCGAATGGCTGTGAGGGGTATCCCACGTCGGATCGTGCTCGTGGCACCATCGCGCCCACCCACCGGTTGTCATCCCGGCGAAAGCCGGGACCCGGCCCTGAACGCCTCAACGTGTGCGCAAAGAGCGGCTGCGCTCCTAGCCCGTTTCATACACCTTGCGGCTATGGTCGCATCTCAGGATGGGCCCCGGCTTTCGCCGGGGTGACATCCAGATTGGGGCGGCACTTGGAGATGGTCATCTCTCCTGCTGCCACACCCTGTCAGCACTGCTGAAGGAGGATATGGTCGTCACCCGAGAGGAGGAGACCGCCATGTCCGTCCCCGTGCTCACCCGCCTTGAGCTCAACCGCGCGACGCTTGCCCGGCAGATGCTGCTCGTGCGCGCCGATCGCCCGATCGTCGAGGCCATCGAGTTCCTCTCAGGTCCCCAGGCGCAGATCAGCGAGGGGCCGTACCAGGCGCTGTGGAGCCGGCTCGAGGGCTTCCGCCATGAGGCCATGACCAGGCTCATCGAGGAGAGGACGCTGCTGCGCGCCACGACCATGCGCGGCACGCTGCACCTCCATTCGGTGCCCGACATGGTCGGCATCCGCAAGCTCGTGCAGCCGGTGCTGGAGCGCATGTGGGGCGGCCAGTTCGCCAAGCGGTTCGGCGCCGGCGACCGGCAGGCGATGATCCGCGCCGGGCGGCGCCTGCTCGACAAAGGGCCGATGACGGCGGGCGCGCTGCGCAAGGCTTTGGTCGAGCGCTTTCCAGAGCCCGATCCTTTGTCGATGACGACGCTGCTGCAGGTCAGCGATACCCTCGTCCAGATCCCGCCGACCCGCATCTGGGGATCGGGCCATGCGCCGGTCCTCACCCGCATCGGCAACTGGATCGAGCCTCCAAAGCCCGACATCACCCGCCGGCAGCTCGTCAAACGGTACCTCGCCGCCTTCGGGCCGGCGAGCGTCGCCGACATGCAGGCCTGGTGCGGGTTGACCAAGCTCGATGCCGATTTCAAGGCCGTGCGCGGCGAGCTCGTCGAGTTCCGCGATGAGGCCGGCCGCGTCCTCTATGACCTGCCCGAGGCGCCGCGCCCGGATGCCGAGACGCCCGCGCCCATCCGCTTCCTGCCCGTCTACGACAATGTCATCCTCGGCTTTGCCGACCGCTCCCGCATGGTTGCCGCCGCCGATGTCGGCCGGCTCTGGCAGGGCGAGACCAACCGCGGCTCGGTGCTGATCGACGGCATGGTCGGCGCGAGCTGGGGCTTTGCCAAGACCAAGGCTGGCGGCGTGCTGGACATCCTCACCGGCACGCCGGTGACGGGCAAGACGCGCGAGGGACTGGAGGCGGAAGCCGAGGCGTTCCTGGCCTTCATGACGGATGGGAAGGGTGGGGAAATGAAGATCGAGGCGATGTGAGGGCCCGGCTAAGGCACATTGCCTCACCCACCCTCGATTGTCATCCCGGCGAAGGCCGGGAACCAGCCCTGAACGCGTCAATACGCACGCCAGGAGCGATTGTCTCCGCCTCACACCTTGCGGCTGGTGCGGCATCTCAGGCTGGGTCCCGGCCTTCGCCGGGATGACATCGGGGTGTATCGGCATGGTGCCAAAACGGCTCCGGCACTATGGCCGCGAAACGTCCTCTTCCATCAGCATGCGCACATAGCGGGTCACCGGCACGCCCTTGGCCTCTGCCTTGCGTTTGACCGCGCTGAGGAGGCTCGGCGGTATGCGCATGTTGAGGACGGCGGATTTCTTGGCGAATTCGAACCGCATCGGCTTGAAGACGCTGAGATCGTACTCGGAAAGGTCGGCCTCTTCGACGAACCGCTCCGCCTCCTCGTCGCTCGTCAGCGGCGGCATCTGCTTCAGTTCAGCCTTGCTCATAGCGCTTGATCTCCCTGTGATGCATATAGCGGGCGCTGACGGGCCGGATACGTCGCTCGCCGCCGCTCTCCCGGATCGTGAAGGCGATAAAGACATAGCGCCCTTGCAACGACCGGCCGATGGCACGGAAGCGCATTTCGTTGGGAGACGGATCGCGATACATACCCGGCGCTCCGAGCAACACGCTTTCGATTTCCTCGCGCGAGACGCCATGCTTGCCGCATTTGGGCCAGTTGCCGTCGTCCCAGTCGAAGCCGGCAATCTCGCCGATCATAGCGCCTTGCTATACATTTGTATATACAAACGCGATGTCAACCGTCCAGCCCCCGCCGCCCCAGCGGCACGATCTCTACCGGTTTGCCGGCGAGGGCGTCGTCGACCTTGGCGACGAGGTCGGAGAGGGTGAAGGGCTTGGGGATGACGTCGTAGATGAGGGCGTCGAGCCCGTGGGCGCGCTCGCGCTGTTCGGCAAAGCCGGTCATCAGGAGGATGGTGACGGCCGGGAAGCGCGCGCCGACGTCGAGGGCGAGGGCGATGCCGTCCATGATCGGCATCTTGATGTCGGAGAGCAGGAGGTCGAAGCGGCCCTCCTCCTCGCCGATGATCTCGGCGGCAAGGCCGCCGTCCTCGGCCAGCACCACGTCGTGGCCCTTGATGCGCAGGGCCGTGTCGACGAAGGCGCGTACCGAATCGTCGTCCTCGGCCACAAGGATCCTCGCCATCAAACTGCTCCCGCGTTCTGGCGCGCCGGGGCGGCGCCGGCAAAGCTCAGACGCACGCCGACCGCCTCGGGCGGTGGCGCGGGGAGCTGGGTTTCGATGCGGGCGCGCTCGCCGGCAACGAGCGTGCGCGCGGGAGCCGCGACGCTCCATTGGTAGACGACCGCGCCCTCAGCATCGGTCAGGGCGACGACCACCGACGGCACGGTGACCGCGCGCGGATCGAGCCCGACGATCTCGGCCCCGACGTCGAGCACCTCGCGGCCCTCGCGCAGCAGCCGGCGCGTCTGGAGACCGGCGAAATCGAGGCCGACGACGTTGACGTCGAGCCCGAGCGCGGCATAGAGGCCGGCGAGCTGGGGGAACTGGCGCACCATGGGCGCGCGGCCGAGATAGAGCCCGGCAACGAGCCCGACAAGCGCAACGAGCACGCCCATGCGCGCGATGCGGCGCAGGCGGGCCATGGGCAGGTCGCGGTTGAGCAGCTTGCGGCGCTTGCTGAAGGCGCGCTGGCGGCGCTTGAGGGTCGTCGGGTCCTCGGCGTCCGCCGGGGCGGGGGCGGGCACGGGGGCTTCGGCGGCCTCGGCCTTGGCCCGTTCGACGGCGAGGCGCGCCTCGATGCGGGCCGACAGCGACCGCTCCTCGGCCACCATCGCCTCGTCGAGGCCGTCCTCGGCGATCGAATCGAAGAGCTGGTCGGCGGCTTCGGTTTCGGGATCGGCTTCCGGCGGCCTTTCCTGCCAGTCCTTGCGGCAGGCGGCGCACTGGACCTTGCGCCCGGCCGCCCCGATGGCCTCATAGGCCACTTGGTAGCGGGTGCTGCAATGCGGGCAGGTGATGATCATGGGCGGCGACGCTGTTCGGACGGACGCGGCACCCTAGACACGCCCCGGTTAACACTCCTCAAACCGGCATATCGGGGCCAGCATCACAATTGCGTCGCAATCCACACCGAAAGGCGGACCTGGCCGCGCTCTCGCCCGCCGGGCTGATATGATGCGGCCAAGCTGATTCGCCTCACGCAATACGGAGCCCACGCGCCTTGATCGAATTTTCCGACGTCGGCTTGCGCTACGGCAACGGACCGGAAATCCTGCGCGACCTGACCTTCGCCATCGAGCCGGGCACCTTCCACTTCCTCACCGGCCCCTCGGGCGCCGGCAAGACGTCGCTGCTGCGCCTGCTGCTGCTGTCGCTCAAACCGACGCGCGGGCGCGTGACCATGTTCGGCGAGGACGTCGCGGACCTGTCGCAGGACGCGCTTTTACAGATGCGCCGGCACATCGGCATCGTCTTCCAGGAGTTCCGCCTGCTCGACCACCTGACGACCTACGAGAACGTGGCGCTGCCGCTGCGGGTCCTGGGGCAGGCCGAGGGCGAATACCGCAACAACGTCACGGAGCTGCTCGAATGGGTGGGGCTCGGCGAGCGCATGGACGCCTTCCCCTCGCTGCTCTCGGGCGGGGAGAAGCAGCGCGCGGCGATCGCGCGCGCCGTCATCGCCCGCCCCAAGGTGCTGCTCGCCGACGAGCCGACCGGCAATGTCGATCCGGACCTTTCCTCGCGGCTCGTCCACCTTTTTGCCGAACTCAACCGCACGCTCGGCATGACCATCATCCTTGCCACCCACGAGCTGCCGCTGCTCGAGCGTTTTTCCTATCCGCGCATGGTGCTCACCAAAGGCGAGCTCGAGATCCATGAGTAGAACGCGCGTGAGGACGACGCCATGAGCAGCCTTCTCGATCGCCTGCCGTTCCGCCTGCCGCTGGGCAAGGGCGGCGCGCCGATCGTTCCCGACAAGTCGGTGGCGGGGCGCACGCTTCTGCTGCTCATCGCCATCATGACGTTCCTGTCGGCGGTGACGCTCGGCGGCGTGGTGCTGGTGCAGAAATCGGCCATCGCCTGGTCGGCCGAGGTCGGGCGCGAGGTGACCATCCAGATCCGCCCCATCGCCGGCGAGGTGATGGAGAGCAACCTGCGCGCCGCCGTGACGCTGGCGCAGACGACGCCGGGCGTCGCCTCGGCGCATGCGCTGACGCTCGAGGAAAGCCAGCGCCTGCTCGAGCCCTGGCTCGGCCAGGGACTGGACCTTTCGGCCATCGAGATCCCGCGTCTCGTCGTCGTGGAACTGGCGGACCCGGCCAATGCCGATATCGAGAACCTGCGCAGCAATCTCGGCGCCATCAACGGGGCGAGCCTCGACACCCATGCCGCCTGGCGCCAGCAGCTCAACACCATGGCCGGCACCATCGTCGTCTCGGGCCTCCTGGCGCTGGCGCTCATCGCCGTCGCCACGGTGCTGGCCATCATCTTTGCGACGCGCGGCACCATGGCCTCCAACCGCGAGATCGTCGATGTCCTGCATTTCATCGGCGCCTCCAACGGCTTCATCGCCGGCGAGTTCCAGGGCCGGTTCCTCGCCATCGGGCTGCGGGGCGGCGTCATCGGGGGGGTGGCGGCCATCGTCTTCTTCCTCCTCGTCGGCATGGCCGCCGGCAACGTGATTTCCGACGAGGCGGGCGCGCAGGTCGGCGTGCTGTTCGGGCGGTTCGTGCTCGGCTGGGACGGGATCGTCGGCATCGTCGCCGTGGTGCTGGTGATCGCGGCCCTGACTGCCGTCACCTCGCGCATGACCGTGCGGCGATTCCTGTCGCAGACCTCCTAGGATCGCCATTCAGCGGAACGGCGATCCTTTTCCGTTCTGACGGAAGCGGAACGGAGGCTATAAGTCCTTGTTTTGTCGCGCTTTCGCCCCCGGAAAAGTGGCGTCCACTTTTCCTGAAAACGCTCCAACAGCCTCGCCATCGGAGCCGGGTCCGGCTAATGAGGAAGGGCCGGGCGTCGCGCCCCGCGGAGGATCGCCACCTTGAAGACCGTCGTGCAGGCCGTGCGCTCGGCCCTGTTCTATCTCCTCTTTCTCGGCCAGACGGTGGTGCTGGCCATAGTCATCGGCATCATCGGCATCATCGCGCGCCGCCGCACCGCCCTCGGCTGGGCCCTCGCCAGCTACTGGTGCCATTCCAACACCTGGCTGATGCGCTGGATCGCGGGCGTGGGCACCAGGGTCACGGGCGAGGAGAACATCCCGCCCGGCGGCTGCATCATCGCCTCCAAGCACCAGAGCGACTGGGACGTCTTCGCCGTCTTCCCGCACACCGGCCGACCGGCCTACATCGTCAAGAAGGAGCTGATGCGCATCCCCTTCTTCGGCTGGGCGGCACGCTCGCTCGACTGCATCGAGGTCGACCGGCAGAAGGGCGCCGAGGCGATCCCCGAAATGATGCGCCAGGCGCGGGACGCCATCGCGCGCGGCTGCCGCATCGTCATCTTCCCGGAAGGCACCCGCAAGGCGCCCCTGGCGCCGCCCGACTACCGGTTCGGGGTGGCGCGCATGTACGACGAGCTCAAGGTTCCCGTCGTGCCGGTGGCGCTCAATTCCGGCCTCTTCTGGGGCCGCAACAGCCTCATCCTCTGGCCGGGCGAAGCCGAGGCGAAGTTCCTGCCCCCCATCCAGCCGGGCCTGGCGCCCGACGTTTTCCTCACGCGCCTGCGCGAGGCGATCGAAACGGGCACGAACGAGCTCATCGGCCAAGCCGACGCACGCGGGCTCGACCGCCCGATGCCGCCGGACCTGCGTGAAAAGCTCGATGCGCTGAAGGCGTCGGAATAGGGCGTGAAGGGGTAAGATCTCACCCGTCCACCGGCTGTCATCCCGGCGAAAGCCGGGACCCCAGCCCTGACGTTATCCACTCGCACGGGAAGACCGGTGGCGTTCGTCCTGCCTCGTTCACACGCCTTGCGGCTGCTGCAGCATCTCGGGATGGGTCCCGGCTTTCGCCGGGATGACAGCCGGGGGTGGGGTGGGATGATGCTACCTCGCTGGTGTCGCCGTCCCGATTGCACCACTACATGTTGACAGAATCTTCACTCATATCCATACATATAGAGTACCGCTGATGCGGCGCTTGACGTGCGCTGCATTTTGTTCTAATTTTGTTCTCCTTGTGGAGCGGCAGGAGAGGGAACGCCGATGGCGCCAATCGCCGACATGACCGGGTATCTGCCGCACGAGCGGCGGCGCGCCAGCTGGCGGGGCCGATCGGGCCGCGCCTATGTCATGGCGGGCGAGAATCTCGAACGCTTCGCATTGGCCGAAGGCGCGCTCTATCTCATCGCCAAGGGCAATCTGGTGCTGTGGGTGGGCTCGGCCGGGGACCTCGTCGCCGATCCGATGAGCCGCACCCGCTTCCGCCTGGCGCTCGACTGCGCCGACCGGGTCTTCCGGGTCGAGGAGCCGGAAGGCGAGGACGCCCACATGGCGACCGTCTGGGACCTCGAAGGGGCCGAGCCGGCCATGGAGCTCTCGGCGGCCTAGGTCGAACCGCTGCTGCGCGAGGCGGCCGATCACGAGATCGATACGCGCGGGGCCATCGAGGTCACGGTCGAAGCCATCCTGCGGCACGCCGGCGTGCGGCAGTCGTAGGGGCAGGCGGCCGGTTCGGCCGGGATGCGGTGCAAGCCTGCAACACCGGGGTCCGATTCGGCGGCCACGATCTGGCCATTGCCACAATTCCGTGGCTAGAAGGCGGTCATGCGACGCCTCCCCCTGCTCGTCCTCGTTCTGCTGCTGACCGCCTTCCTCGGGCGGCCGACGGTCGCCAATGCGCTGTCGGATCTCGTCCTCACACCGTTGACGACAGCGATCGCGTGCGAAGACCGCTCGGTCGCGACCGAGCGTGTCCAGCCCTGCGACGCCAAGGCTCCCATCATCGTGCCGTATGCCAAGTGCTGCCTCGGCATCCTGCCGCAGCCGGCCCCGCAGCTCGTGGCCGAGGCCGGCGCGGTTCCAGGCTTCCACGTGCCCTGGCAACCGGCTTTCCGCATCCATCACAGCCAGTTCCGTCCGCCGCGAGAGGCATGAGCCACGGTCCCCTCCGGGGCCGGTTCACCCTTCCCGGTCGAGATATGAAAGAGGCGGCGCCGGTGCCGCCCGGACGGAAATCCCATGGAAAACACAGTTTCGCGCCGCCAGCTCATGCTGGGCGGCATCAGCCTTGCGGCCGTTGCGCTGGCCGGCTGCACCACGACCCAATCGCCGCGGGTGGTCGCGCCCGAACCTGCGGTGATCGCGCCGGAATACCTCGACATGTACGCGGCCATGCCATTCGAGCAGTTCCCCGTTCCCGCCGCCGATCTCACCAAGATCGACCCCCGCTACTATCGCCAGGAGGTCGACAACCCGACCGGCGAGCCGGCGGGCCGGGTGGTCGTCGATACGCCCAACCGCTTCCTCTACTGGACCATGCCCGAGGGCCGGGCCATGCGCTACGGGGTCGGCATCGGGCGCGATGGCTTCGCCTGGGGCGGGCGGGCCCGCATCGCCTACAAGCGCGAATGGCCGCGCTGGACGCCGCCCGCCGAGATGATCGAGCGCCAGCCCGAGCTCGAGCCCTACCGGCACGGCATGGAGCCCGGCATCGGCAACCCGCTCGGCGCACGCGCGCTCTATATCCACGATACCGGCGGCGACACGCTCTACCGGCTGCACGGCACCACCGAGGAATGGTCGATCGGCCGCGCCGTTTCCAGCGGATGCGTGCGCCTGCTCTCCCAGGACGTGATCGATCTCTACAACCGCGTGCCCGACGGCACGCCGATCCTCGTCAAGCAGTGAGGCGGGAAGGGGTCGGGGGTGGAG
>NZ_JZEX01000030.1 GCF_000969415.1 Devosia geojensis | reverse complement strand
CCTCAAGGGGGAGGGGGACGCATTGTGCCTGTGGCACCATCCTGCCTACTCACCGGCTGTCATCCCGGCGCAGGCCGGGACCCAGCCCTGAACACCACCACGAGCACGGGAAGAGCGGCTGCATTCCTGCCCCAATTCACACATCTTGCGGCTGGTGCAGTATCTCAGGATGGGTCCCGGCTTTCGCCGGGATGACAGGCGGAACTGGTGGCGCTAGCGCCCGCCCCCGTTTCACTCGCCCCACTCATACACCTCGCAGCTGGGGCAGCATCCCAGGATGGGCCCTTCGCTGGGGTGATATCGCGGGTGGAGAGGCGGCGGTGCGTGAGCCGTTCCGCCGGGGTTTGCCGGGTCCTGGTGTTCGCCGGATGACAAAAGCAAAGGCCGGGCGCATGCCCGGCCTTCCCGAATTCATCGCGTGAGGCGTGCCTCAGGCTTCCTCGCCACCCAGTTCCGAGCGGTCCGCGGCAGCGTCGGCCTGGCCGGCCGAGAAGTCGCCTTCGGTGTCCTCGTCATAGGTGGTGACCGTCAGGTCCTCGCCCTGGGCCTGGCGGTTGGCCTCGTCCTCGGAGCGGGCGACGTTGACGGTGATGGAGACGGCGACTTCGGGGTGCAGCAGCAGCGCGACCGTGTGCAGGCCGACCGACTTGATCGGGTCTGCGAGATCGACCTGCGAACGCTGCACGGTGAAGCCGTCATTGGCCAGGGCCTCGACGATGTCGCGCGAGGCCACCGAGCCGTAGAGCTGGCCGGTTTCGCCCGCCTGGCGGATCATGATGACCGAGCGGCCATTGAGGCCCTCGGCAATGCCGGCGGCGGCATTGCGGCGCTCTTCGTTGCGCTTCTCGATGACGGTGCGCTCGGCTTCGAACTTCTTGCGGTTGGCTTCGGTCGCGCGCAGCGCCTTGCCCTGCGGCAGCAGGAAGTTGCGGGCGTACCCGTCCTTGACGGAAACTTCGTCGCCGATCGAACCGGTGCGGCCGACGCGCTCGAGCAGAATGACTTTCATTTCTTTGTCCTATGGCTGTCCCGTCTCAGGAGACGGTTAGGAGCCCCGGACCATCCGGAACCCCAACGATGTGCCCCTATGGGGCACGGGTAGCGTCACTTACGCGGGCAAGAAGCCGGTGGGACGGATGAGATAGTGGTGATCGGCGAGAACCGGAGCGGAGCGTACATTCGTACGTGAGCACCGGAAGCGCAGCCGATTGCCGCTAGATCGCCGTCCCAGCGAGCTTATTGCACAGCGTAAGGCATGAGGCCGATGAAGCGGGCCCGCTTGATCGCGCGGGCGAGCTCGCGCTGCTTCTTGGCCGAAACGGCGGTGATGCGCGAGGGCACGATCTTGCCGCGTTCCGAGACGTAGCGCGAGAGCAGGCGCACGTCCTTGTAGTCGATCTTGGGAGCGCCCTCGCCCGAGAACGGGCAGGTCTTGCGGCGGCGCTGGAACGGGCGGCGCGCCTGGGCGGTGGTCAGGTCCTTGATGGCCATGGCTTGTTATCCTTCCAAATTAAGCGCGGCGCGGACGGCGGTCGCCGCCGAAACGGTCACCACCGCCACGATCGCCACGGTCGCCGCGATCCCCACGCTCGTCGCGGTCGCGCTTCTGCATCATGGCCGAGGGGCCGTCCTCGAGCTCGTCGACGCGCACGGTCATGAAGCGCAGGATGTCTTCGTTGATGCGCATCTGGCGCTCCATCTCGGCCACGGCGGCCGGCGGGGCGTCGATGTTGAGCAGCGTGTAGTGCGCCTTGCGGTTCTTGCGGATGCGGTAGGAGAGGCCCTTGAGGCCCCAGTACTCGGTCTTGGCGATCTTGCCGCCGTTGGAGGCGAGGATTTCGCTCAGCGCGCCGGTCAGTTCCTCGACCTGCTGCTGGCTGACGTCCTGGCGAGCCAGGTAGATGTGTTCGTAGAGGGCCATTATGCGCCTTTGTCTCTATCGGTTGACGATACGCAATGCCTGGCGCGGAGCCTCTCTGAAAGCCGGAAAAGGCGTTCAAAGCAGTCTTGCAAAGAGCGGGAACACGGGAGGCCGGAAGCGCTATCGGCAACCTATCGGCAAATAGCCGACCCTCCGTTCAGCCCCCGGCCAAACGAATGCTGGCGTGGCTATAGTGGGAAAAGCCGGGATTGGCAAGGATCATTCAGGCGGAAACCGGCGCCTTGGCATGTCTTCGAGGTCAGGCTCGGTTCCTCCCATGGCGATCAGCCGACGACCTGCTTCCTGCCGCACGTAGCTCGTGAGCGCCTCGCGGATCATTGCCGACGTCCCTTTGGCCGTCGTGAACCGCCTTAAGGTCTCGATGAGTTCGTCGTCGAGCGTGATCGTGGTCCGCATGACAGAGGCTCCTGCGCATCGATAGCGTCGAACGATGCCCGTCAATGTGCAAGAGGCCGTCAGTTTGCATGCCTCAGTTCGGCTCATCCCCGATGGCGTACGCCCGCAGGAAACCGGTGCAAACGCGCCCACACGCCTCGTAATCCCTTGACAGATCGGCCTCCTGAAGGGCATCCGGCGGCCCGGCTTGCATCCGTTTCGTCCTCCGGCGTAGCGTACCGGCCGAAGAACTGCGGCCGCTCGCTATGGGCAGGCCGCGCAGAGGAGAGAGAATCCGCATGGCCCGTTACGCATTCACCTTCCCCGGCCAGGGCAGCCAGGCCGTCGGTATGGGCAAGGACCTTGCGGACGCTTACCCGCAGGCGCGCGCCGTACTGGAAGAAGTGGACGACGCGCTCGGCCAGAAGCTGTCGGCCATCATGTTCGAAGGGCCCGAAGAGACCTTGCGCCTGACCGAGAACGCCCAGCCCGCCCTGATGACCGCGAGCATCGCTGTGATGCGCGTACTCGAGAGCAAAGGCGTGACGCTCGCCGACCATGCCGCATACGTCGCCGGCCATTCGCTGGGCGAATATTCCGCGCTCTGCGCCGCCGGCACCTTCTCGCTTGCCGACACCGCCCGCCTGCTCAAGACCCGTGGCCAGGCCATGCAGAAGGCCGTCCCCGTCGGGCACGGCGCCATGGCGGCGCTCCTCGGGCTTGACCTTGAGACGGCCGCCGCGGTAGCCGCCGAGGCGACCCAGGGCGAGGTCTGCCAGGTCGCCAACGACAATGCGCCGGGACAGGTGGTCGTCTCCGGCGCCGTCCAGGCCGTCGAGCGCGCCATCGAGATCGCCAAGGCCAAGGGCGCCAAGCGCGCGCTGCTGCTGCCGGTGAGCGCCCCCTTCCACTGCTCGCTGATGCAGCCCGCCGCCGAAGCGATGGCCGCCGCGCTCGCAGAAGTGGAGATGCGCGCACCCGTGGTGCCGGTCGTCTCCAACGTGCTGGCGGCGCCGATCAGCGATCCGTCCGAGATCCGCCGGCGGCTCGTCGAGCAGGTCACCGGGTCCGTGCGCTGGACGCAGAGCGTCGCCTGGATGACGGGGGAGGGTGGCGTCACCCACCTCGCCGAGATCGGCACCGGCAAGGTGCTGACGGGCCTTGCCAAGCGCATCAATGGCGAAGCGAGCGCCGTCGCGGTCGGCACGCCGGCCGACATCGACGCGTTCATTGCCGAAATCACGGCTTGAATCGGAATATCAACCGCTTGAATCCGCGTCTCAACGCGTTGACTCAGATTGCGAGAGAAGGACGGCTAAATGTTTGATCTCAATGGCAAACGCGCCCTCGTCACCGGCGCCAGCGGCGGCATCGGCCGCGAGATCGCCAAGGCGCTCTCCGCGGCGGGCGCAAGCGTTGCACTCTCGGGCACGCGCGTCGGCGCGCTGGAGGATACGGCAAAGGAGATCGGCAAGGACTGCCCGATCCTGCCCTGCAATCTCTCCAACCTCGACGAGGTCGACAAGCTCGTGCCTGCCGCCGAGGAGGCGCTGGGCGGGCTCGATATCCTCGTCAACAACGCCGGCATGACCCGCGACAACATCTTCATGCGCATGAAGAACGAGGAGTGGGACGAGGTGATCGCGGTCAACCTCACCGCCGCCTTCCACCTGTCGCGCGCGGTGCTGCGGGGCATGATGAAGCAGCGCTTCGGGCGCATCATCAACGTGTCGTCCGTCGTCGGCGTCATGGGCAATCCGGGGCAGGGCAACTATGCCGCCTCCAAGGCCGGCATCATCGGCATGGGCAAGGCGCTCGCCCACGAGGTCGCCTCGCGCAACATCACCGTCAACGCCATCGCGCCGGGCTTCATTGCCTCGGCCATGACCGACGAGCTCAACGACAAGCAGCGCGAGGGCATCCTCGGCACGATTCCCGCCGGACGCCTCGGCACCGCCGCAGAGGTTGCGGCCTGCGCGGTGTTCCTGGCCAGCGATGCGGCCGGGTACGTGACCGGGCATACGCTCAACGTCAACGGCGGCATGGCCATGATTTAGCCGTGAGAAGCCGGACTCTTGCTTGGCGTTGATGAAGGAAGTGTGCTAGTGCGCGCCCCTGTTGCGGATTTCGGCTCTCTTGCGAGCGCCTGAAAGCGCGCCTAAAGTCCCTTTCGCTGGGGCCGGCCGATACGCAGCACGAGCTTGAATACTTGGCGATGCGCCAATAAGAAGCCAACGAAACGTCGATTTCAAAAAGGAAGTCAAACATGAGCGATATCGCTGATCGGGTCCGCAAAATCGTTGTGGAGCACCTCAATGTGGATGCGGAGAAGGTCACCGAGAAGGCCAGCTTCATCGATGATCTGGGCGCGGACTCGCTCGATCAGGTCGAGCTGGTGATGGCGTTCGAAGAAGAGTTTTCCGTCGAGATTCCCGATGACGCCGCCGAGCAGATCCAGACTTTCGGCGATGCCGTGAGCTTCCTCGAGAAGGCCGTCGGCTAGAGCAACGTGCGAAAAGGTGGATACCGGCTTTTCGCGAAAAACGTTGCGACGACAAAAATCTAGAGCCGGCGTTCTGACCGTGTCAGAACGCATAAGGCTCTAAGTCGAACCAGCTGGAATAGTCGATATGGAATTGCGCCGCGTCGTCGTCACCGGGATGGGTATCGTCAGCCCCTTGGGCTGCGGTATCGAGGCAACCTGGGCCAACATCCTGGCCGGAAAGAGCGGCGCCAAGCGTATCGACGATTTCGAGATCGACGACATCGCCTGCCAGATCGCCCATCGTATCCCGCTGGGCGACTATGCGGACGGCAAGTACAATCCCGACGAATGGATGGAGGTGAAGGAGCAACGCAAGGTTGATCCTTTCATCGTCTACGCCATGGCTGCGTCCGCCCAGGCGATCGCCGACGCGGGCGTCGAGCCCAAGACGCAGGAAGAGCAGGAGCGCACCGGCGTCCTCATCGGCTCGGGCATCGGCGGGGTCGGAGGCATTTACGACGCCTCCGTCACGCTGCACGAGAAGGGCCCGCGCCGCATCAGCCCGTTCTTCATCCCCGGCCGCCTCATCAATCTCGCCTCGGGCCAGGTCTCGATCCGCTGGGGCCTCAAGGGCCCGAACCACTCGGTCGTCACGGCCTGCTCGACGGGCGCGCACGCCATCGGCGATGCCGCGCGCCTCATCGCGCTCGGCGATGCCGACGTGATGGTCGCCGGCGGCACGGAAAGCTGCGTCAACCGCCTCTCCCTCGCCGGATTCTCGGCCGCACGCGCTCTTTCGACCGGCTTCAACGACCGGCCTGTCGAGGCTTCGCGTCCCTACGACAAGGATCGCGACGGCTTCGTCATGGGCGAGGGCGCCGGCATCGTTGTCCTCGAGGACTACGAGCGCGCCAAGGCTCGCGGCGCCAAGATCTACGGCGAGATCATCGGCTACGGCCTTTCGGGCGATGCCTACCACATCACCGCGCCGTCCCCGGACGGCGACGGCGGCTTCCGCGCGATGAACGCCGCCATCAAGCGCGCCGGCATCGCGCCGGCCGACATCGATTACATCAACGCCCACGGCACTTCGACGCCGCTCGGCGACGAGATCGAATTGGGCGCTGTCACCCGCGTCCTCGGCAATGCGGCCGGCAAGGTCGCCATGAGCTCGACCAAGTCCGCCGTCGGGCACCTGCTCGGCGCCGCCGGCGCGGTCGAGGCGATCTTCTGCGCCCTGGCCATGCGCGACAACGTGGCCCCGCCGACCCTCAACCTCGACAACCCTTCGGTCGAGACCGAGATCAACCTCGTGCCCAAGGTGGCGCTGAAGAAGGAAATCAACGTGGCGCTCTCCAACTCCTTCGGGTTCGGCGGCACCAACGCCACGCTGGTCATGCGCAAGGTCGCGTAGGGCATATCCGCAGGATAAGGCACGATCTCGTCCCACCTTCCCCTCTCCCCTTGTGGCAGAGGGACAGACTTTTCGCTTTCAGCGAAAAGTCAGGTTGAGGGGTCTGCGATGCCGCCACGCGCGCCGGCGTTTGTTACTGTCTCACCCCTCATCCGCCCTCTCGCCTTGGCGAAGCTGAAGCTTCGCTTCGGCGTAGCCAGGTCGGGCACCTTCTCCCACAAGGGGAGAAGGGGTGGCGCCTTCATGAGCGGTGCGCCGTGTGGTGCGGACGCCAACAATCGGTTGAATTGATTGGGTTCATAGTGCCCAAGGCTTGCCTTGGCGCGCGCGAGACTCCAAAAATGCGCCGACCGCGTCGCTTCGGCGCCAAAATGATTCAAGGCCGCGGCAGCCCCGCCGGCCGGGCCGACAAGAGGTGAACAGAACCGATGGCCGACCGCAAATCACGGCGGACCCGGGCGCGCCGCCGCAACGGGTTTCTCGACGTTCTCAACGGATTGCTCTCGCTCATCGTCATCGGCATGCTGGTCGTCGGGGGCGTACTGGTCTACGGCGCTTCCCAGTTCTATGGCGATGGCCCGCTCGGCGAAAACACGGTCTTCCGCGTCGAGCAAGGCAGCAGCCTCGGCTCCATCGCCGAGCGGCTGGAGAACCAGGGCCTCATCGGCAACCGCTTCATCTTTCAGATCGGCGGGCGCGCCCTCGACAAGCAGGCGAGCATCAAGGCCGGCGACTTCAACATACCGGCCGGCGCCAGCATGGACGATATCCTGACCGAGATCACCGAAGGCCGGCCGATCCGCTATGCGGTCACCATCCCAGAGGGCTATACCTCCTGGGAGGTCGTGCAGCGCATCAATGACGATTCGAATCTCACCGGCTCGATCTCCAGCCTGCCGGCCGAAGGCTCGATCCTGCCGGGCAGCTATGACTACGTCCCCGGCGATTCCCGTGAGGCGGTGCTCGCCAAGATGCAGACCGCGATGAGCGAAGCGGTCGCCGAAATCTGGGAGCGTCGCCAGTCCGACCTGCCGCTCTCCTCGCCCGAGGAGCTCGTCATCCTCGCCTCGATCGTCGAGAAGGAAACCGGCCTTGCGGCCGAGCGGCCGCAGGTCGCCGCCGTCTTCGTCAACCGGCTGAAGGTGCCGATGCGCCTGCAGTCGGATCCGACGATCATCTACGGCATCACCAGGGGGCAATCGACGCTCGGTCGCGGCCTCAGGCGCTCCGAGATCGAGGCGGCGACGCCCTACAACACCTACCAGATCGACGGTCTGCCGCCGACGCCGATCGCCAATCCGGGGCGCGAATCGCTGGAGGCCGTCGCCAATCCCGACGACCACGCCTACCTCTACTTCGTCGCCGCCGGTCCCGTGCCCTCGGACGGCCACGTCTTCGCCGAGAGCTATGAGGAGCACCAGCGCAACGTCGCGCGCTGGCGCGAGATCGAGGCGCAGGCCGCCGCCGCGGCCGAGCGCGACGCGCAGGCGGCCCGCGAAGCCATCGAGGCGTCCGAGGCCGCCGAAGCCGAAGGGGAAACCGCCGGCGGGGAGCAATGACCCGCCACATCGCCCTCGCCAGCATGACGGGCTACGCCCGCGCCACCGGCGCGGCGGCCGGCGCCCACTTCGCCTGCGAGGTCCGCTCCGTCAACGGGCGCGGGCTCGATATCCGCACGCGGCTGCCGCCGGGGTTCGACGCGCTCGAGGTGGAGCTGCGCCGGCTCGCCTCCGCGCGCCTCACCCGCGGCTCGGTGACCGTCTCCGTCAGCGTTGAGCGCGACACGGCCGGCGGCGAGGTGTTTCTCAACCGGCAGGCGCTCGAGACGGTTCTGCAGGCCCTGCGCGATCTCGAGGGCAAGGTCGACGCGCGAAAGCCGAGCCGCGACGGCATCCTGGCGCTGCGCGGCGTCCTCGACCAGCGCGAGGCGCCGCTCGATCCCGGCGCCGAGGAGGGGCTCAATGCCGCGATCCTTACAGCGGCCGCCCGCGCGTTCGACGAGCTTTCGGATGCGCGCCGCGAGGAGGGCGAGCGCATCGGGGCGGTGCTCTCCGCCCGCATCGGCGAGATCGAAGCGCTGGTCGCCCGCGCCGAGGTCCATCCGGCCCGCAGCCGCGAGGCGATCGAGGAGCGTCTGCGCCAGCAGCTCGCCCAACTCATCGGCGATGCCGCCGCCATCGGCGAGGACCGTCTCGCCCAGGAGGCGCTGCTGCTCGCCACCAAAGCCGACATCCGCGAGGAGCTCGACCGGCTGACCGCCCATGTCGCCAGTGCCCGCAACCTCATCGCCGGCGGCGGTCCGGTCGGCCGCAAGCTCGATTTCCTCGCCCAGGAGTTCAACCGGGAGGCCAACACCCTCTGCTCCAAATCGAACGCGGTGGAACTCACCGCCATCGGTCTTGACCTTAAGGCGGCGATCGATCAACTACGCGAGCAGGTCCAGAACATCGAGTAGGTTGGGGCAGATGGATTTTCAGCGCCGCGGGGTCATGCTGGTGATCGCCTCGCCTTCGGGCGCGGGAAAATCCTCCATCTCGCGGGCGCTGTTCGGGGCCGATCCCAGCATCCGCCTTTCGGTCTCCGTCACCACCCGCGCCCGCCGCACCGATGAGGTCGAGGGCAAGCACTACTTCTTCATCGACGTGCCGACCTTCGAGCGCATGCGCGCCGACGGCGAGCTGCTCGAGAGCGCCGAGGTGCACGGCAATTTCTACGGCACCCCGCGCGCCAAGGTCGAGGAGCAGCTTGCCGCCGGCAACGACATCCTCTTCGACATCGATTACCAGGGCACGCTCCAGCTCTACGAGAAGTGCCGGCCGGACATGGTCACGGTCTTCATCCTGCCGCCCTCGATCAAGGAGCTGCGCGCGCGCCTCGAACGCCGTGCCCAGGACAGCGTCGGCAGCATCGAGAAGCGCCTGAAGAACGCGCGTATCGAGATGGACCACTACAAGGAATACGACTACGTGATCGTCAACGAGGACCTGGAGGTCTCGACCCAGCGGGTGCGCTCCATCCTCGCCTCGGCCCGCCTCAAACGTGAGCGGCAGGTGAATTTGGATAGCTTCGTCAAGAGCTTGCAGAGCCAGATCGATTCTCCTTGAGAAGGCGTTCGCCTGGCGCGTGAGGATGGTGGGAGCGTGTCGGGACAAGAGGTCAGGCAGGTCGGCATCGCTCCGGGCACGCGGGATTTTCGCCGCGCCAACGCCGCGATGGTCCTTGCCGCGTTCGCCACCTTCGCCTCGCTCTATTCCGTCCAGCCGCTGCTGCCGATCCTGGCCGCTGACTTCGGCCTCGATGCCGGCGCCAGCTCCCTCTCGCTCTCGGTGACCACCGCGACGCTTGCCGTCGCGCTGCTGCTGGCGAGCTGGGTGGCCGATCGGGCAGGGCGCAAGACCCTGATGGTCTGGGCGATGCTGGCGACGGCGCTTCTCGGGCTCGCCCTGCCATTCGTGCCCAACTGGACCAGCCTTCTCGTCATCCGTACGCTGATGGGCCTGACGCTCAGCGGCCTGCCGGCCGTCGCCATGGTCTATCTCGCCGAGGAGATGTCGCCGGATGCGCTCGGCTTTTCCATGGGGCTCTATATCGGCGGCACGGCAGCCGGCGGCATGGCCGGGCGCCTCTTGTCCGGCATTGTCGCGGACCTCGCCGGCTGGCGTACATCGCTGGCGGTATTGGGCGCCATCATCCTCGCGGTCGCCGTCGTTTTCGCCGCGCTGCTGCCGGCGCCGAAGAACTCGGCCCGCAACAGGCTGAGCTTTCGCGGCTTCGTCGCCAACGTCGCCGTGCAGTTCACCGACAAGGGCCTGCCCTGGCTTTTCCTCAGCTCGTTCCTGCTGATGGGCGCGTTCGTCACCCTCTACAACTACGCCGGTTTTCGCCTCGCGCAGCCGCCCTTCGGCCTCAGCCACACCGCGATCTCGGCGATCTTCGTCGTCTACCTTCTCGGCAGCGTCAGCTCCGCCTGGGCTGGGGCGCTCTCGACGCGCCTTGGCCGCCGCCACGTCTACTGGTGGATGGTCGCCATCATGGCCGCCGGCGTCGCGCTGACGCTCGCGCCATCGACGCCGCTCATCATCGCGGGGCTCGCCATCGCCAGCATCGGGTTCTTCGCCGCCCACGGCATCGCCAGCGCCTGGGTGGCGCGGCGCGCGCTGGTCGGCCGGGCGCAGGCCTCGGCGATCTACCTCTTCATGTACTATGTCGGCTCGAGCCTGCTCGGCACCCTCGGCGGCTATGCCTGGGTCGCCTGGGGCTGGAACGGCGTGATGCTGGTCACCGGCGGCGCGATGGTGGTGGCGCTGGCCGTCGCCGTCCGCCTGATCTTCGTCCAGCCCATTCCATTGCCGGAGAAGCCGCCTGCGCCGCCTGCGGGGGTATAGTTGCCTGCCCAACGCAGCTCCCCCCACCCCAACCCCTCCCCTCCAGGGGGAGGGGCGTGAAAGAGCCGCCAGCTCAGTGGAACGGTTTATTCGCTATCGACTGGGAGCGCCCC
>NZ_JZEX01000029.1 GCF_000969415.1 Devosia geojensis | reverse complement strand
CGACCCCTCCCCTCAAGGGGGAGGGGAGCCGGATGCCTCCCGTTTCCGTCAAAACATGACAGAGACTGGGCAGCAGGCCGAGAGGTTTCAACCCTTGCGGTATTTCATCAGCACCACGCCGGTGTCGAACGGCTCGACCGAGGCGAGCGCCAGGCTTAGAGGCCGCGATTTGTCGAACATCGGCTTACCCTCGCCCAGCACGATCGGGTGGACGAGCATGTGGTACTCGTCGATGAGCCCCAGCGCGGAGAGGGCGTCGATGACGCTGAGGCTGCCATAGATGACGATGTCGCCCTCCGCCTCATCCTTCAGCCGCCCGATCTCCTCCGCCTCGATCCTGCTGAGAACCCTGGTATAGTCCCACTCGGCCACATCGCCGGAAGCGGAGACGGCGATCTTCTTCATTGCGTCCACCCGGCGGGCGTAATTGCGCTGCATCTCCTCCACCCCGACCTTGGGAGCGGTATCGCGTGCAGCGACCGGCCAATAGCCGGCAAAATCGCCGAAGGTCTTGCGGCCCAGCATCAGCGTTTCGGCGGCGTCGACGAACGATTGCTCATAGGCCATCATCTGCGCATCGCCGCGCAGCCAGCCCATCTCGTCGTTGGGGCCCGCCACGAGACCGTCAAGCGTTGTCCACATCGACACCAGAATCCTGCTCATGGCGATCTCCTTTTCCTGACATGTACCTCCACGACGAACGAACCTTCCCCACCGCGACAATCACGCCGTCTCGCCCCCTTCCCTTTCCAGGCCGCTTCCGCTACAGAGCCCGCTTAACCGACAAGTCCGCCGACGACCTCCGCGCCGCAGCGCCCCCTTGGCGCGCGCCCTAACAAAAGAGCCAGCCGATGCCAAAACGCACCGACATCAAATCGATCCTCATCATCGGTGCGGGGCCGATCATCATCGGGCAGGCGTGCGAATTCGACTACTCAGGCACCCAGGCGTGCAAGGCGCTGAAGGCCGAGGGCTACCGGATCATCCTCGTCAACTCCAATCCGGCGACGATCATGACCGATCCCGATCTCGCCGACGCCACCTACATGGAGCCGATCACCCCCGAAGTGGTGGCCAGAATCATCGAGAAGGAACGCCCGGACGCGCTGCTGCCGACGATGGGTGGCCAGACGGCGCTCAACTGCGCGCTCTCGCTGCGCAAGATGGGGGTCCTGGAGAAATTCGGCGTCGAAATGATCGGCGCCACGGCCGACGCCATCGACAAGGCCGAGGACCGCGAGCTCTTCCGCGACGCCATGAAGAAGATCGGGCTCTCGACCCCGAAGTCGATGCTGGCCCACAACACCATCGAGGCGCTGCAGGCGCTCGAGGTCATCGGCCTGCCCGCCATCATCCGCCCCTCGTTCACGCTGGGCGGCACCGGCGGCGGCATCGCCTACAACAAGGAAGAATACCTCGCCATCTGCGAGTCGGGGATCGACGCCTCTCCCACCAACGAAGTGCTGATCGAGGAATCGGTGCTCGGCTGGAAGGAATACGAGATGGAGGTGGTGCGCGACAAAAACGACAACTGCATCATCGTCTGCTCCATCGAGAACCTCGACCCGATGGGCGTCCATACCGGCGATTCGATCACCGTCGCCCCGGCGCTGACCCTGACCGACAAGGAATACCAGGTGATGCGCGACGCCTCGCTCGCGGTGCTGCGCGAGATCGGGGTGGAGACCGGCGGCTCGAACGTGCAGTTCGCCATCAACCCGGCCGACGGGCGCATGATCGTCATCGAGATGAACCCGCGCGTCTCGCGCTCCTCGGCACTCGCCTCGAAAGCCACGGGCTTTCCCATCGCCAAGGTCGCGGCGCGCCTGGCTGTCGGCTATACGCTCGACGAGCTCGAGAACGACATCACCGGCGGCGCGACACCCGCCTCGTTCGAGCCGACCATCGACTACGTCGTCACCAAGATCCCCCGTTTCGCGTTCGAAAAATTCCCCGGCGCCGACACCCGCCTCACCACCTCGATGAAATCGGTGGGCGAGGCCATGGCCATCGGCCGCACTTTCCAGGAATCGCTGCAGAAGGCCCTGCGCTCGCTCGAAACGGGCCTCACCGGCCTCAACGAGATCGGCATCCCCGGCCTCGGCGAGGGCGAGGACAAGAACGCCATCCGCGCCGCGCTCGGCACGCCGACCGCCCAGCGCCTGCTCTACGTCGCCGAAGCCATGCGGCTCGGCGTCTCCAACGAGGACATCCACTCAGCCTGCAAGATCGACCCGTGGTTCCTGGAACAGATGCGCGGCATCGTCGACATGGAGGCCAGGATCCGCGATCTCGGCCTGCCCGACGAGCCGGAGACGCTGCGGATGCTCAAATCCATGGGCTTTTCCGATGCGCGCCTCGCCGAGCTCACCGGCTCCTCGACCGCCAATGTGCGGAAGCTGCGCCGCACCCTTGGCGTCCGCCCGGTCTACAAGCGCATCGATACCTCGGCGGCCGAGTTCGCCTCGCCGACCGCCTACATGTATTCGACCTACGAGACGCCCTTCGCCGGCATGCCTGACGACGAGGCTCGGCCCTCGGATCGCAAGAAGGTCGTCATCCTCGGCGGCGGCCCGAACCGCATCGGCCAGGGCATCGAGTTCGACTATTGCTGCTGCCACGCCGCCTTCGCGCTGGCGGACGCCGGCTATGAGACCATCATGGTCAACTGCAATCCCGAGACAGTCTCGACCGACTACGACACCTCCGACCGGCTCTACTTCGAGCCGCTGACCGAGGAAGACGTCATCGAGATCCTCGAAACCGAGAAGCAGAACGGCACGCTCCACGGCGTCATCGTCCAGTTCGGCGGGCAGACGCCGCTGAACCTGGCCGAAGCGGTCGAGAAGGCCGGCGTGCCGATCCTCGGCACCCAGCCCGAGGCCATCGACCTCGCCGAGGACCGCGATCTCTTCTCCAAGCTCCTCAACCGGCTGGAACTGACCCAGCCCAAGAACGGCATCGCCTACAGCCTTGAACAGGCGCGCCTCGTCGCCGAGCGGCTGGGCTATCCGCTGGTCATCCGCCCGTCCTATGTGCTGGGCGGCCGGGCCATGGCCATCGTCCATTCGCCCTCCGATTTCGAGCGCTACGTGCAGGACACGCTGACCGGCCTCGTCCCGCCCGACATCCTCGCGCGCTACCCCAACGACAAGACCGGCCAGATCAACTCGGTCCTCTCCGACAACCCGCTGCTGTTCGATGCGTACCTGTCGGGCGCGACCGAGATCGACGTCGATGCGCTCTGTGACGGCAAGGACGTGTTCGTCGCCGGCATCATGGAGCACATCGAGGAGGCCGGCATCCATTCGGGCGACAGCGCCTGCTCGCTGCCCCCGCAAAACCTTTCGCCCGAGATCATCGAGGAGCTGAAGCGCCAGACCCGCGAGCTCGCCTTCGCCTTGAAGGTCGGTGGCCTGATGAACGTGCAATATGCGTTGAAGGACGGGATCATCTACCTGCTCGAGGTCAACCCGCGCGCGAGCCGCACAGTGCCGTTCGTCGCCAAGGTCATCGGCGAGCCCATCGCCAAGATCGCCAGCCGCATCATGGCCGGCGAGAGCCTTGCGAGCTTCAACCTGGTTGAGAAGAAACTGCGCCATATCGCGATCAAGGAAGCGGTTTTCCCCTTCAACCGCTTCCCCGGTGTCGACACGGTGCTCGGCCCCGAGATGAAGTCGACGGGCGAGGTCATCGGCCTCGACACTGACTACGCCATGGCCTTCGCCAAGTCGCAGATGGGTGCCGGCTCCAAGGTGCCGACCGGCGGCACCGCGTTCGTTTCCGTGCGCGACAGCGACAAGCCGCTGATCGTCGACGCCATCCGGCACCTCGAGGCGGCGGGCTTCACCATCCTCGCCACCGGCGGCACGCAGCGCTACCTCACGGAAAACGGCATCGCCGCGACCCGCATCAACAAGGTGCTGGAGGGCCGCCCGCATATCGTCGATTCCATGAAGAACGGCGGCGTGCAGCTGGTCATCAACACCACCGACGGCGCCAAGGCCGTCTCCGACAGCCGCGACATCCGCCGCACGGCGCTCTATGCCAAGATCCCCTACTACACCACCGTCCCCGGCGCGGTCGCGGCGGTGGAGGGCATCATCGCCTACCAGCAGGGCAGCCTCGGCGTGAAATCGCTGCAGGAATATTTCGCGACGTGAGGCGGGGGAGGCGTTATGCCTCCCAGTCTTCGAGCCGCAGATCCAGCACCCGTCGAAACTCGCGCAGATTGCGAGTGACGAGCGTGAAGTCGCGTGAAATCGCCTGTCCGGCGATGAGGGCGTCAGGAACACCGATCGGTGTTCCTGCGCGCCCCAGATACGCACGGATTTCGCCTGCTCTCATGGCGTCCTCACGATCGAGCGGGACGACATCGAGCTCGAGGTGGGTGAGCCGTTCGATGGTTTCGTTGGTACGCGCACCCTTGTACGCCCCGAAGTACAGTTCGTGAATCGTGATCGCCGAAACGCACAGGTCAGAGGGATGCTTCCATCTGACGCGTGAAAGGATCGCAGGTGCTCCTCCCATCAGCCCGATGACGGCATTGGTATCGAGCAGATATCTCACTTGAAGAACTCTTCCACTTCCGGATCGATGTCGTCATCGGACGGTCCCGGCCGGTCCAAGGCCGCGGCGACGAAATCCTCGTCGAGGGGCCCTACGAACGTGTCCAGCCACGCCCACGGGTCCTTCTCCTCGACGGCCGGCTCCAGGATCACCTTGTCTCCCTCGCGGTGGATGCGCACTTCGCTGCCCTCGAAGCGGAATTGCTTGGGCAGGCGCACGGCTTGCGAGCGGCCCGTCCAGAAGAGCTTGGCCTTGTCTGCTGCCTTGGCGGTCATCGGCACCTCCGTGATAGATACCAATGATATATATCATCAGCGTGCCGACATCCAGTCGCCCATGAAGGTGTGACATCCCCGCCCATATGTGCCAGCCTTCGAATCGTGATGGCCAATCACCCTGGAGACTGCCGCGTGTCCGCGTTTCGGATAGCAGCGCGACTCCTCGTCGTGCTTTTTCTTGGCCTCGGCGCGGGTTCCGCGACCGGACAAGCCTTTAATCCCCCTGCAGGAACCGTCACCGCCGGCGTCTATGCCAGTCCCCCCTTCGTCATCGAGGACGGCGGGCTCTATACCGGCATGGCCATCGAGCTGTGGCAGGCGCTCGCGATACGCGCGGGCCTCGCCACCCGCTTCGTCGAATATCCGACCCTGCGCGAGCTCGTCGACGCCACCGCCAATGGCCAGATCGACGTCGCCGTCACCAACCTCACCATCAACCAGGAACGCGCCCAGAGCATCGATTTCACCCAGCCCTGGTACGACGCGGGCCTGCGCATCATGGTGGCGGACGGGCAAGGGGCCGGTTTCTGGGATGTTGTCGCGGGCCTCCAGGAATCCGGGCACCTGCGCGCCTATCTCTGGCTCGGCCTCGTCATCGTCGCCGCCACCATCGCGCTCACCCTTTTCGACCGCCGCTTCGACAAGGAATTCCCGCGCGACTGGCCCTCGGGCCTTGCCGAGAGCTTCCACCACGTCATGTCCATCGCCACCTCGGGCAAGACGGCGCGCAAGAAGATGTTCGGCGCCTTCGGCCGGTTCCTCTCCGCGGTCTGGCTGGTGTGCGGCGTCGCGGTCCTCGCCTATGTCACCTCCTCGGTGACCAGCGTGATGACCGCCGCCGCCATCACCAGCCGCATCGACGGCCTCTCGGACCTGCCGGGCAAGACCATCGGCGTCTTCTCGGGCAGCGTCGCCGAGACCTATTCGGCAAGCATCGGCCTCGACACCCGCAGCTATCGGGGCATCGAGGATGCGGTGGCGGCGCTGCGGGCCGGAAACGTCCAGGCGGTCGTCGCCGATGCCCCGGTGCTCGAATACTATTCCCACACCCGCGGCGGGACGGGCCTTACGGTCGTCGGCCCGATCTTCAATCCCGACAAGTACGGCTTCGCCACACCGCTCGACAGCCCCCTCAGCCGCGAGATCACCCTCGACCTGCTCGGCGCCCACGAGGACGGCACCGTCGAGCGTCTGCGCACCAAGTATTTCGGCAATGAACGCTAGCGCCGCCGCGTGCTATGAGGCTCTCGAATGGGAAGCGCCAAGCCGATGACCGCGACCGAAACGCCCAGCACGATCGATGCCTACATCGCCCGGTTTCCGCCCGAGGTGCGCGAGCGGCTGGAGGCCGTCCGCGGCGCGTCCTCACCCTCGCGCCGGATGCGCAGGGGACCATCAGCTACCAGATCCCGACCTTCCGGCTCGCCGGCACCTATCTCCTCTACTTCGCCGGCTGGAAACAGTACGTCTCGGTCTATCCCGTCCCCTCCGGTCCCGCCGACTACGAGGCGGCGGTCGCGCCCTACCGCAAGGCCAAGGGCACGCTGCAGTTCAAGCACGCGGAGCCCCTGCCCCTCGACGTCATCGCCATGGTGACCCGGGCGCGGCTGCGAGAACTCGGCCTCAGGCCCGCCGCACGGGAATAGAACCGATTCCCGACCGTCTTCTCCATTGAGGCCGCCCGATCGGCCGAAATCCAAGGAGACGGACATGAACCGCAAGACCATCCTCCCGCTGATCGCCGCGGCGCTCGTCGCCGCGCTGCCGCTGCCGGCGGCGGCGTTCGACCTGCCCCGCGCCAATGCGCAGTTCCAGTTCGTCGACGACGATGACGACGACGACCGCGGCGGCTACTGGCACCGCCTCGATGGCCGCTGGGTGCCGCAATGGGCCCTCCACGACGACGACCGCTGGGACGACGATGACGACGACCGGTGGGACGACGACTGGGACGACGATGACTGGGACGGCGATGACTGGAATGACGACGACGATTGATCGTCGCGAGAGAGGCGTCAGTGTCCCTGGCGCCTCTCGAAAAATTCGGCGACGCACGCCAGCGCCGCATCGACGGCCGCATCGTCGACATCGAGATGCGTCACCCATCGCTGTTGGCCATAGCGGCCGGTAATGCCGATGCCGTTGTCGGTCAGGTACTGCGTGAAGCTGTCGCCGTAAGACTCTTCGACATCGACGAAGATGATGTTGGTATCCGGCATCTTCACGTCGAGCGCGGGATACCGGGCCAGTCCCTCGGCCAGCCGCCGGGCCCGCTCGTGGTCCTCGGCGAGACGCGCCACATTGTGCTCGAGTGCATAGAGCCCCGCAGCCGCGAGGATGCCGGCCTGCCGCATGCCGCCGCCCAGCATCTTGCGCAGCCGCCGCGCCCGGGCGATCAGCTCGGCGTTTCCGGTCAGCACCGAGCCGACGGGCGCGCCCAATCCCTTGGAGAGGCAGATCGAGACCGTATCGAACGGAGCGGCAAAGTCGGCGATGTCGATGCCGAGCTTGACCGCCGCGTTGAACGCCCGCGCGCCGTCGAGATGCAGCCCCAGCCCATGCGAGCGCGCCAGCGCTGCCACCTCTCCCATATAGGCGACGGGCAGAACCTGCCCGCCATGGGTGTTTTCGAGCGCAATAAGCCGCGTCTGGGCAAAATGCGGATCGGTCCCGTCGCTGATCGCCGCCGCGATTCTGTCGATCGGCAAGGTGCCGTCCGCCGCATGCTCGATGGGCTGCGGCTGCAGCGAACCGAGGACCGCGGCGCCGCCGGCTTCGTACCGATAGAGATCGCGTTCTGGCCGGCGATGAACGCCTCGCCGCGCCCGCAATGGCTCATCAGGCCGAGAAGATTCGATTGCGTGCCCGACGGCACGAACACCGCTGCGGCCTTCCCCAGCCGCTCGGCAAGCGTGGCTTCGAGGCGCTTGACCGTCGGATCGTCGCCGAAGACGTCGTCCCCCACCTCCGCCTCGGCCATCGCCCGGCGCATGCCGGGGCTCGGCCGGGTCACCGTATCGGAGCGGAAATCGTAGCGGATGTCGGTCATGGCGGGATTCTTTCGGCTTTTGCGGATCGAGACTTCGATCGCGAAGTACCCCCCTCCCATCCTCCCCCGCAAGGGGGGAGGTGTTGATCCGGAGCGTTGGCAGAATGGTGCCACGAGTACGATGCGGCACCTCCCCCCTTGCGGAGGATGGGAGGGGGGTTACACCACCGGTTTATCAGTTGAGCGCCTCTGGCTCGACGTCCACCACCAGCGCCTCGCCGGCGAGGTTGAGCGCCAGCGGAGCGGCGGCGGGTTTCTGTGCGACGATAAGGAGACCTTCGACCGGTTCGCCCCTGTCCTGCCGCAGCACCGCGCGCTCGAAGCAGAGGATGTCGAGGCCGGCATCGACAAGCGCCTGGCGCGTGGGCTCGGGCGCATGGGCATAGCGCAGCGACGGGCGCAGGAACTGCGGTTCCGGCCCGTCATGCGCTTCGAGGGAGAAGGCGAGGAGCGCTCCCGGCCGCATCACTCTTGCCGCTGCGGCCAGCACCGGCGGCAGCGCCCCGCAATAGATGAAGACGTCCGCCGCCGTGACCAGGTCCGCCTGCGAGGGGTAGGCGGTGAGGAACGCGACGAGCTCGGCCTTGGTCAGCCGGTCGTAGATGCCCTTGCGCCCGGTCTCGGCGACCATGGCGGCCGAAAGATCGACGCCTTCGAGGAACGAGACCTTGCCGCGCAGCCGCTCGCCCATCAGCCCGGTGCCGCAGCCGAGGTCGATGGCCTCGGCAAAGGCCGTGATGCCCTTGCCCGCCATCGCCTCGCCGATCAGCGCATCGAGCCGCTCGGGCACCCGGTAGGCGAGCTTCTGCACCAGGGCGCTCTCGAAGCGCGGCGCATACTGGTCGAAGAGCGCTTCCACATAGCCGATCGAGGTGCCCTCGCCGGCAAGGCCCGCGCCATGGGCGGCAAGCTTCAGGTGCGCGCCGAAGACGCCTGCGTCGTCCAGAGCCTCCAGATGCCGCCAGGCCGAGATGGCCCGCGCCACCTCGCCGGCCTTCTCCCAATAGCTGCCGAGCAGGTCCCAGCCCGCCGTCCAGCCGGGCGCGAGCTCCAGCGCCTGCTCGATGAGCTCGGCGGCGGCCATGTGGTCGCCGCTTTCGGCCAGGCGCCGGGCATAATCCGCGCGCCTGTCGACGATCACGTCGCCGGAGGAATGGAACGTCTTGACCAAGACCAGAGTGCACCGGGGCAGAACCGGCAGGGCGCCGGCGCGCGGGGATTTGCCTCAAGCCGCGCCGAAAAGCAAGCGCGCCGATGCACACCTGCCATGCCGGCTGCGACATTTGCGCACTGGCGGCGCAAGCCGGACTCGCGCTAGAAACGATGTTGGCCGGCCGCACCCTTGACGCGTCCGCCATGTCTCCTGTGCTGGCGCCATGCTCGCGTGGGTTCAGCACGATAGTTCGGCCCGATTTCGACCTCGCCCCGCTGCCGAGTCAGCGCGGGTGCGAAGCTGTGCATAAACGCCAGTTGCCGCGCCGTACGTTTCGCGATAAGACTGCGTGATCGAATATTGCGGCCGACCGAAATGCCTTGGCGAACTCTTGCCGACTGCTGACGTCACTCTCCGACATTTCGATAGCCAAATCGAATTCCGGCCCGGGGGCCGGTCTTCACAACAGCAGACTGCACGAGGGAAACATCATGGCGACTGGTACCGTGAAGTGGTTCAACGGCCAAAAGGGCTATGGCTTCATCCAGCCGGATGAGGGTGGGGCGGACGTCTTCGTCCATATCTCCGCCGTTCAGCGTTCGGGCCTCAACGGGCTCGACGAAGGCCAGAAGGTCAACTACGAAATCGTCAAGGACAAGCGCACCGGCAAGTCCGCCGCCGACAATCTGTCGGCCGCGTAACCGGAACGTTTGAAACGATCGAGACTGAAAGGCGCGTCCGCCACCGGACGCGCCTTTTTCATTGCCGCTTCGATTTGCAGAGACCCGTCAGCGGGTTGGAGCGAATCAGGGATATTGAAGAGCGCAAGGTTTCCGTCTAGAAATCTGCCGTCGAATATTTGCGGCGGACCGATGGACGAGGGGCGAGGGGGCCTGGCGCTCGCAATCGCAGAACCCGAAAAATTCGATGACATCCGGGACGGGGCGGCATCGCACCGGCCCAATACAGCAGAGCGTTTCCTGTTCGGAACCGCGACCAACGACTTAGACTGCACGAGGGACGCATCATGGCATCTGGCACCGTCAAATGGTTCAACGGTCAGAAGGGCTACGGCTTCATCCAGCCGGACGAGGGTGGGGCGGACGTTTTCGTCCACATCACCGCCGTCCAGCGTTCGGGCCTCAACGGGCTCGATGAAGGACAGAAGGTGAGCTACGAGATCGTTCAGGACAAGCGCACCGGCAAATCCACCGCCGACAACCTGTCCGCGCTCTGACGGGAACATCACTGAAGAACCGGAAAAGCGCAGCTCCTCGGGGCTGCGCTTTTCCTTTTGTCCGGAACTGCCTCAGAACGGCGCGAAGCAGTCGTAATTGTCGATCGAGACGATCCGGCCGTCGCGCACCGTCGCGAACAACGCGCAATGCGCCACCATCTCTTCGCCCGCCTTAAGCGCGCCGAGCGCAATGGCGAGGGTGCCGCGCCAGGTCATCTGCACGGCGACACGGCCGCCGGAGGCGACAGCGGAGGCGACCTCATAGCTCTGCCGCGCGATCAGCGCCCTGCCCTTCTCGAAGCCGTCGAGCATCTCCGCGAGCCCCTGGGTGCGCCCGGCCGGCGCCACGCGATTGGGATGCTCGGTGCGCCTGACCTGCGGATCCAGCACCCGCGTCAGCGCGTCGCGGTCGCCATCCTCGATGGCCCTGAGAAACGTGCGCACCACATCGACATCGCCATCCATCGTCCCCTCCCGGACCTGCCCGGAGGATATTTAGCGCCCAGCGCGACCTGCCACCAGACCCTGTCATGTTTAGACGGCAGCTGGAGGCCGTCCGGCTCCCCTCCCCCTTGAGGGGAGC
>NZ_JZEX01000028.1 GCF_000969415.1 Devosia geojensis | reverse complement strand
GGGGGGGGGTGGGGGGTGGTGTTGTGTAGGGGGGGGGGGGCTGCGGGGAGCGAGGCTGGGTGGCGGGGGGGCGGGGTGAGAGGGGTAGAGGGGGCGGGGGGCGTCATGGCGGCGTGGTAGGGGTGGTGGCGGTTGTGCGGCGCGGGGGCGGGGACCGTCGGCGGCGGCGCGGGGACGGTGGTGCGGAGGGGGGCGGTCGGCTGCGGGGGGGGGTGGGGAGGCACATTGGGAGGCAGGGGGCGTCGCCGGGAGGGGGGGGAGGGGGTGGCCTGAGTCGCGGAAGTAGGCAGCGGCCGGCGGGGGGTCGTGTGCGGAGTAGACGGCAGCGCGGATGGATTCGGGTGGCTCGGCGCCAGGGCTGGTGCCCGGGTTGGAGACGCGGTCGATGCTCGTGGCGCGGTCGCCGAGACCGGGCATCGCCTTGACCGGGCCGGCGGTGACCTTGCCGTGGCCGTGAGCGATGGCCTGGTCGAGCAGGGACTGGT
>NZ_JZEX01000027.1 GCF_000969415.1 Devosia geojensis | reverse complement strand
GGGGGGGGAGGAGGGAAGGGGGGGGGGGGAGAGGAGGGGCGGAGAGGCGGGAGGAAGAAGGAGGAGGGGGGGAGGAAGGAGGAGGGAGGTGGGAGCAGAGAGGATGAGGAGGAAGGGAATAAGGGGGGAGGGGGGGGGGGGGGGGAGAGGGGGGAGGGAGGGAAGGAAGGAGGGGAGGAGGGGGAGGGGGAGGGGGGGAGAGTGAGAAAGAGGGGGGAGGGAGGGGGGGGGGGGGGAGAAGGGGGGAGGGGGGGGGAGGGAAAGTGAGGGGAGGGAGAGGGGAACGGGGGGGAAGAAGCGAGGCTTCAGAAAGAAGCTAGGAACGCATGCGATGGAAGGTGAGCTAATCGACATAGCGGGCAAGGTCGGTACGCAGGAAGAGAAAAACGACGAGCTAGATGCCGAGATCGGCAATGGGGAGAGGGAGGATGGGGATGGGGGGGGGGGAGGGGGGGGGAGGATGGGGGAGGAGGTAGAGGAGGAGGG
>NZ_JZEX01000003.1 GCF_000969415.1 Devosia geojensis | reverse complement strand
CTCCTCCCCTCTTCATCCTCTTATTTCTCTTCCTTCCTCCCCTCCTCCTTCTTTTCCTCCTCCCTCTTTCCTTCTTCTTCCTCCTCTTTTTCTCTTCTCTTTTTGCTATCTCCCTTCATCCATCCCTCCTTTCCCTCTTCCTTCTTTTTGTCTTCCATCCTCTCCTTTTCCTCTTTCTGTTTCCTTCCCTTTCCCCTTCTCCCCTCCCCCCCCCCCCCCCCTTCCCCCCCCTTCCCCACCTCCTCTCCCTCCACCACCTCCTCTTTCCCCTTTTTTTTTCCGCCCCCCTCTTTCTCCTCATTTCCGCCCACCTCCTTTTTCTCTCTCCCTCCCTCCTCTCCTCCACCCTTCCCCCCCTCCTCTTCCCCCTCCGCTCTCCCCCGCTCCCCCCTCTCTCCATCCCCCCCTCCACCTTCCCCTCCCCCCCTCCCCCCTCCCTACCCTT
>NZ_JZEX01000026.1 GCF_000969415.1 Devosia geojensis | reverse complement strand
GCGGGCGGAGAGCGTGCGCGGGGTCCGCGGCAGAGGGCAGTGGCGGGAGCGCCGCGGAGAGGCGCTGCAGGGGGTGATCGAGCGGAGGCGGGGTGGCGGGGGCAGGGCAGGGGGGGAGCGGGACGCCGAGGGCGAAGGTGGGGAGGGCGTTGAGGAGGAGAGCAGGGAGGATGGGGGCGAGTGGGGGGGAGGGAAGGGGGCGGCGCGGTGCGGGGGGGAGGAGGGGGGCGGGAGGCGGGGCCGGCGCGCGGGCTGTAGAGGGCGGCGGGACCGCGACTTCGGTGGGGTCGCTTGTGAGCAGGTTCTGGAGGGCGGGCTCGGAGGCGGGGGCGGCATAGGCGGGGAAGATCGTCACGCGCTCTGCCGACGGATCGGTCATGTGGAGACGCGGGGCAGGCACCGGCGCATCGAGCGCGGAGATGGCCAAGACGGCGGTATCGCCGTCGGTGACTTGCCGCAGGGTCGCGGGCTTGATGGCCGGGATCGGCG
>NZ_JZEX01000025.1 GCF_000969415.1 Devosia geojensis | reverse complement strand
GAAGGGAAGGGAGAGGGAAAGGAAAGAAAGGAAGAAGAAGAGAACAGAGAGAGGGAGGAGATAGAGCAGAGGAGAGAAGTAGTGGGAGAAGAAGAAGGAGAGGAGGGGGACGAAGGCGAGGGGGGTAGAGACAGCGACGAGGAGGCGAAGGAGGGAGAGGAGCAGCAGAGAGAGGGGAAAAAGAAAGGGCATGAAGAAAAAGGGAGAGAGAGAGAAGGAGAAAAGGGAGAAAGGGGAGAAGAGGAAGGAGGGAAGGAGAGAGAAGGAGGGGAAGAGAAGGGAAGGGAAAGGGAGGGGGGAGAAGGAGGGGGAGGTGGGGGGGGTGGTGGGGGTTGGTGGAGGAGGCGACCGAGGGGGGCGCGAGGGACAGCAGGACCCGCGCGTCGGCAAGGCGGGCGCGGAGCACGGCGAGGTGGCGGGCGGGGTAGTTGAGCCCGTGCGACTGCTTGTAGGCGCCGGCATGCTCGTCGTCGAGGACGAGGAGCATGAC
>NZ_JZEX01000024.1 GCF_000969415.1 Devosia geojensis | reverse complement strand
GCGATGTCATGTCCTACTGCTACGTCCGAAGCCCCGGCAACACCTTGGCCATCGCAAGGAACGCCTCGACCGGCAGTTCCTCCGCCCGCTCGTCGCCCTTCAGCCCCGCCGCCGCCAGCAGCGCCTCGACCGGAACGCCTGTGGCTTTCAGGCTCTGGCGCACCATCTTGCGGCGCTGCCCGAAGGCGGCGCGGGTGACCTCCTCGAGATGGCGCACGGCGACGTCTTTCGAAACCGCCTTGGGCACGAGATGCACAACCGCCGAGGTGACGTTGGGTGGCGGCGTGAATGCCTGCCGACCGACATTGAAGGCGATGCGCGCGTCCGTGCGCCAGCCCGCCAGCACCCCGAGCCGCCCATAGGCGTCATCGCCCGCCTTGGCGACGATCCGCTCGGCCACCTCGCGCTGGAACATCAGCGTCAGGCTCTCGAAGAAGCTCGGCCACGGATCGAGGGTCAGCCAGCCGGTGAGCAGGGGCGTTGCGATGTTGTAGGGCAGGTTGGCAACGATGCGCACGGGTCCGTCCTCGGTCAGCGCCCGATAGTCGATGGCCAGCGCATCGCCGGAAATCACGGTGAGGCGCCCCGGATAGGCTTCGGCGATCTCGGCGAGGGCGGGGAGGGCCCGCGCGTCCCGCTCGATGGCGATCACCTCGCGCGCGCCTTCAGCCAGCAGCGCACGGGTCAGACCGCCGGGTCCCGGGCCGACCTCGATGACGCGCACGCCTTCGAGCGATCCGGCGACGCGTGCGATCCGCGCCGTCAGGTTCAGGTCGAGCAGGAAGTTCTGCCCCAGCTCCTTCTTGGCCCTCAGGCCATGGGCGGCGATCACCTCGCGCAGCGGCGGCAGGTCGTCGATCTGGCTCATGCGTCCCGCTCCCGCGTCATCGCGTCGGCCATGCGGATGGCGGCCAGGAAGCTTTTCGGCGAAGCGCGCCCAGTGCCGGCAAGGTCGAACGCGGTGCCGTGGTCGGGAGAGGTGCGCACGATCGGCAGCCCCAATGTGACGTTGACGGCCTCGTCGAACGCCACCGTCTTGATCGGGATCAGCGCCTGGTCGTGGTACATGGCGATCACCGCGTCATAAGTACGCCAGTGCGGCGGATAGAAGAGCGTGTCGCCGGGCAGCGGCCCGACGACATCGATGCCCTCGGCGGCGAGCTGAGCCACCGCCGGCGCGATGATGTCGATCTCCTCACGCCCGATCGAGCCGGATTCGCCCGCATGCGGGTTGAGCCCGGCGAGCGCGATGCGCGGGGCGGCTATGCCGAAACGGTGCTTGAGGTCGTGGTGGACGATGCGCACCGTCTCGATGACGGCTTGCCCGGTCACCAGCCTTGGCACCTCCAGCAGCGGAACATGGATGGTCAGCGGCACCGCACGCAGCCCCTCGTGCGCCAGCATCATCACCGGGCGCCGCGGCGCGCCGCCGTCGGCGCAGAGCGCGGCCAGGAACTCGGTGTGGCCGGGATGGGTGAAGCCGGCGTGGTAGAGCGCCGCCTTGTGGATCGGTGCCGTCACCAACCCCCGGCAGCTTCCGGTTCGCACCGCTGCCACCGCCCGCTCGATGGCGGCGATCACGGTGCGTCCGGCAAGGGGATCGATCTCTCCCGGCGTGTCCGGCACCGGCCCGCCGACCTCGACGACCGGCAGTGTCGTGTCGAAACGGCTGCTCGCTTCATCGGGCGATACGCTCGCCAGGGGGATGTCGATCCCCAACCGCCGCGCGCGCTGGGCGAGGAACTCGGTGTTGCCGAAGACGCAGAAGGGCGGCAGCGCCAGCTCGGCGCGGGCCGCGTAGGCGGCAAGGATCAGGTCCGGCCCGATGCCGGCCGGCTCTCCCATGCTGATCGCCAGCGGTTTGCCCATAACGTCCCCCGGAATCCATGCCCAACGAAAACGGCGCGAGGTGTTCTCACCCCGCGCCGCCCTCGATTGTCAATGCGCTTTTGCGATCAGTTGCGGGTGATGCGGGCCTGCGAGCGCAGGTTCGCCAGATACTCGTCGGCCGCGCCCTTCATGGCGTCCTGGCCGGCTTCGCGCCGGATCTCGTTCTTGATGAAGGTCAGGTCGTTGGCCTGGGCCTTCTCGCAGATGGCGAGCATGGAGACGCCGCGGTCGGTGACGCGCGGCCGGGTGATACCGCCGACGTTCATGCCGGCCAGTTCCTGGGCGACCGCGTCGGGAAGCTGCGTCGCATGGCGACGGCCGACATCGACCACTGCCGCGTCGGTGTAGTTGAGCGAAAGCTCGACGGCGCTGTCGCAGCCCGCGAACGCCGACCGGTAGCTGTTGGCCTGGCCCGTGCGCCCGCTCGCGCCCTGGCCTCCCGGGGCGATGAAGATGATTTCCTTGAGGATGTAGTCGAAGCTCTCGCTGGCGGTGGCGCGGGTGGCGGCCTGCTGGTCGAGCTCGAGATCGGAGATCTGCACCTGCGGCACCACGGCCTGCTCGACCACGCTGTTCCAGGCGATCGAGGCTTCGAGACGGTCGCGCAGCGTCTGGACGCTGGTGCCCTGGCGCTGCAGCATCTGGTCGAGGACTTCCTTGGAGACGCGGATGTTGCGCGCCACCTGCAGGTAGGCGGTGTCGATCTGGGACGCCGAGACGGTGATCCCGAGGCGGCGCGCCTCCTGGATCATGATCGCCTCGTCGATAAGCTGGTCGATCGCCGCGCTGGTGCCGCCCCTGTTGCCCTCGAGGGTAAAGAGCCGGACGCGCTGGGCGACCTGGTTGTCGGTGATCGCTTCGCCGTTGACGGTCGCCCGCACGGCCTGAGCAAAGCTGGGAGCCGCGCCGACCGCCAGAAGCAGCAGGCCGGTGCCGATCGCGGCACAAGTGCGTTTCCAAATTCCGTTGAGCATCGTCGTCGTCCGTTGCTTGCGGGGTAGGGCCCCGAAAATCCGTGCATCCGTCACGAATGCGGCCAAAATCCGGTGGTTCACCGGGTTGTCAGGGGGCGATGGCTCCTGAGTAACCCGCAGTGAACCCGGCCGGTGCCTTGAGCAGGATCGAGGCCGTCACGCGGGTGTCGTCTGGGTCGTGGTGCGTGGGCCCGGTCATGACGAGATTGGCGCCGGCCATCAGGTAGCCGTCGTCATACGTCAGGCCGGCACTGGTCTGCAACCACGTATTGGCGGCGATGTCCCAGTAATAGCCGGCGGTCAGGCGCCAGTAGTCCATCAGCGGGATGCCGAGCGTCGCGCCGATTTCGTGCCGGTCATCGGGTGCGCCGGCATTGGCGTTCCCCGCCTCGTAGAAGTAGTCGAGCCCTGCCGTGTAGCCCTCGACGTTGAGCGAAGCGGTGAGCGCCCCGCGCATGATCTCGCTGTAGTCGGAATCGACCACCACCTTGCCCCCGGCCCGCAGGTACGGCGTGAACGCCGCATAGGCGCCGAGCACGCCGTAGGAAACGTCCTCGGCCAGCGCGTCGGTCGCGCCCGGCTGGGAGGGATCGTCGAAGTTAAAGGCGTTGGTGCCGGCCAGGTGGAACGAGTGCCCGGCGATGAGCTCGATATAGCTGTCGCCGCCGAAATCGACCTGGTAGCGCCCGCCCACATTGGCGCGCAGCCCCGTCTCCTGCCTGTCGGTGCCCGAGAAGCGGTCGTAACTGAAGAGATTGGTATCGTCGAAGACGAAGCTCTGCGCGTTGTCGTTGACGATCCCCGGCATCGCCTCGCTCGATCCGCGATAGGCGATCTGCACGGTCGGTTCGATGAGATGCACCGTCGAGCCGCTGGTGCCTGCCCACGGCCAGCGCACGTCCATGGCGGCGATCGGCGTCAGGCTGAAAAGCGAGGTCGAATCCGGCGAAAGTGGATGGTCGCTTTCCCCGTCATAGGAGGCCGCGTCAAACCGCACGCCGGCATAGGGCGTCGCGACGACCCCCATCGGCCCGATCCATTGGTCGCGCCAGGCGGCGAGCCCCATGACATGGGTCTTGTTGCCCTCGAAGCCGAGCACGTGCGTCACGCCGTTGGGCGACGTCGTGTAGTCGTCGCCGCGCACGATGTTGAGCAGCCGGCCCGTCAGCTCGATCTGCCCGCGCCCGTCGCCCAGGCGGATGATCTCGTCGTAGCGCACGTTCGGCAGCGCCGCGCCCTGGCGGTCCTGATGGTCCCAGGTGATGGTCTCGCCGAGCTCCCGGAACTGCTGCACGCGCGCGTCGAAATAGCGGTCCTCTTTGAGATAGGTCGCATAGACGCTGTTCTGGCTGGCGTCGCTTTCGTCGAACAGATAGTCGCGCAGGTACGAGGCATCGGTGAAGGTCGTGTAGGACCAGCCGACCAGCCAGTTCTGCGCCGGGCGGAACGAGCCCGACGTCTGGATCATGCCGCGCCAGTCGCGGTCCCCGACCTCGCCCGCGAACGCGTCGGGGGCCGTCTGGTAGAGCCCGGAAGCCTTGACGTTGAACGAGCCGGCGTCGAACCGCTGCACCCACTCGGCGCCCATCAGGAATCCCTGCCGGCTGACCAGGGTCGGCGTCAGGATGATGTCGGTGTAGCGGCTGGAATAGGCCATGAACGGCACCTCGACCTTGGCGCCGATCTGCTCGGTGGAGTCGAAGGTGGGGGTGCGCACGCGCGACAGCGCCGACTGGCTGGCGTCCGGCAGCCAGAGATAGGGCAGCCATGCGATCGGGATGCCGAGGATTTCGAGCGTCGGCTGCTCGATGGTGATCGAATTGTCCTGGTTGTTCTGCACGAACCGCGTGGCGCGCACCGACCAGCCGATGCGCCGGCCCTCGGCGTCGACGCATTCCCCGCATGGCGAGTAGGTCGGGTTGTTGAGCAGGGTCTGCAGGGCATCGTCGTATTCGACGCTGTCGGCGGTGATCCGCGCCCCGTCATAGGTGGTGATGGTCAGCGCTTCGATGAAGCCGGTCTTCAGCTCGTCCCGGACTTCCAGGTCCTGCCCCTCGAGCACGTTCCCGGCCGGATCGCGGATGTAGGAGTAGCCCTCGAACGTCAGGTCGCTGGTGCGTCGGTCGAAGACCAGCTTGTCGCCGCGCAGCGTATACCCCTGATAGGTGTAGACGACGTCGCCGGTGGCGGTGATGAGGTCGGTCTGCGAATCGATGGTCAGCGTGTTGGCCTCGATGGAGGCCTGTCCGCCCGGCTGCACGGGATCGTTGAAGAAGCGCTGGGGAACGAGGCCGCCCTGGGCCATGGCGGGCCCGGCAAGGGCGAGGAAAGCCGCCACGCTGGCTGTCGCCAGACGCTGTGACCACTCGATACTCATGCCACGGCGCCGACGCATCAGGCTCGCCCGTCTTCTTTGTAAAGCAGCACCGTCACCCCAATGACGATGGCCACGAATGCCGGTCCCAGAGCTGCGAACGCAGGTTCGAGCACGCCCCCGGATCCCGCCCGCTCCGACATCTCCGTGATGACGAACACGACGAACCCGAGGACGATGCCGTAGAGGACCGCCGGCCCATATTTGTCCGATCTTCGATAACCTGCGGTAAACGCAAAGGCAATGAAGAGCGAGCCCGTCAGCAGCAGCGGCATGCTGAGCAGCTTGATGAACCGCGTCAGCGCCGCCGCCTGCACTGCCGGGTCGGCGATTCCGGCCCCGATCAGCGCGGCGAGCTCGAAGAACGTCACGTCCTCGATCGAGGTGAGCTTGAGGCTGACCTCGGCCGCCGTCGAGGTGGTGGGCAGCACCAGATTTTCGACCGTCTCGGCCGCTGTGTCCGTGCGGTGGATGCGCGCCTCGGGCATCCGCCACTGGCCGCCGCCGAGCTCGGCGAGCGGCCCTTCGATGCGCTCGTTCGCTTCGCCCGAGACGGGGAAGACGACCACGTCGCGCAGCCTGCTGCCGTTCGCCTCCATGCCCTGGGCGACCATGATGTAGTGCGTGTCGCCAGAGCGCTGTTCGAGCCAGATCTCGCCCGGCGGCGTCAGCAGCGTCGCCTCGCCCGGCGGCATGGGCGCGAGCTGGCGGATGAGGCTCGTCGTCTGCGTCTCGACGAAAAGCGAGATGGCGAGGCTGACGATCAGCAGCGCCGCCGTCGGCGCCCGGATGATCCGCCAGATCGACATGCCGCTCGATTTGATGACCGTCAGCTCGTGGCGCGCCTTGAGGTCGATGAAGCCGATGATCGCGCCCAGCAGCACCGTCACCGGCAGCGTCTTGATCGCCCAGCGCGCGCCGCTCGCCAGCACCATGATGATGGCCCAGTGGAAGCCGAAGTTCTCGGCCACGTCGTTGAACCGCCAGGTATCGAGCGCTTCGGCAAGCACGATCAGTCCGTAGAAGACGAGCACCGTCACCGCCATGCGGCTGCCGACGCGTCCGAGGATGAACCAGTCCAGCCGCCTCATGTGGCTGCCGCCGGAAGTGGGGCCACATGCCGCGGCCGCGCCCGCACGAGGAGCGCGATGGCGCCGATGACGAGCATCAGGACGGCTCCGGCCACCGCGCCCAGCTGCGGCCCGAGCAGCCCGTAGGAGGAGACGGCAAGGTCGACGAAGGCGATGAACAGCACCACGACCTCCATGGGGAGCCGAACCGGCAGACCTCCGCGCCGCCCGCTCGGGAACGCACTGATCGCCACCACCATCAGGCAGATGCCGATGACGCGCAGGCCCTCGCCCATGCGCTCGGTCAATATGCGGGCCGTCCTCGGCTCGATCGTGCCCGTCTCCAGCGCTTGGCGGACGAGCGTCACGCTGTCGCTGCCGCGCACCGGGTCCGGCTCGGCCGTGGGCTGGGTGAAGCGGTCGACGTTGATGTTGTATTGGCCGAAGGTCACTTCCGAGAAGCGGTTGCCCGGCCCGCGCGACTGCAGCGTGCCTTCGCGCAGCTGCAGCACGTATCCGGCGTCGGTCTGCGCCACGGTCGCCGCCGCGGCGATATAGGTGCGCCGCACCTGCGGATCGCGCCGGTCGTCGGCGAAGAATTCGGTGATCTCCCCGTTCTCGGCGCGCCCGCCGATGAGCAGCACCACGCCCGGCGTCACCTGCATGAAGCGGCCCGGCCGCAGCGTCGAGCTGACGAGGTCCGCCGTGATCGCGGCGTTGAGGGTGTTGAGCTGCCGGTTGGCGAGGGGGGCGAGGAAATTGGAGATGATGAGCACGCCGACCGCGCCGAGGATCGCCACCACGCCCGCCGCCCGGAAGAGGTCCCCGAGCCCGCGGCTGGTGTGGATGATGTGGAGCTCGTGGTTCGATTGCAGCGCCACCAGCGCTCGCGCGAGCCCGATGCCCACGCACACGAACGCGAAGGTCAGCACCAGCGGCGGCATCGCCAGCACGCCCTGCCAGGCGAGCGTGAAGAGGCTCTGGCCCTTGACCGAAACGGTATCGAAGATGCGCAGGCACTGCACCATCCACAGGAGGAAGCAGACAACGCCGAACAGAATCAGCGCGTCTATCGCGAACAGCCGTGCAAGGTAGAGGGTCAGCCGGCGCATTCAGTCCCGTCGTTCGGTGCGAAATCCCGGGGCGCAACCTGCGGCACTCGTGCCGGCATGGCAAGACGCCTCATGCCGCAGTCCCTGTGGATTTGCCGGTTGCATTCAGCCTGTTGCGGGATTGACGCGCTCCCCGTTCCCCCCGATGTTTGAATTCCCCATCTGGGCCTGCCGCGCCGCGGCGCCGCCCTCGAACCCACTGGACCGCAGATCCCCTTCATGCCGCAGACCCTCATCGTCGAAACCGCCCCCCTGACAATCGGCCAGCCCGATATTCTCGTCGTCTATGCCGGCGAGGGCCAGCCGCCCGAAGGGCTCGGCGGCACGATCTGGGCGGGGACCGGGCTCGACTGGCAGGCAGTCGCCGAAACGGCCGGGTTCAAGGGCAAGCAGGGTCAGGTGCTCGATCTCGTCGCCCCGCCCAACGCGCCGGCCAAGCGCCTCATGGTCCTCGGTTCGGGCAAGGACGAGGCTGTCGGGCTGACCGCGTGGACCGATCGCGGCGGCTCGCTGATGGGCAAGCTTGCGGGCGCCAGGGCCGCGACCGTTTCCGTGGTCCTCGACGGGACCGATGCGAGCCCCGCCGCCGTCGCCGAGCTCGCCGCCGGGCTGCGGCTGCGCCACTACAAGTTCGACAAGTACAAGTCCGAGGCGAATGGGGAGAACGGGGCGGCCACGCTCAAGGTCGTGCTGCACGTCGCCGATCCCGCCGCGACCTCGGCGGCGGTTGCCGACCGCGGCGCGGTGGTCGAGGGCACGCTTCTCGCGCGCGATCTCGTCAACGAACCCGCCAACGTGCTCGGTCCCGTCGAGTTCGCCGGCATCGCCGGCAACCTCGAGGAATATGGCGTCGAGGTCGAGATCCTTGAGCCCAAAGACATGGAAAAGCTCGGCATGCGCTCGCTGCTGGCGGTGGCGCGCGGCTCGGTCCGGCCGGCGCGCCTCGTCGTCATGCGCTGGACCGGCGCGGGCAAGGACAGCCAACCCGTCGCCTTCGTCGGCAAGGGCGTGGTGTTCGACACCGGCGGCATCTCCATCAAGCCGGCCGCCTCGATGGAGGACATGAAGGGCGACATGGGCGGCGCCGCCGCCGTCACCGGCCTCATGCAGGCGCTCGCCCGCCGCAAGGCGAAGGTCAACGCCGTCGGCGTCATCGGCCTCGTCGAGAACATGCCGGACGGCGACGCGACCCGTCCCGGCGACATTGTGCGCGCCATGTCCGGCACCACCATCGAGATCATCAACACCGATGCCGAGGGACGGCTCGTGCTGGCGGATGCGCTCTGGTACACCCAGGATCGCTTCAAGCCGCAGTTCATGGTCAACCTCGCGACCCTGACCGGCGCAATCTCTGTGGCGCTCGGCAACGACCACGCCGGGCTCTTTTCCAATAATGACGAGCTTGCCGCGCGTCTTGCCGCAGCGGGCCTTGCCGTCAACGAGAAGGTCTGGCGGTTGCCGATGGGACCGGCTTACGACAAGCTGATCGAATCCCGCTTTGCCGACATCAAGAATTCGGCCGGTCGTCCGGCCAGCTCGATCACCGCCGCCCATTTCCTCTCGCGCTTCGTCAACAAGGTGCCGTGGGCCCATCTCGACATCGCCGGCACCGCATTCGGCGTGCCGGCCAGCGAGACCAATGGCGGCTGGGCCTCCGGCTTCGGCGTCGCGCTGCTCGACCGGCTGGTGCGCGACCACTACGAGGGGTAGGCTGGGCGTTCTCAGGAAAAGTGGGCACCGGTTTTTCCGGATCGAGAACGCGACCAGGAAAGAATCCATGGCCGAAGTGCTATTCTACCACCTCGAGGCAAAGCCGCTGGAAGCGGTGCTGCCCCAGCTCCTCGAAAAGACGCTGGAGCGGGGCTGGCGCGCCGTGGTCGAGGTCGGCAGCACCGAGCGCGCCGATGCGCTCGACGCGCACCTCTGGACCTATCGCGATGACGCCTTCCTGCCGCATGGTCGCGCCGGGGACGACGAGGCGGATGCGCGCCAGCCGGTGCTGCTGACGACCGACGGCGCCAACCCCAACGCCGCCACCGTGCGCTTCTTCGTCGATCGCGCCGTGCCCGGCGAGACCGGGGGTTACGAGCGCATCGTCTATCTCTTCTCCGGCCACGACCCCGATGCGGTCGCCGAAGCCCGCATCGCCTGGAAGGCGCTCCAGGCCGGCAACGCCGTCACCTACTGGCAGCAGGAGCCGTCGGGCCGCTGGGTGAAGAAGGCAGGGTAGGGGCGTAGAGAACGCGTGATGGGCATCGTCTCCGTCCCACCTGCTGTCACCCCGGCGAAAGTCGGGGCCCAGTAAACAGCGCCGGTGCTGCGTTTGCCGTGGGGCTGGTCCGTTGCTCCTGCCGTGCATGAACCGCGGTGCCAGTGTGTACTGGGTCCCGGCTTTCGCCGGGATGACAGCCGGTGGGCGGAGCGAGATGGTGCCAACGAATTCCGCGATAGTCGCGGAAAACCGGCAGCCTACTGGCTGATCCGTCCGCCGTCGCCCGGCCCGAGATAGAGTCCGCCCTTGCTGGCCATGTCCTTGGCGGCGAGCCCGATGAAATCTTCCATCAGCTCGTAGCAGAAGATGATCTCGACGGTATCGGGATCGTAGAACGCGTTCGCTTCCCCGCAGCGCTTGGCGTTGAACTCCACCCGCCTCCGCAGGGGATAGCGGCGCTCGACCTCGGATGCCACCCGCTCGAACACGCCGCTCTGGCGGAAGGCGTTGGCGGCGTCGCGCAGGCGCCCGGAAACGTCATGATAGGTGATGCGCACCTCGGCCGGGCGCGCCTTGCGCGCGACATGGGTGGAAAGCACGCTGCTCATCGAGCGGTTGACCAGTTCGTAGTCCCAGAAGCACGTGTCCTGCCGGTCGCGGTCGATGGCGTATTCCGTGGCGATGGAACGGAAGGCCCGATCGTCGCTGCCCACCATCAGGCAGACGATCTGGAACGCCCGCTGCCGATCGAGGCTGTGGGCCGCGTAGTAATCGCTGTCATCGAGATTGGCGCCATAGGCGATGCCCGACAACCGCCAGCCATAGGCCGCGTCGGCCAGCGCCTGATGCGATTCCGGCGTGTCCTCGTTGAGTAGCGTCCAGGTGGCCATATTGTCGGCCGCGTCCTCCTCACGCCCGAGCACGGGGAGCTTCAACTGGTCGATCAGCAGGTGCCCGACCTCGTGATAGAGCACGAAAAGGCTGTTGTTGGCGGCGAACCGGTGCGCCACCGCGCGGGTCTTCTTGCCCATCTCGGCCTGCGCGAAGGCCGATTCACCCATCGCGACCGTCAGCGCCAGGGCCAGAACGATACGCAGGAGCAAATTGGGCATGGCAGGCACTCGAAGGCGGATGGGGAAGCTAGCAGAATGCAGCCGCGCGTGCCTGTCAACCGCGCCGGGGCAGGGCGGTTAAGACTTCGTCGGCTCCCAGCCGGCAGGCGCCAGCTCGAACCCCGAGAAACGGAACCCCGGCGCAACGGTGCACCCGACCAGCGTCCAGGCTCCGAGCGATCGCGCCGACTGCCAGCCGCCGCGCGGCACCACCACCTGTGGCCGCTCGCCCGCCGCGAGGTCGTTGCCGAGCACCGCGACCTCGATCCCCGATCCATCCGACTGCCGCAACTCCAGCGGCGCGCCGACATACCAGTGCCAGACCTCCACCGCATCGACCCGATGCCAATGCGACCGATCCCCGGCCTCCAGCAGATAATAGATCGCCGTCGAATGCGCCCGCCCGTCGACGCCTTCCGGATCGGCGTAGGTCTCGACATACCACCCGCCCTCCGGATGGCGGATCATGCCGAGGGTCGCGATGACGTCGGAGGCGGTGGTTTGAGGAGGAGTGGAGGTCATTTTCGCAGTTCGTCACGCGGGGTAAGGCCGAGCCAACGCCTCGAACATCGGGAAATGCTTGAGGTTGAGGGTCGCCAATTCGAGATTGCGGCTTTTGGCGGTAGCCGCGATGAGGGCATCGATGGGATCGACGCCGTGGCTGCGCCCGTACTTGGAAACGTAGTCGCCGGCCAACGTCGCGATCTCAAGGTCGATTTCGCAGCTTTGGCAGGCCCTTACGAACTGATCGATCTCCCGCCGCTCCCGTGCGTTACGGGCGCCCGCGACCACCTCCGTCACCGTGATCACCGAAAGGGCCGGCCTGCTCGACAAGCCGGTGATGAACGCGACGGCGGATTCCCTGCCTCGTAGCAGATCGATCACGATGCACGTGTCGAGCAGCATCAATCCGCACCGCCGTAGGTCGTTTTGAAACGCCGCTTGGTTTGCTCCCGCAAGGACCGCGAAAGCTCGTCCGTGTCGCTCTTGTCGCGCCAAACGCCCGAGGTGCGGCGCACGACATCGCGCCAATCGGTAGCATTGCGGGACTCCGCCTCGATGAAGGCATCGATACTGCGTCGGATGAGGTCCGATTGCCGCATCCCGCGGCGGGCGGCCAATTCCTTGAGCGCGGCCTTCTGATCGGCGCGGATGAAGACCTGTACCTTCTGCATGATCACGTCTCCGACAAACGACATACAATTTATATGTCGTTTGCCTGGGAAGCAAGGCGGGGGAATGGGAACAGGCCAGAAAGCTAAGCCCGCTCCGCCTCCTCCAGCTCCGCGCTCATGGCCAGCCACTTCTCCTCCAGCGCCTCGAGTTCGGCGGCGAACCGCGCCTTGTCCTTGCCGAGCTTGGTCACCCGCTCGGGGGCGCCGTCGTAGATCGAAGGGTCGTGGAACAAAGCCTCGATCTTGTCGATCTCGATGCGCAGCCGCTCCATCTTGGCTTCGGCGTCCTTGATCGCCTTGCGCAGCGGCGCGACCTCGGCGCGGCGGGCGGCGGCTTCCTGCTTGGCGGCCTTGCGCTCGTCCTTGGAGAGCCCGCCGCCGTTCCCCGCTGCCTTCTCGCGCGTGCCGGTGATGGAGCGCTGGTAGCCGTCGAGGTCGTCGTCGAGCTCCTTGATCGTGCCGTCCGCCGCGATCCAGAGCGTGTCGCAGGTCGCCTCGATGAGGTGCCGGTCATGGCTGATGATCAGCACTGCCCCCTCATAGTCGTTGAGCGCGGCGACCAGCGCGTCGCGGCTGTCGATGTCGAGGTGGTTGGTCGGCTCGTCGAGGATCATCATCCCCGGCCCGTTGAAGGTGATGAGCCCCATCAGCAGCCGCGCCCGCTCGCCGCCCGAGAGGTTCTTGGCCTTGGTGTCCATGCGCGACTTGGTCAGCCCCATCTGCGCAAGGCGCGAGCGGCGTTTGGCCTCGTTATCGTAGGGCATGAGCTCGATGACGTGCTCCAGCGGCGTCTGTTCGGGCTTCAGCTTGTCGAGCTGGTGCTGGGCGAAGTGCGCGATTTCGAGCTTCTTGCCCTTCTGCAGCGTGCCGCCCATCACCGGCAGGTCGCCGGCGAGCAGCTTGGCGAAGGTCGACTTGCCGTTGCCGTTGACGCCAACGAGCGCGATGCGGTCCTGCGGATCGATGCGCTGGGTGATGTTCCTGAGGATCGTCTTGTCCCCATAACCCGTTGAGACGTTCTCGAGGTTGATCATGGGCATCGCCATGGCGTCCTTGGGCTGCGGGAACTGGAACGGCGCCGCATATTCGTCGAACAGCGCCTCCGGCGGCTTCAGCCTCTCGATCATCTTCATGCGCGCCTGGGCTTGCTTGGCCTTGGTCGCCTTGGCGCGGAAGCGGTCGACGAACTTCTGCATGTGCGCGATCTGGTCCAGCGCCTTCTCGCGGCTCTTGTTGTGCAGCTCCATCTGCATGCGGCGCGTGGCTTCGAAGGTGTCGTAGTTGCCCTTGTAGAAGGTGAGTTTCTTGTGCTCGAGATGGATGATCGAGCTGACCGCCTTGTTGAGCAGGTCCCGGTCGTGGCTGATGAGGAAGACCGTATAGGGGTAGTTGGCCAGGTACTTCTCGAGCCAGAGCGTGCCCTCGAGGTCGAGATAGTTCGTCGGCTCGTCGAGCAGCAGCAGGTCCGGCTGCGAGAACAGCACCCCCGCCAGCGACACGCGCATGCGCCAGCCGCCCGAAAGCTCGCGGGTCGGCGCAAGCTGCCGCTCCTGCTCGAAGCCGAGGCCCTTGAGGATCGCGCTCGCCCGCGCCTCGGCGCTGTGCGCGTCGATGTCGGCGAGGCGTGTGTGGATCTCGGCTATCCGGTGCGCATCGGTCGCCGTCTCGGCTTCCGCGAGCAGCGCCGTGCGCTCCTTGTCGGCCGAAAGCACCACCTCCAGCACGCTCTCCTCGCCCGCCGGCGCCTCCTGCGCCACCGCGCCGATCCGCGCGCGCTTGTGCAGCTCGATCGAGCCGGCATCGGCCGAGATATGCCCCTGGATCAGGTGGAAGAGCGTCGTCTTGCCGGTGCCGTTCTTGCCGACGAACCCGGTCTTCGACCCCGTCGGCAGCACCACCGAAGCGTCTTCGAGGAGTTCCCGGCCCTGGATGCGATAGGTGAGATTGGAAATGGTGAGCATGGTATAGTCCTACCGACCCACTGGCGCGGGTCGGCTGTCTGTATAAACAATTGCATTTGCCGCTGAGCCAATACCGTGCGCCCGAGGAGATGTCTAATGCCGAGGAGTCTGTCCCCCATCCCGCTGGCGCTTGCCGTAGCCCTCTGCTCGGCCGGTGTTCTCGCGCAGGATGCAGCCGAGTTCACCGCGCTCTCCGCCTGCCGCATCGATGAAGACCGCGTGCTGCTGCGGGCGACGTTCGACGGCAGCGCCTGCCAGAGCGTCGAGCCGGCCGGGCTTGCCGAGCCGCGCGGCACCATCGTCGCGGTCACGATCCCCACCACTCGCACGGCCGAGGTCTGCACCATGCAGATCGTGCCGGTCGAGGTCGAGCAGGTGATCGAGGCGCCCGAGCCGATCTTCGACCTCGACGTCACCGCCCTCGATCCGGACAACAACCCGATCGCCCACGGCGTGATCGAGCTCGACGAGACCGAGGCCGATTGCACCGCGCCCGAGGGCTGACGACCCGTCTTGCGTCCGTCAAAGTCTACCGTTACAACGCGCCACCTTCCGAAAGACCCATTCAAGGATCGACACCCAATGGCGCTCGAACGCACCTTCTCCATCATCAAGCCCGATGCCGTCCGCCGCAACCTCATCGGCAAGATCATCGCCAAGTTCGAGGAGAACGGCCTGCGTCCGGTGGCCATGAAGAAGATCCACATGACCCGCGAGCAGGCCGAGGGCTTTTACGCGGTCCACAAGGAGCGTCCGTTCTTCGGCGAGCTCGTCGAGCAGATGATCGCCTCGCCGGTCGTCGTCCAGGTTCTGGAGGGCGAGAACGCCATCGCCAAAAACCGCGAGATCATGGGCGCCACCAACCCGGCCAACGCCGCCGAGGGCACCATCCGCAAGGAATTCGCCCTTTCGGTCGGCGAGAACTCGGTGCACGGCTCGGACGCTCCCGAGACGGCGCGCGAGGAGATCAAGTTCTTCTTCACCGACGACGAGATCGTCGGCTGATACACCGCGCGTCATCGTGAATTTAAGGGCCGCCTCCGGGCGGCCTTTTTGCTGAGCTGCTATAAGGGCGCTGTGCGTTTCCCACCCTCGATTGTCACCCCGGCGAAAGCCGGGGCCCAGTAAACGGCGACGCGTCGTCTCTGGCGCCATGCCTCCCTTCACCGGGTCATTCCCGCGAAAGCGGGGACCTCCGTTCATGGCAAGCAAGGGAAACAGAGGTTCCCGCTTTCGCGGGAATGACCCCGTGGGTGGGCAGTTGTTGTGCAAATTCGGGATGACATCGGGGATGTGACTACACCGCAGCAGTCGTCTCCACCACCACCTCCGCCGCCCCCGCCTTCGCCACGTGACGCGCGAGTTCGCCGATCTGCGGCATCATCTTGCCGCGCCGCGCCTCCACATCCTCCGACCAGTGGCTGAACCGCTCCAGCAGCGGCAGGAACCGCGCGAGGTCCTCGGCGCTCCATTCGGCAAGGAAATCGCCCATCAGGAGGAACCGGTAGGCGCGCACGGCGCCGGTCACGGCTCGGCCCTTCTCGGTCAGGCGAATGAGCGTGCGCCGGGAATCCGCCTGGCTCGCCACCCGCTCGGCATACCCGTCGTCGACGAGCTCGGCGATGAGCCGGCTGGCGCGGGACGGGTCGATGCCGATGCGCGCCGCCACCGTCGAGACCATCGTTTCTTCGCCCCCGGTTTCGCCGAACTCGTGCACCGGCGCCTCGATGGCGGCGAGCACGTCGAGCTGCGCCAGGTCGAGCTGCAAGCCCAGATCGTTGATCGCCACATGGCTGAGCTCGCGCTTGACCACGCGCCGACGCCAGTTCTGCAGCAGCGCATCGACGCGCTTGACCGCATCGATCACGCGGCCATCGGCGCCGGCCTGCTGCAACAGGCTCTCGACCGCGGGCGTTGTTATCTGGGGCATGGCTCGTGCGCTCCATATGCATGCATCTTACAAATGCATGCTGTTGACATGTATCTGCTGCGCACAGATATAGGTTCGTGCAGCGATTTCAAGTCGCCACTCTATTCCGCCGCGCCTGACGACGCGACGACAACGGAAGTTTCTCATGTCGCCCACCACAATGTCCCCGGAGACGGATCCGGCCGCCGGCCAGTCCATTCCACTCATCATCGGCGCGGTCGCCGTTACGCTTCTTCTGGCCTCGCTCGGCCAGACCATCGTCTCCCCGGCGCTGCCGACGATCGTCGGCGAGTTCGGCGGTCTCGATCATCTCACCTGGGTCGTCACCGCCTATCTCCTCGCCTCGACGGTCGTGGCGCCGATCTACGGCAAGCTCGGCGACCTCTACGGGCGCAAGCGCGTGCTGCAGGTGGCGATCCTCATCTTCCTCGGCGGCGCCATTCTCTCGAGCGTGGCCGTCAACATGCTGACCCTCATCATCGGCCGCACCATCCAGGGCCTTGGCGGCGGCGGATTGATGGTCGTTGCCATGTCGGTGGTGGCCGACGTCATCCCGCCGCGCAAGCGCGGCAAGATCCAGGGCATCTTCGGCGCGGTCTTTGGCGTCTCGACCATCGTCGGTCCGCTGCTCGGCGGCTTCTTCGTCGAGCATTTCTCCTGGCACTGGATCTTCTTCATCAACCTGCCGCTCGGCCTCATCGCGCTGGCGGTGATCTCGATGGCGCTGAAGCCCAAGGCTGGCGCGGCCCGTTCCATCGACTACCTCGGCGCGGCGTTCCTCACCGCCACGCTTTCAGCCATCGTGCTCTTCACCAGCCTCGGCGGCAGCACCATCCCCTGGGATTCCGCGCCCAGCATCGCGCTCGTCGTCATCGCGGTGGTCTCGCTCGGCCTCTTCATCTGGGCCGAGACCAGGGCCGAGGAGCCGGTGCTGCCGCTCTCGCTCTTTGCCAACAACGTCTTTTCCATCTCCAACACGGTCAGCGCCATCGTCGGGCTGGCCATGTTCGGCTCCATCACCTTCCTGCCGCTTTACCTGCAGACGGTGCAGGGCGTTTCGCCCACGGAATCGGCGCTGGCGCTGGTTCCGATGATGATGGGCCTCATCGGCGCCTCGACGCTCGCCGGCTTCGCCATGAGCCGCACCGGCCGCTACAAGCTGCTGCCGATCGCCTCGACCGCCGTGCTGTTCGTCGGCATGGTGCTGCTGACGACCGTCGGCGTCGATACGTCCACCTGGCTCATCGGCTGCTACATGTTCCTCGTCGGCGCCGGCATCGGCCCGGTCAACAGCGTGTCCGTCACTGCCGTCCAGAACGCCGTGCCGCGCAGCATGGTCGGCGTCGGCACCGCCGGCGTCACCATGTTCCGCCAGATCGGCGGCTCCATCGGCGTCTCCGCCTTCGGGGCGCTGTTCTCGGCCGGCCTCACCTCACGCCTTGCCGGTATTTCCGGCCTCGAGGGCGCTCATTCGATCAACGCCGCAACGCTCGCGGCGCTGCCGGAAGCGGCCCGAGCGCAAGCGCTCGAGGCGTTCGTCGGCGCCCTCCATCCCATCTTCTACGCCGGCGCGGCCGCCGCGGCGCTCGCCTTCTTCTTCGCGCTCTTCCTCAAGGAAGTCCCGCTCGCCTCGAGCTTCCGCAAGGAGCCCGAGGCCGAGATCGACGCCGAGGAAGCCGCAACCGCCGCGGCGGTGGGCGGGTAAGGGGGCGCAGCACAGCCGCCGCCACTCCGACGAAAGTCGGGGCCCAGTACACACCGGCCGGGAAGTCTGCACCGTTTTTCATCCCTCACCGGGTCATTCCCGCGAAAGCGGGAACCTCCGTTTCTATTGGCCGCCGTATGGCAACAGAGGTCCCCGCTTTCGCGGGGATGACGCGGTGGGGTGACATTGCTGAGGCGCGAAAGCAGGTTGAACGGCGTTTTCGGGTGTCGGCTTTCGCCGGGATGAAAGCCGGTGGCAGCGGTAACATGGTCTCAAACCACTTGCTTTCGGACGATGCGCTGCATCGTCACCCACATGCCGCCCGCACATATCGGATTTGCCCCCAGGGCGCTTCCCTTTGCTGCGGTGAAGCCTTAGATACCTAGCCGCACGGGGACGACCCTGCGCTTTTCCCATCATTATCGGCCGGGACGACCCGCCATCGGAAAGGATGAAACCCATGGCTTGGGTTTATCTCGTGATTGCCGGTCTCTTCGAGATCGGCTGGGCGATCGGCCTCAAATACACCGAAGGCTTCACCCGTATCCTGCCGACCACGCTGACCGTCGGCGCCATGGTCATCAGCGTTGCTCTCCTCGGCCTGGCGCTGCGCGATCTGCCGGTCGGTACCGGCTACGCTATCTGGACCGGTATCGGCACGGTCGGCACTGCGCTCCTCGGCATCTATCTCTTCGGGGATCCGGCGACGGTCCTGCGGCTGGTCTGTATCGGCCTCATCGTCACCGGCATTGCCGGCCTGAAGCTCGTCTCCTAGCCAACGGCTGGAAACCGCAACGACATCAAAGACATGCCGGGGTTGGCGGAATCGCTGCCCCGGCATGTTGATTCTATGCGTGAAGGCGTTGAATCGGGTTCTGAGGTAGGCGCGTGGCAAAAATGCCAGGCAGGCTGACCGATCTTGCCTGTTCTCAACTTTGTTAATAGCCAAACGGCCGCTGCTTGCTACATTGCCCGCATGCGCATCGGGGGCTCCGGCGCGCAATAACGAAGCCGAACTTGCGTCGCCGGCTCCAAAAAGATCTGGAGAGCAATAAGTGCCCTTGCGCTGGCAAGAAGTGGCATTGCCACTTGTTACGATTCTCGTTCTGCTTGTTCTGAAGCACCTCCCGGCAACCCAGCACCTGCCGCTGTCCCGCGTCGCGGGCGTGGTAGCTTTCGGTTATGCGGCGTTCCTCGCCATGCGCCTGATGCAGACCGAGCAGGCGGTCTTCATCGACGGCTGGTCGGAGCTGCGCCCGTCCATGGTCGAATATGCCACGGCTTATGGGGCAGGGGCTCTGGCACTGCTCCTGATGTTCGCGGTCACCTTCGCCGGCTGGCATTCGGGCGGTGCGCAGGGCGTGATGGCCGCGTTCATCGCCTCCCTCGGCCTTGGGTTCGGCGCGATCGCCATCGGCGTCACCAGCATCTTCGTGCGCGTGCGCTGGAACCACCGCGAGCTCGAATACCGCGGTGCCTTCGGCCAGGTGAAGCGCATCGCCTGGTCGGACGTCAAAAGCTGTCGGCCCAACTGGCGCGGGATCACGATCTCGACCCACGATCGCCAACGCGTCACCTTCAGCCAGTTCCACAGCGGCGCCGCCGAGCTCGCCCGCCACGCCACCAACCGCGCCCGCCGCAACCTGGAATCGGCGACGAAGGCCTTCGCCTCGCTTTAACGCGTACTCTGGCCATTGGGGGGTGCGGAGGCTTATTCTCCGCCCCACCAGCCGGAGTCTCTCTTTTGAACAAGCCTGCCATCGCCCGCGTCGCCCGCACCGTCTGCCCGCATGATTGCCCGTCTGTCTGCGCGCTCGATGTCGATGTCCTCGACGAGCGCACCATCGGGCGCGTGCGCGGCGCCAAGGATGATCCCTATACCGCCGGCGTCATCTGCGAGAAGGTCGCCCGCTATGCCGAGCGCGTCCACCATCCGGACCGGCTCCTTCATCCCCTGCGCCGCGCCGGACGGAAGGGGGAGGGGCGCTGGCAGCGCATAAGCTGGAACGAGGCCCTCGACGAGATCGCCGCCCGCTTCCAGGCTGCCGAGGATGAGTTCGGCGCCGAATCCGTCTGGCCCTACTTCTACGCCGGCACCATGGGCCACGTGCACCGCGACGGCATTGACCGGCTGCGCAACGCTAAGGGCTATTCCGACCAGTACGACACCATCTGCACCGGCCTTGCCTGGCCCGGCTACATCGCCGGCACGGGCCTCCTCGGCGGGGTCAATCCCGAGCAGATGGCCGAGAGCGACGTCGTCGTCATCTGGGGCACCAACGCGGTGCACACCCAGGTCAACGTCATGACCCACGCCATGCGTGCCCGCAAGGAGCGCGGGGCCAGGATCGTCGTCGTCGACATCTACCGCAACGCCACCATGGAGCAGGCGGACCTGCCGGTTCTCCTGCGCCCCGGCTCGGATGGCGCACTCGCCGTCGCCGCCATGCACGTGATCCTGCGCGAGGGTCTCGCCGATCGCGAATATCTCTCAAATTTTACTGACTTCTCGCCCGAATTTGAATCACATTTGAAAGCCCGCACGCCCGAATGGGCCGCGCCGATCACCGGCCTTTCGGTCGAGGAAATCGAGACGTTCGCTCGCACGGTCGCTGCTCCCCGCACCTTCTTCCGCCTGGGGTTTGGTTTCACCCGCCAGCGCAACGGTTCGACCAACATGCACGCGGCGCTCTCCATTCCGGCCCTTACCGGCGCCTGGCAGCACCGCGGCGGCGGCGCCTTCCATTCCAATTCCGGCACGTTCAAGCTCGACAAGTCGCGCCTCACCGGTAAGCACCTGAAAACACGGCAGGTTCGAGAGCTCGACATGTCCGAGATCGGCCCGATCCTCACCGGCGATACGAAGGCGCTGAAGGGCGGCCCGCCGGTCAAGGCGATGATCGTGCAGAACACCAACCCGGCAAGCGTTGCCCCGCACCAGGCGCTGACGCGGCAGGGGCTGGTGCGCGAGGACCTCTTCCTCGTCGTCCACGAGCAGTTCATGACCGAGACGGCCGAGCTCGCCGACATCGTGCTGCCGGCCACCATGTTCCTGGAGCACAACGACTATTACACCCGCGGCGGCCACACCCGCGTGCTCTATGGCCCCAAACTCATCGAGCGCCCGGGCGAGACCTGGTCCAACCACGAAGTCATCAACGCCCTGGCGCTGCGGCTCGGACTCGACGATCCGAGCTTTACCAGCGTCGACCGCGACATCGTCGCCGATACCTTCGCCCGCTCCGGTTACGGCGATCTCGACGAGATCGAGAAGGTCGGCTTCGTCGACCGCGAACGCCCCGACGAGGAGCAGCGCTTCGCCGACGGCTTCGGCTGGCCCGACGGGCGCTACCGCTTCTCCCCAGACTGGCAGGGCGCCGCCGACAGGAAGGGTTACATCTGGACCTGCGATCCGGCCGTCATGCCGCGCTTTGCCGACTACTGGGACATCAACGATCCCGTCGATGCCGAGCATCCCTTCAAACTCGCGACGAGCCCGGCCCGCGCCTTCCTCAACTCGACCTTCAACGAGACCCCCGGCAGCCGCAAGCGCGAGCGCGAGCCCTCGGTCCACATCCACCCGGAGGACGCGGCCGAGCTCGGCATCGCCGAAGGCGACATGGTCGTCCTCGGCAACAGGCGCGGAGAGGTGCACCTGGTGGCAAAATTCTTCACCGGCATGCACCGCGGCGTCCTCGTTGCCGAAGGCCTTCACCCTAACAAGGCGCACCGTAACGGGCAGGGGATCAACATCCTCACCAGCGCCGAACCCGCGCCCCCGTTCGGCGGCGTGCCGTTCCACGACACGGCGGTGTGGGTGCGGAAGGGCTGAACAGGGCTCGTGAGCCTGCCCTCGTGGTTCGAGGCTTCGCCAGCGCTTTCGCACCTCACCATGAGGGCTCAATGAATTCGGATATCTCGGAACCCTCATGGTGAGGTGCCGCGAAGCGGCCTCGAACCACGAGGGTAGGCACCTAGACGTAAGCCACCCAGAAGAAATACGCCGTCATTCCCGCCCCGTAGACGATCACCCCCGCCCGGATCAGCGCGCTCGGGATGAGGTGGGCGAAACGGGCGGCGAGGTACCCGCCGATGGTGACGCCAACGAGCGCGATCGAGCCGTGGTACCAGTCGATCGAGCCGCCGATGGCGAACCGCATGACCGCGACGATCGCGACGAGCGCCGAGATCCAGAGCTTCAGCCCGTTCATCGCGTGGATGTCGGTAAGTCCGGCGGTGGCGAGGAACGCCAGCAGCAGGATGCCGAGGCCGGCGTTGAAGAACCCGCCATAGACGCAGACCGCGGCGAGAAAGGCCAAGAGCAGCACCGCGCCCGCAGCCTTGGCGCCACGCATCTCGCCAGCATGGGCGCGAATGAACGCGTTGAGCCGGGCGCCGAACGCGAAGAGCAGGATGGCAAAGAGCATCAGCCATGGCACGATGCGCGAGAACGTCTCGTCGGAAACGACGAGCAGGAGTTCGGCGCCGATGTAGCCGAAGAGGAGCGAGACGACGGACCAGACGAGGAGCCTGTCCTTGTAGCGCACCACGTCCTTCCAGTACCCGGCCGTGCCGCTGACATAGCCGGGCAGGGCCGCATAGGTGTTCGACGCGTTGGCGATGACGGGCGGCACGCCGGCAAAGAGCAGCGCCGGAAAAACGATGAACGAGCCGCCGCCGGCGAGCGAGTTGACGGCCCCGCCCAGGAACCCGGCGACGAGCAGCAGAAATTCGGTCACGAGAATCCTCCTCACGCGACCCTACAGGCGTCCCGCCCCTCTGCCCAATGGAAATGCCTGATCGGCCCGATCACTGCCGATGATGCTGCATGCCGGCCATGCGGTTGACATCGGCGTGGAACGACCGCATATGAGCCGCAAGGTTGCTGGCACCCGCCGTCCGCCGGGCTCTGCCCGAAGGTGAAGCCAGCCGCGTTTCGCGACTATTCCGACATGGACGTTCCTTCACCTGAGGCGTTTCATGGCAAGGCGGGCTCCCATGAAGATCAATCGCCTCACAACGTGTGAGAGGATCGTATCATGGCGTTTTCACTCGATATCGCCAGTGTAACCACCCTGAAGGCCGAGGCCAGGGCCCTGCGCGAGGAGCACGCGCGCGCCGGCACGCCCCTGAGCCACGGCGCAGCGCTCGAACTGGTCGCCAAGGCCCACGGCTATCGCGACTGGAACACGGCCCGTGCCCTGCTGCCCGAGCGTGTCGCCGCGCCCGTCCAGGTCGGCGGCCGCGTCAAGGGCACCTATCTCGGTCACCCGTTCCGCGGCCTCGTCATCGGCGTCAACCTGCTGTCCGACATGCAGCATTACCAGGTGACGGTGAAGTTCGATGATCCCCTCGACGTGGTGAAGTCCGAGCATTTCTCGGCCCTGCGCCAGCGCGTGACGGCGACGGTCGACATCCGCGGTATCTCGCCGGCGACGACCAGCGACGGCGAGCCGCACATGCGCATCGCGCGCGAATGACGTGAGGCGGGCCTGGCATCGTCCGGGCTCGCCTTGCCCTCCATCGTCAATTGCCGATAGACTGTGAGTCTTCCTGCCGGCTTGGGGCCGGCTTCCCGCTTCAGCCACGGACCGGACAATGACGACGCAGACCAAGCCCATCGAGCTCTATTTCTTCCCGACGCCCAACGGCTACAAGATCTCAGCCATGCTCGAGGAGCTGGGCGTGCCCTATAACGTCCATATCGTCCACATCGGCAAGGGCGACCAGTTCAAGCCCGAGTTCCTCGCGATTTCGCCCAACAACAAGATCCCCGCCATCGTCGACTCCGAAGGGCCGGGCGGCGAGCCGATCTCGGTCTTCGAATCGGGCGCGATCCTGAAATACCTAGCGACCAAGTTCGGCCGGTTCTATCCCGCCGATCCGCGCGAGCAGGTCAAGGTCGACGAGTGGCTCTTCTGGCAGGTGGGTGGCTTCGGCCCGATGCTGGGCCAAAACCACCACTTCGCACTCTATGCGCCCGAGAAGATCGAATACGCCATCAAGCGCTATCGAGACGAGACGCACCGGCTCTACCGCGTGCTCGATACCCAGCTTAAGGGCAGGGACTATATCGCCGGCGACTTCTCCATCGCCGACCTCGCCTCCATCGGCTGGGCCCGCGGCTGGGAGCGGCAGGGCATGGACCTCAAGGAATTCCCCAACGTCGCTGCATGGATCGAGCGTGTCAGCAACCGCCCCGGTACTAGGAAGGGCCTGGAGCTGACCGTCGACAGCGGCGCGCGCATGGACCTCACCCGGGACGAGGATGCCAAGAAGGTCTTGTTCGGCCAGAGGTGAGGCCTATATCGAACCGCAGCGGCTCTGGCGGCAGCTGCGGTTCCTGTTTGAAATCACCGCAGAGGGCAAAAACCACTTGTCTTGGCAGGTCCAAAGCCTGTATGCCCGCTGCGACGGAGAGGTGGCCGAGTGGTCGAAGGCACACCCCTGCTAAGGGTGCAGATGGGCAACTGTCTCGAGGGTTCGAATCCCTTCCTCTCCGCCACTTCGCCGCCGATTGCGCTCTATAGCGCGATATTGCCGCCGATGGCCGCAAGTCCACCGGGTGAGATGGTGAAGCGCCGGTTTTCCTCTACGGCCCGATGCGTATTGTTGGCAGCGACGGCAGCTTCCGGCTCCGGCATGGCTGCTAATGGATCAACTCTCAAAATCCTGAAAGCAGCCGTTGAGCCTGCGTTACGACAACAGCGGCGATGATCTCACCGGAAGAGGTCGGCTCGAGGGGCCGGCGTTGAACGGGCCACGTCCAGATATCGATCTCCCCCCGATCTGACCTGTTCCGCTATCGTCTTCAGGCGCCGGACACCGCTTGTCCGCTATCTCTATATTGCCACTCGCCCGGTAAAGCGGACGAGACAAAGACTCCGATTTGGTCTCACTGGATGAGCAAAATACGTGACCAAGGCAACCACGACTGAAACGTTCAGCATTAGGCGTCCACCTGACTATCCGGACCTAGAATTCGTGCTCGGCCAATCTTCTCGCAGAACGTCGATGCGTCACCTGCACGACGCCTACCGGTTCGGCATTGTGGAGTCGGGACAATGGTCAAGCTTCTATCGCGGCGTACACTACGACGTCCGTCCGGAGCACTTGCAGATCGCCCAGCCCGGAGAAACGAGCCGGTGCGAGTTCCCACGCGCAACTGCCTATGCGTTCAGAACCGTCTCCATACCGATTGAGGCGATGCGCGAACTCTGGTTATCCGGTCAGGCTGGAGGATCCGGAGAAATCGTCTTGGCTGATCACCTCCTGGCCAGCCGCCCGCTCGCTACGCATTTTGCGAGGGTGCACCAAGCGCTCATGGGGCAGCGCTCCCCGCTCGAGGTGTCGGCTCTTCTTCAGGAATTGGTCAGGGTACTGCGACAATGGGCAGCGCCGAACGATATCGGACCGTCTTCCGAAGCGGACGCCCCCTCTGCACTGGCTTTCGCGCGAGACTTTCTTGCGGCGCATCCCGAGCGAAATGTAACACTCAGGGAACTCTCCGATCTTACTCAGTTGAGCGGCTTTCATCTGACGCGGCTGTTCCGGCGCCATTTCGGCTTACCGCCACATGCGTTCCAAAATCATTGCCGCGTCCAAAAAGCTAAGGCGCTCCTTGCTGGAGGCATGCCCCAAAGCGCCATCGCGTCCGAACTTGGATTTGCCGATCAGAGCCATTTTATCCGTACCTTCGGCCGTCAGGTCGGAATGACTCCGCTTAGTTACCGCAAAGGCCTTTTCGGCGCTAGGACACTGAGCAAGAACGTTCAATACGCGATCGCCGGCAGCGGGTTAGAACGCTCCTCGACCTTCTTACCAAAGGCTCGGGAGCCACACATGAACAGAGCGATCTCTGCTGCTGCGGTACTTGGCACGACACTGGCCATCGGACCCGCAGCGGCCGGTGCGTTTTCCGTCGAGCGGGTGACATTCCAGTCCGGCGGTGTTCAAATCGTCGGCGATCTTTACCTGCCGGAAGAAGTCGGACAGGAAGGTCCGGTTCCTGCCGTCATCGTCACCGGAGCCTGGATGACGATCAAGGAACAAATGCCTGCCATCTATGCCAGGGAAATGGCGAGCCGGGGTATCGCGGCATTGGCTTTCGATTTCCGCAGCTGGGGAGAAAGCGGCGGTGAGCCGCGTTCGGTCGAAGACCCTGTCGCCAAATCCGAAGATATCGTCGCGGCAGCCGAGTTTCTCGCCGGGCATCCCGAGATACGGGCCGACGCCATCGGCGGGTTGGGCGTATGTGCGAGCGCTGCCTACATGGTGCATGCGGCCGTGCACTCTGGCGTCATAAAGTCGCTGGGTTTTGTCGCGCCGGGTCTTTCCACTCCGGAAATCATCGAGACCAATGTCGGCGGGGCCGAGGCGGTGGCGGCGCTGATCGAAACCTCCCGCGCCGCGGCGGCCGAGTTGGAAGAAACCGGCCGGAACACGCTGGTTCCCGCCGCCAGCCTCACCGACCACAGGGCGATCATGTTCGGCGTGCCTTACTACACGGAACCTGACCGGGGCCTCGTGCCGGAATGGGACAACACGTTCAACCCGATCTCCTGGGAAGCATGGCTCGGCTTTGACCCGCAGCCTTTCGCGCCTCTCTTGCGACAGCCGCTTTTTGTCGTCCACAGCGAGGCCGCGGCAATCCCGCAGGGCACGCATCAGTTCATCGCCGCGATGGAAAGCGAGGCCGGCCAGCTTTGGCTCGAAGGCGTCGAGCAGTTCGACTTCTACGACCGACCGGGGCCGGTCACGGTAGCCTCCGACGCGCTGGCGCGCCACTTCGCCGCGACTTTGCAGTGAGAGCATAAGGGTGGCTCCGTGATTGTTTTGTGACTGGCGCCACCGGTTCTATCGGCGACGTAGTGGCCTGGAGTTCCGCGATCGTCAGCGTGGTACCCTTGTTGTGACCAGTACCGACTTTCCGGACGCCAAGCCTTTGGCGAGCACCGTTTCGCCGCACCGCAGCGTGCCGGAATAGGACTGGCTCGCAGTAACGGAGAGCGCGGTGATCGCGTGTCCTTCCCAGGAAAAATCGAGGGTCAGCCCGCCGCGGGCGCGCACGCCGCGAACGGAGCCGCTCGGCCACGCGCGCGGCAGGGCGGGCAGGAGCCGCACCTGACCCTCGTCGGACTGCACGAGCATCTCGATGATGCCGGCGGCGCCTCCGAAATTGCCGTCGATCTGGAACGGGGGATGCGCGTCGAAGAGGTTGCGGTAGCTGCGCTCGGGGTGAAGAAGGCGCCTCAGGACCTCGTAGGCGTGCTCGCCGTCGCCGAGGCGCGCCCAGAGATTGATGCGCCAGCCGATGCCCCAGCCGGTCGCATCGTCGCCGCGGATCTCGAGCGAGCGGCGCGCGGCCGCGGCAAGACCCGGCGTGTGGGCTGGATCGATCTGCAGCGAGGGATAGAGCCCATAGAGGTGGGAGACGTGGCGGTGGTGGATTTCCGGAACGTCGGCGTCCCAGTCCTCGATCCACTCCTGCAACTGCCCCTGCCTGCCGATGCGGTCGGTAGGCAGGCGCGCGCGCAAGGCTGCGAGCTCGTCGGCAAGATCGGCATCGCGGCCAAGCCGGCGGGCGGCGGCAATGGTGGCATCGAAGAGGTCGCGCAGGAGCTGGCTGTCCATGGCGGGGCCGGCGCAGAGGGTCGAGCCGTGCGGATGGACGTTCTCGGGCGAGACCGAGGGCGCCGTCACCATCAGGTCGGTGCCGGGCAGGGGCACGAGCGTATCGAGGAAGAACCGGCTGGCGCCGGCGAGGAGGGGATAGAGCCGCGCGACCAGCGCCTCGGGAAAGCCGGCAAAGCGCGCATGATCCCAGAGCTGGGCGCAGAGCCAGGCGCCGCCGGTCGGCCATACCCCCCACTGCGCGCCGTCGACCGGGGCGGTGGCGCGCCAGAGATCGGTGTTGTGGTGCAGCACCCATCCGCGCGCGCCGTAGTGGGTGCGCGCCGTCTCGGCGCCGGTCACCGCCAGCTCCTCGGCCATGGCGATCAGCGGCTCGACGCATTCGGCAAGGTTGGCCGGATCGGGCAGCCAGTAGTTCATCTGCAGGTTGATGTTGGAGGTGTACTTGCTGCCCCAGGGCGGGCGGATCTCCTTGTTCCAGATGCCCTGCAGATTGGCCGGCTGGTTGCCGGGACGCGACGAGGCGATGGCAAGGTACCGCCCATACTGCACATAAAGGGCGGCAAGGGCCGGATCGTCACCCCTCGCGAAGTTGGAGATGCGCTCTCCCGTCGGCCGGTCGGCGGCGGGCGGGCGGCCGAGATCGATGTCGAAGCGGTCGTAGAGCGCGCGATGCGCGGCGAGGTGATCGGCGAGGAGAGCCTCGTAGGGCCTGGCCGCGGCGGCATCGAGCCTTGCGGCGATATCGGCCTGCGGTTCGCCCGAGACGTCGTCGAAGCGGCGGAAACTCGTGGCGATGTCGATGAGGATCGTGACGCTGTCGGCGCCCGCAACGGAGAGCCGCTCGTCCCGGGCTTCGATCGCGCCGCCCTCTGCGAGCACGCGCGCCTCGAAGGCCCAGCGGAGCGCACCGGGGATGCCGATTTCGCCGCGATTGCGCCCGTCAAAGGAAAGCGCATGGCCCGCCGCGCGCGCGACGCCGGGCTGCTCGCTCGCGAATTCCGCGGCGAATGACACCGTTCCCGGCCGGTCCGCCGTGATGCGAATGACGAGCACGCCGTCGGCGGCAGAAGCGAAGGCTTCGCGGCGGTAGGCGACGCCGTCCGCCGTGTAGCGCGTCGTCGTGACGGCGCGGTCGAGCTCGAGGCTGCGCCGGTAGTGCGAGAAGAGGGTCTCGTGGTCGAAATCGAGGAGCAGCCGGCCGGCGGGCTGGTAGGAGGTCTGCAGGTAGGGCCGGCCCATGAGGTGGGCGTTGGCCAAATCCTGCGCCTCCCGGAAGCGGCCGGCAAAGATCAGCTCGCGCACCGCTTCGAGATGGTCGAGGGCTTCCGGGTTAGTCGGCCGGTAGGGGCCGCCCGACCAGAGGGTATCCTCGTTGAGCTGGAATTCGTCGCGGGTGACGCCGCCGAAGACCATGGCCCCCAGCCGTCCGTTGCCGAGCGGCAGCGCGTCGGTCCATTCCCCAGCCGGGCTGGGGTACCACAAGAGATGATCGGTCATCGAAAATGCCTTAAGAGAGATCGGCGAGGCGCCGCCCGGATGTGTCGAAGAAGAGAGGACGCTCTACGGCAAAGCCTAAGGGGACGCGATCGCCGGCCTTGATGCCGGGCTGCTCGCGGGCCTCGACAACGAGCTGGGTGCCGTCGGGCAGGGCGCCGTAGAGATAGCGTGTGCCACCGAGGTTCTCGACGACCTCGATCCTGAGGTCGAGGTCCGCCGCCTCGCCGCCGATACGGAACTGCTCGGGTCGCACGCCGACGAGGATGTCCTGGTCCTCGCCCTTAAGCGGCAGCGCATGCGTGCCGCCGGCGAAGGCGGCGCTGCCCGAGCGTAGCGTGGCTGGAATGAAGTTCATGCGCGGGGAGCCGATGAAGCCGGCGACGAACTGGTTGGCCGGGTTGTCGTAGAGCTCCTGCGGGGAGCCGGCCTGCTCGACCCTGCCGGCGCGCAGCACCACGATCTTGTCGGCGAGCGTCATCGCCTCGGTCTGGTCGTGGGTCACGTAGATCATGGTCGCGCCGAGCCGCTGGTGGAGCTTGGCGATCTCGACGCGCATGGAAACGCGCAGCTCCGCATCGAGGTTGGAGAGCGGCTCGTCGAAGAGGAAGACCTCCGGATCGCGCACGATGGCGCGGCCGATGGCGACGCGCTGGCGCTGGCCGCCGGAAAGCTGGGCCGGGCGGCGCTTCAGGAGCGGCTCGATCTGCAGCGAGGCCGCGGCAGCAGCGACCTTGCGGGCGATCTCGGCCTTGCTAAGCTTGGCCATGCGCAGTGAAAAGCCGATGTTCTGCGCGACCGTCATGTGCGGATAGAGCGCGTAGTTCTGGAAGACCATGGCGACGCCCCGCTCGATGGGCTCGGCGTCGGTAACAAGGCGCCCGCCGATCCTGACCTCGCCGCCGGTGATGTCCTCGAGGCCGGCGATCATGCGCAGGAGCGTGGACTTGCCGCAGCCGGAGGGGCCGACGAACACGGTGAACGAGCCGTCCTCGATGTCGAGATTGAAGTCGCGGATGATCTCGACCGCGCCGTAGCTTTTGCTCACGTTCTCCAGTGCGACGCTCGCCATGCTTCCTCCCTTGCCCGTGCCGCTATGCCAGGCGCCGGGTCGAATCCCTCAAGATGATGTTGCAGTCGATCCTGACGTCGTGCCGGCCCATGGCGGCGGGGTCCGACAGGCGCTTGTCGATGATGCCGGTGATGGTCTGCGCCACCTCTTCGATGGGCTGGGCCACCGCGGTGATGCCGGGGTTGTGCAGGCGCAGCGCCGGCACATCGTCGAAGCTGATGAGCGAAAGGTCGCGCGGCACCTGCATGCCGACCTCGTGGAGATAGGTCAGGATGCCGAGCGTCATGTTATAGTTGGCGCTGAACAGGGCCGTCGGCGGATCGGGCAGGGAGAACAGCTCCCGCACGCCCTCGTAGCCGCGGATTTCCTGCCAATCTGCATCGACGATCAGCGCCGGGTCCGGGGGCACGCCGTGGGCCGCGTGGGCGTCGTGGAAACCGGCGAGGCGCTCGCGGCCGGCCGAGTCGCGCAGGTTCCCGTGGAGGGTCGCCACCCGCTTATGCCCAAGGTCGAGCAGGTGGGCGACGGCGCGGGCGCTGGCCCGGCGGTTGTCGGCGAGAACGCGATCGACCGGCAGCCCCGGAATGTCGTTGTCGTAAAGCACCACGACGAGCCCGTCCTCGATATAGGGCGTCAATTCGTGGCGAATGGCCTCCTCGCCGTCGAGCACCAGCGCATCGACGCGGTGGGAGGCGAAGAACTCGAGCCCTTCGCGGATCGAGGCGGGCTGGAGATCGTGGCAGAAGGAGAGCACCGCGCGGCCCGTCAGGCGCATCTTGCGCGAAAGCTTCTCGAGCATGGCGGCGTGGAACTCGCCGAGCGAGGGCACGAGGAAGCCGACGATATGGGTGGTGTCGGTCTTCATGGCGACGGCCGTGGAGTTGCGCCGGTAGCCGAGCGCGGCGATGGCCCGCTCGATCTGGTCGCGGTTGCCGGCCCGCACCGGCAAACCGTTGAGATGGCGCGACACGGTGCCGACCGCGACGCCCGCCGCCTGCGCCACATCGATGATGGTCGCGGGGCGTTTACGGGCAAGGGTGGAGGTATGGCTCTGGCTGGTCATGGCGCGTCTGGTCCCAGGGTGACGGAGCGCGCCGGCCCGAGGCCGGCACTTGCCGCCTTGATAGCCGGGGTGCGCCGACAAAGCCAATCGCAGGGTCGCGGCGCCCCGGATCATCGTCAGGCCGTCCCCTCGAAGACGAGCGCGGTGTGGATACGCATGCTGGGCAGGGACACGGCGACGTAGCCGTTGCCGGCCTCTTGCCAGGCGACGTCCGCGCCGCTGAGGGCATCGTAGACGCGGCTCGGCGACCGGGGCAGCCGCACCCGGGCGCTGACCGGCCCGATCGGCTGCACGTCCTCGATCATCTCCATGACGCGGGTGCGCCCTTCGCCGGCCGGAACCGCCTTGCCGCGTACCTGCGGGGCGGCAAAGAGGAGGTGCAGGATATGGCGGTTGCGTTCGGGCTGGTGAGTGACCGTCGCCCGTCCGGAAGACGAAAGGTCGGTGAGGAGGATCGGATGGGGCATCAGCCGCTCGATCAGGCCGCGCACCAGGTATTTGTAGAGCGGCTGGCCATAGGCCTGGTACATGGAGAAGATCGGGTAGGCGATATAGGCAACGCCGTTGTGCTCGGTGATTGCCGGACCCAGCGGGGCGGCGTCCGGATCGTCGGGCGTGTGCTGGTGCGACGAGAAGTGCTTGTAGCTGCGGTTGAAATAGGGTGGCACGACCTCGGCGAGCACCTGCGCGCCGACCGGCCGGATGGCGCGGGCGGTGCCGTACATGACGAAGGGGCTCTCCGGCAGGTCGGCGAGCTTTGCGTCGTCGGCCAGCGCATAGGAGGGCGTGAAGCCCACATGGGGGCCGTCGGCTTCGATGCCGAGATCGAGCGCGGCGAGCGGCCGGCCCGCCTCGTCGAGGCCCGAGCGGCCCGAGAGGATGGCCTTGCCGCCGGCGCGGATGTAGTCAGCGAGGCGCCGGGCCGTCTCCTCGTCAAGCGCGATCGCGTCGGGCAGGATCAGCAGCCGATAGTTCTCGAAGCGGGCGCTGCGGTCGACGATGTCGAAGGGAAGTTTCAGCTCCTGCAGCATCTGGGCGGCGCCGTCGTCGCTCACGTGGTTGCGGTCGCCCGAGGCATCGAAGTGCTCGGCCGAGAGGATGGCGATTTCCGAGACCTGCCGGGCGCCCTCGAGGAAGGGTTCGAGTTTCTCGATGCGCGCATAGGCCGGCGCGATGGAGCTGTAAGTGTCGGCGTTGATGGCGCCGCTCGGATGGAGTTGGTCGCCGACGAGGCACTTGGAGCCCAGCGCCACCATCTGCGCGCATTCGTATTCGAGCGCGTCCGGATGCTTGAAGCCGCCGAACTCGCCCCAGGAGGTGTGGAACTTGCCGGTATGGGCGACGAAATCGAAGCCGAGGGTCGCCGCATAGCGCGCGCTCGAGGGGAAATGGTCGTAGCCCCAGCCGCCGGTCGGCAGGCTTTCGAGCTCGAGGTGGCTATAGGGCGTGAAGCGCTGCGGCCCCTGCTTATGGATGTGCCCGCAATTGTAGAAGATGCGCAGGTCCGGGAATTCCTCGCGCAGCGCTGCCGACATTTCCGAGCGGAAACGCTCGTTGACCCACTCGTCCTTGCGCAGCCGGTCGGCCGGGCTCTCCGGATCGAGGCCTTGCTCCTCCATGGTGGCGAGGCATTCGGCGCACACGCAATCGGGCGTCAGGACGATGTCGAAGAAGAGGCCCTGCGTCTCGTAGTTGCGCACGACCTCGCGCGCCTGCTCGAGCAGCTCGTCGCGATAGGCCTTGTGGTTGAGGCAGAGCGTGTGCCAGCCGGCGGTCAACTGGTCCGGATCGAACCGGTTTTTCGTCGCGCTGCGCACTCGCCACTCCGGGTGGAGGCGGGCGTTCCGCTCGTCCCACTGCACCGAGATGTAGACCGGGCACTCGATATCGGCGGCCGAGAGCGCCTTGACCATGTCGCCCATGAGGTCGGGCCGCGCAAGATTGGGATGCGGCGCCCCGACCTTGGTCGGGTAGTACGACCAGCCGTGGTGGCACTTGGCGAAGATCGTGACCGAATCCACGTGCGCGGCCTTGAAGGTGGCGACGAACGCGTCCGGATCGAACTGCGCGCCGATGCCGGGGATGTGCTCGGAAGTGTGGAAGTCGAGGTGAATCTGGCGGTAGCGTAGGGGGCGGTTGGTCCTGGACGGCATGACTATTCCTTGGCGCCGGTGCGGGTCTGCGAGCCGGCGGCGAATTGACGCTGGAAGACGAGAAACGGGACGACGGCCGCACCGGCAAGGTCGGAGCGACGGATCGGCGGCGGGAGGTCACGGAGCCTGGACATTGATGTTTCCTCCCCGTCGATCGGCTTGGTTTTCTTATGGTCGAACAACTAACTTGAAACGTTATCAACTAGTCGGATGGATTGCAAGATCGGCCATTCTTGCGGAGCCTTTCCGGCATGGACAAGGGCCAGTTCGAGAGAGCCGGCCCTTGTGCCGGCAGAGAGCCTAGTTGGCCGTCGCGTCGTAGGCGGCCTGATAGATTTCGAGATAACGCGCGAGGCCCAAGCTCTCGATATCGGCAAGGTAAGCGGCCCAGGCAGCGTCGTCATTGATGTCGCGCTGGCCGGTCACGAATTCGGCGTTCGACTGAGTGACATAGTTATGCAGATTGGTCTGCAGCTGCGCCAGTTCGTCTGCCGTGGTGGGGTCGGTCCAGGTGTTCCAGTAGGGGAACAGCTGGTCTTCCGGATACTTGCCTTCATAGAGCAAGGTCGCTTCAAAAAGGCGGCGCTCGTACCCCGATGGTTCATAGATCTCGGTGGGCTGCACCTGGCCCCCGCGCCATTCCTTATCGCTGAAATACTGGCCCATGGCATTCCAGGCCATGTTTTTCGGTGGCGCGTTGGGATCAGGGGGAAGGTGATTGTAAAGCGGCGGGTAGTTGGGATCGAGCGCTATATCTCCTTCCACGGGGCGCAACCATTGCTCGCCTTCCTTTCCGTACTCGGCGCTGGCGTGGCCTTCCATGGTGAACATGTAGTCCACGATCTTGATCGCGGCGATCTGCTGTTCTTCGTTGGCCTTGTTGGTGATGACGAAGGCGGCGCCCGGCATGCTCGCCAGGTTGAAGGAGGTATAGGAGATGCCTTCCGGACCGGTCAGCGGCGGAACCGGATCATAGTCGCGGTCGCGGCCGTCATCCTGCCCGATCGTGACGAAGAGTCCCGGATGCTGCGCGGTGGCGCTGCCGATGATCACCGCTTCGGCATTGTTGCCCAGCGCCTGGAACGCTTCGCGGTTCTGCGTGAAAGCGCCGGGGTCGATCAGGCCCTCCTTATAAAGATCCGCCAGATAAGCCAGGCCGTCACGCCAGCCGTCCTGGACCGCCTGGAACTGGACGGTGCTGCCGTTGAGCGCCAGCATCATCGGGTATGAGTTCGCACGCGGGTCATAGACGAACGAATTCATGAGATAGGGAATGAGCGTATCCACGGTGTTGGCGGACAGCGGGATTTCGTCTGCACGGCCATTGCCGTTGGGATCGTTGTTCTTGAAGGCGAGCAGCACCTCCTTCAACTCGGCCGTGGTGGTGGGCATTTTGAGGCCCAGCTTTTCGAGCCACTCCGTATTGATCCAGTACTTGGCCGAGTAGGAACAGTGGAAGCAGTCGTTCCATTGCGGCAGGCCGTATATATTGCCGTCGGGCGCGGTCGCAAGCTTGAGGAGCGCCGGCTCCTTCTCGAATGCAGCCTTGATATTGGGGGCGTGCTGGTCGATGAGGTCGTTCAGCGGAATGATCAGGCCTTGCTGGGAATAGCGGATGAGCTCGGCCTGGCTGAACTGGTCGACCCAGTTGATCAGCATGAACACTTCGGGGTAGTCCCCGCTGGCCAGCAATATCTGCCGCTTTTCCGCAGCGGCGCTGGAATCATAGCCTGTCGTCTCAAAGTTAAGGTCGACGTTGAACTTCTCCTCCACGACCGTGGTGAACCAGGCCGTGTTGAGGTCCATGGTCGCGGTCTGCGGCGCGAAGACCCCGAGGGGCGTCTGGGCCGCGGCAAGCGTTGGCGCAAGGGCAGTGGCCGTCAGCAAAAGCGCTGTGGACACTGTCCTGGACAGCATGGAACGCATGGAAAATTCCTCCTCTGGCTGCGTTGCCTGCCGGGGCTCTCCTCCCCCCGGCATAGTGTTCACCTGCGCTATCCCTTCACCGACCCGAGCATGATGCCCTTGGTGAAATGGCGGGCCACGAAGGGATAGATGAGCAGGACCGGAACGGTGGAAATGACGATGAGGCTGTATTTCAGAAGATCGGCCAGCTGCTGGCGCTCCAGCATGGCAGTCGCATCGCCAAGGTTGGATTGGGTATTGAGGATCAGGATGTTCCGCAGCACGAGCTGCAACGGATAGAGCGCGTCGGTGCGCAGGTAGATCAGCGCATCGAAATAGGAGTTCCATTGCCAGATGGCGTACATGAGCGCGATCACCGCGATCATCGGCTTGGCAAGCGGAACGGCGATCAGGAGCAGGAACCTGATGTCCCCGACGCCGTCGACACGCGCGGCTTCGTAAAGCTCCTTGGGGATCGCGTCCCGGAAATAGGCCATGGCGAGGATCACCTGCCATACGCCGATGGCGTTGGGCACGATCATCGCCCAGGGCGTGTTCAGCATGCCCAGGGAGCGCACCACCATGTAGGTCGGGATGAGCCCGCCTGAGAACAGCATGGTGAAAACGATCAGCTTGGTGATCAGCCGCCCGCCGAAGAAGTCGGCGCGCGAGAGCGGGAACGCCACGGCGATGGTCAGCACCACGCTTAGAGCCGTACCGGCGGTGGTGTAGAACAGGGAGTTGAGGAAGCCGCTGACGATCTTGGGATCGCGCAGCGCCACTTCATAGCCGCGCAGCGTGAAGTCCACCGGCCAGAGGCCTACTCGGCCGGATGAAACCGCGGCAGGACTGCTGAACGAGCTGGCCACGATATAGATCAGCGGCAGCACCACGATCGCGAGGAAGGTGAGCAGCAGAATGTAGATCGCGATGACGAAGAGCCGGTCGACGAGCACCACGTTCAGCGACCGCTTGCGCAGCCGTGCCCGCATGGCCTCGTTCGTGTCTCGAGCAATGACGGTCACCAGAGGCTCCTCCCGGTTACGCGTTTTGCGATGGCATTGACCGTGACCAGCAGCACCAGGTTGATCACCGCGTTGAAGAGATTGATGGCGGTCGCCAGGCTGAAATTCGCGTTCAGCAGGCCGGTCTTGTAGACGTAGGTGGAGATGATCTCGGACTGGCTGAGGTTGAGCGGGTTCTGCAGCAGGAAGGCTTTTTCGAACCCGACCTGCATGATGTTGCCGACCCCCAGGATCAAAATGATGATCGCGGTCGGCATGATGCCGGGAATGTCGACATGGATGATCTTCTGGATGCGGCTGGCGCCGTCCATCTTGGCGGCCTCATAGAGCGCCGGGTCGATGCTCGCCAATGCGGCGATGTAGATCACCGCCGAGTAGCCGGCGGTCTGCCAGATGTCGGACCAGACATAGACATGGCGGAAATAATCGGCACGCACCAGGAAATCGACGGCGGGGACACCGAAGAACCCGAAGACGTCGCCGACGAGCCCGATCCTGGGCGAGAGGATGAGGATGGTCATCGACACGATGACGACGGTTGAAATGAAGTAGGGGGCGTAGGTGACGAGCTGCACCGTCTGCCGGAAAGCGCGTAACCGCACCTCGTTGAGTGCCAGCGCAAGGATGATCGGGATCGGGAAGCTGGCGAGGATGTAATAGGCGGACAGCGTGAAGGTGTTGCCGATCAGCTGCCAGAACACCGGGTTGGCGAAGAAATTGTTGAAGTGCTTGAGGCCGACCCAGGGGCTGCCCCACACCCCGGCCACCACGTTGTAGTCCTTGAACGCAATGACGGCGTTGATCATCGGCAGGTATTTGAAGACGGCGAAGTAGGCGAGCGGCACCAGGATCAGCAGGTAGAGCTGCCAATGCCGTCTCCAGCTGCGCTTGGCCGCATATCGCCAGCCTTTTCGCTTTGTCTCGCCGACGTCGTGGCTAGCTGCCATGAACCATGACCCTCCCAATTTCAGCCGGAGCCTCGGGGAAACGCACGATGCCGCCGCGGGCGTCGCCCTGGCCGCCGGCGGGCACGAATTCGCGCACCGTCACGCCGGGATGCATCTCCATGAACTTGGCTTCGACCTCGTGCCACATCTCGAGGTCGGTGCCGCCCTGCCACTGCATGATCACCAACTCGCCGCTGACCTCCCGGGCGAGCACGACGCTCGCAAGCAGGGCGATAGCGGCGCCGGCAAGGACGGCGCGACGATGGATGGGCGGCAGCAGGCCACGATGTCTGGTCATTGATGTCTCCTCCCATTGGCCGGCTTGGTTTGTGTTATGGCCGAGCAACTAAGTTGAAACGTTATCAACTAGGTGGGTGGATTACAAGCCGGTCCACTAGTGGTGCTCCCATGAGACGCTGTGCGGTGATGCTCATCGCCGCTATGGCCATCGCCGTACCCGTTGTTCTTTATCCGCGGGACATATCGGCGCGCCAGGCTGGGAGGCTCTGGTGCGCCACCGCTTATGCAGGTTCGATGATCTTCGCCGCGGCTTTCCGCGTCATCCGCGTCGTCGGGTCCGCCACCGGCACCGCAGCGATGAGCTTGCGGGTGTACTCTTCCTGCGGGTCCTCGAAGACCTGCTGGCGCGTGCCGATCTCGACGATCCGGCCGTGCTGCATCACCGCGACCCGGTGGCTGATGCGCTCGACCACGCCCATGTCGTGGGAGATGAAGAGGTAGGAGAGTCCCAGTTCCTGCTGCAGCTCGATCAGGAGGTTCACCACCTGCGCTTGAATCGAAACATCGAGGGCCGAGACCGACTCGTCGGCGATGATGAGCTTGGGCGAGAGGCTGAGCGCCCGCGCGATGCAGAGGCGCTGGCGCTGACCGCCGGAGAACTCGTGCGGGTAGCGCTCGAGGTGCTCGTCCTCGAGCCCCACCCGGCGCACCAATTCGATCGCGCGATCGCGCAGCGCGCTACCCTTGTCGATCCTGTGGATGACGAGCGGTTCGACGATCTGCTCGAAGGCATTGAGCCGCGGATCGAGCGCCGCATAGGGGTCCTGGAAGACGATCTGCATGTCGCGCCGTGCGACGCGCAGCGCCTCGGTATCGAGCTTGAGGACGTCCCAGCCTTCCACCAGCACTTCGCCCGATCGTGGACGCACGAGGCGCAGGATCGAGCGGCCGGTCGTCGACTTGCCGGATCCGGATTCGCCGACCAGCGACAGCGTCTCGCCGCGGCCGATCGTAAAGCTGACGTCATCCACCGCCCGCACGTCGCCGGCATGCCGTTGCAGCACGCCTTTGCGGATGGGGAACCAGGTCGAGAGATTGCGGACCTCCAGCAGCGGCTCGCCCGAGGGCCGTGACGATGCAGCAAGCTTCGGATCAAGGCCGAACGGCACGGGGCCTGCGGCGCCGGCCATGGCGCCGAGGCGCGGCACGGCATCGAGGAGCTTACGGGTATAGACGTGCTGCGGCTGGGCGAAGAGGCGGTCGACCGCCTGTTCCTCGACCTTGTTCCCGCGCCGCATCACCACCACGCGATCAGCCATCTCGGCGACCACGCCCATGTCGTGGGTGATGAAGAGCAGCGCCATGCCGTCCTCGCGCGAGAGCTCGCGCATGAGGTCCAGCACCTGCGACTGGATGGTGACGTCGAGCGCGGTCGTCGGTTCATCGGCGATGAGGAGGCGCGGCGCGCACGCCAGCGCCATGGCGATGACGATACGCTGGCGCATGCCGCCGGAAAGCTCGTGCGGATACTGGTTGAACCGCCGCGCTGGATCGGTGATCCGCACGCGGGTGATGAGGTCGAGCGCGCGCGCCTTGGCCGCCTTGCGGTCGAGGCCGCGATGCCGGCGCAACACCTCGGCGATCTGTTCGCCGACGGTGAAGACGGGATTGAGCGCGGTCATCGGCTCCTGGAACACCATGGTGATCTCGTCGCCGCGGATGTCGCGCAGCGTCTTCTCGTCGGCGCGCGCGAAGTCGGTCACCTCGCCGTTGCGGCGGGTGAAGCGGATGGCGCCGGTCTCGATGCGGCCGCCGTTGAACGCGGTGAGCCCCAAGACCGAAAAGGCGGTGACCGACTTGCCGGAGCCGGATTCGCCCACGACCGCCACGCATTCGCCCGGCGCGATCGAGAATGAGAGGTCCTCCACCACGCGCTTGGCCTTATCGCCGCGGCCGAAGCTGATCGAGAGGTTTTCAACGCTGAGCAGGGGCTTGGACATGGTCGCACCTTTCGTGGGGAGCAGGGAGCGGGCCGGCGAAGGGAGCACGCCGGCCCGCAGGCCGCGCTACTCGAGGCTGATCGAGCCGGCGCGGAAATCGAGGACGTAGGGGATGTGCCCCGGCTGCGGCCTCCAGGTGACGCCCTGGCGCATCCCGTAGCTCTCATAGGGCTGGTAGAGCGCCAGCACCGGCATTTGCTCCTTCACCACGTCCATGATCTGCTCGTAGGCCTGCTTGCGGCTGGCGACGTCCGTCGAGTAGCGGAACGTGTCCCAGAGCTGCGCGTACGCCTCGTCCGTCGGCCAGGTCATTTCCGAGCCCGAGCCCTTGGGCGCCCACATGACGCCGAAGGAGCCGGCCGGATCGGCGAAGTACATGGGGTTGGACCAGTTGCGCACCTCGAGATCGTCGTCCGGGCCGGTCCACTTGGTGGTGACGTTGATGTTGGTCGTGACCCCCACGGCCGACCACATCTCCTGGATCGCCTGGGCGGCGAGCAGGCCGTTGGTGTAGTAGACCGGGTCGGTATCGAAGCGGATCGGCGAGCCGTCATAGCCGGCCTCCTCCAGGAGTTGCCTCGCAAGGTCCGGATCGTAGGAATAGGTGTCGGCGTCGGGCAGGTAGAGCTCACCGAACTGCTCATACGTGTGGGCCGGCGGCACCTTGGCCTGGCCGCCCCACAGCGCTTCGTTGAGCAGGTTCCTGTCGATGGCATAGGCCAGCGCCTGGCGCATCTTGGGATTGGAAAGCTTCGGGTTCTCGGTGTTGAAGAAGATGACGTGGAAGAGCGGCGTCACCGCGCCCTCGACCTTGAGGCTCGGATTCGAGGAGATCGTCTGCAGCTGGTCGGGCGGCACGTTGGTGATGAGGTCGACCTCGCCGTTGGCGAGCGCGGTCACGCGCGTCGCAAGCTCGGGAATACGGCGCAGCGTCACGGTTTCGAGGGGGGCGGGCTCGCCCCAGTGGTCGGCAAAGCGGGTCCAGACCAGGGTCTCGCCCGGCTGGAATTCTGAGATCGCATAAGGCCCGGTCCCGACCGGTGCCATCATGAAGGCGTCGAAGTCGGACTGCTCGACGGCGGCCGGATCGCCCGAGAGGCCGGCGATGTGGCTCTTGGGCACGATCGAGGCTTCCGAGGTGTTGAGCAGGATCTCGAACAGCGGCTCGGGCTTCTTGGTGGTGAACCTGATTGTCCGTTCATCCACCTTCTCGACCGAGGCGAAATTGTCGAAGAACTGGCGGTGGATGCCGGCGAACTCGGGAGTCATGTCTTGAAGGATGCGCTCGAACGAGAACACCACGTCGTCGGCGGTCATCGTGTCGCCGTTGTGGAACTTCACGCCCTCGCGCAGCGTCACCACCATCTCGGTCGGCGAGGTCTGCTCCCAGGCGGTCGCGAGGCCCGGAACGAAGTTGGCGCCGGGCTGGCTGTAGTCCTTGAGGATCAGCGGGTCGAAGCTGTTGAAGTAGATCTGGCTGCCCTGGTTGCCGAAATCCTTGCCGGGATCGAGCCAGGCCGGCAGGTTCTGCACGCCGACCGTCAGGCTCTGGGCCAGGGCGGGCGAGGTCAGCATCGTGCCGATCACGAGCGCGGGGAGAAGCGTCTTGAGCATGGTCGTCTTCCTCTGTTTGCGGCAGCCGGTTCCAGCGGTGTCCGAGGGAGGGCGGAACACCGTGGCTGCCTTGCGGATAAGGGGCTTACTCGCCGGCGCCGCAGCGCCGGATTTACTTGAGGCGCACGTCCAGCGCGTCGCGCAGCCAGTCTCCGATGAGGAGCACCTGCAGCGAGACGAACATGATGGCGATCGCCGGAACGAGCGCGATCCATGGGCTCGAGGCGAGGTAGTCGCGCCCGAGGCCGACCATCGAGCCCAGCGTTGCCGTTGGCGGCTGCACGCCGAGACCGAGGAAGGAAAGCGAGGATTCGGCGAGGATCAGGGCCGAGAACGTCATGGTCCACACCACTATGATCGGCGAGACGATGTTGGGCAGGATGTGCTTGAGGAGCACCCGGCTGTGCGGCGCGCCGGCCGCGATCGCCGCCTCGACGAAGGGCATCTGCGAAACCGCAAGCACCTGGGCTCGTACCACGCGGGCATAGACTTCCCAGCCGGCCAAACCGATGGTGACGATCAAGACCGGCAGCGAGTTGCCGAAGACGGCGATGACGACGAGGGCGATGAGCGTGAAGGGAATGGCGAGCTGGATATCGACCACCGCCATGACGAACCCGCCGAACCAGCCGCGCACATACCCGGCAATGATGCCGAGGAAAGTGCCGACGGCGAGGCTGATGAGGCTGCCGATGAGCGCGATCGCCATGGTGAGTTGCAGCCCGTAGAGGGTGCGCGCGAGGAGGTCGCGGCCCAGCTGGTCGGAGCCGAGGAGGTGGCTCGCCTGCGCCCCCGGCATGCCGACCGGAGGCTTCAGACGCGAGAGCAGCGATTGCGCATCCGGATCGTAGGGCGCCAGCCAACTCGCCGCCGCCGCGATCGCCAGCACCAGCACGAAGAGCGTGAGGTTGATGCGGGTGACGAGGCCGGCGCGCGACCAGAGCGTCAGCAGGAGGTTCGGCTTGCCCTTGCGGGCGGCGGCGATGCCGGTAACGGGGACGGTGAGCTCGGTCATGATGCGGCGACCTTCACGCGGGGATCGAGGGCGGCGTAGGCGTAGTCGACGACGAGCGAGGCGGTGACGACGAGAAGGGCGATGAGGATCACCCCGAACTGGAGGACCGGATAGTCGCGCCCGATGGCGGCAAAGACCACGAGGTCGCCGATGCCTTTGGTGGCAAAGACGCTCTCGACGATGACGACGCGCGCGACCATGCCGGCAACCTGCAGCCCGAGGATCGTCACCACCGGGATCGAGGCATTGCGCAGCGCATGCTTGCCGACGACGACGTGCTCGGGCAGGCCCTTGGCGCGGGCGGTGCGCAGGTAATCCTGCCCCAGCACGTCGAGCATGGCGTTGCGGGTGAAGCGGACGATCTCGGCGAGCATCGGCGCCGCCAGGACGATGGCGGGCATGACGAAGTGCAGCGGCGTCATCGAGCCGGAGCTCGGCAGCCAGTGCAGGCTGAACGAGAAGACGAGGATCATGATGATCGCCAGCACGAAGTTGGGCGTGGCGTAGCCGATGAAGGCAATGCTCATGATCGCGCCGCCGATCGCGTTGGCGCGGTTGAGCGCGGAGACGAGCCCGAGCGGCAGGCCCAGCACCACGGCCAGCACCAGCGCGTAGCCGAAGAGGGTGAGCGTATTGGGCAGGCGCTCGGCATAGATGTCGAACACCGGGCGGCGCTCATAGAGCGAGATGCCTATGTCACCCGAGATGAGTCCCTGCAGATAGTGCCAGAACTGGGCGAGCACCGGCTGATCGAGACCCATTTCGACCATCATCATCCGCCGGGTCTCGGCGTCCAGCCCGGGCGGCAGCAGGTAGTCCGCCGCGTTGCCCGAGAGGCGCGTGGCGAAGAACACGGCGACGATGACGACGCAGAGCGTCACCAGCGCGCCGAGGGTGCGGCGGACCAGCTGGTCAAGCATTTTCAGCCACTTGGGCGTTGAGCCGTTCCTGGAGCCTCGCCTGGTCGGCGGCGAGCTCGCCGAAGGGCGGCATCGATTTCAGCCACTTCTGCGCGCCCGAGGCGCGGAAAGGCAGGCGCACGAAGAACGGGTCGCGCCCGAAGACCTCCAGGGCGAACTGGCCGTCCCCGATCTCGAGGATGCCGAAGGCGGTCGCCGGCTCCGGGTAGGTGGTGAAGCGCTCGCTGAAGGACTGGATGGTGATGTGCTGGACGTTGTGGACGTTGGTCACGGTATTCCAGTGCACATGGCCGGAGAGCCACATGGCGGCCTTGCCGGTCGCCTCGACCGCGGCCCTGACCTCGGTGTGGTCGGGATAGGTCGACACGTGCGCGTTGTTCTCGAAGTAGAAATTGCCGATCTGCGAGTGGCCCGAGAGCGGCACGTGGGTCGCGATGATCGCCGGGCGCTCATCGGCGTTGAGCGCCTTGATGAGCCAGGCGAGCGCCGCGCTGGCCTTCTGGAAGCCGAAGGTCGGCGCGTCGGTATCGAGCTTGACGCTCGCCTGCCAGAGGATCAGCCGGAAATCGCCGAGGTCGATGACCTGGTGGTCCATCGACTGGTTGAAGATGCGGGCGTTGTCCTCGATGCTCAGGTTGGCAACGTCGTGGTTGCCGAGCACATGGTAGCGCCGGCCCGAGAACTTCGAGAGCCGGTCATAGACATCACCGGCAACCGTCACGTCCATCTCGTGGGTCGTGTCGGAGATGCGGTCGCCGAGGTCGAGCAGCACATCGACCTTCTCTTGCTCGATGCGCGCGATGAACGCCTCGAGCTCGGGCAGCGCGTCCCAACCTTCCTTCTTGGTGTGGGAATGCGGGCCGTGGTGGATGTCGGCGACGAGTGCGATCTTCATTTGGGGAGCCCTCGATGTGCTGTTGGTGGCGCGATATCGGGATGCTTAGCGGCTGTCTGTGACAGGCAGATGAAGCTTTCTCAAAATTTTTGATATTGACATTGAGCTTATCTCAATTCACCTGTGGGCGCAGAACAGGAGCTCGCGGAACGTGTCCTTCAACTTCGCCGACCATGCCGGATTCCTCATCGATCTCGACGGCACCCTCACCGCCGGACATGAGCTCCTGCCGGGCGCGCGCAGCCTTCTCACCGCCGTCGAGGGGCGGTTCGCCATCGTCTCCAACGACAGCGAGCACACGCCCGACCAGCTCGCCCGGCGCTTCCGCGAGTGGCGGCTCGCCGTGCCGCCCGAGCGCATCGTGCTCGCCGGGGTCGCGGCGCTCGAGGCAGCGGCGCAGGCGCATCCGGGCGGGCGGCTGATGCTCCTCGGCTCCCCCGCCCTGAGGCGCATGGCGCGCAACATGGGCTTCGAGCTGGTCGAAAAGGACGCGGACGTGCTGATCGTCGCGCGGGACCGGCAGTTCACCTACGGCAGGCTCGCCGCCGCAGCGCGCGCCGTGCGCGACGGCGCCGAGGTGCTCGTTGCCTGCCCGGACCTTAGCCATCCGGGGCCGGACGGCTATCCGGTGCCCGAGGCCGGCGCGCTTGCCGCCGCGCTCTTTGCCGTTACCGGCCCGGTGCCGCACCGGGTCATCGGCAAGCCACAGCCAGCGCTTTTCGAGCATGCCTGCCGGCGTGTCGGCGTGCCCGCCCGGTACTGCGTCGTCATCGGCGACAATCCCGTCACGGACGGCGCGGGCGCGGCCGGGCTCGGCGTGCCCTTCTGGCAGGTCAAACCCGGGCGCCTGCCGGAACTGCTTCGCGAAACCGTCATGGACGTGGTCTAGTGGCGCAATCCCTTCCGGTACGACCCAGCGCCATGGCAGAGACAACACAGTCCCCCAACCGCCTGACCAACGTCATCGAGCGCATCGCCGCCATCCGCGCGGACCTGGCGCCGACGGCCGGCCGCATCGCCGATTTCATCGCCCAGAACGCGGCCGACGTCGTCCACATGTCGGTGACGGAGGTTGCCGAGCGGGCCGGAGCCAGCGAAGGCAGCGTCGTCGGGCTCTGCCAGCAGCTGGGCGCGCGCGGCTTCCAGCAGATCAAGATCGCGCTGGCGCGCGACCTCGTGCAGCCCGTTCAGTTCATCCAGGAAGACCTCAATCCCGCCGACGGCCTCGCCGACGTGGTCGCCAAGATCTTCGGGGCGGACCTGCGCGCCCTGCAGGACACGCAGAACGCCCTCGACATCGGCGAGCTCGCCCGCGCCGTCGAGGCCATCCGCAAGGCCAAGCGTATCGAGGTCTTCGGCATCGGCTCGGCCGCACCGATCGCGGAGGACGCCACCTACCGCCTGCTGCGCATCGGCATCAACGCGCGCGCCAGCGTCGACAGCCACGTGCAGGCGATCACCGGCTCGCTCTGCGATCGCGACGTCGCGGTCCTGACCATCTCGCATTCCGGCTCGACCATCGAGACGCTGACGGCCACCAAGCTCGCCAAGGAGGCGGGCGCGACGACCATCGCCGTCACCAATTTCGGCCGCTCACCGCTCCTCAGCCACACCGATATCGTGCTGCACACGCTCGCCCGCGAGACCCAGTTCCGCACCGAAGCGATGACGAGCCGCATCGCCCAGCTCGCCGTGATCGACACGCTGATCGCGGCCCTTGCCCTCGCCGATTACGAGCGCGCCGTCAGCACCATCAACAAGACCTTCGATGTGCTTTCCATCAAGCGGGTGTAAGCGGCGGATTTTTTGCCCGGGCCTGCGCGTCGGATTGTTTCGTCAGAGCGCTTCGCCGCCCAGCTGAGGACCGATCCCCCGGTGATCCTGGATAGGCCGAGGTACAGTCGCTCCACCAAAAAACTCTTCGCGCAGGGTCCGTGTAAAAAAGCGGATCCGCCATAGCCGGGAAGCGATCCTCAGCAGATTTCCGGCGGTGCGATCCTTGGAGAAGATTAAGGCGATCAGTCCCACGGATTGACTGTGCGCCCCGACGTGACCAATCCGATAGACCGCTCCGGGGAAGGGCAGCCTGGGGAGTGGTGCGCCCGCCTCCTTCAGTTTTTCCGGCAGAATGAGGTGACTGCCGAACATCGATTTGATGTATTCCTCCCCGGCATCCTCGAACCGCTCCGGAAGATTGTAAATGTCGCTTCTGATGATGAGCGACGTTCCGCAGAGATTTGCGAATTCGTCGTGCCGCAGCAGCAGCTTCGTCCCGTCTTCCCAGATATATCCGTCCATGATGTGCCAGCCGGCTTGCCCATTGTTGTCGCGCACATGCCGGGCCAACCGGCGACTGACGAAATCATCGTCATCGACGATCATGAAGTATGCGCTGTCGCGAGCAGACAACATGCCCGACAGGACACGTCGTCCTTTGTCCAGACGGAAAGCGTCGTAGAACGTGTTCTTGTCGGCGCCGCGCCGCTCATGAATCGGATTGGGCGGAAACGTCACCCGGACGACGTCCCAGTTCGGGGGCATCGCAGGAAGGCTCGCCCCCTCGTTGGCGACCACGATCCCCCGCCAGTTGGGCGCGTCCTGAGCGGAAATGGACTGGATCGTCTGCTTCAGTCGATGCGTGACGAGGTTCCAGTCAGGCGCATTGTCCTGGTGCCTCACGGGAATGACAAAGGTAAGCCCACCGTTCATGAGCAGAGTGCCTCAGCACTGTCGAGACAGAAGGCAGCACTTCGCCCCATTTTTCGAGCCTCTAGATCCAACTCTATCCAGAGTTCAGCCGAATCCTCCCCCTGTCAACCGCGCGACCACGTGACAACATCTGAAACTGAAAGGATATGTCCGGGAGCCGGTTGTCATGGCGCGGACATTTCCCTAAGCTAAGTACTTGGTGGGGGTCAGAATTGCGAGGGCATTGCTAATGATTCACGCGCGCGCTGCGCTCCTCTCCTCCACGACGCTTCTGCCGGTCATCTTCACAATCTCCGCTGGTGTCTTGCTTGCATCCAGCCCGGCGATGGCGGCTTGCACTACGGCGGGCGCGATAACGCTTTGCGATCCGGCGGCGCCCAATCCACATGACAGCACCGTCGGAACGGGCAGGGCGGATCACGGCAGGACCGTGGACCTCAGTTCAGGCGCCGGAATCAACGTCACCAATGCCAACGCCATCAGCCTTGGCGACAATGCAGACATCACGGTGCAGAGCGGCGCGTCGGTGCGCAACACCGCGACCGGCAACGGCGGGCTTTACGGCACCGGCTTCAACACGATCGAGTTCAACAGCAACGGTACTCTCATCGTCGAGGCGGGGGCCGAAATCGTCAAGTCGGGCGGTTTCGTCAACGCGGAAGCTGTCAACGTGCACGGCTTCGGCAACAGGATCGAGAATCGCGGCCTCATCCAGACCACCGGCAGCGCCGCGATCTGGTTCCAGGATGAGCGCTGGGGCGCCAGGAACGTCGTCGACAATTACGGGGTCATCGAAAAGGTCGGGGGCGTCGGCAGCGTGATAGGGTCCGGTGGCGGTGCGGGCATCCAGTTCTACAACCGGACGGGAGCCGAGGTCATCGGCGGGATCAGCTTCGGCGGCGGCAACGACGATCTCTTCTTCTTTGCCGATTCCCTGGTGACCGGAAACATCAATGGCGGCGGCGGGCGCAACAATCTGACGCTCGAAGGCGCCGCCGGTTCCGACGATACGCTGGCCGGCAACATCATGAACTTCACCACCCTCACCAAGGATGGCGAAGGCAAGTGGACGGTGGCGGGCAGCCTTTCCGGATTCACCGACGTCACGGTTCGGCAAGGAACGCTGGCGCTCACCGGCGACAATGCGAACTACACCGGCACCGCTCTCATCGAAACCGCTGGCATCCTCGAGGCGCGCGCTCAAAGCCTGCCCACCCAGGCCACGGCCGAGGCTAACGTCGACAACGTCACCAACAACGGGCTCGTGCGCTTCACCCAGCCCGATGACGGCACCTATATCGGCCAGATCACCGGCGCGGGGGTGGTCGAAAAGACCGGGGCAGGGGTGCTCACCCTGGCGCCTGCCAGTGCGGAGGGTAACACCTATTCGGGCGGGACGATCATCACGCAAGGCACGGTCGCGGTTGGTGCCGACAACGCGCTCGGTGCCTCGACCGGCGGCGTGACCTTCGACGGCGGCATTCTGCGTTTCGACCAGCAGTTCGACCTGTCGGCGGACCGCGCCATCCTGCTCGACGTCGGCGGCGGGACGATCGATACGCAAGGTTTCACCACGGCCCTCACGCAGGGCACCGCGGGCGCCGGCAGCCTCACCAAGACCGGTTCCGGCGTTCTCAACCTCAAGGGCGACAACGCCCATGCCGGCGGCACGACCGTTGCTCAAGGCATTTTGGCCCTTGGCGGTGCGACCGGGGCTGCCGCCACCCTTTCCGGTGGTGGTCCGGTGAATGTCGCCTCCGGAGCCACGTTGGGCGGGTATGGCAGCGTGACCGGCGATGTCACCAACCAGGGCACGATCACCGTTGCCGATGCTCTTGCGGCCTTTGCCGGCGGGCCGGTCGGAAACTTGACGATCAACGGCAACCTGACCAATAGCGGCCTCGCGCAGATCGGTGGCAGCGCCGTCGGAAACACCTTGACCGTCGCCGGGAACTATATCGGCCAGCAGGGCACGGTCGGGCTCAACACCTTCCTCGATACCGACGGTTCTGCGTCCGACAGGCTGGTGATCGACGGGGGCGCCGCGAGCGGCGCCACGAGCCTGGCGATCACCAATGTCGGTGGGCCGGGCGCGCAGACGCTCGCGAACGGTATCCTGGTGGTCGATGCCGTCAACGGCGGCACGACGGCGCCGGATGCCTTCGCGCTGGCGGGCGCTGTCTCGGCGGGTGCCTATGACTACTTCCTGTTCAAGGGTGGCGTGACCCCCGGCTCCGAGGAGAGCTGGTTCCTGCGCAACACGCTCGTCGCCACGCAGGGCGGCGCGGCGTTGCAGCCCGCGCCCGGAACACCCCCCTTGCCGGTCCTGCCGACGCCGGACAACCCCAACCCGGTGCAGCCGCCTCCGCCGACGCCCGGCGCAACGCCGGCCACGCCCGTCAACGGCGTCATCCCGCTCTACCGTCCCGAAGTGCCGCTCTACACGGTGTTGCCGCCGGTCGCCTTCGACATCGGACTCGCCAACCTCGGTACGTTCCATGAACGGCGCGGTGAGCAAAGCCTGTTGACCGGCGCCGAAGCATTCCCGGGCGTGTGGGGCCGCTTTTTCGGCGAGCAGTCGGAAACGAGCTGGTCGGGCACCGTCGATCCCAGCTTCGACGGCTCGCTCTTCGGCTTCCAGTTCGGGCTCGACCTCTACGGGCGCGAAACGCAGGACGGCCACCGCGACCAGGCGGGCGTTTTCGTCGCCCGCAGCGGGATGAACGGAGACATCAAGGGACAAGCCTTCGGCTGGAACGACGTCGCGGTCGGCGACATGACCCTCAACGGCACCAGCCTAGGCGCGTACTGGACCCATGTCGGGCCGAGCGGGTGGTATCTCGACGGCGTCGTCATGGCCAACCTCTTCGACGGTGAGGCGACGTCCGATCGCGGCTACGGCCTCGATGTTGACGGCAGCGGTTTCACGGCATCGCTCGAAGGGGGGTATCCGATCCCGCTCGGCGACAACTGGACGTTCGAGCCGCAGGGACAGGTTATCTGGCAGCAGGTGTCGCTCGACGATACGCAGGACGCGTTCTCATCCGTTTCCTTCGATACCGACGGCGGGTTGACCGGGCGGGTCGGCGCACGGCTCCAGGGTACCTTCGATATCGAGGGCGGCCAAGTTCTCCAGCCCTATCTCAAGGCCAATCTCTGGCAGGACTTCGGCGGCACCGATCGGGTCGTCTTCGGCGGAACGGACGTCATCGAGACCGACCGCGGAGGAACGGCGCTCGAACTCGGCGCCGGTCTGGTCCTGCAGCTGGGCGATGCCGTCAGTTTCCACGCAACCGCCGACTACACCACGAATCTGGGCGGCGAGAGCCACGAAGCCTATAGCGGCAATGTGGGCTTGAGCATCAGGTGGTGATCCTCAACGGTTAACCACCATAGGAGGAGGTTGGGAAACCTCCTCCTGACAGACTAGTGAAGCTCAGCGCCTCTATCGCCGAACAGCATTGGCGCGCCATCTTCGAACCCTTCCGACGGGTCGTCCCGCTCGACCGGGGAGCGGGCCTCGGCCTCAGCCTCGTCAGCGACATCGTCCTGCGCCACAACGGCCGCATCACCGTCGGCGACGCGCCGGGCGGGGAGCGCTCTTTGAAATCTCCCTCCCGCTTCTCGCCACGAGCGCGTCGTTACCGAGCCGGGCACTGTGATCGGAGTGACGCCTGACTATGCGCTTGCCGCTGCGAAGCGAGGTCAGGCGCAACGTTTCTTATTGGTTGACCCTGGTTTTGGGCTCGCGCTCCCACAGGCGCAGCTTGCGGCACGTCGATAAAAAGCGCGCCAGAGAATCCTCGCCGTCGATCGCCACCACGCCCTCGTCCATCATGGCCATCATGTTCGTCTTCTCAAGGAGAGGCATCGCACCCTGGACATAGCCGATGAACTTGCAATGGGTGAAAGCGTCCATGACGAAGTCCAGCGCCGCGGCATCACCCGCGAGCTTTGCCGCTTCCGCTTCTGAGGCGAGCAGCACCACGGCGTCGAAAAGAACGGAAGGCCCGCCTTCGATGTTGTGGTTGGCCTCGATCGACGTCCCGTCGCTGCCCACGACGCCGCCAACCGTGGGCGCGACGATTTCGACTGTCGCTCCCTCGGACATGGCGAGCTCCTTCAGCCTTCGCAAGAGCGTCAACTCGGCACCGTCCGTGACCAGAACGCCGATCTTGCGGCCCTGGATGCTGTCTGGCCCGTTCCTGAGAATGCTGAGCGCAGGCGAGGGCTGCAGGTCCATGCGGGTCGGCACGGCAGCGTCGGCCGGCGCCGGCATTTCCTTGATGCCCAGCTTCGTGGCGACCTTCCTTGCCATCTCCTCGTCGATGTTGAGCAGATGCGAGACCATTCGAATGCGGATCGCTGGCGTCTCGACCTTGCTGATCTCGAAGGTGAGGGCGCCGATGATGTGGTTCTGCTCGGTCTCGGTCTGGCTGATGTAGAACTGTCGGGCCTGGCTGTAATGGTCGGCGAAGCTTTCGGGTCTGACGCGCAGCTTCTGCCCCTCGATATCCTCAGGGTAGGCGACATGGCCGCGCTCCGGCGACTCGCGCGGCCCCTCGCCCCAGGAGTTGGGCTGGTAGTTGGCGCGGCCGACCGGATTGCGAAATGCCATGTGCCCGTCCTGCTGGAAGTGGTGCATCGGGCATTTCAGCGCATTGACCGGCAGATGGCTGAAATTGGTGCTTCCGAGCCGCTTCAGCTGCGTGTCGAGATAAGAAAAATTGCGGCCCTGCAGGAGTGGGTCGTTGGAGAAATCGATGCCGGGCGGCACGTTCTGCGTCATGAACGCCACCTGCTCGGTATCCATGAAGAAGTTGTCGGGCATCCGGTCGAGGACCATGCGGCCGATCGGCCGCGTCGGCAGCACCTCCTCGGGGATGATCTTGGTGGGGTCCAGTACGTCGAAATCGAAGCTGTCCGCGAACTCCTGGTCGAACAGCTGGACGTGCAATTCCCATTCCGGGAAGTTCCCGGACTTGATGGCGTTCCAGAGATCGCGGCGGTGGAAGTCGGGATCGGCGCCGTTGATCTTCACCGCCTCGTTCCAGACCACCGACTGCAGGCCGAGTTTCGGCTTCCAGTGGAACTTGACGAAGGTCGACTTGCCCTTGGCATTGACGAACCGGAACGTATGGACGCCAAAGCCCTGCATGAAGCGGAAGGAGCGTGGAATTGCCCGGTCCGACATGACCCACATGATCATGTGCATGCTTTCCGGCATCAGGCTGATGAAGTCCCAGAAATTATCATGGGCCGCCGTCGCCTGCGGAAAGGCCCGGTCCGGTTCCTGCTTGATGGAATGGACGAGATCGGGGAAGCGGACCGCATCCTGGATGAAGAAGACCGGGATGTTGTTGCCAACCAGGTCCCAGTTGCCCTCCTTGGTGTACATCTTGACCGCAAAGCCGCGCACGTCGCGGGCAAGATCGAACGAGCCTTTGTTGCCCACAACAGTCGAGAACCGAACGAAGAGCTGTGTCCGCTCTCCGGGACGCTGGAAAAGGTCTGCTCGCGTGATGTCGGCGAGCGACTCGTAGTTCTCGAAATAGCCGTGGGCGCCGTATCCGCGGGCATGAACCACGCGCTCGGGTATCCGCTCGTGGTCGAAGTGGAACATCTTGTCGCGGAAGTGGAAGTCTTCCATAAGCGTCGGGCCGCGCCGCCCGATCTTCAGGGAGTTCTGGTCGTCTGAAACGGGTGTGCCGAACGCGGTGGTCGTGGTGGGCGTGTCGCCCTCGGCCACCTGATGCAGTTCACCGCCTTCGCCTCGCTGAATGCTCAGGTCGTGAATGGCCGTGTCGCTTCTGCCTGCCTTGGCCATTTCCATGCCTCCCGCTGGATGTGGACGAGCTTCGCGCAAGCTTGCCTGCGCTAGGACCCAACGGACACGGGAACAAAATTGTTCCGACGACATCAGCCGATGCTTCCGACCCCCGCGCCAACGCCCTGATCGCCGCGGCATTGGGGTGCGTCGAGGCGACGCTCGCCGCGTGGACTGCAAGCGATCAACCGCAGGCCCTCTCGGAAACCCTGGACCGCGCCATGGGCGCGATCCGCTGATCCACCGGCAGCCGCCTACTTGCGATGAAGCATCTTGAGCGCGTCGAATAGGATGCGCGGGTCGTGCTGCCCTTTGTAGAACGGCGAAACCTCCCGATCGAGGCCGAGCAGCCCGAAAACGGCGATCTGCGCCGAACGCACCGAATATTCGACGGTGAACACGACGTCGTCGGGTATTTCCGTGTACTGGCCGATGAAGGCCAGGTTCTTGGAGCCGGCCGGAATGACCTGCGGACGGTCCGTGCCGGTGCGGGGCATGAATTGGCTGGTGATGTACGGCATCATCGCCGGGATGACGATCGAGGTGTCGCGGATGTGTTCCATCTTCTCGGCAAAGCGCAGGTGCAGCAGGATTTCCTCGAGAATTTCCCGCCCCGTGCAGTCCGACATCTTCTTCTGGACGAAATTGCCGACCTTGTCCGGGAAGAGGCCGTAGCCCCACCAGACCCAGGTGCCTTTCGGCTGTTCGTAGTAGTGCGGCTGGTGGTTCAGCACCACCGTCAGCAACCAGTTGGAATCCTTGATGGTGACGAGCCCGCCCTTGCCGGCTTCGCTGCCCGAGAACGCCTCGAGCAGGTCGAAGAAGGTCGAGTCATGGGCGGTGACGGTGATCGATTCCCATTTGGACTTCCCTATATCGGTACAAAAAGCCGCCGGACGTCCGAAATCCGGCGATTTCGCCGCGAGGCGCTGCCACAGCGTCCAGGAGCCGCCTTGCTTTTCCGTCTGCAGGGAAGGTGCGGCTGTGGACGAACCGTAGGTCGTGTCGGCGGTCATGCTGCCATTGGTGACGAAGACGAGATCGTCGGGCGACAGGTTGATCTCGCCCTCCTCGCCGTCGGCGAGATAGCGGATGCGGGTGGCGGTCTTTTCATTGCCGTCGACGGCAACGTCGATATCGGTCACCTCGGCGCGCGGACGGAAGACGACGCCGTGCTCCTTCAACCAGCCAACGATGGGCCGCACCATGGCGTCGAACTGGTTGAACTGGGTCCGGTAGATTCCCGCCATCGTGTCGATGGTCGAGAAGAGATGCGTGAAGCGCAGGCAGTAGCGCTTGAATTCGACCGCGCTGTGCCACGGCTCGAAAGCGAATGTGGTGCACCAGATGAACCAGAAGTTGCTCTCGAAGAATTCCGGCTCGAACCACTCATCGATGCTTCGGGTGCCGAGCGCAGCCTCCGGCGTGGCGCAGAGATTGACGAGGTCGAGCCGATCACGCTCCCGAAAACCCAGGTTGGCCACATCGACGATCGAGCCGCCCGAAACCAGCCTCGCCTTGTCGTTCCAGAAGAACTCCTGATGGAATTCCATGAGCTCGTCTTTGGCGGATTTCTTGGGGTCGCTTATGGACGGGATGAACGACAGCAGGTCGTAGGTGCAGTTGAACTTCTCCTCGAACATGCGGCCGCCGCGCATGGAGTAGCCGTGCTCCGGATCGCCGCGCGCATCGAGGCTGCCGCCATAGCCGTCCTCCTGCTCGAGGATGACGATGTTCTGCCCCGCAAGTCCCCCTTCCTTCACGAGATAGGCGGCGGCGGCTAGTGAGGCTATGCCGCTGCCGACCAGATATGCCTTCGTGGTGGCGCTCATCGTTCATTCCTCTTCATATCCGCGGAGCAGGATGAATCACATGAGCGGTCGGGACAGGGCCTAAGCGTTCAAATCGATCCTGATCCCGATTGATAATGTAAATATAGAACTGAGAGATGGATTTGAGCATTCGTGAGAGTTTGGATCAACTCAAACTTTATACAAAACAGTGAAATATAACTTCACATCGTGAGCTTAAGACATTCGATATAAGTATATTTTCCAATTGACTTGGATGAGCGTGCAGAGCCGGGAACGTTATTCCTTCTCTTCCTCCACTGGTTTCATGTTCCGATCCTCAGCCCCTCGGCATCGAAATAGTGTGCCTGAGCGGCGCTGATCGAGAGAGTGATCGGCTCACCGTTGTGGATCCTGGCGTCCCCCGGAGCCTGCACCAGCAGGCGCTCGCCCGAGGGCAGGGTGACGTAGACGAAGATTTCGCTGCCGAGATACTCGACCAGCGACACCTTGCCGGGCACGCTGAGCGCGCCGCCGTCGCCGATGGCGATCTGCTCCGGCCGGATACCGACGCTGATCGATCCTTGCCCCCTGACGCCGTCCGGCAGCTTCAGCGTGCCGATGCCCGCGATTTCGGCCGTGTCGCCCCTGGCTGTCGCCTCCAGCATGTTCATCTTGGGCGAGCCGATGAAGGTCGCGACGAACCGGTTGCGCGGGAAGTTGTAGAGCTCGTACGGCGTGCCGATCTGCTCGACGATGCCCTTGTTCAGCACCGCGATGCGCGTCGCCATGGTCATGGCCTCGGTCTGGTCGTGGGTGACGTAGATCATCGTCGTGCCGAGCCGCTGGTAGAGCCCGGCGAGCTCGACCCGCATCTGCACCCGCAATTCCGCGTCGAGGTTGGAGAGCGGCTCGTCGAAGAGGAAGAGCTGCGGCTCGCGCACGATCGCCCGGCCGATGGCGACGCGCTGCTTCTGTCCGCCCGAGAGCTGGCGGGGCTTGCGCTCCATCAGCGGCTCGATCTGCAGGATGCGCGCCGCATCCGCCACCCGCCGCGCGATCTCGTCCTTCGGCATTCTGAGGTTCGTCAGCCCGAAGGCGAGATTCTTCCTGACGCTCATGTGCGGGTAGAGCGCGTAGGACTGGAAAACCATGGAGAGGTTGCGCTGGCTCGCCGGCAAGTCGTTGACGATCTTGTCGCCGATGCTGATCGTACCGTCGTTGACCTCCTCGAGCCCGGCGATCATGCGCAAAAGCGTCGACTTTCCGCACCCGGATGGGCCGACCAGCACCAGGAACTCGCCCGAGGCGACTTCGAGGTCGATGCAGTGGATGACGGGGACGTTCCCGTACGCCTTGACGACTTTGCTCAGCGTAACCGATGCCATTCAGGTGTCCTTGATTGAAAGCTGCTCACTTCATCCCGCTCATGGCGATGCCGCGGATGATGAGGCGCTGGAAGATGACGAAGAAGAGGATGATGGGCAGGATCGAGAGCACCGACATGGCGAACATCTGTCCGTATTCGGAAACGCTGTCCTGGCTGAGGAACATCCGCAGCGCCAGCGGCACCGTGTAGTCCTGGATGTCGTTGAGGTAAACGAGCGGCCCGAGGAAGTCCTCCCACGTCCAGATGAACGAGAAGATCGCCGCCGTCGCCATCGCCGGGATCGAGAGCGGCAGGATGATGGCCCAGTAGATCTTGAATGGCGAGCACCCGTCGATCATCGCCGCCTCGTCGAGCTCGCGTGGCAATTGCCGGAAGAACTGGATCATCAGGAAGATGAAGAACGCGTCCGAGGCCAGGAACCGCGGCACCACCAGCGGCAGGTAGGTGTTGACCCAGCCCAGCTGCAGGAAGGTCAGGTATTGCGGGATGAGCACGACATGATAGGGGATCATCAGCGTCATCATCATCAGCGCGAACCAGAAGGTCTTGCCGTTGAACTCCAGCCGCGCGAAGGCATAGGCGGCGAACGAGCACGAGATGACGTTGCCGATGACCGAGAGCACGGTCACCACCGCCGAGTTCCAGAAGAAGTTGGTGAAGGAGACGGGCAGGGCGTTCCAGCCCTGCGTGTAGTTGTCCCACTGCGGGTCCGCGGGCAGGAGCCCGAGCTGGCCGAAGATCTCGTTGTCCGCCTTCAGCGAGCTCGCCAGCATCCAGAGAAGCGGATAGATCATCACGAAGGAAGCCGCGATCAGGAAGATGTGCTTCAGAAACGCCGCGCGCCGGGCGCGCTTCGCCCGGGCCTCGCGGAAAGCGGCGGCCATGATGGCAGTGTCCGTGGCGGAGGCTGTCGCGTCGGTCATGGCTCAACCCCTCTCGTTCTCGTAGTGGACCCAGTACTTGCTGGTCCAGAAGGCGATGGCGGTGAACGCGGCGATGATGACGAGCAGCACCCAGCCGAGCGCCGAGGCATAGCCCATGCGGAAGTACGAAAAGGCCTCGTTGAACAGGTAGACGGTGAAGAACAGCAGGCTGTCGAGCGGCGCCCCGCTGCCCCCCGAGATGATGAATGCGCCCGAAAACGACTTGAACGCTTCGATCATCTGCAGCACCAGGTTGAAGAAGATGACCGGCGCCAGCAGCGGCACGGTGATGGCGAAGAACTTGCGCACCGGCCCGGCCGCATCGATCTCGGCGGCCTCGTAGAGGTCCTGCGGAATGGCGCGCAGGCCGGCGAGGAAGATCAGCATCGGCGAGCCGAACTGCCAGACGGCGAGCACGATCAGCGTCCAGAGCGAATAGCGCGGGTCGGAGAGCCAATAGGGACCGTCGCCGCCGAAGAACCGCAGGACCGAATTGATGACGCCGTTGTAGTCGAAGAGCTGCCGCCAGAGGATGGCCACCGCGATCGATCCGCCGAGGATCGATGGCAGGTAGAAGAGCGCCCGATACCAGCCGACGGCGCGGATGCCCTTGTCGAGCAGCATGGCGACGGCGAGCGCGAAGATCAGTTTGGCCGGCACCGAGACGACGACGAAGGTGAACGTCACCTGCAGCGACTTCCAGAACCGGTAATCGAACTCGAACATGTACTGGTAATTCTCGAGTCCGACCCATTGCGGCGGCCGCACCACGTCGTACTGCGTGAACGACAGGTAGAGCGAAGCCAGGATCGGGAAGATCGACAGCAGGAAGAAGCCGACGAGCCACGGGGTGAGGAACACATAGGCCGGGGCATTCTTGCGCAGGAACTTTTGCATGCCGGTGCTCCGTTCGATTTGCGGAAAGCCGCCGGGCCGCAGCCCGGCGGCGAGAGGTTCGTCAGCCCGCCCGGCGCAGGATCGCCTCGGCCTGCCGCAGGAAGTCGGTCGCGGCGTCGGAAATGTTCACCTGGTCGAGCAGCACGCCGACGGCGATGCGCTCGAAGGTCTGCTCCACTTCGTTGGCCCCGCTCGGCGGCGGCGGGGGCAGGGGCATGGTCTTGCCCTGGATGTTGTTGAAGAACTCGACCGAAACGGCCGCTGCGCCCTCGAGGGTCGGCGCCAGCGCCTCGCGCACCTGCGCATTGGAGGGAATGCCGCGTTCGAGGCCCAGCGCCTCCGTCATCTCCGGATCGTTGACGAAGCCGTTCATGTAGGTGACCGCCGCCTCGGCATCGACGGTGTCGCGCGACAGGCACACGAATTGGCTGGGCTGGACCACGGAGCCGGGGATCATCTCGGCGGTGTTGGGGTACATCGCGGCGCCGAGCGCATCCTGCATCAGGCCTTGCGCCCCGACGAGCTGGTTGGACCAGGCATAGGAGGTCGCCGACTGGCCGGTGACGATCCCCCATTGCGACATCTCGGCCCCGACAAGGCCTGCCGTGGCCGGGCCCGGGGGCGTTGCGCCCGCGTCGCGGATGTCCTTCCAGATGCTCCAGTATTCCTCGACGATCTCCTGCGTCACGCCATAGGCGCCATCGGCCGTGTAGAGCTCGGCGCCCTTCTGGCCGACGAAATCGGAGAAGTTCTGGTAGTCGGCGGTGTTATCGTCCGTGCCCGCCACGCCCGTCGCTTCCCTGACGGCGACGCCGATGCGCTTGACGTCGTCATAGGTCCACCCATAGGGGTCGAATCCGTTACCCGGGGTGATCCCCGCTTCCTCGTAGAGGCGGGTGTTGTACATGGCCATGTGCGAGTTGGCGCCGATCGAGAGCGCATAGAGCTTGCCGTCGACGGTGCCCGCCTGCAGCGCGCTTTCGTCGAACTGGCTGAGATCGAGGATGCCGCCGGAATACTCGTCGAGCGGCAGGATCGCGCCGCGCTGGATGTATTCGAACATCACCCCGTACCCCATCTGGATCACGTCGGCCATGTTGCCGCCGGCGATCTGGGTGGTGAGGCGCGTGAAATAGTCGGCAAAGCCGAGCGTCTCGCCCACCACTTCGATGTCCGGGTGCGCCTCGTTGAAGATCTCGATGACCCGGAAGGTGCGCGCGTCGCGATCCGGATTGCCCCACCAGAAATGGCGGATGCGCCGGTTCTGCGCGAAGGCCGGGCGGCCGAGCGCCGAGAGCACGGCGGCGGAGCCGGCAGCGCCGGCGGCAGTGTATAAAAAGCGTCGTCTGTTGAAGCGGCTCATGGTTTCCCTCCCATTTGAGCTACGTACGTCAAGTCTGGTTGGTTCTCACCCGCCGTTCCTGCCGGCGGTGGTTTCTGCTCCTTCAGTAAGTCGGCGGCACCAGGTCCGGCCCGTGCACGCGGGTGAGCTGGCCATCCCTGAAGCGCAGCTCTTCATTGGGCCCGATGCGCAATTCCACGCCGCCTTGCGGCGTGCTGAACCATCCTTCGACGGTCGCCGCGCTGAGGCCGACGAGCGACTGGACGGCTCCCGCGCGGTCGGTGACCACCCGCACGCCGGCCGGCACGGCGAAAAGCACCTCGCTGTCACGCAGCGCCGTGCATCCGCTTGCCGAATTGACGAGCTCGAACGTGCGTCCCTCGACGATGCGGCTGTAGGCCGTCGCATGGGCGGCGTACCGATGCTCGCCCGCATCCGGCACCAGTCCGTTGAACCAGAGCTCTCCGTCCGGCCGGGGTTGGATGCCGCACAGCCGCTCGACGAAATCGAGAAGGCAGAGGATCGCCGGCGAATAGGCTTCGGTGTAGCCCTCGCGGCCCGTGAACGGGTGCAGCGTCTGTGCAAAGCGTTCCGACCGGAAGAGGGCCGCGAGCGTCGGCTGCAACACCCAGGTCAGCTCGGTGAAGCGGCGATGGTGCTCGAAGGCATGCGGCGTGCGGATCAGGCTGAGGAAATTCGTCGGGCCGGACCAGCTGTTGTAGTCATAGGCCGGATCGAACCGCGGATCATCAAGGGCGATCGAGGTGAACGGATACTTGGCGAAGAACTTTCGCGTATTGAGCAGGTAGCGCTCGAGCGCTTCCGCAAAGAACGCATCGTCGCCGATCTCGCACGCCAGCACCCGCAACAGCACGTCGGACTGCACCTTGACCAGCCGGCCGAGCCGGTCACGGTCATAGAAGAAACCATCCTCCGCATCGAAGCTCTGCTCGTAAAGCGCCGCCTCGCTGCGTTTCGCCTTTTCCCGCCATTCACCGCCATCCTGCCCCAGTTCATCGGCGATCAGCGCCAGGTATCGCCGCTGGCAGGCAACATTGGCGGTCAGGTCGGGCGCGATGAAGGGCAGGGTGGGGTGGTGCGGGTTCCAGGCCTTCGGGTCGTTGCCATAGGGCGAATCCGGCACGTGCCAGAACCGTGCCGAAAGGTCGTGTCCCGTGTCATAGGCGCAGAACGCCTCGACGCCGCCGGTGCCTCTCGTATCGCGCCATTCGGCGAGCCACGCATCGTTCCAGGCCATGGCCGCATACATGCGGGAGAGAAAGGACCTGTCGCGGCCGTTGAGGCAGTAGTGAGTCCACACCGAACGGGCCAGCGGCGTCACGGTCTGGATTTGCGAGAAAGCCGGTCCGTTCGCCGTGAGCTTGTAGGGAAAGAGCCCGTCCTCGCGCTGGTGCTGCGCGAAGCCCATGAACGTCGTCTGCGCGACGGTCGGCACGAAACGCGCCAGCAGCTCGGCATTGATCGTGCCGGTGCTTTCCAGCCAGCAGCCGAGATAGACGCCGCCTTCGTTGAGGATCGGCGTATCGCCGCCCGCCGGACGGATGCAGGCGAGAAGCTCGCGCACCGCATCGTAGTAGCGGGTTTCCATCTCCGGCGAGGAAGCGGCGAATTTGACGCCCGAGCGTATGAACTCGTCGAGGGCGCCGGCCTCGGCATCTGACCGCACCGGGCCGACCCGGCTCGCCAGATCGGTTGCGCGCAGTTTATCGAGAAGGCCGGCAGACATCCGCATGGCGGCTCAGGCGCCGCCGCCGGGCATGCGCGAGCGCCACGCGGCAAGCGCACGGATCATTCGCGCGACAGCCGTCTGCACACGGTCGATCAACCAGGCCCTCCCCATTTGCCCGCAATCGCGGGTGAACGCCACCAGTGCTCCGTTGAACCGAAGCTTCGAGGATCGCGGAAGAATGGAAAAGGCAATGACCTGTCCATCAACCGCGACCGTACAGTTGAGGTCCTTCACGGGTCACCCAGAAGGTCGAAACAAGCACCGGCCCTTGGTTTCGGTCAGGCCAGCGAAGTTCCGCGTAGCGCACGCTTTACCGACATACCGTGGCTGGGCGCGAGGCCCATGACGTGTCTCCGGCCATTCTGGGGAATGGGTCCGCTCGGACAGGCGCAATGTTTGTGCGGAACGCGAAAGATGTCAACGGATTTTCGTTGCGCAGCGAAGTGTTGTCAGGAATAGCCCTTATGAATCAACGATGTATGTCACCGTAACTTCCATACTAGTTCGTGAGGCGACCGGCTACTCCGCCGCCCGCACGCGTGTTCCGGCATAGCCGTTCGCGGCAATGGAACTGCAAAGGTCGCTCCATTCGCACCCGAGGCAGGCCTCGCGCGTGCGCCCCGCGGCAAACGCGACCCTCATGCCGAGCAGGAGTTCCGCGTCAAGCTCCACTTCCGTTCCCGGCGGGATGGGCGTGTTCAACAGCTTTTCCAGGTCGCGCGCGGCGAGCCTGTCGCGCTCGGTCACGCTCTCACGTCGGCAATGCGGCTCGTCACCCGCGAGCAGGGGCGCGCAGATATCGTCCGGCCCATCGACGATCCGGATGGCCTCGCCCCCGGAAATCCGCCCCGCGATCACGTCGTAGTTGGCCGTGAACGCGGGGTTGTATCCTTTGCCCGCATAGGTCAGCAGGCAAAGGAGATGGTGGGGCCGCAGGCGGACTGTCATGCGGCGCGGGTCTTGCGCGCGAGAAGCGCGAGGACTGCTGCGCCGAGGGCGGACTTCAGCACCGCGCCGACGAGGAACGGCGTGACGCCATGGATGATCGCCTGTTCCGCTCCGATGAGGACAGCGAGCCATGCCGCGCCGAACGCCAGGCATGCTGCATTGCCAGCCAGCATGCCGGCAAAGGCCAGAGCCGGGCGGTTGCCGTTCCAGCCCTTCTCGGCCAGCCAGTCGACAATCGCGGCCGCGAGCGGGAAGGCGAAGAGATAGCCGGCGGTCGGGCCGACGAAGTGATGCGCGCCGGCAGCTCCCCCCGAAAGGACGGGCATGCCGAGCGCCGCCTCGACCAGCCACGCCGTGACAGTGACCGCGCCGAGCCGCCAGCCGTAGAGCGCGCCGATCAGGGTCACGGCGAAGGTCTGCATGTTGACCGGGACCGGCACCATCGGCACCTCGATATAGGACGATGCGGCCAGGAACAGCGTGCCCAGGATCACCGCTCCGACGCGCCAGGCGACCGGGCGGCTGTGAAGATCGAGGGGGCTGTAGACCGGCTTTAAAGCCTCTGCGCTTGCCTTGCTCATCTGAAGTCTCCTTGCGGCAGAAATAATAGATAATTTCGAGATTCTATCGCTAAAGGAGTCCACAGATGGCGGCGGATGGCAAGTGCGTGATTTTCAGCGGCGTCCTGTTGTGGAAATCGGGCCCGATTTCTGGCCTTTCTGCCCCGTCCACTGCACGTGCCGCGCCAGGACCAGCGCGGCCGTGTCGACGTCCCCGGCGCGCAGTGCGGTGAGGATCGTCTTGTGGTCGCGGTCGGTGGGCGCTTCCCATTCCGCCCGCCAGCCGGAGAACAGGAACCGGGCGCTCGCCGTGTGCAGGTCGTCGATGGCCTTCAGCAGTCGTGGCATGCCGCACGGCGCAAGGATGATGCGGTGGAAGGAGCGGTTGGCCTCTTCCCAGGCCTGGACGTCGCCGGCGTGGTCGCCGGCCCGGTTGGCCTCCTCGGCCCGGTCTAGGATGGCGCGGGTCAGGTGCGGAGCGGCGTTGCGCAGCGCCAGCACCTCGAGCGCCGCCCGCATTTCCGCCACTTCCCGTACCTCGTCAAGGCTGAAGCCCGCGACGCGCACCCCCCGCCGCGGCTCGCTGACGACCAGCCCCTGCGCCTCCAGTCGCCGGAACGCCTCGCGCACCGGCACGTGGCTCGCCCCGAATTCTTCGGCGATGTGGTCCTGGCGCAACCGTGCGCCGGCCTCGATGGCTCCCGAGATGATGCGGTCGGCAAGCGTTCGGCTGATCCGCACCGCGATGGTGTCGTCTTTGGCTGTGCTCATGTTTTATAGATAATTCATCGCCCGATCGTCCGTCGACCAAAAGATGAAGCCCCGCTGCATGAGCGGGGCTTCCTGATCGACCGAACGGAACGCGCGGGGGAGGTATCCGCTCCGCCTATTCGGCCGCAGCCGGTTCGAGCCGGGCGGCGATGAACTTGAAGTTGCTCCACCACCACCACGGACCCTCGTAGTAGTTGTCGGCCGACGGGTAGTTCGTCCAGTAGGTCTCGTTGACCGGCACGAACTTGGAGGTGCCGAACATCTCGATCACCGGCAGGCCTTCGACCAGCTCCTTGAGGATGTCGGTGCCAAGCGGCACGATCTGCTCGTCGTCGGCCGGGATCGCCCGCAGCTCGTCGATGAGCGCCGAGAGCTCGGCATCGACGTAGCGGCCTTGATTGTGCGAGGCGGGCATGCCGTTCTCGCGCACATAGTCCTGGTGCCAGGCCTCCATGCGCACGAACAGGTCCGGCGTGATCGCGCAGGACGAGCCCCAGTAGGAGCCGACCTCGTAGGCGCCGGTGTTCTCGGCGGTGAAGAACGCGCCGGCCTGCATCTGCTGCACCTGCGTCGGGATGCCGAACTGCGTCCACTCGTTGGCGACCGCAAATGCCAGGCGCTGCGACTGCACCTCGAAATCGGCCGGCGCCAGGATGTTGATGGTGAACGGCGTGCCGTCCGGCTTCATCCACTGCCCGCCATTGTTGGTGAACCCGGCCTCGGTCAGGAGCTTGGTCGCCTGCTCGGGGTCGTGCTTCCACCAGCCGACGCCGAGGAGCTCGCGCAGTTGCTCCGGATCTTCGGGAATGCCTTCGACGCCCTCGGCCCGCAGCTGCTCGCCGAGCTTGATGGCGTAGTCCGGATCGAACGGCTGGTAGCCGTCCTCGAGCGTGAACTCGGTGAGCCACTGCGCCATCGGCTGATGATAGGTGTCCATCAGCACGGTCGTCGGCGGAATGGCGAGCGGGGAGGCGCGCATCATGCCCGAGAAGGTAGCGATGCTCGCCCGCTGCGCGTTGATGGCGAGCGCCAGGGCCCAGCGGGTCTTGGCGTCGTCATAGGGCGCGATCGAGGTGTTGAAGTGGATGCCGCGCTCGCACGGGTCGTCGAGGTTGGCATAGGGAAAGTCGGTGAACCAGGCGCGCACCTTGTCGTTCTGGTTGCGTAAAATGTCGAGGCTTTCCGGCGAGATGTCGGTCAGGATGTCGATGTCGTTGGCCGCCATCGCCAGCACGCGCCGCTCCTCCGTGCCATAGCTGCGGAAGAGCATGTATTGCGGCTTCGGCTCGCCGATCATCTGGCCGACTTCGGTATTCTGCCAGTCCTCGCGCTTCTCCCACAGGAACCAGGTGCCGTTGGGGTCGTGGTCCCTGTACTTGTAGGCGCTGATCGTCACCGGCGGGAAGTTGGTGAAGGTCGCCGGATCCTCGTTCTCCCAGATGTGCTTGGGCACGACGTGGAACGCGTTGCCGTAGATCACCGAGCCCAGCACGATGGCGAGGCGCGGCGTCGGCCGGGTGGTCTCGATCTCGACCGTGTAGTCGTCGACCTTGGTGACCGAGGCGATGGCGTCGGTGAAGGCGGCGCTGTAGGCCAGCGCCGGCGTGTCGCGGATCATCTCGGCGGTGAACACCACGTCATCGGCCGTAAACGGCTGTCCGTCGCTCCAGGCCAGGCCCTCGCGCAGCTTGACGCGGAACTGGGTGTATTCGTCGTTCAGCGCTTCCGGCATCTCGGCGGCAAGGCCCGGGATCTGAGTGCCCTTGGCCGTGTCGATGTCGTAGAGCTGCGAGAGCGCGACCTGGTGGAAACCGTGGCTCATGGCCACGCCCTGCTGGTACATGTTCATGTTGGTCGGGTTGCCGACGCGCGCGTTCAGCATGTCGACGATGAGCGTTTCGGCGCGCGGTGTGCCGACGTCGGTCATCTGCTGGGCGTAGGCCGCCGGGGCGTAGCCGGCGAGCACGGTGCTGCCGAGCGCGGCGGCCAGGCCGAGCGCCATCAGAGCGCCTCTGGCGCGCTTCTCGAATAGGGGACTTGTCGTCACGTTCTCCTCCTCTGTGACTGGGAACTAGAAATGGTTCTGCTGGTGCTTTCCCGCACTCTTGCCGTCCCGCGTGCGCTCATGGGCGTAGCGGCGGTCGATCTCGTCGAGCTCGGCCCAGCGTGCCCCGATGGTCGGGATCGCCGCCATCAGCTCGCGGGTATAGGCCTCGCCCGGATTGGCCAGGATGTCGCCGGGCGCGCCCTGCTCGACGACGCGGCCGGTGTTCATGATCGCCACGTGGTCCGACAGGTAATAGGCCGTCGACAGATCGTGGGTGATGTAGATGAACGAGACGCCCTTCTCGGTCACGATCTGCCGGAAGAGGTTGACGATGGACATCCTGAGCGACGCATCGACCATCGAAACCGGTTCGTCGGCGACGATCAGCTTGGGGTTGGGGATCAGCGCGCGCGCCACGCTGATGCGCTGCAGCTCCCCGCCCGAGAACTGCCGGATGTACTTGCCCCTGATCCGCTCGTAGCTGAGACCCACAGAGCGCAGCGCTACATCGGCCGATTCCCTTGCCTGGCTTTCATTGCGCGCAACCTTGAGGTTGAGCGCGGTGCGGGTGAGATAGGCTTCGATCGGCAGGTAGGCGCTGAACGCCTCGAACGGGTTCTGGAAGATCGGCTGCACCAGTCGGCGGAATGCCAGGTTGTCGATGCTTTCCTTGCCGTTGAGGGGCTTGCCCATCAGGCGGATCGTGCCCGTCGTCGGCTCGACGAGCCGCAGGACCATGCGCGCCAGCGTCGTCTTGCCCGAGCCGGACTCGCCGACGATGGAGAAGACCTGCGGCGTTTCCGGCAGGGTGAAGCTGACGTCGTCCACCGCCTTGAACGAGTGGCCGCCGAAGAACCCGCCGCGCTTGTAGACACGGCCGACGTTCTCGACTTCGAGCACCGGCACCCCGCTCATGCGCGTGCCTCCCGGCGTTCGCCGTCGATCCGCGGCAGCGAGGCTATGAGGGTCTGCGTGTACTCATGTTTGGGGTTGGCGAAGATTTCGGCCGTCGGCCCCATCTCGACGATCTTGCCCCGGTGCATCACCGCCAGCCGGTCGGTGATCTGGTAGTGGACGCCGAGGTCGTGCGACACGAGGACCAGCGAATTGCGCAGCCGGCGCTGGATTTCGACCATCATCAGGAGGATCTTCTTCTGCACCACCACGTCGAGGGCGGTGGTCGGTTCGTCGGCAAGGATCAGCCGCGGGTTGACGAAGGCGGCGATGGCCACCAGCACGCGCTGGCGCATGCCGCCCGAAAGCTGGTGCGGGTAGGCATCGAGCACGCTTTCGTGGAGGCCGAAGCCCTCGAGGAACTTGGCGATCCGCGCCCGCAACGCCGCCCGGTCGCCTTCGCGCTCGCGCTTGGGTAAGCCGTCGACCACCTGCTTTTCCACCCGCATCAGCGGGTTCAAGACGCTCATCGAACCCTGCGGGATATAGCTGATCTGGTCCCACCAGAGCTTGCCGAAGTCGCGGCTCTGCGCTTCCGTCACCACGCCTGTCCGCTCGTCTTCGAACCGCCCGGTGACGGTGCCGCCGGCGATCCGCAGGCCCGTGGAGAAGTCGCCGTAGATGGCGCGCATCAGCGTCGACTTGCCCGAGCCGGACTCCCCGGCGATGCCGAGGATCTCGTTGTCGTTGATGGTGAGGGTCACCGCGTCGACCGCCTTGACGAAGGCGGTCGTGCCGTAGCCGACGGTGACGGTGTCGACGGTGATCATACGCTCATCCTCCGGGCGGCGGACTGCATGGAAAGGCCCGAGGACACGAGGAAGAGGCCGATGAACATGAGGACGATGGCAACGACCGGCGCGCCGACCCAGATGTAGCGTTCGGCCAGGAGCGCTTGGTAGTTGATAGCCCAGTAGATCATGGTGCCGAGCGTCGCCTGCTGTGCGCTCGAAAGCCCGATGACGGCCAGCGCCGACTCCGTCGAGATGCCGACCAGTACCGTGTTGATGAAGTTGGCCGCCGACCAGCCCGCGATATAGGGGAAGATGTGGCGCACCAGGATGCGTACGCTCGATTCTCCTGAGAACCAGGCGACGTTGATGAATTCCCGCTCGCGCATGGTCAGCGCCACGGCGCGCACCTGCCGGGCAGGGTAGGGCCAGTTGAAGAGCGCGAGTGCGATCCCGATGATCGGCAGCGCCAGCTGACCGCCGAAGAGCGCCGCCATCAGGATGAGGATCGGCAGCGTCGGGATGCAAAGGAGCGCATCCATCAGGAACGACAGCACCCGGTCGACCCAGCCGCCCGCATAACCGGCCGCGAGGCCGAGGAATACCCCGATCACGGTCGAGAAGAACGCGACCGTCAGGCCGAGGATCAGCGAGTTCCTGAGCGCCCAGGTCAGCAGCCAGAAGATGTCCTGGCCGAGGCTCGTGGTGCCGAGCAGGTAGGTCGCGCTCGGGTTCTGGTTGCGGGGCGCCGTATACCAAGTGAGCGGATCCGACGGCGCGAACCAGGGCAGAATCACGCCGACGAGGACGAAGAGGGCAACGAGCGCGATCCCGAGGTAGAGCCGGAACGGCGCGTTTTCGAAGAACTTGAGGAAACGCATTTTCAGGTCACCGGTGCCGGATGCGCGGGTCGATCAGCGGGTAGATGAGGTCGATGACCATGGTCGCCGTGGCGACGGCTATGACCGAGAGGCTGATCGTGCCCATGAGCAGGTTGAAGTCGCCCTGCAGCACCGCCGAGTAGATGAGGAGCCCGAGGCCCGGATAGTCGAAGAGGATCTCGGTGATCAGCGAGCCGTTGAACATCAGTCCGATCTGGAGCGCGAGGAACGTGATCTGCGGCAGGATGGCGTTAGGCAGCACGTAGTGGGTGAGGATGCGTCCGTCGCCCAGGCCCTTGAGCCGCGCATAGCGCACGAACTCCTCCTCCTTTATCGCGGTGGTCTGCGCCTTGACGCTGATGACCCACCAGCCGAACACCACGATGACAATGGACGCGCCCGGCAGGAACGAATTCCAGAGGATCGAGGTGACGAGGTCCCAGCTCCACGGCGCGCCGCGAATGGTCGTCGTCAGCGGAAAGATCTTCCACACGTACGAGAAGAGGATCGAGAGGACGAGCGCCAGGATATAGTACGGGATGGGATAGAGGCAGATCGCGATGCCCTCCATCACCCGCGAGCTCGTGCCTTCAGGCTTCCAGCCGGAGAGAAGCCCGACGAAGTTGCCGAGCACCCAGGCGATGAGCGTCGAGGTCAGCAGCAGCCCGAACGTCCAGGGCAGGGCGTTCATGATCAATTCCATCACCGGCGTCGGATACATCGACAGCGACGGACCGAAATCCCCGGTCAGGAGGATGCGCTTGATGAATGCCCAGTACTGCTCGAGCAGCGTTCCGCTGAGCCCGAACGTATCGGCGAGGGATTCGCGCAGCCGGTCGACCTGCGAGGCGTCCATATAGGCCCCTTGCGAGGCGACCTTGGCGAGCATCGCCTCGATCGGGTCCGTCGGCCCGAGGCGCGGCACGAAGAACAGCACCGTCAACCCGAAGACGACGACGAGCAGATAGACGACGAGCCGTCCGGCGATGTAGCGCAGCAATCGCATTGTCTTGCCTCTCCGCTGATCGCGCCTCCGTCAGATGATCTCGAGGTAGTCGCGGTCCGGCAGCTCGGGGAATGGCGCCGTCGGCAGCGTCTGGTACCAGTAGGCGACCGAGGCGATATCGTCCTGCAGCGGCAGGTAGCGCCGGTCCTTCTTCTCGGTCCGCCAGCCGAGCGCCTGGATGGTGACGCGCAGGTCTGCGTCGAACCGGATGGGATCGGGAATGTGCCAGCGGTACATGCCGAAGCGCTGCTGCGACTGATAGGTTCCATCCGGCCGCAACACCTGCGGCAGGCCCGCATAGGGGGTGGTGAACTCGCGGTAGGCGCTCTCCATGTTCACGTCGACGACACCGCCGTCGAAGTTGTAGGCGCCGCAGAAATAGTCTTCCGTGCCGGTGCCGCAGATGGTCGGGAACGGACCGTCGCCATCCATGAAGAACTTGATCTCGCCTTCGCCCCACCAGCCCGAATTGTTGACGCCCCAGGCCATGTAGGTGCCCACGTACTGGCCCTTGCCCTTCACCCCGTCGAGGATGGTGTAGTCTTGCTTGAAGGGCAGGGGATTGGTGCGGCGGAACTGGGCGTGGAAGTAGGCCGCGTCCTCGGGCACGTCGTTGAGGGCGTAGTTGATCTGGTAGTAGATGATGCCGCTCGAGTCCGGATCGCGGTTCTCGATCGTCACCCGCGCGCGCTTGCGGAACGGCATCTGCCAATAGCAGTTGAAGGCGCGCCCCGGATTGACGCAGACCGCCAGCGAAGTGACCTGCGCGAACCGGTTCCAGCCCGAGCAGAAGAAATCGCCGACCGGCGCCTCCACCGATGGGTGCTCCTGGTCGTCCCAGTAGATGCGCAGGATGAGGTCCCGCCAGCGCAGGATAGCGCTTGTCAGCCAGATCTGCTGGATGGCGCCGGGGCCTTCGATATCGGCCAGCACGCGCGTCTCGCCCGGCTGGATCTCGATCGAGGGCGAGACCTTCCAGCCCTGGCCGAGGCCGCGTGCGCAGTTGGCGCCGGTGCCTTCCGTCGCCATGCCGCCCTTGCCCTTCTCGCCGGTGAAGTTCTCGGGCGAGATCGAGCGGGTCTTGGCGTCCGACAGTCGGTAGAGATTGCCGATGTTGACGTCGAGGCCGGAGAAGGGTGCGTTCATTTGGACAAACCTGTTGGGTCGGCGGCAAAGGCCTGCGCGCCGGCTGAAATGCGGGTGGTGGAAGGTGGATCGAGAGTCGCGGCGCCAGGCGGCGGCGACATGAAGCTGACGCGGCTACGGGCCGCGCGCCACTCGTCTGCGATGCAAGGGCTCTCTCCCTGGAATTCTTGGCCGCCGGATGTCTCCGGCGACACAGGTCCTCTGCGCTCGCGGCCGTTCCGGCTCGTCGAACGGGACTCACCATAACAGGCGGTTTCGGTTTTGCAAATCAATTTGCAAACCGATTTGCAAATCCATTCACAAACCGAATTGCCAGCGGCCTTTACGGATGCTAGCCAACGGCAATGACAACGATTTCCAAAGTCGCCGAGCGGGCAGGGGTGTCGCGCACCACCGTGTCGCACGTGCTCAACCACGCCGACCGGGTTTCCCCGCATCTGCGCGAGCGGGTGATGCAGGCGATCACCGAACTGGGCTACGTGCCCAACCCCCAGGCGCAGAGCCTGCGAACCGGGCGCACCAACATCATCGCCCTCTTGATCCCCGACATCCGCAACCCGTTCTACCCCGAGATCGTCCAGACCGCGCAGTCCGACCTCGAAGCGGTCGGCCTCGACACCATGGTCTTCAACTCCGACGTGCCCGGCGGCCATCCGCAAGAGCACAACCGGGAGTATCTGCGCCAGTTCCGCTACAAGCGTGTCGACGGCCTCATCGTTGCCGCGCCCGCCCTCCACGGTATGCACGACGAGTTGCTGAGCATTGACCTGCCCACGGTCTTTATCGGCCAGCTGAACAACCGCTCCGTCGACAGCGTCAATGTCGACGACCATGGCGGCGGCTACCTGATGGGGCGCTATCTCGCCGGCAAAGGGCACAGCCGGATCGCCCATGTCACCGGTCCCGCCTATTTCTCGGAGGCGGTGGCCCGCGCCGACGGCTTCGAGCGGGGACTTGCCGACAGCGGCGTCGCCATCGATCCGGCACTGCGTTTCGAGGGCACCTATCTCGAGCCCTCGGGGATCGCCGCCGTCGAGTGGCTGCTCGACAGCCACCGCGACCACATGCCGACGGCGATCTTCTTTGCCAACTACCTGATGGCGATCGCCGGCCTCGCCGCCCTGCACGACCGGGCGCTGCGCGTGCCGCAGGATATCGCCGTCGCGGTCTTCGGAGACCAGCCGTCCATGGACTATGTGCGCCCGCGCCTGACCCGCGTCGGCCGCACCCCGTCCGAGCTTGCCCACCGCGCCGTCGCCATGCTCATCGAGCGCCTCAACGGCGCCTATGCCGGAACGCCCCGCCTCGAAGTGCTGACGAGCGAACTGCACGAGTTCGACAGCGCCTGATACCTCGCTGTGCTGGCCGCGGGGCCTCGCTTGTAGCCCGGAGTACGGGTCCGCCTGGCCTGGCGCATTGTCAAGTCCTTGCAACGTTGCACTTTTCCACGCCACGCGTATCGCCGGGGATTGCAACGTTGCAATTTATCGGCCAAGCTTCCCCCGGCGCTGAAGAGGGCGGCGCCGTGAAACGCCGCGAAAAAGCGCGGCTTGAACCCTGGGAGGAGTTCATGATCGATCGGAAATTGCTGACCACCGTTACCGCGATTTCGCTTATCGCCGCGACAGCCATGCCGGCGCGTGCCGAGGTCTCCATCATGTATGCCGAATGGCTTGCTTCGCTTGTCGAGCCGGGCATCGAGGCGTTCGAGGCGGAGACCGGCGAGACGGTCAACGCCATCAAGCTGCCCGGCGACGGCTACGACCAGCGCATCGCGCTCGACCTGTCCGCCGGCACCGCCGCCGACGTCGTGCAGATGGACAGCTTCATGGTGTCCGAGCTCGCCTCCGCCGGCTATCTCCATCCGCTCGACGAGCAGGCGGCCGGCTGGGACCAGTACCAGTACTACCTCGAGGGCCTGCTCGACGTCGCCTCCTACGAAGGCAACGTTTACGCGCTGCCGACCGATACCGACGTGCGCATGCTCTGGTACAACAAGGCCGTGTTCGCCGAGGCCGGCATTCCCGTGCCGTGGGAGCCCAAGACCTGGCAGGACGTCATCGACACCGCCCAGACCATCAAGGATGCAACCGGCATAGAGAACGCATTCATGCTGCCCGCCGGCACCAAGCAGAGCGAGGCGGCCACCATGCAGGGCTTCTACATGGCCCTTCTCGGTGCCGACGTGCCCGAGGACGACCGTAACCGCCTGCGCAACTGGGCCGAGGGCAAGTGGATCGGCGACAGCCCCGCCATCCGCCGCACGCTCGAGCTCTATAACGAGGTCTACAACGAGCGTCAGCTCGGCACGGCAGCCCTCAACTACGCCACCGATATCGGCGCGGCCACTCGCGAGGCGTTCCTTGCCGGCCAGGTCGGCATCCTCGCCTCCGGCTCGTGGGAAAACGTGTGCATGTGGGACTGCAACGGCGTCAACGTGCCGTCCCAGGCGGAACGCGATGAGATCATGGGCTGGACGCCCTGGCCGGGCTCGGGCGAGCCGGGCGCCAAGGCGACCACCAACATCTCGGGCGGCTGGACCATCGGCGTCAACGCCAACGCAGCCGACAAGGATCTCGCCTTCCAGCTGGTGACCACCATCTTCGATGCCGGCAATTTCGGCGAATGGACGGTCGCCAACCGCCGCATGGCCGTGCGGACCGACATCGCTGAATCCGAGGCTTACGCCTCCGACACATATCTGGCCGCCGCAACCCAGCTCGCCGCCGATACCACCGGCCGCGACACCTATCCCGGCTACCAGGTCGTTTCTGCTCTCGTCCAGCAGATGACCGCCGATATCCTCGATGGCGTCAGCGTCGAGGATGCGGTGGCCGAATATCATGCCGCCCTCGTCGACGAATTCGGCGAAGAAAACGTCATGACCTACGAATGACCTCCTGACCTCCCGAGGCGGCGGCGCTTTCGGCAGAACGCCACGGCGCCGCCGCGTTTTTTCCCGGAAAGTTTTCGCAGGCGTCCGATCATGCCGCAGGACGAACATCGCCAAACCGCTGGTATCATGGGATCAACCCCTCCAATCCTCCGCCGTCAATGCGTAGGGGCGGCGGCTTTGGTGGGATGTTTCCACGAGCACAATGCGCCTCCCTCCCCCTTGAGGGGAGGGAATGAGGGTGGGGGTGGTTCAGTGGATCACCGATGGAC
>NZ_JZEX01000205.1 GCF_000969415.1 Devosia geojensis | reverse complement strand
GCACCGAGTTGTGGTCCATGGCGCATGGCGCGCGCGATCGGCTGGCGGGCCGCCTACAGAACCGACTTTTCGACACAATCCACAGTTCCGAGTCGAGGTGCATGAGGGAGCTTTATTACCCAGCCTACAGGTTATGGTCGCGACGTTGAGCTCCGTCGCGGTGCACGCGGCTTTCGTGCGCTCCGGTGAGCGTGTGAGCGATATACAGCATGCGCTCGTGTCCAGCGGTGCATACACTTTCGGGGTTGCACTGTGCGATGCCGAGGCTATCCAGCCAGGCTTGTACACCCTCATTGTGTCGGCGTATGAAGCAGGGCGCCATGCCGAGTTTTCCGTTGCGGTCGAGAGCAGTGCGCCTGTGAGCGTAAAGCCAATTCAGCCAGAGGGCGCGGGTCTGTATCACCGCGCATGCACACCCACGCAAGACTACGTGCCTATG
>NZ_JZEX01000023.1 GCF_000969415.1 Devosia geojensis | reverse complement strand
GCCCCCGACCCCTCCCCTCAAGGGGGAGGGGAGACGGCGCCCAACCCGTTGATCTGGTGTGGAATTAAAAACTTATCCCCGCAGCTTCCACCTGCCCCATACTCTGCCCCATCCCTTCGCCGGGCGCGGCAAGTACGAGTTGCCGGCGGCCGGTGGCAGGTCGGACGGTTCACTCGTGGCCACGGGACCGTCTCGCCTGCCACCGGGTTCTGGGAGCGGGTGTCTGCCGGGGGTCGCCCCGGCAGAGGCCGAAGTGGCGAGGACGGGCGGTCATCCCAAACAGCGCAAAGACATCGCTGGGCCGTCTCTCGTCGCCCCGGTCAAGAAATCCCCGTGCAACGGGCGGGTGAAAGCCCACCTTTCCTTTTGAAGCTTCGGTCCCCGGGTATAAGCCCGCCCGTTGCCGCCCACCTCATCAACCGCAGGCCACATGGCCGGGCGGGGTTTCGGCGTGCGCGTCGGAAACGGCACGCACTGGCGTCAAGTCGCGGCGGCGGGCTTGCGCTGCTCGAACAACTCCTGCGCCAAGGCCACGAACCGGTCGCCGCGTTCTTCGAAGTTCTTGAACTGGTTGTAGGAGGGGGCTCCCGGCGAGAGCAGAACCGTATCGAAGCGTTCCCGGCGCTTTGCCAGCTCCGCCATGCCTTCGGCGAGGTCGTGGGACGAGATCACCTCGATGTCCGGCGCGGCGGCGCGGGCGGCCTGGGCGAGGCGGAAGCCGGTGACGGGCAGGCAGACGAGTGTCGTCACCCCATGACCGGCGAGGAGCCCGGCAAGTTCGCCATAGTCCTGCTCGCGCTCGTGGCCGCCGGCGATGAGCGCGATGCACCGGCCCTCATAGGCGGCAAGAGCCGCCTTGGTCGCCTCCGGCGTCGTCGAGATGGAATCGTCGACGACGGTCACCCCGCCGATGGTGTGCTCCTCCAGCCGGTGCGGCAGCGGTCGGAAGGCGGCGATGCCCGCGACGATTCCCTCGACGGTCGCCCCCGCCGCCAGCGCCAGTCGCGCCGCGAGACGGGTATTGTCGAGGTTGTGTGCGCCCCTGAGGCGCGATGTGGCAACTGCCCTGGTCAGCGTGGCGTCGACCTGCGCATCGAGCGGCGGCAGCAGCCGCCGGCGGTCGCCGACCGCCGCCAGCACCAGCGCATTGTTCGCGGCGCCCGAGCCCAAACCGATGCGGAACTCGCCCTCACGGCCGATGAGGTGCAGCTTGTCCTCGTAGTAGCGCGCGACGCTCCCGTGCCAGTCGACGTGCTCGGGGTAAAGGTTGGTCACCCCCGCGATGTCGGGCAGGAAGTTCATGTCGGCGGTCTGGTAGCTCGAAAGCTCGAAGACGACGGTCCCGTGCCGGTCGGCGATCTCGAGCGGGGCGAGGCCGACATTGCCGGCGAGGCCCGCATCGACGCCCGCTTTTTCGAGCATCAGATGCGTCAGCGTCGCCGTCGTCGATTTGCCCTTGGTGCCGGTGATGGCGATGACCTTACGTCCCGTCCGGTAGGCGAGGCCCCAGAGGTTGAGGTTGGACGTGACGGGAATGCCTGCTGCCCAGGCCGCCTCGAAGATGGGCTTGTAGCGCGAGACACCGGGGCTCTTGACGATGAGGCCGAAGCGGCGCGCGGCGATGGCCGAGGGCAGGTCCGCGGGCGCGATTTCCTCGGCCTCCTCGATCACCGCTTCGCCGCTGTCGACGGTCACATAGACCTTGAGGCCCGGCTCCTTGGCCTTGAGGAAGGCGCGGGTCGAGCGCGCCTCGCGCCCGGCTCCGTAGAGCAGCACGGGTTCGTCAAAGCGCATGTTCGGCGATCCGCTTGGCCAGGTCGGCGGGGATGTGGTGTTCGGGGCTGTCGGCCATCAGTTCGCGCATCGCGTTTTCCAGCGCCGGCTGCCCGTACTGGGCGAGAAGGTCGTCCCGCAGCGCCACAACGATCGCCTCGTCCCGCCACTCCGGCCGTTCGGTCAGCAGGTAAAGGCAGGCCGCCGCTTCCAGGATTTCTCCCACGCACTCCCACGGCTTCTGCCCGGCAAGGCCGGTCAATTCGCGGAACGAGGCTTCGTGGCGCGGCTCGGCGAGCAGGTTCCGCCCGAAGATCGAGACCAGCCGTTCTTGCTCCATCACCGGCGCGAAGATGAGGAAGACGAAGTGGCACTTGGGGCATTCCCCGCACCAGAGCGGCCCCTCATGCCCGGCGAGGCGGAAGTTGCGGTTGCAGCTCGAGAACACCCGGTCGAACTTCGTCTCGCGCGAAAAGAGCTCAGCGATGCGCGCTTCCGAATAGGGGCGCAGCAGCGAGAAATATTCGAGGGCGCCCCCGGTCGCAGCCGAAAGCGTCGCCGCGATCCGCCGCTCGAAATCGAGCGATTTGGAATGCTGGTGGTTGGCCTCGCGCCCGTCGAAGACCACGTTGCCCTCGCTCGCCGAGCGCTCGTTGGAGAGCACGATCCGGTCGTAGCCGAAGAGCACGGCGCAGAGCGCGGCGATCATCGAGTTGATCGCGGTCGAGGGCACATGGCCGTTGTAATAGCCGGGCTCCGACGAAAGCCGGATCATTTCCGCGTCGAGCATGCGCCGCACATAGAGCGCGGGCCTGCCGATCGTCTCGACGCTGCCGAGGATCGGCCCCTTGGGATTGACGGCAAAGGGCGTGAACTCCGCCTCCGCCGCCTCCAGCAGCTCGACGCTGACCAGCGAATCCTTGCCGCCGCCGATCGGCAGCAGCGCGCGGTTCTCGAGCGCCGGCGCGTCCGGGGCAGGGCCGGTGTCCTCGGCGGTGGCAAGCGTCAGCCGGCCGAAGCGGATGAGGTTGTTGCGGGCATAGAACTCGCCGAGCCCATTCTCGTAAATGTCGATGACGAAATCGCGCTCGTCGACGGTCAGTGCAATGCCTGGCGCCTCGATGACCAGCGGAGCCTTGAGTTTATAGTATGAGACGCCGAGCACCATGGCGGTGAGGTCGAGGAGTTTCTCAAAGGCGCGCGATCCCGCCGCCTCCGGCGCGATGCCGCGCGGCAGCTCCAGCACCTCGGTGAAGCGCTTGCCCTCGAGGGCGTAGGTGAAGCGGACGACACCCGTTGCGGGATCGAACTGCGGCTGCTCGATGCGGAAGGTCTGGCTCAAGGCTCGTTCTTGTTCCCAAGCCGCGTCCGTCGCGGCATGATTCCCCCTATATAGGAATTGCGGCGGGTGTGGGAGTTGTGCGGATGCACCCATCCTTGCCCCGGGACGGTTGCGGGCGCCGTGCCTCCGCTCCCCGACGTCATTCCGGCGAAAGCCGGGACCCATCCCGAGATGCACGCAAGGTGTTTGAATGGGGCAGGAAGGCGCAAAGCCGCTCTTCCCTTGCCGGTGGATGCGCTCAGGGCTGGGTCCCCGGCTTCCGCCGGATGACACCCGGTGGGTGAGGCACGGATGGTGCCACGAGCAGGATGCTTGCGGAGGAGGTTGGGGAACTTCCCGGCGGGATAAACTGCCTAGTAGATCCGCATCTGCAGGCGCATGACGATGTCGTTGCCGAGCCGCTGGAAGCCATATTCGCGCATGGTGCAGGCCCAGCCGGTTCCGTTGCGCTCGATGCGGAAGAGGTTGTAGCGCGCCGGATCGTCCAGCCGGCCGCCCTGGGCGGCGCTGGCGGCGGCCACCCCGATCACCGGTACTTCTCCCCGGGGACCGGGTATCGAGTGGATGGACGAGCGGTGCGTGTGCCCGTGCAGCACCAGCTCGCAGCCCTGCCGCGCGATGACATCGCGGAAGAGCTTGTGCCCGCGTAGCCCGAACGAAGGGTGCTGCAGCTCGGTGTTGGGCGGGTGGTGGATCATCACCACGCGGAAATAGCCGGCCTCGCCCGTGACCTTGAGGATCTCCGCGAGCCGCGCCGCCTGTCCGCGCCCGAACTCGCCGACGGCGAGGAACGGGGCTGTCGGCACCGCGCTCGAGCAGGCGATGATCGCCACATCGCCCACGCGCCGCACGTAGGGGAAGCGGCTGTTTTTCTCCAGCGTCTCGCCGGCGATGTAGTCGCCCCAGCGGTTGAACGCCTTTTCCAGCGCGCCACGCACATAGGCGTCGTGGTTGCCCGGCGACACGCAAACGCGCTCGGCCGGCCCCAGTTCGTGCAGCCACTTGCCGGCGCGCTCGATCTCCTCGGTCAGCGCCAGGTTGGTCATGTCGCCGGTCACGGCGATGAAATCGGCGTTCTGTGTCTTGAGGTGGTCGATGAGGGTGGCGAGGCTTTCCCCGCTCAGCACCGATTTGCGGGTCAGCTTCCAGTTGAGATAGCCGGTGATGCGCTTGCCCACCAGGTCCTTGGGCCTGACCGGCGGCAGGGGCGCCAGGTGGATGTCGGAGATATGGGCGAGGGTTGTCATCGCGCGCCCTAATGCCACGAGCCGCTTCCCAAGAAAATCACCAAATGGCGCCACGCCACATTTTGTCGCCATCAATCCTCTGCTACCGGTAGGTCCGAAAGGGAGCGTTTCGCAATGCAGATGAATCGCTGGCAGCGCGCGAGCGTATGGCTTTATCTCAATGCGGTAGGGCTTCGGCGCCGCATGACCCTGGGCTCGCGGGTGATGCTGGTCGACGGCGACAAGGTGCTCCTCATCCGCCATTCCTACATCCCCGGCTGGGGCTTTCCCGGCGGCGGCGTCGAGCCCGGCGAGACCGCCGAGGAGAGCGCACTGCGCGAAGTGGTGGAGGAGACCGGTTACAAGCCCATCGGCCCGATGGAGCTTTTCGGCCTCTACCACAACAACAATCCCGTCACCAACCGCGACCACGTCGCCTTCTACATCTCGCGCCGCTTCGAGAAGGTCTTCGATTTCAAGCCGACCCACGAGATCAGCGAGATCGGCTGGTTCCACAAATCGGCATTGCCGGAAAAGATCACCCCCTCGACTTCGCAGCGGATCGACGAGTTCTTCGACAAGGCCGAAAAGCGCGCGATCTGGGGGTATTGAGGCCTACTTCAAGAACGGCAGCTCCGGCCCGATCGGGATGATCCGGTACGGGTTGATGCGCGTGTGGCTCCAGTAATAGTGCGTGGTGATGTGCTCAAGGTTCACCGTCTCCTTGACGCCCGGCACCTCGTAGAGTGCCTTGAGGTAATGCGAGAGGTTCGGGTAGTCGGCGATCCGCCGCCGGTTGCACTTGAAGTGGCCGACATAGACCGCGTCGAACCGCACCAGCGTCGTGAAGAGCCGCCAGTCGGCCTCGGTGATGGCATCGCCCGTAAGGTACGCCTGGTCCCCGAGGATGCCTTCCACCCAGTCGAGCGCGGCAAAGAGCTTCTCGACCGCCTCGTCATAGGCCTCCTGGGTCGTGGCGAACCCGGCCTTGTAGACGCCGTTGTTGATGTCGTCGTAGATGCGCGTGTTGATCGCGTCGATCTGCTCGCGCAGCGGCGCCGGATAGTAGTCGTCGGTGTTGCCGGTCAGCTCGTTGAAGGCCGAGTTGAACATGCGGATGATCTCGGCGCTCTCGTTGGAAACGATGGTGCCGCGCGTCTTGTCCCACAGCACAGGCACGGTTACGCGTCCGGTGTAGTGGGCATCAGCCTCTGCATAAACCTGCCAGAGGAAGTCCTTGCCGAGCAGAGCGTCGCCCGTAGAGCCCTCGTCGGTCCTGAAGCTCCAGCCGGTCTCGTCTGGCATCTTGGGCGAAACGACCGAGACGGAGACGAGGTTCTCGAGCTCCTTCAATTTGCGGAAGATCAGCGTGCGGTGCGCCCAGGGACAGGCGAGCGAGACATAGAGGTGGTAGCGCCCGGCTTCGGCGGGGAAACCGCCTTCGCCCGAAGGGCCTACGCTGCCGTCAGGTGTCACCCAGTTGCGGAAGCCTGCGTTGCTGCGCACAAATTTCCCGCCGGTCTTGCTCGTGTCGTACCATTCGGTCGACCATTTCCCGTCGATAAGTTGTCCCACGATCTTGTCCTTTCGTCGTGATGGCGACGCAATTGCCCGCTGACATAGGTTTGTCGGGGGTCGAATCGGTAGAGCCCGATCCGTTGACAGTGCGTTGCATCTTTCCGTTTGCGCGAGGGCGAGCTTGGTGATAATGCGCGTTTCAGGCGTGGAGGCGCCTAGGATGATAAAGGTTTTGAGAGCGACGCGACGACCCTAGCTGGTCCCCTTTGGCTGCCCTTTCGGCAGTCCCGTTCTCTCGTGCCCTCTCATCCGGATCTCCGATCATGACCGTTCCCCTGGCCTCCGCGGCTGTGCCCATCGTCACGCATCTGCCCGGCATTCCCTATGTGCGGCTTGCAACGCCCGCCGACGACGCGTTCGTCGAGGAGCTGCACGCCATCGCCTTCGGGCCGGGCCGTTTCGCCCGCACGGCCTTCCGGGTGCGCGAGCGGTTCCCGATCGATCCGACCCTCAGCCTCATCGCCGAGGTCGACGGCATGCCCTGCGGGTCGGTGTGGATGACACCGATCAGCGTCGGCGACGTCAACGGCTATCTCCTCGGTCCCCTCGCCACGCACCCGGATTTCCGCAAGCGCGGCGCCGGCAAGCTCCTTGCGCGCGAGGTCACGGCCAACGCGCTGGCGCGCGGGGAGGGGCGGTTCGTGCTGCTCGTCGGCGACCAGGACTATTATTGCCCGCTCGGCTGGCGGCTGACCACGCGGGGCGCGATCGTCTTTCCGGGGCCGGTGGATTATGACCGCGTCCTCGCTTACGCGCCCGAACCGGACCTGGCCCTGGCGCTCGCCGGGCCGATCGCCGCGTTCCGGTAAACGTTCGGTAAACGCCTGCGTTCAAATCAGTTTGAGCGCCTGCATGGCGGCTGCGTCTTATTGGGGGATGCAGCCGGGCGCGTCGTCGCCTAGATTGAACACGTGTGCCATTCCATTACTGGAGCGTTGTCCGCGTGGCTCTTGATGAGATCGACATAGACGGTATTGCCGCGCGCCTGCTTTCGCAGCCGCCCGCGCTCGCCGCCCATAGCGAGCTCAAGCCCGACTGGACGCCGGTGGTGCCGTTCGATCGTCCTCCCGTCGCGGCGGCGGTGCTGATCGCGCTCATCGACCGGCCGGAAGGCCACACGATCCTCTATACCGAGCGTTCGCCCGAGCTGCGCGCTCATTCCGGTCAGGTCGCCTTTCCCGGCGGCAAGGTCGATCCGACCGATATCGACGCGGCCGACGCGGCGTTGCGCGAGGCGGGCGAGGAAGTGGGCATGCGGCGCGAGGATGCGCGCGTCCTCGGTTTCATGCCGACCTATTTCACTGGCACCAACTACCTCATCACGCCCGTTGTCGCGCGCGTCGCGCCCAGCCGCCCGTTCGTGCCGAACCCGCGCGAGGTGCACTCGGTGTTCGAAGTGCCGCTGGCGCGGCTCTTGAGCAACGAAAGCTACGGCACCTACCGCATCAAGCGGAACGGGCAGGAGCACCGCACCTGGCAGATCGACCACGAGGGCCACGTCATCTGGGGCATCACCGCCAATCTCACCCGGCGCTTCCGCGATCTGGTGCTGGGCGAGGAGCCGCGGCCATGATCGGAGCGGCGACCGCCGAGGCGCGATTGCGCGAGGCGCATTGGGTGCACCTTCCGGAACTGCGCGCGATCCTGGCGCTGCTGGAAGGCGAGGAGGGCCGCACGCGTATCGTCGGCGGGCTGGTGCGCGACACCATCCTCGATCTGCCGCACGCGGTCTCCGACATCGACATCGCCACCGAACTGCTGCCTAACGATGTGACGGAACGGGCGCGCGAGGCCGGCATCGCCGTCTACCCCACCGGCATCGACCACGGCACGGTGACGCTGAGGCACGGGACGGTCGTGGCCGAGGTCACGACCCTGCGCCAGGACGTCGAGACCGACGGGCGCCATGCCATCGTTCGCTTCGGCACGGATTGGGTCGCCGACGCCTCCCGGCGGGACTTCACCCTCAACGCGCTCTATGCCGACATGGACGGGGCGCTTTTCGATCCGCTGGGGGGGCTCGGCGACTGCATCGATGCGCGCGTGCGCTTCATCGGCGATCCGGCGCAGCGCATCGCCGAGGACGGACTGCGCGTCTACCGCTTCTTCCGGTTCAGCGCCAGCCACGGGCGCGAGACCTTCGATCCGGACGGGCTGGAAGCCTGCGCTGCCGTCGTCGGCAAGCTCGGGCATCTCTCGGCCGAACGCATCGGTCACGAAATCAAGCGCATGCTGGGTCTTCCGCACGTGGCCTCGACGCTGAGGAAGATGGTGCAGATCGGCATTCTCGACCTGCCCGAAACCGTGGTCGCGGCATTGCGCAGCTACGAATGGCAGGTCGGCGAGCCGGTGCTTTCGGCACGCCTCGCCCTTATCCTCGAGGACGCCGATGCAGGGGAACTGCAGGCCCGCTGGCGGCTCTCGAACGAGGATATCGGGTCGGCGACGAACCTGCGTGCGGCAGCCGATCTCGTGGCGCGCATGCGGCTGCATGAGGCCGTCTATCGCTATCCGGGCCTCGCCAAGGATGCGCTCGACGTGGCGGCGGTCCGCGCCGGCTGGGGCGAAGCGGGCAAGATGGCCGTGCGCGAGAAACTGATCGCCGTCGAGGAGCGTGACTTTCCATTGACCGGAGACGATCTCGTCGGTCACGGCCTGCCGCCCGGTCCGGCGCTCGGCCGGGAACTCAAGCGCCTCGAGCGTCTGTGGATCGAGAGCGAGTTCGCCCTCGATCGGGACGAGCTGCTCTCGAAAGTCGAAAAGACCTGAAGCGTTTTAGTGCCGGGTCTCGTTGTCGTCGACGTCGACGATGCGTTCCTTGATGCGCTCGATCATGTCCGGGCGCACGATGGTTTCGCCGTGGAAATTCTTGAGATTCTCGACGGCGCGGCGCACCACTTCGGCCTCGCTGTCGGCCTCCGCGCGCCAGGTGGAACCGGGGATCAGGGTTCCGGAATCGAAGCGTTTCATATCGTCCTCCCCGTCTGGGTTGTCACACGTTGAGTGGACCAGAGGAACGCGGCAGGTACAAGGCAGTTCCCCTGACGTTTGCCTTGCGCATTGATCACTCACCTGCTGTCATCCCGGCGAAAGCCGGGACCCAGTAAACACTGGCCAAGCGGGCGAGCCACGATGGGCGTGATCGGCAGTTCGCGGCAAGAAATGTATCCGCGCCGGCTACTGCCCCGACTTTCGCCGGGGTGACAGCCGGTAGAAGTTGGAGGTCCCCTCACTCCTCGTCGGCGAAGATTCCGAGCGGCGAGAGCCCTTCGAGCCACGTTGCCCCGTCCCGCCGTACCACTTCGCGCGCGGCAATCCCGGCTTCGGTTTCGAGGGCGTCGGCCAGCTCGCGCGAATGGGTCACCACCCAGACCTGCGTGCGCTCGGCGGCGCGTGCGATGGTCCTCGCAAGTGCGGGCAGGAGGCTCGGGTGCAGGCTCGTTTCCGGCTCGTTGAGGGCGACCAGCGGCGGCAGGCGGTAGGAAAGCAGGGCGCCGAGCAGCGCCAGGAACTGCAGCGTCCCGTCGGAAAGCTCGCGCGCGGCGAACGGGCGCCTCGGCAGGTCCGGGAAGGTCATGGAGAATGTCGCGTTCTCCTGCGGGACCGGCACGTCGAGGCTGGCGCCGGGAAAGGCGTGCTCGATGGCGGCATCAAGGTCGATGGTGTCCTGCCGGATGTGCCGGAGCGTCGCGAACACCGCCGCGAGGTTCGAGCCGTCTGCATTGAGGAGCGGCGCGGCCACCGCCAGCGCCGGTCGGCGCAGCGGACTATCCGCATCCGTGCGGAAGCCGTGATAGAACCGCCAGGCGGCCAGCGTCTGGCGCACCGCGTCGATCTCGGCAAAGCCGCGTACGTTGGCGAGGGCCGTCTCGCTGGCCAGCAGCGTACCCGGCAGCTCGCTGCGCCTGCCGGCCGTGTCGCGCACCCAGGCCGCGCCGCCCTTGCGCTCAAGCACCGTCACCTCGCGCCTGCCCATGCGGATCGTCAGCGCCTCGCGCTTGATCTGCGCTTCCAGCGGAAAGGCCGCGGCGGTCGGCACGCGAAAGCCCACCTCCACCTGGTAGCCCGGCGCGAAACCGAATTCGGCCTCGTAGGCCGCCGGCATCTCTGCCCCGATGTCGTCGATCTCGACCTTGAGCGACAGCCGCGACTGGTCGCCCACCTTGCGCTCGCCGGCCCAGAACACCGAGGCCATTCCGCCCTCCCGGGCGATCTCCTCGGCCAGCGTCCCGCGCGCGGCTGCGTGCACGAGCTCCAGCGCGCGGTAGAGGTTGGTCTTGCCGACGCCGTTGCCGCCGACCAGCACCGAAAGCCGCCGCACCGGAAAGCGGATGGCGCGAACGGACCGGTAGCCGATGATCTCGATGTCCGTAAGGCTCAACGGTTATCTCCCTTTCGTCCCATGTGGAGATAACCCCCCTCCCAGCCTCCCCCGCAAGGGGGGAGGTGCTGGTCCTGTTGTTGGAGCAGATCGTGCCATAAGCACAATGCGGCACCTCCCCCCTTGCGGGGGAGGCTGGGAGGGGGGTGATGCCAGGCCGGTCAGCGATAGGGCTACGGCCACCTCACCTCGGGCGGCAGTGAGGAAAGAATCGCATTCACATTCCCCCCGGTCTTCAAACCAAACGTGGTGCCCCGATCGTAGAGCAGGTTGAACTCCACATAGCGCCCGCGCCGCACCAGCTGCTCGTGACGGTCCGCGTCGGTCCAGGCGGTCTCGAAGTTGCGGCGCACGAGCTTGGGGTAGATATCGAAGAAGGCGAGCCCGACGTCCCTGGTGAAGGCAAAGTCCGCTTGCCAGTCGCCGGAATTGAGGTGGTCGTAGAAGATGCCGCCGATGCCCCGCGGCTCGTTGCGGTGCGGCAAGTAGAAGTATTCGTCGCACCAGTCCTTGTAGCGCTGGTAGTCGATCTGCGGATGCGCATCGCACGCCGCCTTCATCGCCGCATGGAAGTCGCGCGTGTCCGGATCGTCCTGCGTCCTGCGCCGGTCGAGCACGGGCGTCAGATCCGCGCCGCCGCCGAACCACTGCCTGCCCGTCACGATCATGCGTGTGTTCATGTGCACGGCCGGAACGTGGGGATTGCGCGGATGAACGATGAGCGAAATGCCCGAGCTCCAGAACTCGGCGCCCGCTTCGGTCCCCGGAATCTGCTTAGCGAACTCGGGCGAGAACTGCCCGTGGACGGTCGAGATGTGGACGCCGGCTTTCTCGAACACGCGCCCATGCAGCATCGACATCTCGCCGCCCCCGCCCGCCGCGCGGTCCCAGGGCGTGCGCTCGAACTCGCCTGCCGGCAGTTCCGAGCCTGCGCCCGTCACCTCCGCCTCGATCGCCTCGAACTCGGCGCAGATGCGGTCGCGCAGCTCCCGAAACCAGGCGGCGGCCTCCCTCTTCCTGGCGTCGATGTCCTCGGGCAGTGCCTGGGGCTGGGGCATTTCGTTCGTCATGTCAGATCCTTGAACGCTTCTGTTTGCCGCATGGCTTCGCCGAGTACGAGGGTCGCGGCCAGCGCGACATTGATCGAGCGCAGCCCTTCGCGCATCGGGATGCGCACCTGGAGGCCCGCAGCCTGCGCCACCGTATCGGGCACGCCGGCGCTCTCGCGCCCGACCATTATAATATCCCCGGCCTCATAGGCAGCATCGTAGACCGAAAGGCCGGCCTTCGTCGTTGCCAGCACCAGGCGCCTGTCGCTCTCCCGCCGCCAGGCGTCGAACCGGGCAAAGCTCACATGTTCCTCGAATTGCGCATGGTCGAGATAGTCGAGGCCCGTGCGCCTAAGGTTCGCCCGCGAGAAGGCGAAGCCCGTCGGGTGGATGATATGCACCCTGATCCCGAGGCAGGCGCCGAGCCGCAGGAGTGTCCCCGTGTTCTGGGCGATGTCAGGCTGGTAGAGCGCGAGTTCGACGGGCATTCGGGAGCTTTCCGCGGGCGTCCTGTTGCAGGTGGCGCAAGGCTCGCCTGAGTGAAACTGGGTATAGTGTCGCAGTTGGGCTTTGTCGCGCCGGGGCGTACTGGACAAGCGCCTGGGACAGTGCAAAAAGGGTCCGCAAAAGACGGGCCGCTTGAGGGCGGGGGCGTGCGATTCCGCTTGGCACAAGCGGCAGGGCCGCCACGCCGGCCCGCCGTTTACAATGGACGGGGACCATACCTTGGCAACTCATGCAGAAAAACCAGCGACACGGCGGGATTTCCTCTATGTCGCAACCGGGGCCGTCGCGGCGGTCGGCGGCGCGGCCGTCGCCTGGCCGCTGATCAACCAGCTCAATCCCGATGCCTCGACGCTGGCCCTCGCCACCATCGAATTCAACCTTTCGGGTATCGAGGAAGGCCAGTCGGTCACCATCACCTGGCGCGGCCTGCCGGTCTTCGTGCGCAACCGCACCCAGGCCGAGATCGACGAGGCCAAGGCCGTTCCGCTTTCCGAGCTCAAGGATCCCGAGACCGACGAGGAGCGCACCAAGCCCGGCCACGAACAGTGGCTGGTCATGATCGCCAACTGTACGCATCTCGGTTGCGTGCCGGTCGGGGAATCGGGCGATTTCGACGGCTGGTTCTGCCCGTGCCACGGCTCGCACTACGACACGGCCGGCCGCATCCGCCGCGGCCCCGCGCCGCTGAACCTCGTCGTTCCGCCTTATGAATTCCTCAGCGATACGCTGATCCAGATCGGTTGACGGGGGCCACGATGTCAGAACATTCGACCTACAAGCCGGCCAACGGCGTCGAGAAGTGGATCGACGACCGGCTGCCGATCATCAGGTTCTCCAAGGAGCACCTGATGGATTTCCCCACGCCCAAGAACCTCAACTACTGGTGGACGTTCGGCGCGATCCTGGCCATGTGCCTCGGCATCCAGATCGTCACCGGCATCATCCTGGCGATGCACTACACGCCCAACGTGGCGATGGCGTTCGATTCGGTCGAGCACATCCGCCGTAACGTCAATGGCGGTCGCGTCATCCAGGCGGTGCACGCGGTCGGCGCCTCGATGTTCTTTGCCGCCGTCTACATCCACATCTTCCGCGGCCTCTATTTCGGCTCCTACAAGGCTCCCCGCGAGATCCTGTGGATCATCGGCGTCTTCATCTTCATCCTGATGATGGCCACGGCCTTCATGGGCTACGTGCTTCCCTGGGGCCAGATGAGCTTCTGGGGCGCCACGGTCATCACCAACATCTTCTCGGCGATTCCGATCGTGGGCGACCCGATCCTGCAGCTCTTGCGCGGCGGCTTCGCGGTCGACAACCCGACGCTCAACCGCTTCTTCTCGCTGCACTACCTGCTGCCGTTCGTCATCGCGGCGCTGGTCGTGCTGCACATCTGGGCGCTGCACGTGCCCGGCAACAACAACCCCATCGGCGTCGAGGTGAAATCCAGCCGCGACACGGTGCCCTTCCATCCGTACTACACGATGAAGGATGCCTTCGCGATGGTGGTGTTCCTCATCCCGTTCGCCTGGTTCGTGTTCTTTGCGCCCGATATCCTCGGTCACCCGGACAACTACATCCAGGCCAACAGCCAGGTCACGCCCACCCACATCGTTCCCGAATGGTACCTCCTGCCGTTCTATACGATCCTGCGGGCCATCGACTTCAACGTGCTGTTCATCGATTCAAAGCTCGGTGGCGTCATCGCCATGGGCGGCGCGCTGCTGATCCTCCTGGTTCTGCCCTGGCTCGACCGCTCGCCGGTCCGCTCGGGCAACTTCCGGCCGATGTTCCGCTGGTTCTACTGGCTCTTCGTCCTCAACTTCATCGTCCTGACCTACCTGGGCGCGCAGCCGGCCGAGGGCATCTACGTGCTCGTCGCCAAGTTCTGCGTTGCTTACTACTTCCTCTACTTCATCGTCATCCTGCCGGTGCTTTCGCGCATCGAGGTGCCCAAGCCGCTTCCGGCCAGCATCTCGGAAAGCGTGCTGGGCAAGGCACACGCATAACGGCAGGGCTCTCAAGATCATGATCAAGAAAAAGACCATCATCGCCGTGCTGGCCCTGGCAGGGGCGCTCTTTGCCGGCCCCGCCTTCGCCCAGGAGGAAGAGGCGGGCGGCCATGGCGCCGTCCATATCGACAAGCAGAGTTGGACGTTCGCGGGCATTTTCGGCACCTATGACGAGCACCAGCTCCAGCGCGGGTTTCAGGTTTTCCGCGAGGTCTGCGCCAACTGCCACGGGGCACGCCTCATGGCGTTCCGCAACCTCTCGGAGCCCGGTGGCCCCGGCTTCTCGGAGGAGCAGGTCAAGGCGCTCGCCGCCGAGTACCAGATCGCCGACGACACGGTGGACGGCGGCATGCGCCCGGGCATCCCGGCCGATCGCTGGCCCTCCCCCTTCGCGTCCGACCAGGAGGCGCGCGACGCCAATGGCGGCGCCATTCCGCCGGATTTCTCGGTACTGGCCAAGGCCCGCGGCGTCACGGACGCCTTCCCGTTCTGGGCTTTCAACTATTTCACCGGCTACCAGGAAGGCGGCGTCGACTACATCCGCGCCCTGCTCGTCGGCTATCACGATGAGCCCCCAGAGGGTTTCGAGCTGCCGGCCGGCCGCTTCTACAACGACTATTTCCCCGGTCACGCCATCTCCATGGCTCCGCCGCTCTTCGACGGCGCCGTCGACTATGTCGAGGCGGAAGGCGAGGCGGCCGTTCCCGAGACGGTCGATCAGTACGCCCGGGACGTTTCGGCCTTCATGATGTGGATGGCCGAGCCGCACCTGGTGTCGCGCAAGGAAACGGGTTTCCGCGTACTGCTCTTCCTCGTGGTCTTTGCCGGCCTCATGTGGGCCACCAAGACTCGCATCTGGAAGGGCATCGAGCACTGATCGCGCGCGATCCCGCCTGATATCTCGCGAAGGGGCCTGCGGGCCCCTTCGTTTTGCTCACGATTGCCCGAGCCCCTTGCCAAGCGGGCGCTCTGCTGCAATCTAGTCGTGTCAAGCGTTCCAGCTCCGGGAGTGCCGAGCATGTCCGTCGTCCGCCTTGCCCTGACCGTTGCCAGCGCGGCGGTGGCCATCAGCCACAATCCGGTCGTGCGCGCAGCGGTGGCCAACCCCAAGACGCGCGAGGTCGCGATAGAAGCGACCAAGATCGCCGCCTACAACGCGGGCCGGCTCGCGCGCGTCATCGTGCGTCCGCGCACCCGCTGACGTCCTTACCTCCACAAGGCTCGCCATGTCGCTCGAACTCGCCCAGCTCGACCTCAAAGCGCTCGTGCGCACGATTCCCGACTACCCCAAGCCCGGCATCCTCTTCCGCGACATCACCACGCTCATCGAGCACCCCGAAGGGTTCCGCGAGAGCGTCGAGCGGCTCGCCAACGCCCACCGCGGGCTGGGGGTGACGCATGTCGCCGGCATTGAGGCGCGCGGCTTCATCTTCGGGGCCGGGGTCGCCATCGCGCTCGGCGTCGGGTTCGTGCCCATCCGCAAGAAGGGCAAGCTCCCCGGCCAGACCATCGGGCAGAATTACGCGCTCGAATACGGCGTCGACACCATCGAGATCCATGACGATGTGCTTGACGGCTCGCACCGCGTGCTGCTGGTCGATGATCTCATCGCCACCGGCGGCACCGCCATCGCCGCCGTCGGCCTCATCCGCCGCACCGGCGCCGTCATCGAGCACGCCGGCTTCGTCATCGACCTGCCCGATATCGGTGGGGCCGAGAAGCTCGAGACGGAAGGCGTGACGGTCACCTCGCTCATCGCCTTCGAGGGGCATTGAACTCTCTGCCACGCCCTCGTGGTTCGAGGCTCCGCTTCGCTCCGCGCCTCACCATGAGGGCTACTGGTTGATCGCGATTTCCCATCAGCCCTCATGGTGAGGTGCCGCGTAGCGGCCTCGAACCACGAGCGCGTGGCACGATCTCACCAGCTGTTGCGCCCGTCGACCTTGACGACATCCAATGTCGCCAGGTCCAAATCCTCAACCATGCGCAGGTTGATCGCGAAGATCCGCGTCGTCGGCATGCCTTCGGTCATCCCTTCCTTCAGCGTCCCGTCGTTGTTGTACATGGAAGCCCAGTCGGGCGAGGAGCCGTACGTGTTGCCGCCGCAATGGGCGCAGAAGTGATGCTCATTGACCGGGCCGCTCGCCGAATAGATGGCGTCGTGCTCGGCCGAGACCACGCGTACGTCCTCGGGTCTGTAGTAGCCCCAGACGGCGCCGGTGCGGTGGCAATAGGTGCAGTTGCACTCCTTGACCTCGGCGGGCAAGGCGGGCAGCTCGATGCGGGTGGCGCCGCAGTGGCAGGTGGCGATGAGGGTCATGTCGGGTCTCCGTTTTCTGAACTGGAGACAGGCTAGATCGACCCTGCTGACAAGGCGTGTCAGCAGCCGGCCGGGACGTCCCTATTCGGCCGCCGCGACCACCTCTTCCTCGATAGTCGCCACGTCGACGAGGCAGAACTGGTTGCCTTCCGGGTCCTTCATGACCGTATAGGTCGGCAGCACGCGCACGACCTCGGCGCCGAGTTCCTTGATCCGCTCGACCTCCTCGGCGCGGTTCTCCACCGAGATGTCGAGATGCACGCGGTTGTTGTCGTAGCGGCGTCCGTCGACGTTCTGGAAGCAGAGCGTCGCGCCCGGCCCGTCGACCATCACCGTCGGGTCGGTCTCGATGGTGAAGCCGAGGCTCGCAAGGCGCTCGATCTCTTCTTCGTCATAGGGTCGTACGGCATAGCCGTCGAGCATCCCCGCCCAGAAGTTGGCGAGCTTGGAGGGTGTACGGCAATCGAAGACGATTTCGCGGATCTGGCCCATTTGTCTGTCTTCTCCTCAATCGTTACCGACCCGTTAAACCGGAATTGGGGCAAGATTTGTGTAGGATGGATGACAGTGGATAACCGCGGGAGAGGGGCCGCGATACATCGCGACCCCTGGGATTTGCATGGGGCGCAGCTATCGCGCCTTGTCCCTCGCCAGCAGCTCTTCGAGCGGCGGCAGGGCGGGGCCGTCGTGCTTCGACTGCATCAGCTTCTTTTCCTCGGGCTTGCGCACGGGGATGGGCGCGCCATGGCGCGGCACGTTGCGGTCGTGCATGACCGGAACCGGTCGCTGAAAGGGGTTTCTGGGCATGGGCAATACCTTTCCATTCCGCCGGCGTCGTTTCATCGACGCAGCGGGGATGAATATGTGCGCGCCGACAGAACGCCGCGCGCGGTTCATGGGTTCGTTTTGGTGGGATGCCCGTGGAGGAGAGCCGGGAAGGCCTCAGGTCTTTCGCCGTTGGTGCGGCGGTATCCGGATCGCAATCATCGCGCTCTCATCCAAATGCCCTCCAGGCGCACCGATCGGTGGCGTGGCTGCATGTCGGACGTCCGCTGCGACGATCAGATCATTTCCAGCGAGACCTCGTATCTTGGAACGACGGGACGTTAGCGAGGGATCGCCGAATGGTCAACCGCGTCTGGCTGCTTACCCTTGGAGGGGCAGGGTTGGGATGAGGGGAAGCACCGGCGGCTCGATTGCGCAGAACCGCCTAAAGCGGCGTGCAGAGCATCAGTATGGCGTCGGGCGTTTCCAATTGCACGGCCGAGCCGCCGCTGGGTCCGGCCACCATCCGACCGGCCTCGATGCCGCGCGCGGCGCGCAGGGGACCGTCGTTGAAACCCACTCCGTCGGTATAGCTGGTGATGGCGCCGGTGCCCGAAGCCGTGTCGCCGGCGGTGCGGGCGGCAAAACCGTAAACGCCGCCGTAGAGGGTCAGGATTCCCGCCTTCTGCGCACTGCCATCCCGGCATACCCAGTTGCCCTGGTATTCCTGCCCATGGGCGGCGGGGACGAGCAGGGCGAACGTGGCGGCAGCAAGGGCGAATCGGCGCATGGCTGGCAGATTGGCCGCAGCTTCACCCGCTTTCAAGTGCCCCGCCGCAACGCCTTGCCGATCACCGGCACCCTGGCGAGGACCATCAGCGCGCGCAGCCGCAGGGGCATCCGATAGTCGCGCAGCTTGGAAAAGCCGACGAGCTCGGCGTGGTAGACGATCTCGCCGTGCTGGTTGCGCGCTTCCAGCGTATTGAACAGCAGCCCCCAACCGGGAATGGAGTTGGACGGGCGCTTGTTGGTGACGACGAGGGTGTAGCGCACGCTGTCGCCCGGGCGCACCGGCGCGCGGAACTCCATGGAGTTGACGCCGGGGGAGGGGCCGGAAACGCCCGGCTCCTTGCCGAGCCCGCGCAGTCGTTCCTCCTCGGCAAAGAGCGCGTCGACCATCTTGCGGTGTCCGACGCACACCGTATGCCAGCCGGAGGCGACGATCCCGCCGAAATGGCTATGGCTCGCCGTTTCCTTGTCCACGTGGAAGTACTGCGGGTCGTAGAGCCGCCCGAAGCGGACGATCTCCTCCTCGCTGAAGGTATGGGTGCCGAGGTCGAACACCTCGTCGATGACGATGTCTTCGAACCAGCGGGTCATTGCGCCGCCTCCGCGACCGGGGCTGACGCGTCGCGCAGCTCGACGAGGTTGGAGAGGCGCATGGTCAGCACCGGCTGGTTCTTCTGGTTCCGCACGTCGAAGTCGAGGGTCATGATCCCCCATTCCGGGTGGTGATGGGAGCGGCGCAGCTCCGCCACCGTTACCGTGCCGCCGATGGTGTCGTCGACCATCACGGGGTTCTTCCATTTGAGGTTCTTGAACCCGAGACCCCCCGCCGAAGCGAGCTTGCCGAGGAAGCTGTCGACCAGCATCCGCAGCGTCAGCGCTCCCGTTTGCCAGCCGCTCGAGGCAAGGCCGCCGAGCAGCGATTCCCTCGCCGCCTTCTCGTCGAGATGGAACGGGAACGGGTCGAACTCGCGCGCGAAGGTGACGATCATCTCCTTGGTGACGGTCGTCTTGCCGAGATCGATCACCTCGCCGACCTGAAGGTCCTCGAAATGCCGCAGGTCTTTCGTGACAGGATTGGTCATTTGCTTGCCCTATACGTCAAGCGGGAAGATGCACCCGGGCGCGTCAAAGGGCAAGTGCCGGCGCAGCCACGGGGAGCCGCTCCGGTTCGCGGGCGGCTCCGGGTAAGATCGTTCTGTCGTTGCGGGGGGACCGGCGGGGAAGCCGGAAAAAATCAGCGCCCGTTGAGGGCGAGGAATGCGTCGACGAGATTCTTGGCGCGGGTGAGCGCTGCGTCGGCGCCTTCTTCCAGCGGCGTCTCCGGGCGCTTGGAAAAGCTCTTGCCGGTGGCGATGCGGGTGATCGTGGCGATCCACGCCTCACCGGCGGTCAGGGTGATGTCAAACCCCTTGTAGACAGTGTTCATGGTCGAACTCCTTTGCGTCTCACCTCCCTTGCCGCGGCCGCGCTGTGCGGCCGACAGCCTGAAATGGGGTTTACCACCCCGATTTTCAGGGTTGAACCGGCTTGCGGAATAGCTTCTATGCGGGGAGCGGGAAGCACGGGAGGGGGAAATTCCATGTGGCAGACGGCGATGCAGGCGGCGATTGCGCAGCGTCTTGAGGCGGATACGCGCGTCGAGGCGCTCTTCGTCGGCGGCAGTTTCGGGCGCGGCGAGGGCGACCGTTTCAGCGACATCGATCTCGTCGCGGTCGTTCCGGGCGAGCATCAGGAAGCCGTCGCCGCCGATTGGAAGGGCGTGCTCGGGTCGATCGCGCCGGTGGTCTTCTGGCACGATTTCGCCCGCCCGGCGCTCATCACCAACGCCGTGACCGAGGATTGGCAGCGCATCGACCTCATGATCGTCGAGGGTGTGCAGCAGCGCTCGCGCGACACCCTGAAGCCCCTTTTCGACAGGGCAGGCCTCTACGATGCCTTGCCTGAAACACAGCCCTGGACAGGGCCGAACAAGGGCAGGGTCGAGGGGCTCATCAGGGAGTTCATCCGCGTCTTCGGCCTCCTTCCCGTCGCCGTCGGGCGCGGCGAATTCCTTCTCGGGCAGATGGGTGTCGGGCTCCTGCGCGGCATGCTCGTCGATCTCCTGCGCGAGGAGGTCGAGCGCGCCGACAAGGGCGGCATGCTCAACTGGACGAGGCTTCATTCGCCCGAACAGCTCGCCCTCATCGCCAGCGTCCCCAGCCCCGAGCCGACGCGCGACAGCCTCATCGCCGCCCACCTCGCCTGCGCCCAGGCCTTCCTCCCCCGCGCCCGCAGTATGGCCGAACGCCTCGGCATCGAGTGGCCGCAGCGCTTCGAGGATGCGGCTTGGCGCCATATCGAACGCGAGTTGGGCGTTGTGAAGCCGGCCAGCATGGCTTAACCGCAGGAACCGGCCCTCGGCCGCAGCCGTTGCTTGGGACGCAACGGGTCCCTGCCATGGCCATCTCACCGTCCCTACGCATCTATGCCGCCTGCTTTGCCGCGTGCCTCACGGTCGGCAGCTGGTATCCGCGCATCGCCGATGTGCAGGCGGGGCTCGATCTCAACAGCGCCCTTCTCGGCCAGAGCCTTGCCGGCTATCCCGTCGGCACCATGCTCGCTTTCTCGCTCGGCGCGCGCTGGGCGACGCGGCTCGGCTTTGCCCGCTGCTTGCCCTCGTCACGCCGGTCATGGGGCTGGCGCTCGTGCTAGCGACGATCGCGCCGTCGCCGCCGCAGCTCTTTGCCGCGCTTCTCATTGCCGGCCTCGGGCAGGGCATGCTCGGCATCACCGCCAATGTCGAGGCCGATCGCATGGAGGCGGTGCTCGGCCGGCGCGTGGTGGTGCGTGCCCATGGGTTCTGGAGCCTTGCCGTATTGGTCGCGGGTGGGGCAGGGGCGCTGGCGCGCGGCATGGATATCGCGCCCGTCTGGCATCTCGGCGCCGTGCTGCCGCTCGCCAGCGTCCTCGTCTGGCTTTCGGTTGCCGGCTACCAGCCGATGCCGCCGCGGCAGAGCGAAGCGGCGGCGCGCCCGTCGCGCCTGGTGCGGCCGAGCCGCGCCGTCCTCGTGCTCTTCCTCGCCGCCGGGGGCACGCTCTTCATCGACAATGCCGCGTCCGACTGGTCGGTGATCCTGATGCGCGATGCGCTCAGCGCCAGCTCCTTCCTTGCTGGCCTCGGGCTCACCGCCTGGGCCAGCGGGCAGGCCTTCGGGCGCCTCTCGCACAACTGGGTGGCCAAGCGCATCGCGCCGGAAAGGCTGGCGCTCGCGCTCGCCGGCATAGCCGTCCTCGGCCTGCTGCTCGTCATCTTCGCCCCGAACAGCATCGTCGCCATTGTCGGTTTCGCGCTCGTCGGCCTCGGCACCAGCGCGCTGCTGCCCATGGGGCTCTCGGCGGCGGCGCGTCTCACGGAGCGGCCCTCAGCCGTCAACGTCGCCGCGCTCTCGCAGCTGACCTTCCTTGCCTCGATCCTCGCTCCACTCGTCATCGGCTGGGTTGCCGAGGCGTTTGGCCTGCGCGCCGCGTTCGGCCTCGGCATCGCCATCCTCATCGCCAACGGCGTGACGATCCTCTGGCGCCGCCCGTTCGCGGCGCTCGCCAAACCCGCCGAGTGAACCGGCTCAGGTGTTGAACTTGAACAGCATCACGTCGCCGTCCTTGACGACGTACTCCTTGCCTTCGTCGCGCGCCCTGCCGGCCTCGCGGGCTGCGACTTCTCCGCCGAGCGAGACGAAATCGTCATAGGCGATGGTTTGCGCACGGATGAAGCCGCGCTCGAAGTCGGTGTGGATGACGCCGGCCGCCTGCGGAGCCTTGTCGCCCTTGTGGATGGTCCAGGCGCGCGCTTCCTTGGGGCCGACGGTGAAGTAGGTCTGCAGCCCCAGGAGGTCGTAGGCCTCGCGTATCAGCCGGTTGAGGCCGGGTTCGTGCAGGCCCAGCGTCTCGAGGTACTCGGCCTGCTCGGCGTCCGGCAGCTGGGCGAGCTGGCTCTCGATCTCGGCCGAGATGACGACGACTCCCGCGTTGTGCGCATGGGCGTAGTCCTCGACCTGCTTGCTCATCGTGTTGCCGGTTGCAGCCGAAGCCTCGTCGACATTGCAGACGTAGAGCGCCGGCTTGGAGGTCAGGAGCTGCAGGCCCTCAAATGCCTTCTCCTCCTCGGCCGAGCGCTCCACATGCCGGGCCGACTTGCCTTCGCGCAGCAGCACCAGCGCCCGGTTGATGAGCTCGACGTTGAGCTTGGCTTCCTTGTCGCCCTGCTTGGCCTTCTTCTCGACGCCGGGCAGGCGCTTCTCGAGGCTTTCGAGGTCGGCGAGCATCAGCTCGGTCTCGACCACCTCGGCGTCGGCGAGCGGATCGACCTTGTTGGCGACGTGCAGGATGTTGGAATCCTCAAAGCACCGCAGCACATAGGCGATGGCGTCGCACTCGCGGATATTGGCGAGGAACTGGTTGCCGAGCCCTTCGCCCTGGCTCGCGCCCTTCACCAGCCCCGCGATATCGACGAACGACATGCGCGCCGGAATGACGTTGGCTGATTTGCCGATCGCCGCAAGCTTGTCGAGCCGCGCGTCCGGCACCGCCACCTCGCCGACATTGGGCTCGATGGTGCAGAACGGGAAGTTCGCCGCCTGTGCGGCGGCCGTGCGCGTCAGCGCGTTGAAGAGCGTCGACTTGCCCACATTGGGCAGGCCGACGATGCCCATCTTGAATCCCATGGGGAACTCCGGATTTTTCGTTGCCCCCAAATCGGGCGGATGGGCGGCAAAGTCAATGGAGGAAGGCCGGCAGGCGCGGCGCGCGTGTTACTTCCCGAACATCTTCCTCAGCATGTCCGCCATCGGCCCGCTCTCAGGCATCTTCACCTGCGGCTTTGCCGCCCGCGCCTGGCGGATATGGCTCTGCGCCTTGGGCGGCGCTTTTTCGGTTTTCACCGGCTCGCTGCCGAGGACCAGCGCCAGCTTGTTCATCAGCCCGTTGTCGTCGCCCTTGACCACGAGGTCGGCGTTGCGCGCCAGCGTTTCGAGCAGCGGCTCGAGCCATTCGGCATCCGCCTTGGCGAAGTCGCCGAGCACGTGGTGGTTGACCAGCTCCTTGGCGCCGGGATGGCCGATACCGATGCGCACGCGCCGGTAGGCGGTGCCGATCTGCGGATCGATCGAACGCAGCCCATTGTGCCCGCCATTGCCGCCGCCGCGCTTGATGCGCACCTTGCCCGGCGCGAGGTCGAGCTCGTCATAAAAGACCGTCACGTCCTCGGGCGCGATCTTGTAGAATTGGCAGGCCTGCTGCACCGCATCGCCCGAGTGGTTCATATAGGTCTGGGGCTTGAGGATCAGCACCTTCTCACCGCCGATGCTGCCTTCGCTGAGGAGTCCGCCGAACTTTGCCCGGAACGGCCCGAAGCCGTGCTCGCGCGCGATCGCCTCGACGGCCATGAAGCCGACGTTGTGGCGGTGGTTCTGGTACTGGCTGCCCGGATTGCCCAGGCCGACGAAGAGCTGCATGGCGAAATTCTTTTTGCGGCGATGGTGATGCCGAATACCGACGTTAACCTTCTACCACCGGGTCATTCCCGCGAAAGCGGGAAACTCTGTTTCAACGCAGAGCTGCAAACGGAGGTCCCCGCTTTCGCGGGGATGACCCGTGGGGATGAGAGCGTGAATTCAGCCGGCGCGTGCACCACCCTTAAAACGAATGAGGCGACCCGCAGGCCGCCTCATCAACTCTAACACGCTTTGGCGCGCAAGGGGATCATTCCCCTTCGGCGGCCTCGCCGTTACCCTCGGCAGCTTCCTCGCCGGCCTCGGCTTCGGCGGCCCGCAGGCCCGACGGAGCAACGATGGTGGCGATGGTGAAGTCGCGGTCGGTGATGGTCGGGGTGACGCCGCTGGGCAGCGACACGGCCGAGATGTGGATCGAATCGCCGATTTCGGTGCCGGTGAGGTCGACGACGATCTCCTCGGGGATGGCGTCGGCCGGAGCGTTCACCTCAACGGTGTGGCGCACGATGTTGAGCGTGCCGCCGCGCTTGAGGCCCGGGCTCTTCTCCTCGTTGATGAAGTTGACGTGCACTTCGACGTGGAGCGTGGCGCCCTTGGTCACGCGCAGGAAGTCGACGTGCATGGCGAAGTCCTTGACCACGTCGAGCTGGTAGTCGCGCGGGATCACCTGGTGCTTCTGGCCATCGACGTCGAGCGTCAGGACGTGGGAGAGGAAGCCGCCGGAGTAGATCGCCTTTTGCGCGTCCTTGAAGGGGATGGAGATGGTCACCGGGGGCTGCTTGCCCCCATAGATGACGGCAGGGACAAGTCCCTGACGGCGCAGTTCACGAGCGGCCCCCTTGCCCACCCGATCCCGCGCCTGAGCCTTGAGCTCTCTGGTCGCAGCCATGGAATGTTCCATTCATGGGTTGGTGTATGCTGTACCCAAACAACATACGCGCCCGTCCTCCAGGGGTGACGAGCGCTTCATGGCGCGCGGATATAAAGGAAAGGGGGGCGATGGGCAAGGGGTGCGTTGCCGTCCTGTTCAATCCGCCAACTTGAACGCCAGCTCCGTCACCCATTTGCTCGAGTCCTTCTCGACCTTTGGGTCGGTCGGATAGATCTCCAGCCGGCAGCCGAAGACGTCGCCGGCGGGGGAAGGGTGCGTGTCGAGCTGCAATCCTTGCGCCTTCACCCAGTCGAGCAGCGCGCCATTGGCTGCTATCAGGTTCCGGTAATGGCCGGTATGGGTGAGCGTCGCGTAGCGTCCCGCCGGCAGCGTGCCGGCGACGAGCAGGTCGTCGGCCGATTCCTGCCGCTCCGTCGGCAGGCCGAAATCGATCTCGAGGGCGCTCGGCATGTCGATGATGTTGTAGCGGAAGAAAGGAGCGTCCGTTGCCGCGATGCCGCGCTTCTTCATGCGGCGTTTGAGGTCCGCGAGCGCCTTGGAGGCGACGGTTCCGAATGGGATTTTGACGATCTTTCGCACGCCAAGGTAAGGCCGTCCCGGCAGTTCCATGATCTTGGGTTCGCTCAGCATTCCGTTCACCTCTCCCCGCTCTCGCGCGTCGCCGGCACCCAGATCTCGATGCCGCCGAGGCCGGTCTGCGGGTCGAAGTTCTCGTCGTAGAGCTCGAAGCAATCCCTGGGATGGTAGCCGTTCTCGGGGATATAGCGCCCGAAAATTGCGGCGAACGTCTGGTTCAATTCCGACAGGTGCGTCTCGTGGCGGAAGACGAGATAGTCCTGGGCGGGAAACTTGTGGACGGTCAGCTCCGCCGGCAGGTCGGCCGGCACGCGCGCCACCTCGACGCCGGCCATGTAGAAGAAGTCTTCCTTCCAGTCGCCGCATACACCGTACCAGTAGCCCAGCACCTCGCCGAGCGTGCCCTCATAGGGCTGGAACTTCTGCCACAGCCCGGGGATGGTGTTGGGCCCATCCATACGGAAACGGCCGCCGAGCCCCACGACGGTGAATGCGTCGCGCTGCTTGCGTTGCGGTTCCTCGAGGTCGGCCATCACTGTCTCATGCATACCGATCGACTCCATCAGCAAGCGTTGGTCGATGTCGTGCCCCTTGCGCGCTTCGTCCGGCGTGATGCCGAACTGGTCGCGAAAGGCGCGAGTGAAGCCTTCGTGGGAGTTGTAACCGGCCTCGAGCGCGACGGCGAGAATGCTGGGCGCCCCGTCGCGCAGGGCCTTGTAGGCTTCGGTCAGCCGGCGGGCGCGCAAATAGGCGACCACCGGCATGCCCGTTGCGTAGGTGAAGCTGCGGCTGAGGCTGAACCGGCTGATGCCGGTCGCCCGGGCGATGTCGTCGAGGCTCGGTGACCTGTTGAAGTTGCTCTCGATGAACCAGATCGCCTTCTCGACCACACCCATCTTCGTTCCCTGCACTCTGCTCCCCGTTGGCGCAAACACCTTAGGAGCGTACCGTCCATGCCTGCTTGACCGATCTTGCGGGCCGAGGCCCTAGTTGCTCGGCAAGGACTTCAACTGGTCCTGCAGGTACCGCCGCACCGCCGCGTCGGTGGATAGGCCCATGGCGATCGTCAGCGCCTCATGGGCCTCTGCCGTGTTGCCGGCCCTGCGCAACAGATGGCCTTTGAGCGCCCAATAGGGCTGGTAGCCGGCCATGCGCTTGTCCCCTTCGAGGGGAGAGATGGCGGCGAGGGCTGGAATGGGGCCCTCGATTTCGCCCTGTGCCGCCGCACGGTTGAGCGCCACCACCGGCGACTGGGTCAGCGCCAGCAGGTGGTCGTAGAGCGCCAGGATCGCCGGCCAGGTGTTCGCGCCGGTCTTCAGCCGCGCCACATGCGCGGACTGGATTGCGGCCTCGATCTGAAAGCGGCCGGAAGGGCCGCCGGCGTTGGCCTGCCGCAGCAGCGCCTCGGCCGCATCCATCAGCGTTTCGTCCCAGAGGTCCCTGTCCTGTTCGTCGAGTGGAACATAGGCGCCGTCGGGGCCGCGCCGGGCAGCGCGGCGCGCCTCGGCATAAAGCATCAGCGCCAGCATGCCCTTGGCTTCGGGCTCGGCCGGCAGCAGCGAGACGATCAGGCGGCCGAGCCAGATGGCTTCCTCGGCGAGCTGCGGCGCGCCGGGCTCGCCCAGCTCCGCCCAGCCCTTGGTGTAGGCGGCATAGATGGCGTCGAGCACGGCGTCGAGCCGCTCGGTCAGCTGGTCGCTGTCGGGAATGGCGAAGGGGATACCCGCGTCCTTCAGGCGCGATTTGGCACGCACCAGCCGCTGACCCATGGTGGCCGGCGGGATGAGGAATGCGGCTGCGATGTCCTGCGCCGTCAATCCCAGGATGGCCTGCAGGATGAGAGGCGTCCGCATGCCCTTCTCGATGGCGGGGTGGGCGCAGGCGAACATCAGCGCCAGGCGCCGGTCGGGAATATCGCCGGCGCTGCCGGCCGCTTCCTCCATCTCGTCGGCCATCATCTTGAGGTGCTCCTCGCCGGCCTGCCGGGTCTGCCGCCTGCGGGCCGCGTCGGCCTGGCGGCGGCGGGCGACCGTCAGCAGCCAGGCGTCGGGATTGGCCGGCACGCCGTCGGCGGGCCAGCTCTTGAGCGCCGCGGCGAACGCCTCGGCCAGCGCGTCCTCGGCGCCCGCCACGTCTCGCGTGCGGGCGGCGAGGAAGGCAACGAGCCGGCCATAGCTTTCGCGCGCCACGCGCTCGGCTGCCCGGCTCGCCTCGTTGCCCCGCTTCACTGGATGGGCGGCGCTGGTCACGCCGCCCATTGTCCCGCCACCTGGCGCGTCGTCGCATTGAGGCGGTTCCAGATGTTGATCGCGCCGATCTGGATGACGAGAGCGGCGAGCGTTGCTTCATCGAAGTGCCGCGCCGCCTCGTTCCAGATCTCGTCCGGAACCGGGTCGGCCTTGTCGGCGATACGCGTCACCGCTTCGGTCAAGGCAAGCGCGGCCCGTTCATCGTCGTCGAACCAGGGCGACTCGCGCCAGGCCGCGACGGCGAAGATGCGCTTGTCGCTCTCGCCTTCTCTCTTCAGCTCTTCGGAGTGCATCTCGACGCAGACGCTGCAGCCGTTGATCTGGCTGGCTCTCAGGTGCACGAGCTGCTGCAGCACCGGTGGGACGCCGGAGGCGGCCCTGCTCAGCGCATGCAGCGCCTTCATGGCGTCGGGCAGCAGCATGACGGGATGGGTCATTCGCGGATTCATCATCTTGCCCTCCCCGTTTTCAGCTGTGCGGATCGACGATCGGGCGGATCTCGATCGAGCCGTACTTGACGCTGGGGCAGCGCTGCGCCCAGGCGATGGCTTCATCGAGGCTCGGCACGTCGATGATGAAGTAGCCGGCGAGCTGCTCGCGCGCCTCGATATAGGGGCCGTCGAGCACGTCCGTCTTGCCGTTGCGGCTGCGCACGGTCGTTGCAGCCGACGCCTCCTTGAGGCGCAGCCCCGGAACGGCGTCGGCCTTGTTCAATGCCTCGTTGAAGGCGGCCCATTCGGCGTAAACCTCCTGCGGGGCAGTGGCGTATGCTTCATCGTCGTTGTGGATCAGCATCATGTAGCGCATGGAAATTTTCCTCATCGTTCTCGCCGGAACACCGTGCCCCGACGCTACAATGTCGGGGCGGTGTTGGCGAATTCGACTTTTGCGCATTCTTTTTTACGAGACCGGCACGTTCCCGTCCGTGGCGCACCAGGCCTTGCCGAAATGGTCGACGGTGTTGACCAGCGGGCGCACCTCGATCGGTCCCCATTGCGCCGCCGGGCAGCGCGCCGCCCACTTCAGCGCCTCGTCCATGTCGGTCGCCTCGATGATGAAATAGCCGCCGAGCTGCTCGCGCGTCTCGACATAGGGCCCGTCCTCGACCTTGAGCTCGCCGCCCTCGTTGACGAAAGCGCCGTCATCGAGCTGGCGGACCTCGCCGCCTCGCATGTGGATGGTCTTGGAATTCCAGGTCGGCGCCAGCGCCGAGGTCGCAACGAACGCCCCGGCCTTCCCAAGCGCCTCGTGGTAGGCGTACATCGTCTCCATGGCCTTGGCCATCTGCTCGGCGGGGATCGAGGTACCCACCTTCTCGTCGGCATAAAGCATCAGCATGTATCGCATCGCCGTTCTCCTTCCTCGCGGGGCACCATAGCCCGGCATGAGAATGTCGCGCGAGGATCGGCGATTTCGACAGGGTGGCCGGTTTCAGACGAGAAATCGCACACGCCGATAGCTGGCGTCTGGCACGTTTTCCCTTCTCCCCTTGAGGGAGAAGGTGCCCGAAGGGCGGATGAGGGGTCAGCGGTGCCGCCGCAGGCGCCGGCCCTTGTTGCGACATCGCGGACCCCTCACCCTGATTTTCCGCTGAACGCGGAAAATCTGTCCCTCTCCCTCAAGGGGAGAGGGGAAGAACGTGCCATGTGCGATGGCCTCAGGGGGAGGGGGAGCGGTAACGTATGGAAACCCTAATCCAGCAGGCTCGAGACCGACTGCTCGCTCGCCGTGCGGGCGATGGCTTCGCCGAGCAGTGGCGCGATCGAGAGCTTGCGGATGTTGGCGGTCGATTTGACCTCGTCGGTCGCCTCGATCGAGTCGGTCACCACCAGTTCCTTGAGCTTGGAGTTGCCGATGCGCTGGCCGGCGCCCTCCGAGAGGACGCCATGGGTGATGTAGGCCGAGACTTCCTTGGCACCGGCCTTCAAGAGCGCCTCGGCGGCATTGACGAGGGTTCCGCCCGAATCGACGATGTCGTCGATGAGGATGCAGGCCTGTCCCTCGACGTCGCCGATGATGTTCATCACTTCCGAGACGCCGGCACGCGGGCGGCGCTTGTCGACGATGGCGAGGTTCGCGCCGATCCGGCTCGCGACGTTGCGGGCGCGCTTGACGCCGCCGACGTCGGGCGAAACGATCATCACGTTGTTGACGTCGTAGTGCTCGCGGATGTCGCGCACGAACACCGGCGCCGAAAACAGGTTATCCGTCGGGATGTCGAAGAAGCCCTGGATCTGGTCGGCGTGAAGGTCGAGGGTCAGCACCCGGTTGGCGCCGGCTTCGGTGATGAGGTTGGAAACGAGCTTGGCCGAAATGGGCGTGCGGGAAGCCGATTTGCGGTCCTGCCGAGCATAGCCGAAATAGGGGAGCACCGCGGTGATGCGTCGGGCCGAGGAGCGGCGCAGCGCATCGCAGATGATGAGCAGCTCCATCAGGTTGTCGTTGGCCGGATATGAGGTCGACTGCAGGATGAAGACGTCTTCGCCGCGCACGTTCTCGTGGATCTCGACGAAGATTTCCTTGTCGGCGAAGCGTTTGACCGTGCAGTCGGTCAGCGGCAGTTCGAGATAGTCGACGACCGCCTCCGCTAGCGCCCGGTTGGAGTTGCCGGTTACCAGTTTCATGGCGGTGTCCCTGTTCTCAACATGCGCCGGCCGTCGGGCGCACCCCAGTTGCGCGCACCTTTACCGGCCCCCGCGCCGATAGGCAATCGGCCAAATGTCGGTTGTATGAACGAATTTCGGCGGTGGTGAAGGGGGCGGCATGGGCAGTCCGCTCACCCACCGGTGTCATCCCCGCGAAAGCGGGGACCTCCGTTTGCGGGCGGGTAATGGAAAACAGAGGTTCCCGCTTTCGCGGGAATGACCCCTGTGAGAGGGGCACCATCCTGCCACCACCCGCGATGTCACCCCGGCGAAGGCCGGGGCCCATCCTGAGATGCTGCGCCAGCCGCAAGGTGTGTGAACGGGGCAGGAAAGATCGTACGTCCGCTCTTCTCGCGCCCGCTGATGCATTCAGGGCTGGATCCCGGCTTTCGACCGGGGGGCACGGCTCCCCCTATCTCCCAGAGGAGAGGGAACCTCACACCAGCCCGATCACCGAGAGCTGCCGCCCGGTCGACCCGCCGTGGTGCGTCGCATAGCGATGGGAGAAGTACCGCTCGGGGCTGCCATAGGTGCACCCGCCTGCGATCTCGACCGCCGCGACGCCCGCTGCCCGCAGCTGCGCCGCGACGAACCCGGAAAGATCGAAGTGCTCGCGCCCGCCCGGACCCACCGAGAAGAACGCCTCCGCTTCCGGCCGGTGCGCGAGGAACTCGGCCATGAACTGCGGCCCCACTTCGTAGTTGGCCGCCGAGATGGTCGGGCCGATGGCGGCGACGATGCGGCCGGGCTCTGCGCCTAATGCCACCATCGCATCGACCGTCGCGGCGGAGATGCCCGCCCGCGCTCCGGGCCAGCCGGCATGGGCGGCGCCGATCACGCCGGTCTCGGGGTCGGCGAGGAGGATCGGCGCGCAGTCGGCGGTGACGATGCCGATGAGCAGTCCGCGCGTCCTCGTCACCATCGCATCCGCTTCCGGGCGCGCGCCCGGCTCGGTCGGGGCGGCGAGAGACACCACACGCGCCGAATGCACCTGGCGCAGCGTCGCCAGATGGCTCGGCGTAAAGCCCATCGCCTCGGCGATACGGCAGCGGTTTTCCGCCACAGTACCGGGGTCGTCCTCGGAGGCTTCGGAGATGTTGAGCGAGGTGAAGTCTCCGGTCGAAACGCCTCCGCGCCGCCCGAAGAAGCCGTGCTTCAGTCGGGGCAGGGCGGAAAGGTCGGGGCTCGTCTCGAACGGCGCGCTCACGGGGCGAATCCCTGCGGCTGCAATCCGGGGCTTGCCGCGCACAGCACCTTGAAGAGTTCGCCCATCGCATCTCCTCCCGTCAGCCGTTCCTGTGCCGCCGCGATGTCCCTGGCCGAGCCGGGATTGGCGGCCGAGAGCATCTTGGCCCGTTCGCCGATGCCGAGGCTCTTGAGGAACGCACCCTGGTTCGCCAGCGGCTGCACCGCCAGCCCCGCCCGCCGCGCGACCGTCGCCAGCGCCTCGAAGTCCACATGGGCGGAGATGTCCGCTTCGCCCGGCGCCTCCAGCGGGTCGGCGTATTTGTGCCTGCGCACTGCCTGCAGCGTTTCGCCCGTCTGCGTGCGGCCATAGCCGTAGTCGATGGCGAGGATCGCCCCACCGAGCCGCGCGACCTGGGTGGAGAGCCGGTTCATCACCTCGCCGCCGGCGATGCCGACCTCCAGCACCTCGCCTTCGCCAGCGCTCTGCACCGCCTCGGGCATGGCGCTTGCGGGAATTGGCGTCGGTGACAGCCCGAAGGCGCGCTTGCCCTCCCGCAGCCCGACCATCCGCTCGTGCCAGCCGTCCTTGCCCCTGACGAACTGGCGGATCGGCAGGGCGTCGAAGAACTCGTTGGCGACCACCAGCAGCGGCCCGTCGCCGACCTTCTCGAAACTGTCGATCCATTTGGGGTCGTACGCCTCGAGCCGCGCATTCTGCTGCGCGATCAGCTCCGGGTTGGTCTCGAAGAGCCGCAGGTCCAGCGCATCGCGAAAGCCGGTCGCGCGGCAGGCGACCCGCAGCATGTCGGCCATCAGCGTGCCGCGTCCGGGCCCGAGCTCCAGGAGGGTGAAGGCCTTGGGCTCGTCCATCTGCTGCCAGAGGTTGACGAAGAAGAAGCCGATGAGCTCGCCGAACATTTGGCTGATCTCGGGCGCCGTCACGAAGTCGCCGCCGGCCCCCAGCGGATCGGCCTTGCGGTAGTAGCCCTTGGCCGGATGGGTGAGGCAGAGGCCCATGTAGTTGGCGATCGACATTGGCCCGCTGCTCTCGATCTGCAGGTCGATGAGCTCGCCGAGGCTCTTTTCGGTGGCCTCAGGCACGGCGGGACCTCATGGCGTAGGCGATGAGGCAGAGGCCGGCCAGGATCATGGGCAGGCTCAGGACCTGTCCCATGGTCAGCCACCCGCCGTAGAGATAGCCCAGTTGCGCATCCGGCAGGCGTACGAACTCCACCGCGAAGCGCGACAGCCCATAGCCGATGCCGAAGATGCCGGCGACCAGCCCCGGCCGGCGCAGCGCATGGGCGACATGGGTGGCGTAGCGGATGACGAGGAAGAGTATGAGGCCCTCCAGCGCCGCTTCGTAGAGCTGGCTGGGGTGGCGCGGCACGCCCAGCGGATCGGTCGGGAAGACCACGCCCCAAGGCAGGTCGGTCGGCGCGCCGAAAAGCTCGGCGTTGATGAAGTTGGCGATGCGCCCCAGGAAGATGCCGATGGTGCCGATGGCGGCTAGGAGGTCAAGCGAGGAGAGGAGGTTGCCCCCGCGTTTCCTCGTAAAGAGGATCACCGCCAGCATCAGTCCGATCATGCCGCCGTGGAAGGCCATGCCCCCGTCCCAGAGCGCGAAGATCTCCATGGGGTTCGCGAGGTATTGGGGCAGGTTGTAGAAGAGCACGTAGGCCACGCGTCCGCCCACGATGATGCCGATGATCGCCCAGAAGGCGAAGTCCCAGATGTCGTCGGGCGCGAAGGGCGGGGAATTGTCGGCCCAGAGCGCGCGGCGCTTCAAAAGCATGCGGCCATAGAGCGCACCCAGCAGCACGCCGGCAAGATAGGCGAGCGCATACCAGCGCACGACCAGCGGTCCAATGGCGAAAGCGACGGGATCGATCTCGGGAAAAGGCAAGGGGCGGGCTCCATGAGGGCTCGCGCGGACCATTGCCGCTTCGCCCGCTCTGGTCAAGTCGGGCGCCAGGGCCTACATAGGACACGACCGATTGCGGCATTGCCGCGGCCTTCAATCAAGGAGCCGGCCCATGGCCCAGAACAACAGGATTTTCGACGATCTCGGGCGCCTGATGAACGAGGCCGCGGGCGTTGCCGACGGCGTGCGCCGCGAGGTCGAGACCGTCGTCAAGTCGCAGGCCAAGCGGATCGTCGCCGACATGGACCTCGTCAAGCGCGAGGATTTCGACGCGCTGCGCGAGCTCGTCCAGGTGCAGGGCGAGGAGATCGACCAGCTGCGCAAGGAGCTTGCAGCGCTGCGCACCAAGAGGAAGGCCGAGTAGGCCGGCTCGGTGCGCCTCGCGGGCTACTCCTTCGCCGGAATATCCAGCCCCCGCTGCACCGCCGGTCGCACCAGCGCCCGCGCCAGCCAGCCGGGCACGTTCTTCAGCTCGTCGAACCCGACGATCTCGCGCGCCTCGTAGAACCCGATGAGGTTGCGCACCCAGCCGATCATCGAGATGTCGGCGATGGTGAACTCGTCGCCCATGATCCACTCGCGCCCCTCGAGCCGCGTCTCGATGACGCCGAGCAGGCGCTGCGATTCCGCCCGGTAGCGCTCGAACGGTCGCTTGTCCTCGATCTCGCGGCCCTTGAACTTATGAAAGAAGCCGAGCTGCCCGAACATCGGGCCGATCGCTGCCATCTGGAAGAACACCCACTGGATGGTTTCGTAGCGCCGCGCGGGGTCGGTGGGCAGGAGCTTGCCGGTCTTCTCGGCGAGATAGAGGAGGATCGCGCCCGACTCGAAGAGCGGCAGCGGCTTGCCGCCGGGTCCCTCCGGATCGATGATCGCCGGGATCTTGCCGTTGGGGTTGAGCGAGAGGAACTCCGGTGTCCATGTCTCGTCGGCGCCGATGTCGATCCGGTGCGCCTCGTAAGGGAGGCCGATCTCCTCCAGCATGATCGAGACCTTCACCCCGTTCGGCGTCGGCGCCGAATAGAGCTGCAGAAGGTCCGGATGCTCGGCAGGCCAGCGCTTGGTGATGGGGAAGACGGAAAGATCGGTCATGCGGCACCTCTGGTCTTTGAAGTTCCGCCCGACCATAATCACGCCCGCCCGCCCCGCAAGGCGGTATCAGTCATGGAACCGTGCGACCGGCACTCCCGCCACGGGTGCGCGGAAGGAGACGATGCCGCCGCAGAGCGGATAGCGTTCCAGCACCTCCGGCTCGATGCCGGAGCTGAGGCTCGTCACGTAAACCGTACGCATGTCCGGCCCGCCGAAGCACGGCATGGTCGGGCGCAGCACCGGCAGGTTGATGAAGCCCAGCAGCTCTCCGTCCGGAGAAAACCGGTTCATCCGGCTCATCGAAGGGCCGGCCGACCAGTACGTCCCGTCCAGGTCGCACGCTCCGCCGTCGGCCCGTCCCAGCGCCTCGCTGTCGGCGATGAATCTGCGCCGGTTCTGCGCGACGCCGGCTTGCGGGTCGAAGTCCCAGACATCGATCCACATGTCGCCGCGCGAGTCCGAGTGGTACATGCGCGCGCCCGCCGCATCCCAGGCTAACCCGTTCGAGGTCGCCAGCCCCTCGGCGATCACCCGCACCGTCCCGTCCGGCCCGAAACGATAGAGCTTCGCCTCCGGGCTCCCGGTATTGCTGGCATCCATGCCGCCGACCCAGAACGCTCCATCCGGCCCGACCTTGCCGTCGTTGAGCCGCATGCCGGGCTTTTCGTGCGCGATCCGCGCCAGCGTCTCGCGTTTGCCGCTCGCCGGATCGAAGAGCACCACCTCGTCGGTCAGGGCCACCACCAGCCGTCCCGACCGGCAGAGCCCGAACGATCCCACCGGTCCGCTAAAGCTCCAGCGGGTCCGCTCGCCGCTCGCGATATCGAGCGCATGGATCGTGCCTGCTGGAATGTCGGTCCACAGCAGCCGCTGCGTTTTACTGTCCCAGACGGGGCTCTCGCCCACCGCAAAGCGCTCGGCGATGAGGGTTGCGATCTCGATCATCAAATGCCTCGCGTTTCGCGTCGAATCGCTGACATTTCGTGCACGTTTCGCCCTCTGTCCGATAGCCTTTCGCGGTGATTTTCATGGCCCAGATCCTGCTCACCGGCGCCGCCGGCCAGCTCGGCTCGCATCTGCGCGCCTGGTTCGCGCGGGAGGGGCGTCCGGTGCTCGCCACCGATATCCGCCAGCCCGAGGCGGGCGAGCCCGTCGAGATCGCCGACCTCGCCGACCGGGCGGCGGTCGACCGGCTGATGGCGCAGGACATTGCGGCGGTCGTCCACTTCGGCGGCATGGCCAAGGAAGCCGGCTGGCAGACGATCCTCGAGGCCAACATCATGGGCGCCTACAATGTCTTCGAGGCGGCGCGCAAGGCCGGGGTCGGACGCGTCGTCTATGCGTCCTCCTACCATGTGCTCGGCATGCATCCGGTGGTCGACGAGCCCCTTGGCCTCGGTGCGCCGGTGCGGCCGGACTCGCTCTACGGCGTCTCCAAGGTCTTCGGGGAGGCGCTGGGGCGGCTCTACTTCGACAAGTTCGGCGTCGAGTGCCTCGCGATCCGTATCTGCACCGCCGGCACGCCGGGTACGGCGCGCGAGTGCCGGCTCTGGTGCAGCCGCGACGATCTCGCCCGGCTCGTTTCGCGCGGGCTCGACATGCCCGATCTCGGTTATCGCACCGTCTTCGGCATCTCGGACAACGCGGATGCGTGGTTCGTCAACGAGCCCGATCCCGGCCTCGGCTGGCGGCCGCGGCACTCCTCATCCGAGCTCGGTCTGCCGTATGCCGCCGATCCGCTCGATCCGGCCGATCCGCGCAACCAGCGGCGGGGCGGCGTCTTTGCCGAGTGGCCGCATTTCGACGACTGAATGCGAAAGAGGCGCCGCCCCTTCGGGCGCCGCCTCTTGTCCGATCCGGCGTGCCGGGGTCAGCGGCGCACGCGCACCGATTCCACGTAATTGCCGAACTCGCCGAGCGAGGAGGCGCTGGTGGTGTAGGTGCGGCAATCGCGGAAGCCGCCGCTGGTGCACACGTCGATGGTGAATTCGCCGCGATTCTCGATGGAGCCGATGCCTTCCGACCAGCGCGGCAGGCGGTAGCTGTCGCCGGGCTCGAGGCAGAAGCTCTCGCCGCGGAAGCGCGAGCGCTCATAGAAGCACGCTTCGTAGATCACCGGCGGGCGCACCACCGGCGGGCGGGGCGGACGGGGGTCGACGATGATCGGCGGGCGCGGCTGGCCGATGCCGATGGAAACGTTCGGGCCGCCGGGACCGCCGATATTGAAGTCGAGGCTGAAGCCGCCGCCCGAACCGCCGCGGTCGGCCGCCAGATAGCTCGAGGACACCCAGCCGTTGCGGCCGGACTGGATGACATAGCACCAGCCGCTCTGGCAGCGCTGCACGTCGACCTCCTGGCCGCGCGCGAGGGTGGCGACGACCGGATAGCCGGTGCCGGGGCCCGAGCGCACGTTGACGTTGGTGGTGGCGTAGCCCGGCGCCGCCTGGGCGGCGGGCAGGAACATGACGGCAGCCGCGGCCGCGACGGCGATGCCGGTGGCGATGTTCAGCAGGAATTTGCGTGTCTGGCGGTTCATTGGACGCTCCTTGTCGAGGCTGCGCGCCTCTTTTTGGTGCCGATCCCGCTCTTGTCTGCGCGGGCGTGGCGAATGCTTCCGGTTTCAGCAACGGCTCCCGGTGACGGAAAGTTCCCGGGCGCGACGACTGCCGAATGCTCCTTGATTTCGATTATATTTCGTTGCGCCAAATAGTTCCATCCACCAAAACTTGTACGGTTACCATCGCGCCTATGCCGGTGGGCAGGTTTATTGGAAAACCGCCCGCTGCGGCATCTATTGCCGTTCCGCCGGCCGCGTCATTGCGGCCGGCAGGGACATGAAACACTTGGTTCAATGAACGCAGGCTGAATGAAGGCTCTATCGCGCGATCATCCTCTTGCCGCCGTCTTCGCCGAGCGCCACGTAGACGAAGCGGCCCTCGGTCACCTTGACCCGGTCGGCGACGCGGTTGCGCCGGGCCCAGGCCTCGATGGCGACGGTGATCGAGGTCGTGCCGATGCGCTCGATGGTGGTGTAGACGCAGAGCACGTCCCCGACCTTGACCGGCGCGATGAAGGTCATCGCCTCTACGGCGACGGTCACCACGCGCCCGCCCACGTTCTCGACGGCGGCGATGGCGCCGGCGATGTCCATCTGGCTCATCACCCAGCCCCCGAAGATATCGCCGGCCGGGTTGGTGTCGGCGGGCATGGCGAGCGTGCGGATGGTCAGAGCCCCATGCGGCTCGGTCTGTACCTGGATCATGGCAGGGGTCCTTTCACCGGCCAGCGGCCGGTTTCCTCTTCCCAGTGCTTGCGGCACAGCGAAACATAGACGGATTTCTCGATCGACACCTGGTCGCCGTCGGTCAGCACGCGTCCGTGCTCGTCCTGGCGCACCACCATGGTGGCCTTTGCCCCGCAATAGCAGATGGTGCGGATCTCGCGCAGCACGTCGGCGATGGCGAGGAGCTCGCAGGAGCCCGGAAAGAGCTTGCCCTGGAAGTCCGTGCGCAACCCGAAGCACATCACCGGCACCTTCAGCCGGTCGGTGACGCGGGCGAGCTGCCAGACCTGCGCCTGCGAGAGGAACTGCGCCTCGTCGACGAAGACGCAGTCGACCTTGGATTCGCGCATGGCGTCGTGCACGCGCTGATAGAGGTCGTCGCCCGGATCGTAGATCTCGGCTTCCGCCTTGATGCCGAGGCGCGAGGAGATGACGCCGACGCCGTCCTCGGCATAGTGGCGCGAGGTGAAGAGCAGCGTCCTCATCCCGCGCTCGCGGTAGTTGTAGGACGCTTGCAGCAGCAGTGTGGATTTGCCCGCGTTCATCGCGGCATAGGAGAAATAGAGCTTGGCCATCGGCGTCGGACGATCCGTGAGGGACCTCTTATTGCCCGGCCGGGCCCGGCCCGCGAGTCCCACCCTTGGCGCATCCCCAAAAAAAGACCGCCTGGGCTTGGAGCCTGGCGGCCAGAACCGATCGGGGTCGGCAGGAACGGGTGGGGTTGGCGGCCTGTCCGTTCCTCTGGAGAAACCGGTGCGCGGCGCAAGCGGGGGCGCGGGGCAGCGGTTCTTCCCGGTGTTGGGGACGCCGGGAGCAGGTATCACGCTAGGCAATGTCTATGACGGGGCAATGACAGGGGTTCCATAAAACTGCCTCGGAGTGCAGATAGTCAGTTCAATCGCGGCGGGCCCCGGAGAAATGTTGATGAAACGGCTGCTTGTTCTCTTGATCACTTTCATGACTGCCGCTCCCGCGCTGGCCCAGGGCTTCGCCTCGCCAGTCGGCACCTGGGAAATCGAGATGCGCGACTCGCGCTACGAGGTCGCCATGTGCGGCGAGAGCGGGAATCAGCTCTGCGGCACGCTCGTCTGGCTCGGCGGCCACGCCGACAACGAGGAGAACCGGCCCTACCTCAACACGCTTCTCATCGACCACGCCCCGCCGGCCGGCGAGAACCAGTGGAAGGGGACGCTGCGCATCTTCGGCCAGACGGCGACCGGCACCATCACCCAGCTCAGCGACAACCACATCCAGCTCGAAGGGTGCGTGGCCTTCATCTTCTGCCGCACCTATCAGCTCTATCGCATCAACTGATTTGGCATACCCGGCGATCAAGGCTCGGCGGCGACTGCTGCCGGCCGCTGCCGCGCAAACAGCAGCGGGATCACCTCCACGAAGACGATGGCTGCGAAGATCAGCGCGGCGCCGAGATAGCCGATCGGAACCAGCCGCTCGCCGAGCAGCAGGGCGGCGCCCAATGCGGCAAAGAGGCTTTCGCTCGACAGGACGATGGCGGCGTTGGCCGGCGGCACGTGCTGCTGGCCGATAGCCTGCAGGCTGAACGCCACCGCCGTCGACAGGATGCCTGCATAGGCGATCTCGACCCACCCGAGCGCGATGCCCGAAAGATCGGGCGTCTCGAAGATCGGCACGAGCCCGGCACAGAGCACGCCGCACACGAGGAAGCTGACGGCCGAGACGAAGACCGGCAGCCCCGTCATCCTCGCCACGATGCCGAGGAGGAACACCTGCACCGCCCAGAAGAGCGCGCAGGCGACGACGAGAAGGTCGCCGCTGTTGAAGGTGTCGAGCCGCCCGCCGTTGAGCAGGTAGACCCCGGTCAGCGCCATCGGCACGCCGAGCCAGATCACCGGGTGCGGCACCGTCCTCAGCGCGACGGCCGCGATCATCGGCACGAAGAGCACGTAGAGCGCGGTCAGGAATCCGGCATTGGTGACGGTGGTGACCGTGAGGCCCACCTGCTGGAGTATGGAGCCGGCGGTGAACGCCAGGCTGAGGATGGCTATCAGCAGCCACTGCTTGCCGGTGATCCCGGCTTTCCTGCGCCGGTACTCCCAGAGGGCCAGCGGCGCGATGACGATGGCGCCGAGCAGGTACCGCAGCGCACCGAACGTCAGCGGGCCCATCACGTCCATCGCGGTCTTCTGCGCGACGAAGGCGAAACCCCAGATGGCGGTGGTGATGAGCAGCAGGAGCGTCGCGACGGGGCGGCTCAGGACTGCGCTGGTCATTCGAGCTCGGCGTCGAGCGCCGCGATCAGCCGGTCGATCTCGCCGGGGCTCGTATAATGGGTGAACGAGACCCGCAGCACGCCATGGGCCGGATCGATGCCGACGCCTTCGAGCAGGCGATAGGCGTAGAAGTGCCCGCCGCTCGCCATGATGCCATGGGCGGCGAGGCGGCCGGCAACCTCGACGCCCGGCTCACTAAGCGCCAGCGCCACGGTCGGCGCGCGAAGCGAGGGATCGAGCGGGCCGATGACGCGGATGTCGTTGCGCTTGCGCAGGTAGTCGAACAGCGGTTCGGCGAGCGCCTGCTCCTGCGTCCGCATGGCCGCGTGCGCCCGCCGGAACGGCGTCTGCCCGGTGACCGCATCGCCCGCGACCTCGGCGACGAATTCCAGGTAGTCGGCAACGCCGGCGCAGGCGGCGATCTGCGCATGGTCCGGCCCCGCCGGTGTCAGGCGATAGCGCGGCTTGTCGTCGTTGAAATAGTGCCCCTGGTTGGGCAGCTCCGCCGCCAGCGACGGTTGGATCGCCATGATGCCCTGATGCGGTCCATAGACCTTGTAGGCCGAGAAGAAATAAATGTCGGCTCCCAGCGCCATAAGGTCCGGCAGGCCATGCGGGGCGTAGCTGACGCCGTCGATCGCGGTCACCGCGCCGACGGCATGGGCGCGCCTGGTGATCTCGGCCACCGGATTGATCTCGCCGGCAATGTTGGAGCAGTGCGGCGCGGCGACGAGCCTTACCTTGCCGTCGAGCAGCGCATCGAGCCCGGCAAGGTTGAGCCGTCCGCTCTCGCCATCCACCCGCCACTCGCGCACCTCGATGCCGCGCGCGGCCAGCCGCCGCCATGCGCCGGTGTTGGCCTCGTGGTCCTGGTTGGTGACGACGATGGCATCGCCCGGCTTCAGCCATCCGGCGAAGGCATTGCCCAGCACATAGGTGTTGGCCGAGGTCGAGGGACCGAAATGGATCCAGTCGGGCGTGACGTTGAGCGCCGCGGCGATCCGCTCATAGGCAAGGTCCATCGCCTCGCCGGCCTCGATCGAGGCCGGGTAGACGCCGTAGGGCTGCACCTTGGTGCGGCGGTAGAACCCCTCGAGGCGCGTCAGCACCTGCAGCGCCGTATAGGAGCCACCCGCATTCTCGAAGAACGCCTGACCTTTCAGCGAAGGCTCGGCAAAAGCGGGAAAGGCGGCGCGGATGCGGGCCGGATCGAGGGGCAGGGCGGTCATCGAAGGTCCAATCGGGGCGGTGGCCGATTGGTATGCGAGAGTTGCGGACGCCGCAAGTCGGGGGGATGCTACGGCTCCTGCGCGCCCCTCCCCCTTGAGGGGAGGGGTTGGGGTGG
>NZ_JZEX01000022.1 GCF_000969415.1 Devosia geojensis | reverse complement strand
GCCCAAGGGGATATAGGCGGCCTTGCCGGGTTCGGTCGCCAGCGAGATGCCGACGAGGTCGGCCTGCTGGTTGTCGAGGCCGGTGGTCTCGGTGTCGACGGCGACGAACCCTTGCGCGTAGATCGCGGCGATCCAGCGTTCCAGCGCCGCGCGCTCGCGGATGGTCTCGTAGGACGAAAGATCGAAGGGGATGGCCTTGATCTTTTCGTGCACCTGCGCCGCATGGAGAACGGTCGGCGAGGCGTCGCGCCCTTCGGCGGCAAGCCGCGCGGCGCGGGCCTCGGCGCGGGCGGCATTGTCGAAGCCGACGGGAGCGACGGGCTTGACCGCCAGCTCCGGGTCCGGCTCATAGGCGTCGGCATCCGCATCGAGGAGGGTCGCGAGGCGCTTGGTCGCCGCGTTGAACTCCATGGCCTTGAGGAACGGGAAGAGTTTTGAAGGCTCGATCGGGACGCGCGCCAGGGCGGAGAGCTCGAGCTCGAGCGGCACCTCCTTGGAGAGCGTCACCAGCTGCTTCGATATGCGGGCGAGGTCGGCGTTCTCGATGAGCTTTTGCCGGCGCGAGGGCTGCTTGATCTCCTCGGCGTGCGCCAGGAGGTTTTCCAGGTCCCCGTAGGTATTGATGAGCTCGGCGGCGGTCTTGACGCCGATGCCGGGCACGCCCGGCACGTTGTCGACGCTGTCGCCGCAGAGCGCCTGCACCTCGATGACCTTGTCGGGGGTGACGCCGAACTTGGCCATCACCTCGTCCGGCCCGATCCAGCGCAGCGGCGGCTGGCCGGGGCGGGGGATGGTGTCGAGCATGCGCACCCTGCCCTCGAGGTCGACCAATTGCATCAGGTCCTTGTCGGACGAGACGATGGTGACCTTGCCGCCGGCGGCGAGCGCTTGCGTGGTGTAGGTCGCGATGATGTCGTCGGCCTCCCAGCCCTCCATTTCGATGGGGGGGATGGAAAAGGCGCGGGTGGCGGCGCGGGTCAGCGGGAACTGCGGCACCAGTTCCTCGGGCGGAGGCGGGCGCTGCGCCTTGTAGTCGGCATAGATGGCGTCGCGGAAGGTCTTGGCCGAATGGTCGAAGATGACGGCCATATGGGTCGGCGCGTCCTCGCCCTTCAGGTCCTCCATCAGCTTGAAGATCATGTTGGTGAAGCCCTGCACGCACCCGACGGGCAGCCCGTCGGACTTGCGGTTGAGGGGCGGCAGCGCGTGAAAGGCGCGGAAGATGTAGGTCGAGCCGTCGACGAGCAGCAGGTGCATGGGCGATTCTCTATGAGGCGAAGTCGGCGGACTTTAGAACAGTCGGACGGCGAACGGCACCCTTTTCCGGGCAGGCGCATTTGGGCCGTTTTTGCCTGTTAACACTTGTGGCAAGCCGACCTGGACAGGCCGACTGGAGGAACACTTGCCCAACTTCCCCTCGACGCAACCCGCGGCGACCATTCTGGTGGTCGATGACGACGCGCTCATCGCCATGAACATGGTCGACATCCTCGCCGATCTCGGCCATGGGGCCCTGGAGGCCTATTCGGGCAGGGATGCCCTCGACATCCTGATGAGCGGCGCGCCGGTCGATGCGATGATCACCGATTATTCCATGCCCGGCATGAACGGCGTCGAGCTCGCCCGCGAGGCGCGCCGGCTGCGCCCCGGCCTGCCGGTGATGGTGGCGAGCGGCTATGCCGACCTGCCCGAGGGCGTCGAGGAGGACTATCCGCGCCTGGAAAAGCCGTTCGACGAGCGCCGGCTGGCCGCCTGCCTGGCACAGGCCCTCGGCGGGGCCTCCGTCGAGGCGCAGAAGTAGCGCGGGCCGCCGGCGAGGCGCGCACGGTCTCGACACAATCCTGACATCAATCTCATATTTGGAAGACGGCATGCGCCGCTGTCGCTGCGCGCGCATGCATCTGCAATCGGGGGACTAAATCGATGTCGAAACTGGTCGTATGGACCGCCGCCGCCTTCCTGGCGCTGGCGAGCCTTTCCGCTCATGCCGCGCCTGCCGTCTCGTTCGGGGACGACAATGGCGACTACGCCAATGATGGGGAGTGCGACGACGGCCGCTTCGTCGGCAAGGGCATGACCGCGACGCCGCTATTGAGCGACGACGTGCTGCACGACGCCACCGATTGCAAGGCGGCGTACGAAGCCGGCACGATTAGCCTCCGCGGGGTGGCCGACGACGGCGCCGTCGATTTCGGCGACGACAGCGGCGAATGGGCCAATGACGGGGAATGCGACGACATGCGGTTCGTCGGCCCGGGCATGACCACCACCGCGCTGCTCGAAGACGACATCATGCGCGATGCCAGCGACTGCCGCACGGCCTACGAGGCCGGCGAGATCAAGCTGCAGCTGAAATAAGCGGGCTGACGCCCGGCACGAACGCCTGCCGTTCCGACGAGCCGGAATGGCGGGCGCGCTCCGTCCGTCGCGGCCAAACCCGTTCTGATCGAGTCAGAACGGGTCTCTCAGCCCTTGTGGTGGTGCTTGCGAACCGGAAAGTGCCGTCCGCTTTCCCTGAAAACCGCTTCGCGAGCGGCGGGAGCCGGTCCGGTTTCCGGGGCTTTAGCGCAGCCCGCTCTTTTCGAGCAGCCCCTGGCGCTTGGCGTGATAGTAGTAGCCGGCCGCATAGAGCTGCACGGCCCGGGCCTCGTCGCCGCCGGCGACCATGTAGGCGCCGGCCAGATACCGCACCGCATAGCGCAGATTGGTTTCCGCATCGAGCAGGCCCGCAGCCTGCCCGCCGTAACCCATGCCGCGGGCCGTATCGTGCCGGATCTGCATCAGGCCCCAGTAGGGTCCGTTGCGCGCTGCCGGATTGTAGTCGCTCTCGCGGTCGATGACGCGGCGGATGAGGCTCTCGGGCACGCGGTAATGGTGGGCGTAGTGGGCGATGAGCCCGTCGAGATTGCCGGGGCCGGTCGAGGCATAGGCCAGCACCTCGGGCGAGGCGGGCGGCACCATGGCGGCATCGGGCACCGCGTCGGGGTCGGCCGCAGGCGCGAGCGCGGCGATGGCGGCGGTCGCCGGCTGCGTGGTGGCCGGGCGGGTGAACGCGCTCGAGCATCCGGCGAGCGCCAGCGCCGCGCAGAGGGCGGGCAGGGCCTTGGTAACGGCGCGCGACTGTCTCAAGCGCGGATCTCCCAGTGAGGCGGGGGCCGGCCGTTCACGCAGACGCGATGCGGCAGGCCTTCGCCTATTATGGTGGAATTCTGGCGCCGATGTGGCGGCGCCCGATCACGGTGCGCCGGCCCTTACAGGCCCAATGGTTGCCGAACCGTTACCGCGACGGGCGCGGCCCCGAAGGGCCAACCAAACCAGTTGCACGACTCCCGCCCTTCGATTAGGTTGCGCGCGTTCTCGGCGGGCCCTGCCCCGCCTCCGGCCTGCACCCGTAGCTCAGCTGGATAGAGCGCTGCCCTCCGAAGGCAGAGGCCACAAGTTCGAATCTTGTCGGGTGCGCCAGTTTTCGGTGTGATCTCACGCCCGAAATCTTGCCTGTAGTCTCCCGGTGAAAGACCGACGACCCGCGTGAAGACCTTTCTGAAGGCCCCCGGATCGGAATAGCCGACTTCCCACACGATGCGCTCAATGGGCTGTTTGCCGAATTGCAGCAGCTCCTTCGCCTTGGCCACCCGCACACCCGGCATAAAACGCCCGGGCGGAACTGCGCGGTTTCGCGCACGCTCAAGGCTTTGCCGACAAGCTTCTCACTCCGATGGCGAAACCGTCATGTTTAAGCATCAGTCGGCCCGAGCGCCCGCCGGGCTGGCTTTGCCTAAGCCGTTTCGCCGGATGCCCGGGCGCTCAGCACCTCATCCGGGACTGCATCGCCCCAGTCCTTCATGGCATAAAGCACATCACTCAACGACAGTCCCAACGGGGTCAGCTCGTACACGACCCGCGGCGGCGTCTCGGCGAAGGCCGTGCGCGTCACCAGCCCATGCTGCTCGAAGCGGCGCAGACGGTGGGTCAGGGTATGCGCGCTGATCCCGCTCAAGACCTCCCGCAGCTCTGTAAACCGCCGGGGGCCGTTCAGCAGTTCCCGCACGATCAACGTCGCCCAGGGCCCATCGAGAAGAAGCAGGAACCGCTCCACGCCGCATAGCGGCAGTTTTTTCTGATCCATGCTGATTTTCTTCCATTAGTGCATTTGACGTAACCGATGCAGATAATGCACCAACAAGCATTCAATTGCTACACCAATGAAGGAAAACCGATGTCTTATATCATCCATGGCGCCACCGGCGCCCAGGGCGGCCCGCTCTATGCACGCCTGCTCGCCTCGGGCAGGAAGGCGCTCGCTGCCGTTCGCGATCCGGCCAAGATCGCGGGCAAGCCCGCGGTTGCGGTCGACAATGATTCCGTGGATTCGCTCGTTGCCGCCTATCGCGGTGCCGACGGGGTCTTCATCCACCTGCCGCAGACATCCGAGCCCGCCCGCGTCCAACAGGCCAGGAACATTGTCGAAGCGATCAAGGCCGCGAAACCCAAACGTGTCGTGGTCTCGACCAGCGGCACCATCATAGACCAGCCCGGAACGGTCCTTCAGACCCCCGAGGACAGCGCCGTCGCGATCCTGGCGCGGGGCGTGGCGGAAAGCGGCGTCTCCCATGCCATCGCCGCGCCGCGTCTTTATCTCGAAAACCTGCTCCTGCCGATGGTCCTTGAACCGGCGCAAGCCGAAGGGGTATTGCGCTATCCGGTTCGCGCCGACTTCCCGGTTTCATGGAGCTCGCACCTCGACGTTGCCGAGGTGGCTGAACGGCTGTTGACCGACCATACGGCAACCGGCGTTGTCGGTATCGGCCACCGGCCCGGCCTGAAGGGCGCGGATCTTGCCGCAGGCTTCTCGGGGCAATCCGGCCGCACTGTCACCTTCGACGCGCTGACGCCGGACGCGTTCGGCAAGCTGATCGAGCCAATGCTTGGTCCGGCCACTGCCGGCGTCGTCGGCCTCTACCAAGCGCTTTCACAAGCCGCGGACAATTTGATTTCCGAGGACACCAGCGCGCAGAACCTGCTCGGCCTCCGGCCACGCAGCGTGCAGCAATGGCTGGCGGAGGTGCTGGCCTGATCCTGAGGCCCTCATCATTTGGAGGGCTACAGCGTAGACATAACTCTCAATCTTCACCCGGCGCGGCGCCATTCGATACAGAAATCCGAACGTCGAACGCGCCGGGAGCGTGCTCAGTCATCAGGTGGTCAATCCGAGATCGGGCGGCCACCGTATGATGCTGCAACGAGAAGGAGAGTCGGATGGAGTATCGGATCTTTCAACCGCCAGCAGATCTCGCGGACCTGGTCGAACATCTCTGGGCCGTGGAAAATCCGGCCCCTCTGGATCGACATCGCGAAATCCTTATCCCCAACGGGCGTCCAACAGTGCTGCTCTGCATCGGTGATCCAGGTTTGCGGATCGCAGAAGATGGAAGCGAAACGTCCAATCGCAGCAATGCCGCCGACGCAGCAATCCGCGTTCGTGCCGAACTATCATCTGCTTGATCCTGCCGACGCGGGTATCCCGGGTGCCGTAATGGACCGAAGCTACCGCAGCCAACCCGTCATCCTGTGGTTCGAGTTCAATGATCTCGGCGCCAGCATCCGGGCAATTGTCGAATCCGGCGGTGTCGTTGCGGGTGAAAGAAACACCATTCCCGGTGAGGGGCATGTCCAGTATATGGCCGACCCCGAAGGAAACGTCTTCGGCCTGAAGCAGCCTCTGCAGGACTGAGCCGGCGTTGCCGCTCCCGAGAGGCGCTGGATGCTTTGAGGTAGGACGGCATACCCTACCCGCCGTGATTATTGAATTCCATGCATAAGCCCATGCGGATCTCGGCATCTAAATAGATGGGCTGACATCGCCTAGGTCTAGGGCACGTTCCGGTGGAGACCCCGAGCATGCCCATTCCGACGATCAGACTGAACAATGGCCTCGACATGCCCGCCATCGGGCTCGGCGTCTTCCAGAGCCAGCCCGACGAGACGGCGGCCGCCGTCGAGGAAGCGTTGCGGGTCGGCTATCGCCACATCGACACCGCCGCCGCCTACATGAACGAACGCCAGGTCGGCGAGGGCATCAAGCGGTCGGGCCTCAAGCGCGACGAGGTGTTCATCGAGACCAAGATCTGGATCAACGACTACGGCTATGACGAGACGCTGCACGGGTTCGAGAAGAGCGCCGGCAAACTCGGGGTCGATGAGATCGACCTCCTGATCCTGCACCAGCCGCTGCCCTCGGCCTTCGAGCGCACGCTTGGAGCCTACCGGGCGCTGGAGACGCTGCTCGCCGAGGGCAAGGTGCGCGCCATCGGCGTCAGCAACTTCATGCCGCGGCACCTGGAGCGGCTGCTGGCGGAGGCGGCAATCGTGCCGGCGGTCAACCAGATCGAGGTCCACCCCTATTTCCAGCAGGCCGAACTGCAGCGGCTCCACGAACGGCACGGCATCCTGACGCAGGCCTGGTCGCCCATCGGCGGCATCACCTTCTATCGCGGCGGCAGCAGAAGTACGCTCGAAGACCCGACGATCCTTTCGATCGCGCAGGCGCACGGCAAGTCGGCGGCGCAGGCCATGCTGCGCTGGGGCCTGCAGAAGGGCCGCTCGGTGATCCCCAAGTCGGTGCAGCCGGCCCGGATCGCCGAGAATTTCGACGTTTTCGATTTCGAGCTGACCGGGGCGCAACTGGCTGCGATCGACGCACTCGAGACGGGCGTGCGCGGCGGGCCCGACCCCGACGCCATCAGCCTCGAGAATTTCAGCAGACCCATTCCGGAAGCATGAGGAGGAAAGAGATGAAGACGCGAACACTGGGCACGAGCGGCCTCGAGGTCTCGGCCATAGGCCTCGGCTGCATGGGCATGAGTGCGTCCTTCGGGCCGCCCATGGACCGCAACGAAGCGATCACGCTCATTCGCGCCGCGGTCGATCGCGGCGTCACCTTCTTCGACACCGCAGAGGTCTATGGCCCCTACGCCAACGAGGAGCTGGTGGGCGAGGCGCTGCGCCCGGTCCGCGACCAGGTGGTCATCGCCACCAAGTTCGGCTTCGACATCGAGGGCGCCGACAAGAGCGGCGGCTTTGCCCGCAAGCCGCTGAGCAAGCCCGAGCACATCCGCAAGGTGGTCGAGGGATCGCTCAAGCGCCTGCAGACCGACCGGATCGACCTCTACTACCAGCACCGCGTCGATCCCGGCACGCCGATGGAGGATGTGGCCGGCACCATCAGGGACCTGATCGGCGAGGGCAAGGTCAGGCACTTCGGCCTGTCCGAGGCAGGCGTCCAGTCGATCCGGCGCGCCCATGCGGTGCAGCCGGTGACGGCGCTGCAGAGCGAATACTCGCTCTGGCATCGGGAGCCCGAAAGGGAGATCATCCCGCTGCTCGAGGAGCTCGGCATCGGCCTCGTGCCGTTCGCACCGCTGGGCAAGGGGTTCCTCACCGGCACGGTGAGCGCCGGGCAGACGTTCGGGGCCGACGATTTCAGGAGCCGGCAGCCGCGGTTCTCGCAGGAGAACCTGCGGGCCAACCAGGTGTTCGTCGACGTCGTGCACGCGGTGGCGGCAAGCAAGGGCGTGACGAGCGCACAGGTGGCGCTCGCCTGGCTGCAGGCGCAAAAGCCGTGGATCGTCCCCATTCCCGGCACGACAAAGCTGCACCGCCTCGAGGAGAACATCGGCTCGACGCAGATCGAGCTCGATGCCGCCGACCTCGCCCAGATCGAGACCGGGCTGGCCGGCATCGAGCCGCAGGGGGACCGTTATCCGCCCGAGAACAAGGCCATGGCGGGTCGATAGGGCGAAACCCCCGGCGACCTAACCGCGGCCGCGCACGACCGCGAGGTTGAAATCGGGGCCGCCGAAGGTGGCCTCGAGGCGCATCCAGAGGGGGATCAACTGCTCCATGGCGCGGCAGGCGCCGAGGTCGCCGAGATCGAGGATCGATTGCCAGCCGAAGGTGCGCAGGAGCGCCGTCACCTCGGCCCTGGCGGCCTCGTCGTTGCCGGCGACGAAGACGTGGTGCCGCGCGCCGAGCGCGGCCGGATCGACCATCAGGTGGGCGCTGACGCTGTTGAGCGTCTTGACCAGGCGCACATCGGGAAACGCCGCCTGGATCGCCTGCCCGAGGGGCACGGCGATGGGCTGGTCGACCGCATGGTCGTAGTTGGCGATGTCGACGATGATCTTGCCGGCAATGGCGCATTGCCCGAGAACGGCGACCGCCTGCTCGCCCGGCAGGGCATTGACGATCCATTCGCCGTGATCGGCGGCTTCGGCGTGGCCGGCGACGCGGATGCCGGTCTCGCGCGTGAAGCGCGCGGCGCTGTCGCCGCCGGGACTGCGCGAGCCCATCACGACGTCGTGACCAAGCTCATCGAGCTTGCGCGCGATCGCCCCGCCGACCTGACCCGTACCCATGACGGCGAACTTCATCTCGTTTCTCCGACCAGGAAATCCTCGGCCACTATAGCGGGTCGAGAGCCCGGCGAAAGGGCAGTTCGGCTGCCCTGAAACGCGCCGCGACCACGCGTCGCGGCAGCGCGCCGAGGCATTGCGCGGGGTTCCATGACGCACCGGAAGGGGCCTTTTTGCGGGAGGGAACCGGGCGCTGCGCGACAGATCCGACGGGCGGACGCGCGCGGCAACGTGGCGCAAGATCGCACAACGCGCCGATCAATGGGTTGCCCAACCGGTTTTCGACCATTAGCTAGAAAATACAAATCACTCGAGCGCCGGAGCCTGCCAGACGAGATGCCGACAGACATCGCCCTTACCGTCATCTGGGTTCTGCCGTTCCTGGCCAGTCTGGTTGCTGTGGCCATACCCCGCGGAGCCCGCGACGGAGCGGCGTGGCTCGGCGGCACGGTGGCGGGCATCTGCCTGCTGGCGACGCTCGCGCTCTATCCTGCCGTCGCCGCGCAGGGCGCGGTGCGATCGGGGCTGGACTGGATACCGAGCGCCGGCCTCAACCTCTCCTTCCGCATGGATGGGCTGGCCTGGCTCTTTTGCGTGCTCATCACCTTCATCGGGCTCCTCGTCGTGCTCTATGCGCGCTACTACATGTCGCCCAAGGACCCGGTGCCGCGCTTCTATGCGCTGCTGCTCGCCTTCATGGGCGCCATGCTCGGCCTCGTCATCTCGGGCAACATCATCCAGCTCGCCATCTTCTGGGAGCTGACCAGCCTCGTCTCGTTCCTCCTCATCGGCTACTGGTATCACCGCGGCGACGCGCGCGACGGGGCGCGCATGGCGCTGATCATCACCGGCACCGGGGGGCTGGCGCTCTTCGTCTCGATGCTGCTCGTCGGCCATATCGTCGGCAGCTACGAGCTCGACGACGTGCTGGCCTCGGGCTCGCTGATCGTCGAGCATCCGCTCTATCCGGTCACGCTCATCCTCTTGCTCGTCGCCGCCTTCACCAAGAGCGCGCAGTTCCCCTTCCAGTTCTGGCTGCCCAACGCCATGACCGCGCCGACGCCGGTGTCGGCGTACCTGCACTCGGCCACGATGGTGAAGGCCGGCGTCTTCATCCTCACACGCTTCTGGCCGGTGATGTCGGGTTCCGACCTCTGGTTCTGGATCGTGACCTATACCGGGCTCATCACGCTGATCTTCGGCGCCTATACCGCGCTCTTCCAGCGCGACCTCAAGGGGCTCCTGGCCTATTCGACCATCAGCCACCTGGGGCTGATCACCACGCTCCTCGGCATGGGCACGCCGCTGGCGGCGGTCGCTGCGATCTTCCACACCGCCAACCACGCGACCTTCAAGGCATCGCTGTTCATGGCGGTCGGCATCATCGACCACGAGACGGGCACCCGCGACGTCAGGAAGCTCAGCGGGCTGCGCCGCTTCATGCCGTTCACCGCCACCCTCGCCATCATCGCCAGCGCCGCCATGGCGGGCGTGCCGCTGCTCAACGGGTTCCTCTCCAAGGAGATGTTCTTCACCGAGACGGCGATCTACGACCCCAACGTTTTCGTCAACCTGTCGCTGCCGATCGGGGCGACGATCGCGGGCATGCTGAGCGTCGCCTACTCGGTCAAGTTCGTGCACGGCGTGTTCTTCGGGCCGCCGCCCACCCAACTCGAAAAGACCCCGCACGAGCCGCCGCCGCTGATGCGCCGGCCGATCGAGCTGCTGGTCCTGATCTGCCTTGCCGTCGGCATCATCCCCGGCATCACCATCGGGCCGTACCTGGCCTCGGCCGTCACCTCGGTGCTGGGGACCGAGACGCCCTACTACAGCCTCTCGGTCTGGCACGGGTTCAACCTGCCGCTGGTGATGAGCATCATCGCCATGGTCGGGGGTGTCGCCATCTACGTGCCCTACTACCGGCGCCTGCGCGACGTCGACGGCGCGCCGCTGATCGGGCGGTGGCGCGGGCAGCGAATCTTCGAGAGGATGCTCGTCACACTCACCAATCGCTGGGCCCGCAAGGTCATCGCGACCTTCGGCACCCAGCGCCTGCAACCGCAGATCTTCCTCGTCGTCCTGCTCGCGCTCGCCGCGGGAGTCGCGGCCGGATGGGCCCGCATCGGGCAGCTGCCCCTGCCCGACAGCTTCGACCCCGTGCTGGGGCTCGTGTGGCTCGTCGGCGGCATCAGCGCGCTCGCCGCCGCCCAGCAGGCCAAGTTCCACCGCCTGGCCGCCATGATCCTGATGGGCGGCGCGGGCCTTGCCACCTGCCTCACCTTCGCCTGGTTCTCCGCGCCCGACCTCGCCCTCACCCAACTCCTCGCCGAGATCGCGACGACCGTCCTGATCCTGCTCGGCCTGCGCTGGCTGCCCAAGCGCCTGCCGACACCCGACGACGTCACCTGGAAGGTGCGCATAAGGCGCTATCGCGACGCGGGCCTTGCCGCGCTCGTCGGGCTCGGCGCGACTGTCGCCAGCTACGCGATCATGACGAGCCCGGCTCCCGAGGGCATTTCCGACTTCTTCCTCACCAACGCCTACTCGCAGGGCGGGGGCACCAATGTCGTCAACGTGATGCTGGTCGACTTCCGCGGCTTCGACACGCTGGGCGAGATCACCGTGCTCGGCATGGTGGCGCTGACGGTCTTCGCGCTCCTGCGCCGGTTCCGGCCCGCGGCCGACAGCGCATCGCGGCCCGAGCAGCAGCAGGTGCTCGACGACATGGCCAACGGGGCCGGCCAGCAGGTCGCCGACGACTTCCTGCGCATTCCCGCGCTCATCATGAACTGGATGTTCCCGGTGGTGATCGTCGTCGCCCTCTACATGCTCTTGCGCGGGCACGACCTGCCCGGCGGCGGGTTCATCGCCGGCATCGTCATGTCGCTGGCCTTCATCCTGCAGTACATGGCCGGCGGCACGCGCTGGGTCGAGGACCGGCTGCGCATCCTGCCGGTGCTGTGGATCGGCTGGGGCCTGCTGCTGGCGCTCATGACCGGGCTCGGCGCGATGGCGCTCGGCGCGCCCTTCCTGACCTCCGCCTTCGCCTATTGGGACATCCCGCTCATCGGCAAGGTGCCGATGGCGACGGCCCTCCTCTTCGACCTCGGCGTCTTCGCGCTGGTGGTCGGGGCGACGGTGCTGATGCTCATCGCGCTGGCGCACCAGTCGATCCGCCGGCCCAAGGCCGCCTCGGCCCCCACACCCAAGATCCGCGAGGGGCTCGACAAATGGAACTGACACTTGCCCTGGCCATCGGCGTCCTGGCCGGCTCGGGGGTCTACCTGATCCTGCGGCCGCGCACCTTCCAGGTGATCGTCGGGCTCTCGCTGCTCTCCTATGCGGTCAACCTCTTCATCCTCGCCATGGGGCGGCTGCGCATGGATGCAGCGCCGATCCTGTCGGGCGCCAACGCCAATCCGGCCGACTATACCGACCCGGTGCCTCAGGCGCTGGTCCTGACCGCCATCGTCATCGGCTTCGCCATGACGGCCTTGTTCCTCGTCGTGCTGCTGGCCGCGCGCGGCCTTACCGGCAACGACCACGTCGACGGGACGGGAAACTGAGATGGGCGAGATGAACCACATCGCGATCCTGCCGATCCTGGTGCCGATGATGGCGGCGATCGCCAACCTGATCCTCGGCGACCAGCGCAGCAGCAAGCGGATCGTCGGCCTCAACATCGCCTTCAGCATCATCCTCCTGGCGTCGGCCGTGCTGCTCTTCGTCACCCTCGCCCAGCCGGGCGCGACGGCGGCGGCGGTCTATCCGCTGGGCAACTGGCCGGTGCCGTTCGGCATCGTGCTGGTGGCCGACAGGCTCGCGGCGCTGATGGTCCTGACCACCTCGATCCTGGCGCTCGCCGCCCTCATCTTCGCCTCGGCCCGCTGGTACCGGAACGGCACCAACTTCTTTCCCCTCTTCCACGCGCTCACCATGGGGCTCAACGGCGCGTTCCTCACCGGCGACCTCTTCAACCTCTTCGTCTTCTTCGAGCTGCTGCTGGCCGCCTCCTACGGGCTGGTGCTGCACGGGGGCGGGCGCAACCGGGTGCGCTCGGCGCTGCACTACATCGCCATCAACCTCGTCGCCTCGTTCCTCTTCCTCATCGGCGTCGCCCTCATCTACGGCACCACCGGCACGCTCAACATGGCCGACATCGCGCGGGTCGCGCCGACGATCACCGGCGAGAACCGGGGGCTGTTCGAGGCGGGCGCGGCGGTGCTGGGCGTCGCGTTCCTCATCAAGGCGGGCGCCTGGCCGCTGCATTTCTGGCTGCCCAACACCTATTCCTCGGCAGCCCCGCCGGCCGCGGCGCTGTTTGCGGTCATGACCAAGGTCGGCTTCTATGCCATCCTGCGGCTGTGGACGCTGGTCTTTGCCAACGAGGCCGGGGAAGGGGCGACCTTCGCGCAGAACGTGCTGCTGGTCCTCGGGCTGGCGACCGTGGCCTATGGCAGCATCGGGGCGCTCTCGTGCAAGGCGCTCGACCGGCTGGCGAGCTACCTCATCCTGGTCTCGGCCGGCACGCTGCTGCTGGCGGTGGCCTTCAATGCGCCGGGGGTGACGGCCGGCGCCCTCTACTACCTCGTCGTCGCGACCCTTGCGGCTGGGGCGCTCTTCCTCCTCAAGGACGTCATCGACCAGATCCTGCCGGCAGAGGCGCAGATCCTGGCGGTTTCGCTCGAGATCTACGGCGACGAGGACGAGGAGCTCGACGAGGACGAGGAGGTGAGCCCGGTGACGCCGACCGCCGCGACGCTGATCAGCTGGTGCTTCGCCATCGCGGCGCTGGTGATGGCGGGCCTGCCGCCGCTCTCGGGGTTCCTGGCCAAGTTCGTCATGATCTCGTCGGCGCTTGCGGTGGGGGACGCGCCGACGGCGGCGACCTGGTGGTTCACCGGGGCCATCATCGTCTCGGGCCTCTTCGTGCTGGTGGCGATGGTGCGCAACGGCATCAACATCTTCTGGACGTCGCTCCCCGACGGGGCGCTGCGCATCCGCCCGATGGAAATGGCGCCGATCGTCGTGCTGCTGGCGCTCTGCGTGCTGATGAGCGTCGCGGCCGGGCCGATCCTCGAATTCCTCACCGACACCGCCGCCTTCATCCATACGCCGGGCGGCTATGTCGGCGCGGTCCTGCCGCCGGGAGCAGCCCCATGAAGCGCATCCTGCCCCACCCCGTGCTCGCCGGCTTCCTGCTGATCCTGTGGCTGGTGCTGCAGCAGTCGGCGGGCCTCGGCCATATCCTGCTCGGCGGCGCGATCGCGATCGTTGCTTCCCTTGCCGCGCACGCCGTCATCCCCGAGCCGGTGACGCTGCGCCGCCCGCTCAAGTTCGTGCAGCTCCTCGTCGTCGCCGGCATCGACATCATCCGCTCGAACCTGGCGGTGCTCTCGGTGCTGCTGCATCCGCGCCCGCGCCCCACGGCCGGCTTCATCGAGATGAAGCTCGAGCTGACCAACACCTTCGGGCTGGCCATCCTCGCCTGCATCCTGACGGCGACCCCGGGGAGCGCCTGGCTCGAATACGACCGCGAGAAGAGCTCGGTGCTCATCCACGTCTTCGACCTGGTCGACGCCAACGAGTGGGCCAGGACCATCAAGGCCCGCTACGAAACCCTGCTGCTGGAGGTCTTCCAATGAGCGTCGCGATCCTCGAATGGAGTCTGCTCGTCGCACAGGTCATGCTGGGCGTCGGCATGCTGGCGACCCTTTATCGCATGGTGCGGGGCCCGCACGCGCAGGACCGGATCCTCGCCCTCGACGCGCTCTACGTCGTCGCGCTGCTGCTGCTCGTGACGCTCGGCATCCGCACCAACAGCCAGGTCTATTTCGAGCTCGCCATGCTCATCGGGCTACTCGGGTTCGTCGGCACGGTGGCGCTCGCCAAGTTCCTCATGCGCGGCGAGGTGATCGAATGATCGCGGACCTGCCGCTCTGGCTCTCGATCCTGGTGTCGGCCGGCGTACTGGCCGGCGCGCTCCTGACCATGGCCGGGTGCCTCGGCCTTGTGCGGCTCCGGGACTTCTACCTGCGCATCCACGCGCCCACCATGGGCACGAGCATGGGCGGCGGGCTCATCCTCCTCGCCTCGGCCATCTACTTCACGCTGACCCAACAGCGGCTGGTGGTGCACGAAATCGCCATCTTCCTCTTTGTGACGGTGACGACTCCCGTCACGCTGATGCTGCTGGCCCGGGCGACGCTCTTCCGCGATCGCGCGGCCGGGTTCACCGCGACCGGACCCGACGCGGCACCCAAGGAGCGGCCGGAGGTCGCCGACTGACATTCCGCACGCCGACGTCATCGGCGGCCACGTCTTCACAAGGAAAGGGAGAGGATCCTGTGGACCTCGATATCGATACTCTGGTCAACGCGCTCGTCGCCGCCCGCAACGGATCGGGAGGGCCGGTCGCAGCGCAGCGCCTCAGCCACCTGACGCTGGACCAGGCCATGGAGATCCAGAGCAAGGTGCAGGCCGCGCTCGGCGAGACCACGGCCGCCGCCAAGATCTCGGTGGTGGACGGGGGCGCGCTGATCGCCCCGATCTTTGCCGGCGCGGTCGTCGGCGACGGCGAGACGTTCTCCATGCCGCGCCGCAGCTTCATCGCCCTCGAGATCGAGGTCGCCGCCGTTCTGGGGCAGGACTATCCCGCAGCGGCCACCGCCGGGAATGCCGAGGACCTTTCGGCGGCGATCGATCATTTCGTCGTCGGCATCGAGGTCCTGGGCACGCGGCTCGTCCAGCGCGAGGAGGCCGGCAAGTTCGGCGCGGTGGCCGACAACCTGACCGGGGCCGGTTATGTCGTCGGGCGCCAGAAGATCGGCGCGCTCGCCGACATCGAGGGACTGCCGGTGCGGGTCACCCTACCCGGCGGCGAGACGCGCGAGCTCTCGGCGCGCCATCCCTTCGGCGGGCCGCTCGCGCCCATCCTCGCCTTCGGCCGGCAGCCGCACCGGCACTTCCCGGCGCTGCGCAAGGGCGTCGTCGTCACCACCGGCTCGCTGACGACGCCGGTCGCGTTCGCAGAGGCCGGCGAGGTCACCATGCAGCTCGGCGACTACGATCCGGTCTCGTTCACGCTCGACCTGACGGACTGACAGATGCGGAGGACGGCAAAGCCGTCCTCCTTCCTCTCAGGGCGTGAAGAGGGTGCCGGCGATGTAGCGGTCGGTTCCGGCGCCGTGGTTGTAGTAGTAGACCGTCAGCGCCGTGCCGTCGGCGAGAACGACGGTGCGCGGATAGCCGAGGTCGGACATGCCCGCGTCATCGCGCAGGATCATGTCCGCGCTCCAGCTCCTGCCGCCGTCGGCGCTGGTGCGCGCGCGCATGCCGTAGGGCGCATCGCGGAATCCGTAGACGAGGAGCAGCCGGCCGTCCGGCAGCGCCGAGAGCGTCGGCGGATTGCCGCCATAGCCGGTGTTGTCGACCGCCCGGCCTTCCAGCGTCCAGGTGCGCCCGTCGTCGCGCGAGCGGTACTGCTCGATCCAGGCCCTTCGGTCGGGGCCCTTGCCGGGCGTCGAGCAGCGCACGAGGCAGAGGATGCTGCCGTCGGCGAGCTTCAGGGACGCGGGCATGATCGCATAACCCTCCGGCTCGTCGCCGACGAAGCCCTCGAAGGTGAAGGTGCGCGCGCCGTCGCGGGTGCGCAGGCAGAAGACCCGCCCTTCCCTGCCGTTCGACTTGACCGCCGTCAGCAGGAACAGCGCGTCGTGCCGCCCCAGCGGCACGATGTCGGTGCGCGCCGAGATCCCCGGCAGGCCGAAATCGCCGAAGCGGTAGGGGCCCTGCCAGGATCGGGCGCGGTCGCGGCTGACGTAGAACCAGCTGATCGAGCCGGCGTCGAGGCCGGTGCGGGCGGCCATGACGATGGTCTCGGGATCGGTGAAGTCGACGGGCTCGCCGAGCTGGGGCAGGTCGCGCCCGGGCACGATGTTGGGCTGGCTCTGCAGCGCCTCGACCACGTGCTCGTCGCCCGAGAGCGAGGTGCCGCCGGGGATCGTGCCGGTGAAGGGCTCCGCGGTCCAGGTGCGCCCGCCATCGAGGCTGCGGGCCTGCCGGCCGACGAACGGCCGGGTCATGTCGCGGGCGTGCAGGCCCTCCTGGGCGCCCCTGAAGCCCTGGGAGAAGACGGCGACGATCTCGTCGCCCCATGCCCAGAGGCCGTAATTGGCCGGCCAGGCGGCGTATTCGCCGGGGACGTGGTGGATCTCGACGTGCTCGATCATGGCAAGAACTCTCCGATGCGCGCTGGCGCGCCTGCTGATAACGGGTGAACGAACGCTAGCCCTTGACGCCGCTGGTGACGGCTCCGTCGATGACGTAGCGCTGGGCGAAGAGGAAGACGACGATGATGGGCATGGTGATGAGGGTGGCCATCGCCATGACGACGTTCCAGCGCGCGTCGGGCCCGCTCTGGAGCAGCTGCAGCCCGATCTGCAGGGTCGCCATGTCGCGCGAGTTGGTCAGGATCAGCGGCCAGATGAACTCGTTCCAGGCGCTCTGGAAGCTCAGCACCCCCAGCACCGCCATGGCCGGACGCGCCAGCGGCAGCAGGATGCGCCAGAAGATGGTGAAGGGCCTGGCGCCGTCGAGGCGCGCCGATTCCTCGTACTCGATGGGGATGCGGGTGAAGAACTGGCGCATCAGGAAGATGCCGAAGGGCGTCGCGGCCGTCGGCAGGATCATGCCCCAATAGGTGTTGAGCAGGCCCGTGCCGCCATTGCCCAGCCAATCGTTGCCGCCGGCGAAGGGGATCTTCTGGACGATGAGGAACACCGGCACGATCTGGCTCTGGGCCGGCACCATCAGGAGCCCGACGACGAGCGCGAAGACCAGCGTCTTGCCGCGGAACTGCATGCGCGCCAGCGCGTAGCCGGCCAGCGAGCAGAAGGCGAGGTTCGACGCGGTCGAGCCCAGCGCGAAGATCAGGCTGTTGATCAGCTGGCGTCCGGTATCGGGCGCGTTGATGACGTCGAGATAGTTCTGCCACACCAGCCCCTGCGGCACGAAGCTCGGCGGGAACCGGAAGACCTCCGGATCGGTCTTGAACGAGGTCGACACCATCCACAGGAACGGCGCCATGGTGGCAAAGGCGGCAAAGAGCAGCAGGCCATAGCCGACGACGGCCTCGGCGACCGGCCGCAGGGCGGCGAGCCTCGATGCGGCGGAAACGGGGGCGACGCTCTGCGCGTCCGACGTGGCGGTGCTCATGCCTCACCCTTCCTCATGATCTTGGTTCCGACGATCGAGAACAGCAGGATGACGAAGAACAGCACCGTCGACATGGCGGCCGCGTAGCCGAACTCGGTGTAGCCGAAAGCCGTCTGGTACATCTGGAAGACGATGGTTTCGGTCGATCCCAGCGGCCCGCCGCCGGTCATGACGTAGATGGCGCCGAACACCTGGAACGACTGCACGATGAGGATGATCATCAGATAGAAGGTGACCGAGGAGAGCATGGGAACGGTGATGCGCCGCAGGATGGCGAACTTGCCCGCGCCGTCGAGCCGGGCGGCCTCGTAGATCTCCTCGGGGATGTCCTGGAGGCCGGCGAGATAGATGATCATGGCCGTGCCGAAATCGCGCCAGACGGCCATGATGATCAGCGCGGTCATGGCAAGGTTCGGCGATTGCAGCCAAGGCTGCGGCGGCAGGCCGAGCGAGACGAGAAGCCCGTTCATCGGCCCGGAATAGGGCTCGTAGATGTAGACCCAGACCACAGCCGCCGCGATCAGCGAGGTCAGCACCGGCAGGTAGAAGATGGTGCGGAAGGCGACGCGGAACGGAAAACGGCGATTGAGCGCCACGGCCGCGAGGAGACCCAGCACCATCGTGGGCAGCGTCACCCCGAGGGTATAGTAGCTGGTGTTGAAGACCGCCTGCTGGAAGCGGCCGTCCGAGAGAAGGCGCAGGTAGTTGTCGAGGCCGACGAAATTCGTCGGCCTCAGGAACGAGATGTCGGTAAAGCTCATCCCGATCGTGGCGGCGGCCGGCAGCAGCAGCGACAGGAACAGGATCAACAGCGCCGGGGCGAGGAAGAGATACGCGCCCAGGTTCTGGTTGAAAGCCGGAGCGTCGGCGGCACCCGATCGGAATGTCATCGCTCGCGCCTCAGCCCCGGTCGAGAATGGTCTGCACCTCGGCGGCCGCGGAGGTCAGCGCGTTCTCGACGCTCGTGCGGTTGAACATGGCCTCCTGCACGGCCCGGGCGATGATGGTCACGAGGCGGGAGAAGGCGGGGATGGCCGGAGCCTTGGCCGGCGCGAAGCTCGCCGTGTGCACGAACTTGGAAAGGTACGGGTCCGCCTGCACCGCCGGGTCCTGCTGGGCGGACTTGAGGACGGGCACGTTCTTGCTCTCGACGGCGAACGCCACCTGCTGCTCGGGCGAAAGCGCGAACTCGATGAACGCCACCGCGCCCTCGGTGTTGCGCGCATCGCGCGGGACCGCGTAGCAGAAGGGATCGACGATGGAGGTGAAGCCGCCGCCCTCCATCGGAATCGGAGCCACGTCGAACTCGATGCCGGCCCGCAGCGCATTGTTGGTCGAATAGTTGCCGGCGATGATCATGGCCGCGCGGCCGGTGTTGAAGGGGCTGGCGAGCCCGCCCGGCCCGAGCCCGAAGCCGAGGTCGGTGACCTTGTCGGCATACAGCAGGTCATAGAGGAAGGTCAGCGCCTTGACCCCCTCGGGACCGGCGAAGGTGGGCGTCGACAGGTCGTCGCTGAGGAGCGAGCCGCCCGCGCCCTGCAGGAAGATGGTGAAGGTCTCCCAGGCTTCCAGGTCATTGTGGAACATGCTGAAGCCGGCAACCTCCAGGAGGCCCGATTCGGCGCGCCTGGTAAGGGCGACGGCCCACTCGCGCAGTTCCGCCCAGGTCGTGGGCGGCGCATCGGGATCGAGCCCCGCCTGCGTCACCAGCGCCCGATTGAAGCCGATGCCGCGCGAGGTGCCGTACATCGGAACCGAATACTGGGCGCCGTTGATGTGGCCGTAGGCCAGAAGCGAGGGGTCGAGCGCCGTCATGTCGACATCGAGCGCCTCGCCGAGATCGAGCATGCGGTCGCCGGCCGCGTAGGTGAGGTTGTAGTCCCAGTGCTGGACGAAAAGATCGGGCGCGGTGTTGCCGTTGATCGAGGTGAGGATCTTCTCGTTGAGCTGCGGCGGCTCGGCGTAGAGGGTGCTGACGAGGTTGCGCTCCGGGTGGGCGGCCTTGAACGCGGCCTCCAGCGCCTCGCCCGCCGCGCGCTTGCTGCCGGCGAACTGAGACCAGAAGACCAGCTGCTGGTCCTGGGCGAAGGCGCGGCCGGCAACGCCTGTGAGGCCGAGCGCCAGGGCGCTGCCGGCGACCCCGCGCAGAAGCTCGCGCCGGTTGAGGCCGCGGTGTTTGATGGATGTGGACATGTGCTCTCTCCCTTGTGGCGCGCCGGCTCTCCTCGGCCGGGCGCGCGAAATGACTATTGGATGTCGCGGATGCTGCGTCCCGCCCCGTTGCGATCGAAGAGGTGGAGCTGCGCCAGCGGCACGCTGACGTCCAAGGCGGAGCCGCGCGCCATGCGCGGGTCGCCGTTGAACAGCGCCGTGAAGGTCTTGGCGCCAACGGGCGCATGGACGATGGTGTGGAGGCCCAGCCGTTCGACCGTCTCCGGGGTCATGCGGAACGAGAGGTGCCCGGCCTCACCGGCGCCCGGCAGCATGGCCTCGGGCCGGATGCCGATGGTGACCGCATCGCCCGCCGACACCTCCTTGCCGTCGTAGGACACCGCGAAGCTGCCCAGCCCCTCGACGGTGAGGCGCGCGGCATGGCCCTCGACGGCATCGACACGGGCAGCGGCGAAGTTCATCGGCGGGCTGCCGATGAAGCCGGCGACGAAGAGGTTTGCCGGGTTGTGGTAAAGCTCCATGGGCGCGCCGACCTGTTCCACGCGCCCGCCGTTCAGCACCACGATGCGATCGGCCATGGTCATGGCCTCGAGCTGGTCGTGCGTCACATAGACCATGGTGGAGCCGAGCCGGCGATGCAGCTGGGTGAGCTCGGCACGCATCTCCATGCGCAGGGCCGCGTCGAGGTTGGAGAGCGGCTCGTCCATCAGGAAGATGCCGGGCTTGCGCACGATCGCCCGCGCGATGGCGACACGCTGGCGCTGGCCGCCCGACAGCTTGGCGGGCCTGTCCTGCAGGCGGGTGGACAGCTGCACGATCTCAGCGGCGCGCGAGACCTCGCGCTTGATGTCGTCCTTCGTGCGCCGCTCCATCTGCAGCGGGAAGGCGATGTTCTCGAAGACGCTCATGTGCGGATAGAGCGCGTAGTTCTGGAACACCATGGCGACGGGCCGCTGGCCGGCCTGGCGGGCGGTCATGTCGTTGCCGCCGATGGCGATGCGCCCGCCGCTGACCGGATCGAGCCCGGCGATGAGGCGCAGCAGGGTCGACTTGCCGCAGCCGGACGGCCCGACGAACACGGCGAATTCGCCGTCCGCGATCTGCAGCGACACATCGCGCAGGGCGTTGAACGCACCGTAGACCTTCGAAACACCCGACAGTTCGAGTTCCGCCAACGTGTCCCCTCCCCTGCAAATCCCGTTGCCGCGAGCCTTGGCCAGCGGCATGCAGAAGGACCTTGCAACAAATTGGACCGTGTGTAAATACTTGATCGTCTCAAGCTTTCAATTAGTGATTGTATCAGTGAACCAGCCGCTCTCATCCGACACGAAAATCCGGCCTCTCGAGGCCGCCCGGCAACAGGTTGGGGGGATCGTCGCCGCAGCGCTCACGCCTGTGACCGACGACTACCGGATCGACATCGCCCGGTGGCGCGCCCATCTCGACTGGCTGCTGGCGCAGGGGTGCAGCTACGTGTCGCCGTTCGGGTCGACGGGCGAAGGCCCATCCTTTTCGGCCATCGAGAAGATCGAGGCGCTGACGGCCCTGCGGCACGGCGGCTTCGACATGGAGCGCGTGATTCCCGCCGCCATGAGCGCGGCGCTCGACGACACGGCGGCGACCGTTTCGGCGGCGGCGCGACTGGGATGCCGGGCCGCGCTCATCGTGCCCCCCTACTATTACGGGGCGAGCGGCGAGGGGATCGCCACCTATTTCGCCGGCTGCGCAGCGCGGCTCGGCGGGACGTTCCCCATCGACATCGTGCTCTACCACATTCCCCAGATGAGCCGGGCGCCATTCACCACGGGCCTCATCGAGGCGCTGCTCGCGCGGCATGGCGAGCGGATCATCGGCATCAAGGATTCGACCGGCGTCGAGCCGGACACCGTCGCCCTTGCCGGGCGCTTCCCGTCGCTGCGGGTGTTTACGGGCGACGATCGCGTGCTGCCGCCGCTGCTGGGGGTCGGCGGGGCGGGCATGATCGGCGGCATGCCCAATATCGTCGCGCGCGAACTGGTCGGCCGTGCAGGATCGCAGACCGCGCTCAACGAGGCTGCGGCCGTCGACCGGGCGGCCCGGCGCATCGAGGCGGTCGAGGCCTGCGGCGGCGTCGTGGCGCTGAAGGCCCTCAAGGCCCGCATGGCCGATGACCCGGCCTGGCGCCGGCCGATGCCGCCGCTTCTGCCCATCGATCCGGCTGCCGAGGCGCGCCTGATATCGGCATTCGAAGCAACCCGGTTTGATTTTGCCGCGCAGTCTGATTGATTGACCGGCAAGATCAATGATCGGAGAACCTGCCATGATGACGGGCAACAACCGTTCGGGCACACCCGCTTCCGGAGCCAGGCCGGAAGCGGCGAACGAAAGCGCCCTCAACCGGCAGATCGCCTATCGCCGCTTCCAGGAGCTGCTGCTCACCGGCGACATCCGCCCCGGCCAGAACCTTTCGCAGCGCGAGCTCATGGGCAAGCTCGGCATCTCGCTGGGGGCGCTGCGCGAGCTCCTGGCCCGCTGGGAGGCGGAAGGCCTGCTCGCGGTGATGCCGCAGCGCGGCATCCAGATCACCACGGTCGACCTGCGGATGATCCGCGAATCCTACCAGCTGCGCATCGCCTACGAGCGCGAGGCGACGATCTACGCGGTCGAGCACCTCAGCGACGAGGACCTTTCCGCCCAGCGGCGCCTGCACACCAGCATCCTGGAACGCGCTGGCGCCGGCATCACCCGCGAGCTGCTCGACGAAGCGCAGCACATCGATTCGGCGTTCCACGATTTCCTGATCGCGGCGACGGGCAACGAGACGCTGATCCAGGCCTATTCGATCAATTCGCTGCGCGTGCGCATGATCCATCTCGATCGCATCCGCCTCAACCCGGCGGTGCTCGCCCCTGCGCTCGACGATCACCTGGAGATCATCGACGGCATCATGGCGCGCGACAGGGCGCGCGCCGAGAGCGCCATCGAGCGCCACATCTTCAACGCCCGCCAGCGCGCCGTGGCGTTCTGATCACCTGACCGAGGGGGAGCGGGCGCGCCCCGCCGCCTTTCGCGTCACTGCGCCGGTACGGGCGTCTCCACCATCTCGCGCATCCGCCTTGCGGTTTCGACGAGGTTGGCAAGGCACGCCTCGACCTCCGGCCAGCCGCGGGTCTTGAGGCCGCAGTCCGGGTTGACCCAGAGCTGGTCGGGCGGGATCGCGGCCGCGGCCTTCCTCAAGAGCGCTTCCATCTCGATCCGGCCGGGCACGCGGGGCGAGTGGATGTCCCAGATGCCGGGGCCGATCTCGTTGGGATAGCGGAAATCGCGGAATGCCTCGAGCAGGTGCATGTGCGAGCGCGAGGTCTCGATGGAGATCACGTCCGCATCCATGCGGACGATGGCCTGCATGATGTCCTCGAACTGCGCATAGCACATGTGGGTGTGGATCTGCGTCCCGTCGGCAACGCCCGAGGCGGTGAGGCGGAAGCAGTCGACGGCCCAGGAGAGATACGCCTCCCAGTCGCCCCGCCGCAGCGGCAGGCCCTCGCGCAGCGCCGGCTCGTCGATCTGGACGATGCCGATACCGGCCGCTTCCAGATCCAGCACTTCGTCGCGGATGGCCAGCGCAATCTGCCGGCACGTCTCTGACCGCGGCTGGTCGACGCGCACGAACGACCATTGCAGGATGGTGACCGGGCCGGTCAGCATGCCCTTCATGGGCCTGTCCGTCAGCGAGGCGGCGTAGGCGGACCAGCGCACCGTCATCGGCGCCGGACGGGATACATCCCCATAGATGATCGGGGGCTTCACGCAGCGCGAGCCATAGCTCTGCACCCAGCCGTTGCGGGTGAAGGCGAAGCCGTCGAGCTGCTCGCCGAAATATTCGACCATGTCGTTGCGCTCGAATTCGCCGTGCACCAGCACGTCGAGCCCGAGCCGCTCCTGCAGGCGCACGGCAGCCGCGGTTTCCTCCTCGAGGAAGCGCTCATAGGCGGCAGTGTCGATGATGCCCTTGCGGAGCGCCGCGCGCTTCTCGCGCACGGCCCTGGTCTGCGGGAAAGAGCCGATGGTGGTGGTCGGGAAGGCCGGCAGGCGCAGGCGCGCGCGCTGGACCTTCCGCCGTTCGGGGAACGGGCTTGAGCGCGCCAGCTCCACGGGTTCGGCAGTCCGCGCCTCGACCTCGCGCCTGTGGATGCGCGGCGAGGCCTTGTGCGCCGCAAGCGCTGCCGCGCTTGCCTCGAACGCGGCCTTGGCCGCGCCCCTGCCCCTCTTGATCGCGCTCGCCAAGGCCGCCACCTCGTCGAGTTTCTGGCGGGAAAAGGCGAGCCAGGACTTGAGCTCGGCATCGAGCCCCGTTTCCTCGTCGAGATCGACGGGCGTGTGGAGGAGCGAGGAGGAGGGGGCGATCTCCAGCCGGCCAGGCCCAATGCGGTCCCAGGCCTTCCCGACCAGCGCGAACGCCGCATCGAGGTCGGTGCGCCAGATGTTGCGCCCGTCGACGACGCCCACGGAAAGCACCATCTGCGGCCCGAGCGCATCGAGCACCGGCACGAGCTGTTCCGGCGCGCGCACCAGATCGATATGAAGACCCGCGACCGGCAGGCTCGCGGCCAGCTCGAGATTGTCGAGCAAGGCGCCGAAATAGGTGGCGACGAGGATATTCGGAGCGACCGGCGCTAGCGCCGCATAGGCCCTGGCGAAGGCGGCCTTCTGCGCCTCGCTCAGGTCCAGCACCAGCACCGGCTCGTCCACCTGCACCCACTCGGCGCCCTCGGCCTTCAAGGCGGAGAGGAGGTCGGCATAGGCCGGCAGCACCGCATCGAGGAGCGTGAGCGGATCGAATCCGGCCTCTCCCTTGGCGAGGGAAAGCCACGTCACCGGCCCGACGATCACCGGCCGTGTCTCGATCCCCAGCTCGCGCGCCTCGCGGAATTCGTCGAGCGCCTTGCTGGCCGAGAGCGCGAAGCGCTGCCCTTCGTGCAGTTCCGGGACGATGTAGTGGTAGTTGGTGTCGAACCACTTGGTCATTTCCATCGCCGGCGCCTCGCTGGTGCCGCGGGCGCAGGCGAAGTAGCGCTCGAGCGGATCGGCGGTGCGCGCGAAGCGCTCGGGCACGGCGCCGAGCGCCACCGTCATGTCGAGCATGTGGTCATAAAAGGAAAAGTCGTTGGAGGGGACGATCTCGATGCCCGCCTCGCGCTGCTGGCGCCAATGGCGGGCGCGCAGCTCGCGGCCGGTTTCGAGAAGGACGGCGGCGTCGGTCTCGCCCTTCCAGTAGCTCTCGAGAGCCTTCTTCAGTTCACGATGGGCGCCGATGCGCGGGAAGCCGAGATTGGCCGATCTGGTCATGATGATACCGGTATGACGATGCGTCCCGGCGCCACGCATGAGCGACGACGGCCGGGCGTTGCGAAAACGATGAAAGGATGAGGGTGCGGAGCGGATCCGCGCGTCAGCGGGAGCGACGCATTCGGCGCGCTGCGGGCGTCGGGGTCGGCAACAGGGAGAAATGACGGTCGGTCATGGTCAAAGGTCCTTTTGCCGATTCCCCCGCCCGGCATGAAACGACGTTCGCGTCCGCGGTAGGTCTCCTGGCTCGCGGATCGTCCGGCCGCCCGCCTTCCCAGCTTTCGCCAGTGGCTCGATTGGGCGCCGTCACCGCCTACAGTTGCGGGGGCAGCTCCGGACTTGCGCGGGTCTGCCGCGCGCACCGGATTCCCGGTTATCCCCTCGCGGGGACCGTGGACCATCGCAGGATGCACCCGCGGCGGGGCTGAGTCAATAAAGATATAAAGATTTCTTTATGTGTTATCGATGCTTGTTTGCACACACGCACCCATGCACCGGGTCATCACCGCGAAAGCGGGGACCTCCGTTTGTGGTTGCAGCAGGAGGAAAACAGAGGTTCCCGCTTTCGCGGGAATGACCCTGCGGTTGGGCAGGATTAGGTGGCCTGAACCCTCAGTCCCACACCGACAGCATCGCCGTTTCCACATAGCGCAGGTGGTCGGCCATGGCCTTGCGCGCCGCGTCGGGATTGGAGCGCTCGATGCCGGCGACGATCGCCTCGTGGTCGACGAGGATATGCCGGCGCAGGTCGTCGATGCTGGCGAGATGGGCATGGAAGCGCCGGTCGACCTCCTCGCCGCGCGAGGTCCAGAGGTCGTTGAGCAGCTCGCGCAGCACCGAGTTGCCGCAGGCGTCGGCGATGGTCAGGTGCAGCGCCTGGTCGCTCGCGGCCGACCAGCGCCCGGCGGCGGTCTCCTCGCGCATCTGCTTCAGGGTCGCATGCAGCGCCGCGACGGCCTCGGCGCCGATGTTGCGCGCCGCGAGCGCGGCGACCTCCGGCTCGATGACGATGCGCGCCTGCATCACCTCAAGGGGCGAGTGGTTCTGCTCGGGCAGGGGCTCGCCGCCGTTGCGGCGCACGAACGCGCCGACGCCGACGCGGATGTCGATGAGGCCGGCGACCTCGAGTGCGATCAGCGCTTCGCGCACCGTCGGGCGGCTGACGCCGAGGTCCTGGGCAAGCTCGCGCTCGGAGGGGAGCTGACGGCCGGGTTCGGCCGCGCCCGAGACGATGAGATCGCGGATCTGGTCGGCGATCTGGATGTAGAGCTTGCGGTTGGATACGGCCTGCAGCTTCATGAGTCCCTACGCGTCGTCTTGGCGGCCGACTCGCGGCCGGGTTTGTTCACCTCACGGTCCTTTTAGCAACAAAACGGCTTTGCAGTCTACTGGCCTGACCACTTGACAGCCTAGCCTCATTACCTTAGCACTTTATCTTACGGTTCCGCCGCATGCCCGTTGGAGGACGGGTGCGGAACGCACGCAGATTTGCCGGAGGGAGGACTTCCGATCACCACCGCTGGCCGCGAAGCGCTTAACGCCTGAAGGCGCCTACGGCGCCTCGAAACGAATTTCACTCGCTGGCAGCCGGCCGGCGCCGCGGCGCCGAACCTCGGTTGCCGCCCGTTTGCCGCTGACCCGAGGGAAAAATGAATAAGCCCGTTTCCATGAAAGACCTGGTGCTGGCCGAGGACAAGAAGGCCTGGTTCGTCGACTCCCGCTTCGGCATGTTCATCCACTGGGGACTCTATGCGCTGGGCGCGCGCCACGAATGGCTGAAGAACCGCGAGGAGATCGCGGACGCCGACTACCAGAAATATTTCGAGAACTTCGATCCGGACCTCTACGACCCCAGCGAATGGGCGCGGCGCGCCCGCGAGGCGGGGATGAAATACGTGGTCCTCACCGCCAAGCACCATGAGGGCTTCTGCCTTTGGGACAGCAAGGTGACCGACTACAAGGCGACCAAGACCCCCTACGGCAAGGACCTGCTCAAGCCCTTCGTCGAGGCGTTCCGCGCCGAGGGCCTCAAGGTCGGCTTCTACTATTCGCTGATCGACTGGCACCACCCGGATTTCCCGATCGACGTGCACCATCCGCAGCGCAACCACCCGGATGCCGCCGAGATGAACATCGGGCGCGACATGACGCGCTATGCCGCCTACATGCGCGACCAGGTGACGGAGCTCCTGACCAACTACGGCAAGATCGACGTCATCTGGTTCGACTTCAGCTATCCGCGGCGCACCTATCTCAACTTCCCCGGCAAGGGCCGCGAGGACTGGCAGAGCACCGAGCTTTTGAAGCTCGTGCGCCAGCTGCAGCCGGACATCATCGTCAACAACCGGCTCGATCTCCTGGACGAGGAAGGCTATTTCCCCGACATCACGACGCCCGAGCAGTACACGCCGCGCGTCGCGCCCAAGGTCAAGGGCGAGAACATCACCTGGGAGGCCTGCCACACCTTCTCGGGCTCCTGGGGCTATTATCGCGACGAGCAGACCTGGAAGGATCCCGAGCAGCTCATCAAGCTCCTCGTCGACACGGTCTCGCTCGGCGGCAATCTCCTGATGAATGTCGGGCCAACCGGGCGCGGCACGTTCGACGACCGCGCCAACGACGCGCTCAAGGTCTACGGCGACTGGCTGAGGCTCAACGGGCGCGCCATCTACGGGGCCGGCGCCTCGCAATACGCCGCGCCCAAGGACTGCCGCTTCACCCAGCGCGGCAACCGGCTCTATCTGCACATCTACAGCTGGCCGTTCCGCCACATCCACATCGACGGCCTGGCCGACAAGATCAAATACGCCCAGTTCCTGCACGATGCGAGCGAAGTGCACTGGCTCTCGCCGGTGGCCGAGGTCGACAGCAACATCGGCGTCGTAGTGCCCGACGGCATGATCACGCTGGAGCTGCCGGTCGTCGCGCCCAAGGTCACGGTGCCGGTCGTCGAGATCATCCTCAAGGACTGAACGCAAAGCCCGGCGCCTCGAGGCCGCGAGGCGCCGGACATGAGGGAAACGCGGCCATACCGTTCAAAATGATGGATCGAGGAGGAATCATCATGAAGACAACCGCGATGCTGGCGGCCGCTGCGCTCCTTGGCGCCGCCCTCGCCGGCCCGGCCGTGGCCCAGGACCAGCCGGTGACGATCACCTGGCAGATGTGGGGGAGCGACCAGAACGATATCGCCGCCTGGCAGCACCTGGCCGACATGGTCAGCGAGGCGCACCCGGAAATCACCGTGCAGCTGCAGACGACGCCGTGGAACGACTACTGGACGAAGCTGCCGGTGCTCGCGGCATCCGGCCAGCTCGGCGATATCGTGGCCATGCAGTCGCTGCGCATGCCCAACTTCTATTCGCTGCTCGAGCCGCTCGACGAGCGGATTTCCGCCGACGGGTTCGACATCGATGCGTTCGACGCCTCGATCATCGGCGGTATGTCCAATGACGGCGTCGTCTACGGCCTGCCCTACGACGTCGGGCCGTGGATGATGTTCTACAACAAGGACAAGTTCGAGGAAGCGGGGCTTGCCCTGCCCCAGCCCGGCTGGACGCTCGACGAGTTCAAGCAGGCGGCGGTCGCCCTCACCGGCGACGGCGGCTTCGGCTTCGGCGTCGTGCCCAACGGCTATTCGATCTTCGCGGCCGCGCTCGGGGCCGACTACATCAACGAGGAAGGCCAGCTCGACCTCACCAGCACCTCGGCGCTGGCGGCGGCCGACGAGTTCCTGGGCCTCGTGACGCGCGAGAAGGTCGCTCCCCTCGTCGCTCCGGGCGCCAGCCCCGGCGACATCATCGCCGGGCGCTTCGAATCCGGCAATATCGCCATGATGGTCGACGGGCCCTGGAGCCTCATCAGCAAGCGCGACACGGTGCAGTTCGAGATGGGCCTTGCCCCCCTGCCGCGCGGCGAGGGCGACCTCAAGGCCGTGACCGCCGGTTCGGGCTTCGGCATCTCGACCTCGAGCCAGAACAAGGACGCCGCCTGGAAGGCGATCCAGGTCATCACCGGACCCGAGGCGCTGAAGTATCTCGCCGAAGCCGGCCGGGCCCTGCCCGCCCGCAAGGCCGAGCAGACCTACTGGTTCGACGTGGCGGCCGCCGGCGTCGAGGGCGCGCGCGAGGCGCTCGAATACTCGCTCTCGCACTCGGCGACCTACGAGATCACCAGCAACTGGAACGCGGTCGAGAACCTCTTCACCCAGTACTACCCGCTGGCCATGACCGGCAGCCAGTCTCCCGAGCAGACCATGCAGACGATCCAGAGCCTGGCCCAGAGCCAGTAAGGACGCCGGCGGCGGCGGGCGCGACACCTGCCGCCGCTCCCATTCCGGGAGGACCCATGACCGAGACCGTTTCCACCAGAGAAGCGACGATGGCGCCGCCCCGCCGGCGGAACCGCATGTCGGCGCAGGAAGCGCGCACCGCGCTCGTCTTCCTCCTGCCGAGCCTTCTCGGCTTCATCGCCTTCATGCTGTTTCCCATCATCGCCTCGCTCGCCATCAGCTTCACCAACTGGCAGCTGATCTCGGCGCCGAGCTTCGTCGGGTTCGCCAACTACCAGCGGCTCTTCACGCTCGATCCGGCGTTCTACACGGTGCTCGGCAACACCCTGTTCTTCACGCTCGAATACCTCGTCCTCAACATCGTCCTCTCGCTGGGGCTGGCCGTGTGGATCTCGAGCCTCAAGCGCGGCCAGCGCTGGTTCCGGGTGATCTTCTTTTTACCGACCTTCACGCCCGCAATCGCGGCTTCGGTCGTGTGGCTCCTGATCTTCACGCCCGGCGGGTTCATGGACACCGTCTTCCAGACGCTCGCGCTGCACGTGCCGAACCTGCTGCTCGACCCCAAGCTCGCCATGCAGGCGGTGATCATCGTCACCCTCTGGGCCAACGTCGGCTACAACATGGTGCTGTTCAACGCAGCCCTCGACCTCGTGCCGCAGAGCTATCTGGAGGCCGCCAAGATCGACGGGGCCAGCGCCTGGGACCGGTTCTGGAAAATCCGCCTGCCGCTGATTTCCCCCACCGTCTTCTTCGGCACGGTGATGACCGCCATCACCTCGCTGCAGGTGTTCGACCAGATCTATGTGGTGACCCGTGGCGGCCCCGGCTCGGCGACGGCGACCCTCGGCTTCGCCATCTACCAGAACGGCTTTGGCAACTACCAGATGGGCTACGCCTCGGCGCTCGCCTGGGTGATGTTCATCATCATCATGGCCTTGACCGCCCTGCAGTTCTGGCTCCAGCGCAAATGGGTGCACTATGACAGCTAATGCCCTGCCGACAGCCGCCGCCCGCCCGCGCCGCAAGCAGAAGAACGCGGGGCTCAAGCTTTTCCTCGACATCCTCAACCATGGCGCGCTCACCCTCGTCGCGCTCGCCTTCCTCTTCCCGTTCTTCTGGATGGTCTCGAACGCGGTGAGGAGCGATGCCGAGGTGCTCGCCGTGCCCCCGCGTCTGCTGCCGACCGAGTGGCAGTGGGAGAATTTCGCGGAAGCCTGGCTGCGCCTGCCGTTCGGCCGGTTCTTCCTCAACAGCGCCATCGTTGCCGGCGGGGTCACCGCCATCACCATCGTCGTTTCGGCCCTCGCCGCCTACGCCTTCGCGCGCCTGCGCTTTCCGGGGCGCGACAGCATATTCGTGGCGTACCTCGGCACACTGATGATCCCGCAGGTGATGCTGGTGATCCCGCTCTTCCTCATCGTCAACCAGCTCGGCTGGGTCAACACCTACCAGGGCATGATCCTGCCGATGGCCTTCTCCTCGTTCGGCGCGTTCCTGTTGCGGCAGTTCTTCCTCTCGATCCCGCGCGAGCTCGAGGAAGCGGCGCTGATCGACGGGGCCTCGCGGCTGCGAATCCTCGTTTCGATCATCATTCCGCTCTCGCTGCCGGCGATCGGGCTCCTCGCACTCTTCACCTTCATCGGGCAGTGGAACAACTTCCTCTGGCCGCTGGTGGTGGTGAACGGCATGGAGTACGCAACGCTCCCCTTGGGCCTTTCCATGTTCCAGACCGAGCAGGGCACGTCCTGGAACTACATCATGGCGGGCGCGGCGCTTTCGATGCTGCCGGGGCTGGTGCTCGCCGTCATCCTGCAGCAGGTCATCTACAAGGGCATCACCGTCGGGGCAGGATTCGGCGGACGCTAGGACCGTCGCACAACAACAAGGGAGGAACGTGAAATGGCCAGTGTCGCCGTCATGGATGTGATCAAGACCTACGGGGCGCTCGAAGTGCTGCACGGCATAGACCTTGCCGTGCGCGACGGGGAGTTCCTGGTGCTGGTCGGGCCCTCGGGCTGCGGAAAGTCGACGCTGCTGCGCATGATCGCCGGTCTTGAAGACATCACCGGCGGCGACATCCAGATCGGCAGCAACATCGTCACCGACCTGCCGCCCAAGGACCGCGACATCGCCATGGTCTTCCAGAACTACGCGCTCTACCCGCACATGCGGGTGCGCGACAACATGGCGTTCGCCTTGAAACTCGCCCGGCGCAGCCGCAGCGAGATCGAGGACGCGGTCAACCGCGCCGCCGGCATCCTCGACCTCTCGCACCTGCTCGACCGGTACCCGCGCGAGCTTTCCGGCGGGCAGCGCCAGCGCGTCGCCATGGGCCGCGCCATCGTGCGGGACCCGGCCGTCTTCCTTTTCGACGAACCGCTCTCCAACCTCGATGCCAAGCTGCGCGTCGCCATGCGCGCCGAGATCAAGGCGCTGCACCAGCGCCTCAAGACCACCACCATCTACGTCACCCACGACCAGATCGAGGCCATGACCATGGCCGACCGCATCGTCGTCATGCGCGACGGAGTGATCGAGCAGGTCGGCACGCCCTTGGAGCTCTACGACCGGCCGGCCAACCTGTTCGTCGCCTCCTTCATCGGCTCGCCGGCGATGAACCTCATCGAGGGCACCGTCGCGAGCCGCGACAGGCAGCCGGTGCTCGAAGCGGACAGCGGGGCATCCTGGCCGCTGCCGGTGGACCTTGCCATCAACCAGGGCGACCGGCTGATTTATGGCGTGCGGCCCGAGCACCTGTCCATCGCGCCCGGCGGCGTCGAGGCGCAGATCGTCGTCGTCGAGCCGACCGGCGCCGAAACGCATGTGCTGCTCGAGGCCGGCAAGCAGCAGATCACGGCGGTGCTGCGCGAGCGGCTCGACGTCGGCCCGGGCGCCAAACTCCCGATAGCACCGGACTTGAAGCACATCCACCTCTTCGACCCCCGCACCCAGGCGCGGATTTCACGCTAGCCCCCAGAACGTCCGACAGAACGCCATGCCCCGCATCACCGGCCTTCGCACCCACGATCTGCGCTTTGCCACCTCCCAGTCGCTCGACGGCTCGGACGCGATGAATCCGGACCCGGACTATTCGGCCGCCTATGTGGTGCTGGAGACCGGCCGGCGCGGGCTCGAAGGCCATGGCCTCACCTTCACCATCGGGCGCGGCAACGAGGGGGTGGTGGCGGCGATTGAAGCGCTGAGCGAGCGGGTCGTGGGCTTGGAGCTTTCCTGGATCGCCGAGGATCCCGGCCGCTTCTGGCGGCACGTGACGGGCGACAGCCAGCTGCGCTGGATCGGGCCCGACAAGGGCGCCATGCACCTTGCGACCGGGGCCGTCGTCAACGCCGTCTGGGACCTCTGGGCAAAGGGCGAGGGCAAACCCGTCTGGCAGCTCGTTGCCGACATGAGCCCGGAAGAGCTGCTGCGCATCGTCGACTTTCGGTACCTGACCGACGCCATAACCCCGGCCGAGGCGCTCGACATCTTCACCCGCGCGGCCGAGGGCCGCGAGGAACGCCGGCGCCTCCTCGAAGCCAGAGGCTATCCCTGCTACACCACCTCGGCCGGGTGGCTGGGCTATCCGGACGAGAAGCTGAGGGCCCTCGCCCGTGAGGCGGTGGACGCCGGCTTCACCCACATCAAGCTCAAGGTCGGGCGCAGCCGCGAGGACGACATAAGGCGCCTGAAGATCGTGCGCGAGGTCATTGGGCCTGAGCGCATCCTGATGGTCGATGCCAACCAGATCTGGGAGGTCGGCGAAGCCATCGACTGGATGGGTTCCCTCGCCTTCGCCAGGCCCTATTTCATCGAGGAGCCGACGAGCCCCGACGACGTCGAGGGCCACCGCAAGATCAGAAACGCCATCGCCCCGATCAAGGTCGCGACCGGCGAGATGTGCCAGAACCGCATCCTCTTCAAGCAGTTCATCGCCCGTGACGCCATCGACATCGTGCAGATCGACGCCTGCCGCATCGGGGGCCTCAACGAGGTGCTCTCCGTGCTGCTGCTGGCCGCCAAATACGGCAAGCCCGTCTGGCCGCACGCGGGAGGCGTCGGCCTTTGCGAATACGTCCAGCACCTTGCCATGATCGATTATCTCTGCGTCTCGGGCACGATGGACGGGCGCGTCGTCGAATATGTCGACCACCTCCACGAGCACTTCCTCGATCCCTGCCGCATCGAGAACGCCGCCTACATGCCCCCGCAGGCGCCGGGCTTTTCCATCGAGATGAAACCGGCTTCCATTGCCGCACACGACGTGGCGCCGGTGCCGGGCGGGACGAGGCGTTCGGTTGTGGTGGGGTAAAGTCGGCGATAACGGGAGAGCCCGGACATTGCCGTTACCCACCGGCTGTCATCCCGGCGAAAGCCGGGACCCAGTAAACGGCGCCGTCGCGGCTCCGCACAGTATCGCCGCCACATCAGGTCATCCCCGCGAAAGCGGGGATCTCCGTTGCAGAGAAGCAAGTGGAAACAGGGGTTCCCGCTTTCGCGGGAATGACCCCGTGGGAGTGATGGGATCCTGGGCGAAACTCGGTAGGCCGGCGTCTACTGGGTCCCGGCTTTCGCCGGGATGACAGCCGGTGGTGGGATTGATCGTGCCCGACATACGGCCGCCCTTGCGCAGGCGCGTGCGTCATCTTAATAGGAGTTCGACTCTCATATTTTAGCCGTCCGCACCAGCTTTCATGACCAGCACCCAGCCCTACCGCATCTTCGACGTCACCCTCGCCCGCTTCGCCGACGTCTCGCCGCACCTGCGGCGCTTGACCTTCACCGGGCCGGAGGTCGCCGACATGACGACGATGGCGCCGGACCAGCGCATCAAGATCTTCTTTCCCAGGGACGGGATCGCGCCGGACGTGCCCAAGGACGGCGACTGGTACAAGTCGTGGAAGGCCCTGCCGGTCGCCGACCGGGTGCCGATGCGCACCTACACCATCCGTCACCTGCGCGCCGAGCAGTGCGAGGTGGACATTGATTTCGTGCTGCATGGCGAGACCGGCCCCGCCTCGCGCTGGGCAACCCGCGCCCAACCCGGCGACCGGGTGCAGATGTCGGCACCCAATCGGCTCTCGCGGAGCCCGATCGACGGTTTCGAGTGGAAGCCGCCGGCGGGCGTCAGGCATATCCTCTTGATGGCCGACGAAACGGCGCTGCCGGCCCTCGCCGGCATCCTCGAGGAGCTCTCGGCGCGCCCGAACCTGCCGCGCGTCGAGGCCTTCGTCGAGGTGCCCTCCAACGAGGATCGCATCGCGCTTGCCGATTGGGGTGGGCTCACCCTCCACTGGCTCGCACGCGAGGACGCGGATCTGCGTCCCGGGGACCTGATGATCGACGCCGTCCGCCGCGCCCGCCTGCCGCAGGGCGCCGCTGCGGCCGACCTCGTGCTCGAGGACATCGACATCGACGCCAACGTGCCCTGGGAGCGCGCCCAGCCCATCGACGGCGGCGATTTTTACGCCTGGATCGCCGGCGAATCCGAAGCCGTCATGGCCATCCGCCGCTTCCTCATCAAGGAGAGGGGCCTCGACCGGCGCACCCTCAACCTCATGGGCTATTGGCGGTTCGGCAAGGTCTACGAGTAGGCAGGCGGGTGTCCCGCAGGCGCCCCGCATCGTTACCCCCCCACTGGGTCATCCCCGCGAAAGCGGGGATCTCCGTTTGCTAAGCAGGTGACGTCAACGGAGGTTCCCGCTTTCGCGGGAATGACCCTGTGGTCGGGTGGGGCGTTCTAACAATTTCTCCGCAAATCGTCCGCGGCTGCTCAGTTCACCGTCTCGCCGACGCGCTCAGCAGCCCTCACCCGCAGCCCCTCGAGCAGTGCGCGGAACGCGGCGACCGCCTTTTTCGAGGTCGCTTCCGGGTCGTCGGAATTGGCGATCCACTGGGCTGCGTGCAGCGAAGCGCCGTTGATGAGGCGGGCGGCCGCTTCCGGATCGATGTCGCCGACGACGCCGTCGGCTTTCAACCGCTCGAGATCGTCGACGAGGCAGGCGAGGCACCCGCTCTGCGACGTGGTCATCCACGATTCGCCGAGCACCGCAGGTCCGTCGCAGTGGATGATGCGCTGGATCTCGGGCTCGATCGCCATTTCGATATAGGCGGCGCAGCTCTCGACGAAACCGCGCCAGCCGCCGCCGGCGCGCTCCGTGATCTCAGCGAGGCGAACCGTGACCTCGGCGTCGATCTGCGAGACGACGGCGGCGAACAGCCCCTTCTTGTCGCCGAAATGGTGGTAGAGCGCGCCGCGCGTCAGCCCGGCCTCGGCGGTGAAGTCATCCATCGATGCCTCTGCGTACCCCACCGTGCCGAAGGCCCTGCGGCCGGCGGAGAGGAGCTTGCCCCGGGTTTCGGCGATCATTTGGCTGCGCGGTTTGTGCGCCATCGCTTTCCTTTCACATACGGTTCGTATATTAATTGACATACGTCGCGTATGCAACTATGTGATTGACATACGCCACGTATGTGAGTGGCGTTTCCCCGATTTTCAAGGAACGTCCCATGTCCAACCCCTATAGCGAAATCTTCCGCGCGCCGGGCGCCAAGGGCTTCGCCTCGGCCGGGTTCCTCGCCCGCCTGCCGCTCGCCATGACGACGATGGGCATCGTTGCCATGCTGTCCCAGACGCACGGCGAATACTGGCTGGCCGGCGCGGTCGCGGCCACCTTCGCCCTCACCAACGCGTTCGTCGCCCCGCAGATCTCGCGGCTCGTCGACCGGTTCGGGCAAAGCCGGGTACTGGTGCCGGCGACCACCCTTGCGGTCGCCGCGTTCGTCGCGCTGCTCGTTGCCACTTACTTGCGCTGGCCGAACTGGACGCTGTTCGCGAGCGCGGTGCTCGCCGGGTCCCTGCCCAGCATGCCGGCGATGGTCAGGGCCCGCTGGACCGAGATCTATCGCGACACCCCGCTCCTGCGCACCGCCTTCGCCTTCGAATCGGTCGCCGACGAACTCGTCTACATCGTCGGTTCGGTCATGTCGGTGGGCCTCAGCGTGACGCTCTTTCCCGAAGCGGGCGTGCTGATCTCGACGGTGAGCCTGGCCATCGGGTCGACGCTCTTCGTCATGCAGAAATCGACCGAGCCCAGGATACAGCCGGTTGCCCGCCGCCAGGGGCGTTCGGCCATCTTCCTGCGGCCCGTGCAGATCGTCACCCTGACGCTCATCGCGGTCGGCACCATCTTCGGCACGGCCGAAGTCACGGTGATCGCCCTGACGGAGGCCTGGGGCACGCCCGCCTCGGCAAGCCTGGTGCTCGGAAGCTACGCGGTCGGCTCCTTCATCGTCGGCCTCGTCTACGGCGCGCTGAAGCTGACCATGCCCCTGGCCCGCCAGTTCCTCATCGCCGTGGCGATCGTTGCGGCGACGACGATCCCGCTGCTCTTCATTCCCAACGTGCCGCTTCTCGCCCTGCTCCTGCTCCTCAGCGGCGTGGCCATATCGCCGACCTTCATCACCGCCTTCGGCCTCGTCGAGGAACTCGTGCCGGCCGGCAAGCTGACCGAAGGCATGACCTGGGTGATCACCGGCATCGCCATCGGCATGGCGATCGGCTCCTTCACCTCCGGCTGGGTCGTCGACCAGTACGGCGCCGCTAGCGGCTTCTGGGTGTCGGTGGCGGCCGGCGGCATCGCCTTCCTCGTCGCGCTGCTGGGCCAGGTGAGCCTCAAGGGCGCGCACCGGCGGGAAGCGGCGGACCTCGCCGCCGCCTGACCGGCCCTGCCCATCCGCCAAGACCCGTCCCGCCCGTGCCCCACGGGCGGGATTTTCCTTGTCGTTCTTCCGGCCGGGCGCCGCCCGGCCCCGCCGCAACCGAATCCCAAATTGTAAGTTCTGCCAATGGATTGCGCTGCAATTTGCCGCGCCATTGGGATTGGCGAGCCCTTATCCTTTTGCCATTATTGAAAAAATCGCCGTGATTCATCGGCCGCATGCGGAGCGGTCGCTTGGCGAAACGCCGGCAATGTCGCCGGCAAGGGGCCGGTTATCAGATGTCAAATCCTCCATTGCCATTCCAGGACATATTCGACGCGGGTGGCCGGGGATTGCAGCACAACGGGCTGCGCAAGGCCAATGAGCGGGCGGTGCTCAGCATCGTCGCCTTCAATCCGGGCGTCTCCAACGCCGAGATCTCGCGCCTGTCGGGGTTGGCGCCGCAGACCGTCTCGGCCATCCTCGCCGATGTCGAGAAGGCGGGCCTGATTTCGCGCGGGCAGGTGCTGCGCGGCCGGCGCGGGCAGCCGGCGACCCCGATCTTCCTCAGACCCGACGGGCGCTATTGCCTCGGCTGCGAGATCGGCTGGCGGCACCTGCAGTCGGTGCTCATCAACCTGCATGGCGAGGTGCAGGTCGAGCGCCAAGACGTGCACGACTTTCCCGACGCGCGCACCATCGTCGGCCGGGTCGGCGAGCATGCGCGCGCGCTCGCCGAAACCCTTGCGCCCGAGGCGCGCGGGCGCCTCGCCGGCCTCGGCATCGCCATGCCCACCTATATCTGGCGCACCATCGAGGAGGTGGGGGCGGATGCCGAGCAGGTCCGCCTCTGGCAGGAGCTCGACCTGACCCGCGCGCTCTCGGCCGAAACGGGGCTGGAGGTCACCATCTACAACGACGGCAACGCCGCCTGCTGGAGCGAGCTCATCGCCACGCCCCGCCCGCGCCCGTCCGACGTCATCTATTTCCTCGTCTCGCACTTCATCGCCGCCGGCGTCATCGGCCAGGGCACCCTCTGGGAGGGCCCGTCGGGCAATTCGGCCAATCTTGGCTCGATGCTCATCGACGCCAGGGACGACGGGCCGCGCGTCGCCCACCACGTCGCCTCGCTCGGCGCGCTGGCCGACCGGCTGGAGGCGGCCGGCCGCCCGCGCCCCGTCGGGCCCTACGGCGCGTGGGACTGGGACGGCTTCGAACCGGTGCTCGGCGAATGGCTCGAGGCCGGGGCCGTCGCCCTCGCCCGCGTGATCTTCAACACCGCCGTCGTCATCGAGGCGAAGGTGGCGGTCATCGACGGGGCCATGCCGCGGCCGGTGGTCGAGCGGCTGGTCGAGCGCGTCGTCCATCACCTGGGCACGCTCCCCTCGACATCGCTCGGCCCGCCGCAGGTCATGGGCGGGCGGCTGGGGCCGCTGGCGCCGGCGATCGGGGCGGCCGAGCTGCCGCTCTACCGGCGATATCTCTCGCGCTCGCTCGCCGACATCACCGGCTAGGGAGCTCCCGGCGGCTTGGGCAACGCCCTAGCCGTCCTTGAGCTCATCGAGCCGGCGCTTGAGATGGGCGCTGGGGGTGAAGACCACGACCTTGCGCGCGGCGACCGGATAGGGTTCCCCGGTCTTGGGGTTGCGCCCCTTGCGGGCGCCGCGGGTGCGCACTTCGAGCGTGCCGAAGCCGGTGAGCTTGACGGTCCGCCCCTGTCCGAGCTCGGAGCCGATGAGATCGAGCAGCCGCGTCACCAGCCGGTCAGCGTCGGTCGATGCAACACCGAAACGTTCAATGAGCCTGCGCCGCAAGCCGGCGCGCGTCAGAGTCTGGCCCAAGGCGTCATTTCCCTCCCGTTGAATGCGCCGCAAGAGACTGCTTTAGCAGAATAACTTCCAATTGAGCAATTAATGGAATGGGTAGGTTAACCGGATGCAGAAAGCTGACATGTCGCATCAGGTTATGTTGACATATTTTAGAATCGTTATAAGCTGCGCGCAAATCAGAAGGCCGCGATGCCGTTTGCCGCACGGGCTGCCCGCCCCTTGCGGCATGGGCAGGCCCGCCGCGTCAGACCGCGAGAGATCAAATCGGCCGTTCGCGCCGGAAAGGACCTGAGTTGAGACTCACCCGTCAATCCAATTACGCCGTACGCACCCTCGTCTATTGCGCCGTCAACCAGCCGGAACTGAGCCGGGTGGCCGATATCGCCAGGGCCTATGGCATCTCCGAGCTCTTCCTGTTCAAGCTTATCAAGCCGCTGGTCGAGAACGGGCTGATCGAGACCGTGCGCGGCCGCCACGGCGGCATCCGCCTCGGCAAGCCGGCCGAGGAGATCACGCTGCTCGACACCATTCGCCTGACCGAGGAGAACTTCGCGCTCGCCGAATGCTTCGAAGAGGGCGCCGACTGCCCGCTGGTGGGCGAATGCGACCTCAACGGGGCGCTGCGCGAAGCGCTCGGCGCGTTCTTTTCCGTGCTCGAGAGCTACACCATCGCCGACCTCGCCCAGAAGAAGCGCTCGCTGCGTGAGCGGCTGGGCCTGACGGAACTCCTCGCCGAAGCAACGCCGGTCCACTGAGCCGCGCCACCGGCGCAGTGATCTTCTGCACGAGCATCGTCCCACCACGCCATAAAAACATGATCTTGACAGTCATGTTTTTATGCGGCAATGTCGTCCCATCAACGTGATCGAGAGATCACGTCACCAGACGACGGGGCTTGCTGCTACCGTCTCCCCGGGCTGGTCAGGGTCCTCAACGCCCTGACCAGCCTTTTTCGTCCCCGCTCCCCTTCTCGCCCCACGGTTGCCAACGCTACCCGCCTGTGGTCTATCGCGCCATCGTGCGGGCCGATGGGGCGCCGCATTCAGTTCCCGCAGAATTCCCCATGCCCGCCGCACCGCTCCTCGCCCTGCAGAACATCCACCTGACCTTCGGGGGCACCAAGCTCCTCGAAGGGGCCGAGCTCATCGTCTCGCCGGGCGAGCGGGTGGCGCTGGTCGGGCGGAACGGCTCGGGCAAGTCGACGCTGCTGCGCATTGCCGCCGGGCAGATCGAGCAGGACGCCGGCGACCGGTTCCTGGAGCCCAGCGCCACCATCCGCTACCTGCCGCAGGAACCGGACCTTTCCGCCTTCGAGACCACCCTCGCCTATGTCGAGGCGGGCCTTGCGCCCGGCGACGACGCCTATCGCGCCCAGCACCTCGTCGAGGCGCTGGGGCTGACGGGCAACGAGGCGCCCTCGACCCTCTCGGGCGGCGAGGCCCGCCGCGCGGCGCTGGCGCGCGTTCTCGCGCCGCGCCCGGACGTGCTGCTGCTCGACGAGCCCACCAACCATCTCGACCTGCCGGTCATCGAGTGGCTCGAGGGCGAGCTCGCCTCCATGCGCTGCGCCATGGTGCTGATCAGCCACGACCGGCGGTTCCTCGCCGACCTCACTGGGGCCACCGTCTGGCTCGACCGCGGCGTCACCCGCCGCATCGAGAAGGGCTTTGCCGCGTTCGAAGCCTGGCGCGACGAGGTTCTGGAGGCCGAGGAGCGCGACCGCCACAAGCTCGACCGGCAGATCGCGCGCGAGGAGCACTGGCTGCGCTACGGCGTCACCGCCCGCCGCAAGCGCAATGTCGGCCGGCTCGAGCGGCTGGCGGGCCTGCGTCAGGACAAGCGCGAGGCGCGGCGCACGGCCGGCGGCGTCAATCTGGAAGTCTCCGAGGCCCGCGCCTCGGGCGCTCTCGTTTTCGAAGCGGAGAACATCTCCAAGTCCTTCAGCGCGCGCCGAGTGGTTGCCGACTTCTCGACCCGGGTCATGCGCGGGGAGCGCGTCGGCATCGTCGGGGCGAACGGGGCCGGCAAGACGACGCTCATCAAGCTCCTCACCGGCGAGCTCGCGCCCGATGCGGGCCGGGTGCGGCTCGGGGCCAACCTGCAGTCCGCGATCCTCGACCAGGGCCGTGCGCGCCTTCATTCCGAAACCTCCTTGAAGGACGCGCTGACGGGCGGGGGCAGCGACACCATCGTCATCAACGGCGAGGGCCGGCACGTCGTCGGCTACATGAAGGACTTTCTCTTCACCCCCGAGCAGGCCAACACGCCGATCGGCAAGCTCTCGGGCGGCGAGCGGGCCCGTGTGGCATTGGCCCGCGTGCTGGCGCTTCCCTCCAACGTCCTCGTCCTCGACGAGCCGACCAACGACCTCGACCTCGAAACGCTCGACCTCCTGGAAGAGATGGTCGCCGACTATCCCGGCACCGTCCTCGTCGTCAGCCACGACCGCGACTTCCTCGACCGGGTCGCGACTTCGGTGATCGTCGCCGAGGGCGAGGGCCGCTGGATCGAATATGCGGGCGGCTATGCCGACATGGTCGCCCAGCGCGGCGCCGGCGTCTCGGCGCGGCCGGCGGCCGCAAAGCCGGCCAGAGCCGAAAAACCCCCCGCATCCGCCCCGGCCGCCCCTGTCCCCAAGCGCAAGCTGAGCTTTAAGGAAAAACACGCTCTCGAAACGCTGCCTGGCGAGATGGAAAAACTGACCGCAGAGATCACGGCCCTCAACGCAGCGCTCGCCGACCCAAATTTCTACACCCGCGACCCCGCCGCGTTCGCGCAAAAGAGCGCCGCGCTTGCAGAGACGCAGCAAAAGCTGCAGGCGGCCGAAGACCGCTGGCTGGAACTCGAAATGCTGCGCGAGGAGATCGAGGGATAGGCGCACCGGCCGGGCGGCTTCTGCACCGCCATCCCGCCACTCCCGATGTCCTGGCGAAAGCCGGTGGGTGTGGCACCATGCTGCCACAGGCATGTCTCTATACACATCTGGAAAAAAAAAAAAAAACACAGCCTACAACACTCACGTCTGCACTATTTAAATATCATTCTGTAATATCCACATATATCACTGACACCATTACGA
>NZ_JZEX01000021.1 GCF_000969415.1 Devosia geojensis | reverse complement strand
TTGCAAGCCACCGCTCTTCGCACCCCTCCCCTCAAGGGGGAGGGGAGCGAAGAGCGGTGGCTTGCAAGGCAAAACGCTGCTGCCGCACTCTGTCAGCAGGGGTGGGGCAAGCTCCTTGTCGAAGCCGGACGGTGGTCGCCCGGCCGAAATCAGGAGCCGAAGATGTCCGACCTCACCCGCCGCGATATGCTCACGTCCGGCGCCGCCCTGTTGCTGGCGTCCGCATTCGGTCCTCTCGCCTCCGCCACGGCACAAGGAGCAAGCCAAATGACCGACATCGTCCCGTTCAAGATCGAGATTCCGCAAACTGCCCTCACCGACCTCAAGGAGCGCCTGGAGATGACGCGCTGGCCGGTCGCGGCCACGACCGACTGGAGCCACGGCCAGCCCGTGCACTTCATCAGGGAACTCGCCGACCGGTGGCTGCACGACTATGACTGGCGGGCGCACGAGGCCGAGCTCAACCGCTACCCGCAGTTCATGACGCAGATCGACGGGCAGACCATCCATTTCCTCCACATCAAGTCGCCCGAGCCCAATGCGTTTCCGCTGATCCTCACCCATGGCTGGCCCTCGACGATCGCAGAGTTCCTGAAGGTCATCGGGCCGCTCTCGAACCCCCGCGCCCACGGGCTCGATGCCGGCATCGCCTTCGATCTCGTCATCCCGTCGCTCCCCGGCTACGGCTTCTCGGGTCCGCTGACGCAGGCCGGCTGGGACAGCGCCCGGGTCGCCAAGGCGTGGGACACGCTGATGAAGCGGCTGGGCTACACCGAATACGGCGCGCAGGGCGGCGACGTCGGGGCGCTGGTGTCCAAGGAGCTCGGCATCCTCGCGCCCGAAGGCCTCAGGGGCGTGCACCTGCAGCAGATCTTCGCCTTTCCCAACGGCACGCCCGGCGAGATGGAAAAGCTCACCCCCTTCGAGCTCGAGGGCTTCGCCAATCTCGACATGTTCGAGAAGTACAACGGCTATCAGGTCATCCAGTCGAAGCGCCCCGGCACGCTCGCCTACGGCCTCGTCGATTCGCCCGTGGCGCAGATGGCCTGGAACACCGAACTGTTCTTCGGCTTCGAGGGGCAGGGGGTCGAGACGGTCGACCGCGACCTCTTCCTCGCCCACGCCTCGATCTATTGGTTCACCGCCACCGGCGGCTCTGCCGCCGCCATCTATCTCGAGGATACCCGCTCGGGCTCGGGCTACCGCGAGGCCGAGAACAGGACGCCGACCGGCGTTGCCGTCTTCCCGTGGGACTTCCGTTCGGTGCGCACCTTTGCCGAGCGCGCCAACAACATCGTCCACTGGACCGAGATGCCCTATGGCGGGCACTTCGCCGCCACCGACGCGCCGGACCTGCTGGTCGCCGACATCCGCGCGTTCTTTGAAAAGGTGCGCTGAGCGGTTTCACGTGAATCAGCGGCCCGGCAGGCGTCACGCCTGCCGGGCCCGCAATCGTCAGCGGATTGAAGATGTGGGAGAATCGGGCCTAGACTGTGCAGATATCATCTGCACTTTCCTCGCCGATTTCAGTCATGAGCAATCGCGCAAAACGTTTCGTCGAGCAGCAGCTCGCCGCCGCGGATATCGTCATCAATGGCGATCGCCCCTGGGACCCCCGGATCCATGACGAACGGCTCTATGCCCGCCTCATCGCGCAAGGAACGCTGGGGCTCGGCGAGAGCTACATGGACGGCTGGTGGGACGCCGAGGCGCTCGACGAGCTGATCTACCGGCTGCTCACCGCCGCCGTGCCCGACGCCTTTCCGAAGGACACTGCCGTCCTCTGGAGCGCCGTCAAGGGACGCCTCCTCAACCTGCAGCGCCTCAAGGTCAAGGAAGTCGGCGAGAAGCACTACGACATCGGCAACGACCTCTATGAGGCGATGCTCGACAGGCGCATGATCTATTCCTGCGGCTACTGGAAGGACGCCGACAGTCTCGACGCGGCGCAGGAGGCCAAGCTCGACCTCATCTGCCGCAAGGTCGGGCTCGAAAAGGGCATGCGGGTCCTCGACATCGGCTCGGGCTGGGGCGGATTCCTGCAGTTCGCCGCGGAGCGCTACGGCATCTCCGGCGTCGGGGTCACCGTGAGCAGGGAGCAGGCGGCGCTCGCCAACGAGCGCACGCAAGGCTTGACGGTCGAGACGCGGCTGATGGACTATCAGGCGCTCGACGGAAAGTTCGACCGCATCGTCTCGGTCGGCATGTTCGAGCATGTCGGCTACAAAAACTACCGGGCGTTCTTCGCCAAGGCGCGCACGCTCCTCGCCGACGACGGGCTGATGCTTCTCCACACGATCGGCGGGCATCACTCGACGACGCATGGCGAGCCGTTCAGCGAGAAGTACATCTTCCCCAACGGCATGCTGCCCTCCATCGCCCAGATCGGGCGGGCGAGCGAAGGCCGCTTCGTCATGGAGGACTGGCACAATTTCGGCGCCGACTACGAGAAGACACTCCTCGCCTGGTGGGCCAATTTCGATGCCGCCTGGCCCGGGCTGGAAGGCAGGTACGGCGCGCGCTTCTATCGGCTGTGGCGCTATTATCTCCTCAGCTTCGCCGCCCTCTTCCGGGCCCGCAACGTCTCGCTCTGGCAGATCGTCTTCTCGCCGAGGGGTGTGCCCGGTGGCTACCGCAGCATCCGCTAGCTTGCGCCCTTGCAGGCAGTGCTCCAGAGTGCGCGCATGAAGCACCTCTACACCACCCTCGGGCCGATGGCGGCCGACGACCTCGGCATGATCCTGCCGCACGAGCACGTGTTCGTCGACCTGCGAACGCCCGACACACCGGGGTATGCAGAGGCGGAGGCGGACGATGTCGTCGCGCTGATGGCGCCGCAGATCGAGGCGATCAAGGCACTCGGCGTCACCGCCCTCGTCGAATGCTCGACGGGCGGAGTGGGGCGGCGCGCCGATTTCGATCTCGCGGTCAGCCGCGCGACCGCCTTCCCGATCGTCGTGCCGACCGGCAACTACCGCGAGCCATGGATTCCTGCCTGGGTGCGCGAGGCGAGCGAGACGCGGCTTGCCGACTGGATGCTGGCCGAGCTCGCCGACCAGATCGAAGACACCGGCTACAAGGCCGGCTGGATCAAGCTCAGCGCCGGGGACGAGGGCATCACCGAGCTCGAGGCCCGGATCCTGCGCGCTGCCGTCACCGCGGCCAAGGGGACCGGCGCGGTCATCGGCAGCCATACGATCAAGGGCCGGGTGGTGATGGATCAGCTCGACATCATCGGGCAGGCGGGCGGGCGGGCCGACCGGTTCATCTCCATCCACACCCAGGCCGAGCCGGATTTTGCCCTCCACAAGGCGGTGGCGGCGCGCGGCGCCTGGATCGAATACGACCATATCGGCTCGGCGCCGGACGAGGAGATCGTCGCGATGATCCTGCGCGCCCTCGAAGCCGGGCTCGAGCGTCAGCTGCTCCTCAGCCACGACCGCGGCTGGTACGACCCGGCGCTGCCGGGCGGCGGCACGCCCAAACCCTATACGGTGCTCAGCGAAAGCATCATCCCGAAGCTGCGCGCACAAGGCGTCGGCGAGGAGACGATCGTGCAGCTGACGCACACCAACCCGTTCGAAGCCTTCGCGCGCTGATCGGTCACGCAACGGACACCTGCCTGCGCTAGGCTTTATGCGCGCGGAGGATGTGTCATGCGCAAGCGAGCCTCGGCAGTCGCAGCGCTGCCCCTGTTGGTCTTTGCCACCATGAACGCCGTCGCCGTCGATCCGGGCGGCTACATGGGCAGCGCGGCGCGCAACGGCACGCCGCATCTGACGACGGCGCGTGCCTATATCGGCGGCGGCAATTTCGCCGGCGCCATCGCGGCGCTGGAGCCGATCATCATCGCTAATCCGCGCGATGTCGAAGCCTTGAGCCTCATGGGCTTTTCCCAGCGCAAGAACGGCAACCACGAGGCGGCGCTCGGCTACTACACCCAGGCCCTCGCCCTCGATCCGGAACACCTCGGCGCCAACGAATATCTGGGCGAGCTCTATGTCGAGACCGGCAGGCTCGCCCTGGCGCAGGAGCGCCTCGACATCATCGAGGCCGCCTGCGGCACGGAGTGCGACGCGTACAAGCAGCTCGCCGCGATGATCGCGGCGGCGCGGTAGCCCAGGTTGCGTGGACGGTTGCGTCAGGGCGAGGCGAAAATGGCGGATTTCGAGAACCGGCGCGCAGCGTACGTTTGGGTACGTGAGCACCCGAAGCGCAGAAAACGGCCATTTGCAGCCCGCCATCACGCAACCTACGCCGCTCCGAGGTTCAGCCGGTAGCTCAATGCCTCGGCCACATGCGCGCGGGCGACCTTCTCGGCGCCGGCGAGGTCGGCGAGGGTGCGCGCGACCTTCAAGACCCGATGATAGGCGCGGGCCGAGAGATTGAAGCGCTCGGCCGCCTGGAGGAGCAGCGCCTGGCTCTCCCTGTCGGGCGCGACCACCGCCTCGATCAGGGTCGGTCCGGCGGCGGCGTTGGTCAGGACCTGCGGATGCCCCGCCTCCATGTAGCGGCGGCGCTGGCGATCGCGGGCGGCGGCGACGCGCTCGGCGACATCGGCCGAGGGTTCACCCCTTGCCGGGGCGATCATGTCGGCGGCCGAGACCGCCGGCACGTCGATGCGGATGTCGATGCGGTCGAGGAAGGGGCCGGAAACGCGCGCCTGGTAATCGGCGGCGCAGGCGGGTCCGCGCCGGCAGGTATGGCCCGGCGAGCCCGCCATGCCGCACTTGCACGGGTTCATGGCCGCCACGAGCTGCACGCGGGAGGGATAGGAGACGCGGGCGTTGGCGCGGGCGATGACCGTCTCGCCCGATTCCAGCGGCTGGCGCAGGCTGTCGAGCACCTGCGGGGCGAACTCGGGCAGCTCGTCGAGGAAGAGCACGCCGTTGTGCGCCAACGACACCTCGCCGGGCCGTACCTTCAAGCCACCGCCGACGAGGGCGGCCATGGAGGCCGAGTGGTGGGGCGTGCGGAAGGGGCGCCGGTCGGAGATGGCGCCGTCAGCCAGCTCGCCGGCGATCGACTGGATCATCGAGACGTCGAGCAGCTCGCGCGGATCGAGCGGCGGCAGGATCGAGGGCAGGCGCGCGGCCAGCATCGACTTGCCGGCCCCGGGCGGGCCGATCATCAGCATGTTGTGGCCGCCGGCCGCAGCCACTTCCAGGGCGCGGCGCGCCACCTCCTGCCCGCGCACATCCGCCAGGTCCGGCAGCGCGCCGCTCGCCAGCCAGCGCTTGGGGCTCGGGCGCGGGGCGAGCTGATGGCCGGTCAGGTGATTGACGATGGCCAGGAGCGTGTCGGCGGCAACGATATCGATCGCCTCGCCGGCCCAGGCGGCTTCCGGGCCGCAGGCGGCAGGGCAGACGAGCCCGAGGTCACGCCCCTGCGCGGCGATGGCGGCGGGCAGCACCCCGGCGACCGGCGAGAGGCGTCCATCGAGCGCGAGCTCGCCCAGCACCATGAACCGGTCGAGGGCGTCGGAGGGAATGGCGCCCATCGCCGCCATCAGGCCGAGCGCGATCGGCAGGTCGTAGTGGCTGCCCTCCTTGGGCAGGTCCGCCGGGGCGAGGTTGACGGTGATGCGTTTGGGCGGAAGCCCAAGGCCGGTGGAGGTGAGCGCGGCGCGCACCCGCTCGCTCGATTCCTTGACCGCCTTGTCGGGCAGGCCGACGAGAAAGAAGTTCGGATGCCCCGGCGCGATCTGCACCTGCACGTCGACGGGCACCGCCTCGATGCCCTGAAAGGCCACGGTCGTAACCCGCGTCACCATGCCTTCGCCCCCAAGCCCCAGCCGTGGCGACGCTAGCAGGCCATGCGCCTGCTTGGCAAGAACGTTTCAGGAACGGGTTAACCGCCGCCACCGGCCGGTTAACCATGCGCGCAGGCATCAGCCTTAACGCAAGGTTTCCTTAACCGGGCGATGTTGATTCAAGGACTTAACGTATTGCGTACCAAAGAGAAGAGTCCCGCCGGATGGTCGATGCCGCTTCCGCGACACCCCTTTCCCGCCTGATCAAGGGCCTCGGCATGGTTCTTCTCATCGCTGCGCTCGCGGCCTGTTCGCGCGGCGGCGGGCTCTACGGGCCCATTCCGGGAGACAACCGTCCGCATTCGGGGGTGGACCGGGCGCGCTCCATGCCGATCCAGGGCATCGACGTCGCGCGCTACCAGGGCGACATCGACTTCCACCAGGTGCGCGCCAGCGGCCAGCACTTCGTCTTCATGAAGGCGACGGAGGGCAAGGACTATATCGACCCCATGTTCTACACCAACTGGGAGAAGGCGCGCGCGGCCGGCATCCCGCGCGGGGCCTACCACTTCATGACCTGGTGCTCGCTGGCCTCGGACCAGGCGCGCTGGTTCACCCAGATGGTGCCGGCCGATCCGGACGCGCTGCCGCCCGTGCTCGACCTCGAATGGAACAACCATTCGAGCTGCAAGCGGCACCCGCCGCGCGAGGACGTGCTCGAAAAGATCGGGGTGATGCTGGCGGCGATGGAAGCCCATACGGGCAAGCTCCCGATCATCTACACCGACATGAACTTCTATAACGACATCCTGCGCGGCGTTCCGTTCCCCAATGCGCTGTGGCTGCGCTCGACGGCGGCCGAACCGCATGTGCGCTACGACCGTCATGACTGGACCTTCTGGCAGTACACGCAGACCGGCGTCGTACGCGGCGTCAAGACCGAGGTGGACCGCAACGTCTTCTATGGCGACCAGAACGCCTGGGTGAACTTCCTGCTGACGGGATGCGACCCGCGCACCGTGCACATCCTCGGGCCGACGGGTCGCTGCCGGATCCAGAAATAGGCAGCGTTTCTCTGCCTCGAGGGGCAGGGGTCAGTGCTGCGTGAACGGCACGAGGATTTCCGAGCGGGCCGAAGTCGTCGGCGCCGTGACCGCCATGATGGCGAAGGTCACGAGGATCATCGCTGCCAGAATGCGCATCTGCTTGCCCTGCCGGTGCCTGTCCATGGCGCCGTTCTAACGCAACGCCATGTCGGGTCAACGACAGGGTAAAGAAGTGCTTAACGATTGGTTTTGAAGAAACTTCGAGCGATCAGGCAATGAGCCCGCTCTGCTTGACGCCGTCGAAGACGAACTGCACGGCGAGCGCGGCCAGCAGGATACCGACGACCCGCGAGACGACGGAAAGGCCGGTCAGGCCCAGCAGCCGCTGGACGGGAATGGCGACAAGAAGCGTCAGCCAGGCGGCAAAGAGGATGAGGGCGAGGGCGACGAGCACCGCCCAGAACTCGAAATTGCTGCGCGCGCCGGTCGTCAACAGGATGACGGCGCTGATGGCGCCGGGGCCGGCGAGCAGCGGCATCGCCAGCGGAAACACCGAGATATCGTGCCGCTGGCGCGACTCGTGCTCTTCCTCGCTCGTCGTGCCGGTGCCGCCCGAATGGCGGGCGAACACCATGTCGATGGCGATGAGGAGCAGCAGGATGCCGCCGGCCGTGCGCAGCGCCGGGATGGTGATGCCGAAGAGGCCGAGGATGGCGTTGCCGGCAATGGCGAAGAAAAAGAGGATGACCGCGGCGACCACAACGCCGCGCGTCGCAAAAATCCGCCGCTCGGCCGGGGTGTTGTCCTTGGTGAGCGCGGCAAAGATGAAGGCGATGTCGGCAACGCCGACCGTGGCGAAGAAGGTCGCGAGCGCTACGAAGAAGGTTTCGGTGGGCATGCGCGAGGCCGCTATGCAGCCTGCTCGAGCACGTCGGGCGGCAGATGTTCTCGAGCGTTGAGAACTTCCATGCCGACGATGCGGCCCTCCTCGTCATAGTCGAGAACTATGCCCGCGGCGACCTCTTCGCTTTCCTCGACCTTGCCGGTCGAAAAACGGATATAGGCGGCATCCACCTCGGGATCGTAGGTGACGGTCGGTCTGGTCACTTCGGCCTCGCTCGCCTGTCGAAGAACACCGTGAGTATACGGAAATCGACCGACGTTTCCACTAGAGCCACCCGAAGGTAGCGTCCTCCATGCTCCGGAATGGGGCGAAAGTGACGCACCACTTCCGGATCGTTCGGATCGACCTCTATCCATTGCGGACTACGCACCGTAGCTTCGACCCACTCGATTTCGAGGTCGCGCTCTCCCAGAGCGGTCCGCGCATGTCCTGTATAGACGGTCGGCTTTTCCATCCCAACCGTTGGCGTCAGCCTCGCCGCTTCTCGATCGCGTCCCAGATCATCGCCGCGATGTCGGGGCCGCCGAAGCGCTTGATCTCGCGGATGCCGGTGGGGGAGGTGACGTTGATCTCGGTCAGGTACCCGCCGATGACGTCGATGCCGACGAAGATCATGTCGCGTTCCTTCAATGCCGGGCCGATGGCCGCGCAGATTTCGCGCTCGCGCTCGGTCAGCTCCGACAGTTCCGGGCGGCCGCCCACATGCATGTTGGAGCGCGCCTCGCCCTCGGCCGGCACGCGGTTGAGGCCGGCAACGGGCTCGCCGTCGACGAGGATGATGCGCTTGTCGCCTTTCCTCACGTCGGCCAAGTACTTCTGCACCATGAACGGTTCGCGGAAGCTCTGCTCGAAGAGCTCGATGAGGGACGCCAGGTTATGGTCGCCCTCCTGGATGAGGAAGACGCCGGCCCCGCCATTGCCGTAGAGCGGCTTGACGATGATGTTGCCGTGCTGGCGCCGGAAGGCGTGGATCTGCGCCCGGTCGCGGGTGACGAGGGTCGGCGGCATCAGCTCGGGAAACTGGGTGACGAGGATCTTTTCGGGCGCATTGCGCACCGCCGCCGGCGGGTTGACGACGAAGGTCTTGGGGTGCAGCCGCTCGAGGATGTGGGTGAGGGTGATGTAGTTCATGTCGAAGGGCGGATCCTGGCGCATCAGCACCACATCCTGGCTGGACAGATCGATGCGCGAGAAGGCGCCGAGCTCGAAATGCTCGCCCTTTTCCTTGTCGAACACCTTGATCGGAGCGACATTGGCCGAGACGACGTCGCCGGAAAGGCTGAGGCTGCTGGGCACGTAGTAGACGAGCTCGTGCCCGCGCGCCTCAGCTTCCAGCATCATGGCGAAGGTGGAATCCCCCTTCGGGTTGATGGTCTCGATGGGGTCCATCTGCACGGCGATCTTCAAGGGCATGAGGCGGTGTTCCCCTAGCGAATCTGGCTCATATCGAAGGCGTTGATGATGTGGCGCGGCCAAGCGAAGGGCGCAAGGAAAATCACGTCGTAGCGCAGGTCCGTGTCGGCGAGCTTCGGGTTGCGCGCCACATAGTGCTCGCCGGCGCGCAGGACCCGGCGGATGTTGACCGCTTCCAGCGCCTGCATCTCGAGGTGCGAGAAGGCGCGGGCCTTGACCTCGACGAAGACGGTGACGCCCCGCCGGCGGGCGACGATATCGATTTCGCCGACCGGCGTCTTCACCCGCCGGGCGACGATCCGGTAGAGCTTCAAACGCAGGTACAGCGCGGCCCAGAATTCGCCGCGGTGCCCGTCGCGCCAGGCGTTAAGCCGCAGCCTATCCCTGGGCTTTGAGGGCGAGGGCGGCATCGTAGACCTGCTTGCGCTTGAGCCCATAGCGGGCGGAAACATCGTCGACGGCGGCGCGCAGCGGTTTTTCGCCGAGCGCTTCGGAGAGCGCCGCCTGCCAGTCCTCCTGGCTTGGTGCTGCCGGCTCGGACGCACCGCCGACCAGGATCACCGCTTCGCCCTTGGTCTCGCCCTCGGCAAACGATGAGGCGAGCTCGGCAAGGATGCCGCGGTGGACGCGCTCGAAGCGCTTGGTCAGTTCCAGCGCGACGGCGGCGGGGCGATCCGGCCCGAATGCCTGCGCCATCGCGGCAAGGGTTGCGGCGAGCCTGCGGGGGCTTTCGTAGAAGACCAGCGTTTCACGTGAATCGGCGAGCGGCGCCAGGGCGTTCGCCCGAGCGCCGGCCTTGGCCGGCAGGAACCCGTGGAAGGAAAAGGCATCGGTCGGCAGGCCGGCGACGACAAGCGCCGAGAGCAGGGCGGAGGGGCCGGGGATGGCGAAGACCGGCAGGTTCTCCTCGGCGATGGCGCGCAGCAGCGGAAAGCCGGGATCCGAGAGGAGCGGCGTGCCGGCGTCCGAGATCAAGGCGATCGCCTCGCCGGCGCGGATGCGCCCGAGGATCTCGCCGATGCGCGCGCGCTCGTTGTGCTCGTGCAGCGCCTGGCGGCGCGCCTTGATGCCGTAGTGGTCGAGAAGCCGCGCCGAGGTGCGCGTGTCCTCGCAGAGGACGAGATCGGCGGCGGCCAGCGTCTCGAGGGCGCGGATGGTGATGTCCTTGAGGTTGCCGATCGGGGTGGCGACCACATGCAGTCCCGGCGCCAGAGGCGGGGCGGTGAAGGCCGTGCCGGCGACGAAATAGCGCGCGTCCTTCTGCTGGGCCTCGGTCATGCATGAGCTCCACGACATCGAGGTTGTGGAGGCTTCCCCCCACCCCAACCCCTCCCCTCCGGGGGGAGGGGCGCGCAAGAGCCGCGACCACCATGCAAAAGACATTCTGCGAAAATCGGGAGGGTCCCCTCCCCCTGGAGGGGAGGGACAGGGCGGGGGGTGCCGGCGGTTATACCGAGACGCAAGCCCGGTCGGCACCATGTTGAGGAAGACTTAAACATAAAGGGCGAGGCTTGCCGGTGAGCTCGAACGAAAGGATCAGTGGTTTTGCCGACCATGCCGCGCACGCGCTCGCTTCGCAAGTCCGGCTCGGCCGTCGTGGCGGCGGGAGTCGCGATCCTTGCCGGCTGCTCGCCGACGCAGATCAACATCGGCTCGCGCACGCTGATGCTGCCGTTCGGCGGAGGCGGCACACAGCAGACGGCACAAACGCCGCAGTCGCAGGCAGCCACAGCCGTCCTGCCCGCCGTGCCGGCCGCCGGGGCGGGCGGCGTGGTGCAATCGAGCCTGCCGGCGTTGCCGCAGGCGACGGGCGAAAACATCGGCACCGGACCGGTGCGCGTCGCGCTCTTGTTGCCGCTCTCGGGCGAGGCGGGACTATCGGCCACCGCCATCTCGATGGCCAATGGCGCGCGGCTCGCCATGGCCTATATCGAGGCCAATCCCAACATCGCCGAGAACACCACCATCGTCCTCAGGGACACCGGGGGAAGCGCCGCGGGCGCCACCGCAGCGGCGAGCGCGGCGGTCAGCGAAGGGGCGCGGCTCATCATGGGGCCGTTGCGGGCCGAGCAGGTGGCGGCGGCGGGCGCGGTGGCGCGCTCGGCCGGCATCCCGCTCATCGGCTTTGCCAGCACGCCGCATGCCGCAGGTCCGGGCATCTACCTCCTCAACGTGATGCCCGAGAGCGAAGTCAGGCGATCGCTCGCCTTCGCCCAGCGTCAGGGCCGCAGCCGCTTTGCCGCCATCGTGCCGGCCACCGCCGCGGGAGAGGCGCAGGAGGCCGCGTTCCGCGGAGCCCTGCAGCAGATGGGACTGATGCCGGCGGCGGTGCACCGGTTCGCCACCACCGCAGAGGCCAGCGCCATCGTCGCCAACCTCGCGCCGCTCCTGACCTCGGGCCGGGTCGACGCCCTGTTCCTTCCAGACCGGGCGAGCGCCCCGCTCTTTGCCGGGCTCATCGCCGATGCCGGGGTTGCGCGGCAATCGGTCGCCATCATCGGCTCGGCCGAATGGGAGGGCGATCCGACGATCGCCGCAACCCCGTTCCTTGCCAGCGCCCTCTACCCGACGGTCGACGATGCCGGCTATCGGGCGATCCTGCCCGAATACCAGGCCCGGTTCGGCGGCACGCCGCACCGGCTGACGACGCTCGCCTATACCGCGACGATCCTCGCCAACGCCGCCCCGCTCTCGCGCGCGAACCCGCCCTACAACGCTCCCGCGCTCACCAACCCGCAGGGCTTCAACGGCCGCGACGGCCACTTCCGCTTCGGCGCGGACGGGCGCGCGCAGATGGCGCTGGCGATGAAGGAGGTGCGGGCGGGCGGAGCGGTGACGGTGGACGCGGCGCGGTTGTGATTGCGTGCCCACCCTCGTGGTTCGAGGCCGCTGCGCGGCACCTCACCATGAGGGTTTCATTACATGTCAGGTTGATGAGGCCTCATCCAGAGGCGGGAGCGAAGCGATCCTCGAAGGACGGGGCCGAGCAAGTCTTCAAGCCGCGAGGTCCGCGACGACCGCGTCAAGCACCGGCCAGCCCTTGTCGGTGACCCGGATGTTGCCGTTGGGCAGGGTCTCGACGAAGCCGTAGCCCTTCAGTTCGGCGATCTGCCGCTCGGCGATGCGGCGCCCGGAAATGGCGGTGAAGCGGGCCGGCGAAATGCCTTCCTTCAAGCGCAGGCCCATGACGAGGAATTCGTCGCCCTGCTCCTCCCAGGTGAGGACCTCGTCGGTGACGAGGCCGTGACCCTTGGCCATGACCCGCTTCTGCCAGTCGAACGGCATCTTCTCGGCGGCGGTGGCGTGGCGCTGGTTGTTGAGAACGAGGCGGCCATGGGCGCCAGGCCCGATGCCGGCATATTCGCCATAGCGCCAGTAGAGGAGGTTGTGCCGGCTCTCCTGGCCCGGGCGGGCATGGTTGGAGATCTCGTAGGCCGGCAGGCCGGCCTCCGCCGTCAGTTCCTGGGTCAGCTCGTAGAAATCGGCGGCAAGATCCTCGTCGGGCATCTTCAGCTTGCCGGCGCGGTGCAGGTCGTAGTAGCGCGTGCCCTGCTCGATGGTCAGCTGGTAGAGCGAGACGTGACCGCGGGCAAGCCAAAGGGCTTCCTTGAGCTCGTCCTCCCAGTCATCGAGCGTCTGGTTCGGGCGGGCATAGATGAGGTCGAAGCTCGAGCGCTCGAAGATCGATTGGGCGAGGCGCACCGCCGCCACAGCCTCGTCGACGGTGTGGAGGCGCCCGAGCGCCGCCAATGGCTCGGGCTTCAAGGACTGGACGCCGAGCGAGACGCGGTTGATGCCGGCGGCGCGGTAGCCCCTGAAGCGGTCGGCCTCGACGCTCGTCGGATTGGCCTCGAGGGTGATCTCGGCGCCGCGCTCCAGCGTCCAGTGCCGGGCGATGGCGTCAAGGATCGTCTCGACGGCGTGCACGCTCATCAGCGAGGGCGTGCCGCCGCCGAAGAACACGGATTTGACCACCCGCCCGGGCGCAAGCGCTGCGGTATGGGCGATCTCCCGGGTGTAGGCGGCGAGGAACGCCTCCTCGTCGAACGGTCCGCGATGGACGTGGGAATTGAAGTCGCAGTAGGGGCACTTGGCCGCGCAGAACGGCCAGTGCACATAGACGCCGAAGAGCTCGTTAGCGCTCAATCGAGGTCCTCCAGCACGGCGTCGACGAATTTGGCGAAGGCGCGGGCGCGATGCGAGAGCCCCGGTTCGCCGGGCGCCCAGGAGTGCTTCATTTCGGGCGGCATCTGGCCGAAGGTGATGTCGTAGCCATCGGGCATGAAGACCGGATCGAACCCGTGGCCCTGGCTGCCGCGCGGCGGCCAGACGATCATGCCGTCGACACGACCCTCGAACAGCCAGTCATTGCCTTCCGGATCGGCGAGGCAGAACGTGGCCATGAAGTAGCCGTGGCGGTCGGCCGGCGAGGTGGCGTTGGCCGCCTGCAGCGCATCCTCGACGCGGCGCATGCCGAGGCTGAAATCGCGCTTGGGGCCGGCCCAGTTGGCCGTATAGACGCCGGGCTTGCCGCCGAGCGCTTCGACGCAGAGCCCGGAATCGTCCGAGAGCGCCAGCAGCCCCGAGGCTTCGGCCGCCGCATGGGCCTTGATGCGGGCGTTCTCGACGAAGGTCGTGCCCGTCTCTTCCGGTTCGGGCAGGCCCAGCTCGCCGGCCGAAAGGATTTCCAGGCCATAGGGCTCGAAAAGCTCCTGGAACTCGGCGAGCTTGCCCTTGTTGTGGGAGGCGAGCACCAGCCGATCGCCGGCGCCGAGTCGCGGGACGGGGACGCTCATTTGCGGCCACCCTTGGTGTCGAGCGCGCGGGCGATGTCGTGCCAGATAGCGCAATCGGGCGATGGGAAGGCTCCTTCACCCGGCGACGATGCCGCCGACCTCTTCTCCGAAGGGAGAGTTAAGGCGGAGCCCTCTTCACCTCTCCCCCGGGGGAGAGGTCGCCGCGCAGCGGCGGGTGAGGGGGCCTTTTTCAGGAACCCGATCATGACGAAAGCGCCGCCCGCTGGACCTGCGTCAATTCGCCGATCCCCTTCTCGGCCAGACTCATCAGGCTCTCGAGCTCGGCGCGGGTGAACGGCGCCTGCTCGGCGGTGCCCTGGATCTCGACGAAACGGCCGGAGCCGGTGAGGACGAAATTGGCGTCGGTTTGGGCCTCGACATCCTCGAGATAGTCGAGATCGAGCACCGGCGTGCCGCGATAGACGCCGCAGGAGACGGCCGCGACCGTGTCGCGCAGCACCGTGCCCTTGACCAGCTCGCGCTCGGCCATCCACCTGACCGCCTCGGCCAGCGCCACATAGGCGCCGGTGATCGCGGCCGTGCGGGTGCCGCCATCGGCCTCGAGCACGTCGCAGTCGAGCGTGATCTGGTTCTCGCCCAAAGCCGCCATGTCGACGACGGCGCGCAGGGACCGCCCGATCAGGCGCTGGATCTCCTGGGTGCGGCCGGACTGCTTGCCGGCCGCCGCCTCGCGGCGGGTGCGGGTGCCGGTCGAGCGCGGCAGCATGCCATATTCGGCCGTGACCCAGCCGACCCCCTGGCCGCGCCGCCAGCCGGGCAGGCTCGTCTCGACGCTCGCCGTCACCAGCACCTTGGTCGCCCCGAAGCAGACGAGGCACGAACCCTCGGCGTTGCGCGCCACGCCCTTCTCGAGGGTCACGGCGCGCATTTCGTCAGGCTGACGACCGGAGGGGCGCTGGAGGCTCATGCTGGCAAATCATCCGCGGCAAGTTGCGTTAACCGCCTCTTAACCCTGACGGGGCCCGCTCACAAGCGCCGGACGCTTGGCGCGGGCGCTCTTTGCCCTTAAATGATGGAGGACGGTTAAAGTGAACAAGTTTATCGATGGCTGACAGGCCCGAACCGGCGGAAGACTTTCTCGCGGTGCTCAACAGCCGCAGCCAGGACATTTTCCGCAAGATTGTCGACCGGTATCTGGAGACGGGCATGCCCGTCGGATCGCGCGACGTCTCCAAGATGCTGGAGATGGGCCTTTCCCCCGCGTCCGTGCGCAACGTCATGGCCGACCTCGAGGACCTGGGGCTGATCGCGGCGCCGCACACCTCGGCCGGCCGCGCCCCGACCCAGAGGGGCCTCAGGTTCTTCGTCGACGCCATGCTCGAGGTCGGCGCCATCGACGAGCGCGAGCGCACCCAGATCACCCGCCATATCGAAGACCAGGCCGGCCAGGGGCAGGTCGAGGACATCCTGACCGAAGCCAGCTCCCTGCTTTCCGGCCTCAGCCAGGGCGCCGGTGTGGTGATCGCGGCCAAGGCCGACATGGTCTTGAAGCACATCGAGTTCGTGCGGCTCGATGCCACGCAGGCCATGGCCATCCTCGTCGGGCAGGACGGGCAGGTGGAGAACCGGCTGCTGCCGCTGCCGCCGGGGCTGACGGCGAGCGCGCTGACGCAGGCCAGCAACTATCTTTCCCACTACGTCGTCGGGCGCACGCTGGCGGAAGCGCGAAAGGCGCTCGCCGCGCGCCGGGCCGAGCAGCGGGCCGAGCTCGACGAATTGACGCAGAAGCTCGTCGACGCGGGCATCGCCACCCTCTCCCAGCCCTCGCCCGCCGGCCATCCGACGGTGATCGTGCGGGGCCGGGCCAACCTCATCAACGAGGCGATGGCCTCCGAGGACCTCATGCGCATCCGCCAGCTCTTCGACGAGCTCGAGAGCAAGGACGGGCTGCTGGAGCTTCTCGGAGACGCCGAGCGGGCGCAGGGCGTGCGCATCTTCATCGGCTCGGAGAACAAGCTCTTCTCGCTCTCGGGCTCGTCGGTGATCCTCTCGCCCTACAAGGACGCCAACGAGAAGATCGTCGGGGTCCTCGGCGTCATCGGGCCCACCCGGCTCAACTACGCGCGCATCGTTCCGGTCGTCGACTACACGGCCAACGTCATTTCCGCCATGATGGCCCGCAAGGCTTGAATTGTCGGCGCCTTTGGCCGATATGCGGGGTCAAATCCCGAAAAAGCTGCGGAAGAAGCAATGAGCGACGAGAACACGACGCCCGAGCAAGAGCCCGAGACCGCCGTGACCCCGGAAACAGAGTCTGCGGAGGTCGATCCGGTCGAGGCGCTCACAGAGGAAAACGCCGAGCTGCGCGACAAGCTGTTGCGCATGGCCGCCGAAATGGAAAACCTCAGGAAGCGCACCGAACGCGAGATCACCGATACGCGCGCCTACGCCATCGCCGGCTTTGCGCGCGACATGCTTTCGGCGACCGACTCGCTCTCGCGCGCCCTGATGGTGCTGCCGGCCGAGGCGCGCGCCAATGCCGACGACACGACGAAGTCGCTGATCGAAGGCATCGAGATGACCGAGCGCGAGATGCAGCGGCTGCTCGCCAAGCACGGCGTCAAGCCGATCGAGGCCGAAGGGCAGAAGTTCGATCCCCACAAGCACCAGGCGATGTTCGAGGTGCCCGATCCGACGCGTCCGGAAGGCACGGTCGTCCAGGTGGTGCAGGCAGGCTTCGCCATCGGCGACCGCGTGCTGCGTCCGGCAATGGTCGGCGTTGCCAGGGGCGGCGGCGCGGCAGGCAAAGCCGAGGCGCCGGCCGAGGGTGAGGGCGGGGTCGACAAGCAGGCCTGAGTCCGGCAAAGCTGCTCTCAACGGGCAAGCCGTTGGGGGCAGCGATGAACAAGACCGTGCGCAACGAGCGCCGGAAGCTTTCGGCGAACTATGCCAATGGCATCGCCATTGCTCTCGTAGCCATCGGCGGCCTCGGACCAGTCATCGCCGTAGTTCAGGACGGCACGCTGTCTTGGATCACCATTGGCTTGGCCACGATTTGCATTGCGTAAGTGCGGGCCTACATTCGATGGCAAGGCAAATGCTGGGAGCGTTGGAAGAATGAGCGATCTGGTTACTCTGGTCCCGTTCGCCGTCTATATCCTCGGCATCTTCGCTGTCGCCGGATGGCTATTGTACATCAACCGCCCGCGCCACCACGGCTGATCTTTCTCACCCCAATATCTGCCGGCTCATCAGCCGCGTGACCCCGGCGGCGGCCATGTCGGCCCATGCCCGTTCCAGCGAGCCGTTGGCGTCGATGGGGCGGGTGCCGTCTTCGATGACGACGGTGGCAAAACCTTCGGCGCGCGCGTCGATGGCCGTCCAGGCGACGCAGAAATCGGTGGCGAGGCCGACGACGTAGACGCTGCCGAGGCCGCGTTCCTTCAAGTAGCCGGCGAGGCCCGTGCGGGTCTTGCGATCGGCTTCCTGGAACCCGGAATAGGAATCGACGGTGCGGTTGTAGCCCTTGCGGATGATGAGCTGGCCGTGGGGGATATCGAGGTCGTGGCTGAGCTCGGCTCCATGCGTGCCCTGCACGCAGTGGTCGGGCCAGAGGACCTGCGTGCCGTAGGGCAGCTCGATGGTCTCGAACGGCGCTTTTCCGGCGTGCTGGCTGGCGAACGAGACGTGGTTGGCCGGATGCCAGTCCTGGGTGAAGACGACGTTGGTGAACCGCGAGGCGAGCGTGTTGACCAACGGCACGATCTCGTCGCCGCCGGCGACGGCAAGATTGCCGCCGGGCAGGAAATCGTACTGCACGTCGACGACGACCAGCACGTCCCTGGGAGAAATGGCAATCGTCGTCATGGCACCTTAACCTCTTGAATTCCCGTCGCGTTCCGGCCGCAGCCAGCGGGCGTGCATCAGGCCGCGCACGGAGTTGCCGAGATAGATTGCATCGGCGGTTTCGAGGTCCGCAAGGGTCAATCGCGCCTCGCGGGCCTGGCCGCGCGCGATGAGCTCGGCGCGCAGCGTTCCCGGCAAGAGGCCGGCGGAGAGCGGCGGGGTGAGGAGGAGCCCATCGCGCTCGATGAAGAGCGTGGTGATGGAGCCTTCCGTCAGCTCGTTGTTCTCGTTGAGGAAAACGACCTCGTCGACGCCATGCTCGGCATGGGCCTTCTGCCGGGCGGTATCGAGAGCTTGCCGGTTGGCGGTCTTGTGGGCGAGCCAGGCATTCGCCGATGTCACCCGCTCGGGGGCGATGACGAAGGTGAAAGGCTGCGGATTTTCTGCGGGTTCCGGCAAGGGCGTGGCGGTTATGGCGAGGCCCTCCGTCTCATGGAGCGTGAGGCGCACGCGGTAGCGCGGTTCGTCAGCCTTCGCGGCCCAATCGGTTAGCAGAGCGGTAACCGTGCCGCGGCTTGCGGGGATGCCGAAATAGGCGGCGGAACCTTCCAGCCGGGCGAGGTGGCGGTCGAGGAGATAAAAACCCTCCCCGCGGGTCCACAGCATCGTCTCGATGAGGCACACCGGACCGGTGGGGTCGGTGAGGAACCGCATCTTCAGCAGCGCCTCGCGGTATTCGTCCTCCATGATGCTGTCGGCGACGATGCCGCCGCCGATGCCGATCTCGCCGTTCCCGCTTTCGTCGACGACTGCGGTGCGGATGGCGACGTTGAGAGCGAAGTCGCCGTCCGGGGCGAACCAGCCGATGGCGCCGGTATAGAGGCCGCGCGGCTCGCGTTCGACCTCGCGGATGATCTCCATCGCCCGCAGCTTCGGCGCGCCGGTGATCGAGCCGCACGGAAAGAGCGCGGTAAGGATGTCGGTGACCGAAAGACCGGGCCTGGCGGTCGCCTCGACGCCGGAGGTCATGGTGTGGAGGGTGCGGTAGGTTTCCACCGTGAAGAGATCGGTGACCCTGACCGAGCCGACCTCACCGATGCGCCCGAGGTCGTTGCGGATGAGATCGACGATCATCAGGTTTTCGGCGCGGTTCTTGGGATCGGCGGCCAATACCTGGCGCCGGGCGGCGTCCTCCTCCAGCGTGCGGCCGCGCGCGATGGTGCCCTTCATCGGGCGTGCCGAGAGCCGGTCGCCCTTCCGGGCGACGAAGAGCTCGGGCGAGCGCGACAAGACCCAATGGTCTTGGGCGCGAATCAGCGCGCCATGGGAGGCAGGCTGGCTCGCGGCGAGCGCGCGGTAGAGGGCGACGGGATCACCCTCGAGCCGAAAGCGCGCCTTGAAGGTGAGGTTGACCTGATAGGTATCGCCGGCCGCGATCAGCTCTTCCACGCGCTCGAAGGCGTCGGCGTAGGCGGTCTCGTCGAGGCTCGGCGCGATATCGATGGCCCGCCCGGCCTCGCCGGCATGGGCGGCAAGCCACGCCTCCGCCCCGGCGCGGTCCAGCGCCCGCGGCGCGTCGTAGAGGCCGAGCCAGAGGAGGGGCGTCTTCGTCCGCTCGGGCAACGGGTGAGCAAGCCGCTCCTCGAAGAGGAAGCCGAGCTCGTAGGCGAGGTAGCCGGCCGCCCACAATCCCTGCCGCCCCGCCGCCTCCAGCCGGACGAGCGCCTCGCGCGCCTCAGCGGCAGTGTGCGCGACGAGGATTTCGCGCGGCCCGGCAAAGAGCAGGCTGCGCCCTTGCGGGCTGCGCGTGTCGTGCAGCAGGACTGTGCCGGGCCGGACCATGGCGCGGTTGTAGTCAGGCGCCCGCGATTTGAAAAGCGACGGGCGGCGACGGGAACAGCGACCGACCACGGTCACATTTTGCTCACCTACGTGCTTGCAGGCCCCATGCACCCCCCCTATATAGCCGGCAAGGCCGAAGATCGGCCAAATCCAAACCCGGGGAGCCCGGCCGGAAAGGGCCACGGAGCCGCCTGCTTGCGGGGACTCCACCAGGGGCTTGCTGAGACAAGAGGTAGACGAAATGGCAAAAGTAATCGGTATCGACCTCGGCACCACCAATAGCTGCGTTGCGGTGATGGATGGGTCCAATGCCAAGGTCATCGAGAACGCCGAAGGCGCCCGCACCACCCCGTCGATGGTCGCCTTCTCCAAGGACGGCGAGCGGCTCGTCGGCCAGCCGGCCAAGCGCCAGGCGGTGACGAACCCCGAAGGCACGCTCTTTGCCGTCAAGCGCCTGATCGGACGGCGCTACGAAGACCCGATGGTCGAGAAGGACAAGGGCCTCGTCCCCTTCAAGATCGTCAAGGCCGACAACGGCGACGCCTGGGTCGAGGCGGCCGGCGAAAAATACTCGCCCAGCCAGATTTCCGCGATGATCCTGCAGAAGATGAAGGAAACCGCCGAGAGCTATCTCGGCGAGACCGTCTCGCAGGCCGTCATCACCGTGCCCGCCTACTTCAACGACAGCCAGCGCCAGGCGACCAAGGACGCCGGCAAGATCGCCGGCCTCGAGGTGCTGCGCATCATCAACGAGCCGACGGCGGCCGCGCTTGCCTACGGCCTCGACAAGAAGAACTCGGGCACCATCGCCGTCTATGACCTCGGGGGCGGCACCTTCGACATCTCGATCCTCGAGATCGGCGACGGCGTCTTCGAGGTGAAGTCGACCAATGGCGACACGTTCCTCGGCGGCGAGGACTTCGACATGCGCCTCGTCGATTATCTCGCCGACGAGTTCAAGAAGGAGCAGGGCATCGACCTGCGCAACGACAAGCTTGCGCTGCAGCGCCTGAAGGAAGCGGCCGAGAAGGCCAAGATCGAGCTCTCCTCCTCGACGCAGACCGAGATCAACCTGCCGTTCATCACCGCCGACGCCTCGGGCCCCAAGCACCTGACGCTGAAGCTGTCGCGCTCCAAGCTCGAATCGCTGGTCGATGACCTCATCGCGCGCACCATCGAGCCCTGCCGCAAGGCGATGAAGGACGCCGGCGTTTCGGCCAGCCAGATCGACGAGGTCGTGCTGGTGGGCGGCATGAGCCGCATGCCCAAGGTCCAGGAAGCGGTCAAGCAGCTGTTCGGCAAGGAGCCGCACAAGGGCGTCAACCCGGACGAAGTGGTCGCCATGGGCGCCGCCATCCAGGCGGGCGTGCTGCAGGGCGACGTCAAGGACGTGCTGCTCCTCGACGTGACCCCGCTTTCGCTCGGCATCGAGACGCTGGGGGGCGTCTTCACCCGCCTCATCGACCGCAACACCACGATCCCGACCAAGAAGAGCCAGGTGTTCTCGACCGCCGAGGACAACCAGTCGGCCGTGACCATCCGCGTCTTCCAGGGCGAGCGCGAGATGGCCGCGGACAACAAGCTCCTCGGCAATTTCGACCTCGCCGGCATTCCGCCGGCCCCGCGCGGCGTGCCGCAGATCGAGGTGACGTTCGACATCGACGCCAACGGCATCGTCAACGTCTCGGCCAAGGACAAGGGCACCGGCAAGGAGCAGCAGATCCGCATCCAGGCCTCGGGCGGCCTTTCCGACGCCGACATCGAGAAGATGGTCAAGGAAGCCGAGGCCAACGCCGAGGCCGACAAGAAGCGGCGCGAGGCGGTCGAGGCCCGCAACCAGGCCGAGAGCCTCGTCCACTCGACCGAGAAGTCGCTCGCCGAATACGGCGACAAGGTCTCGGCCGAGGAAAAGGCCGCCATCGAGACGGCGATCGCCGACTTGAAGGGCGTGCTCGAGAGCGACGACGCCGAGGCGATCAAGGAAAAGACCAGCACGCTCGCCGAAGCTTCGATGAAGCTGGGTGAAGCCATGTACAAGGCCGCCCAGGCGGAAGCCGAGGCCAAGGCCGCCGGCACCGACAAGAGCGACGAGGACGTGGTCGACGCCGACTTCGAGGAAGTCAAGGACGACGACCAGGACCAGAACCAGAAGTCGGCGTAACGGCTGGCCGGCTCGAAGTTTCACGTGAATCGAAAGGCCCGGGAGCGATCCCGGGCCTTTTTCTTGCGCCGGGTTCCCCGGATTGCCCGGTTCCGGTTTTTGCTCTAAGGCAGGCACCGCTGCGGGCCACCCGGCAGGAGTGCTTCGCGCCATTCGCCCGAAGCGGCACCGGGGACATGGGAGAGTTCGGCATGCCCTTCACCCTCGAAGACCTCGACGCACGGCTGGAGGTCCGCGCCGGCGCCTCGCCCGAGGAGAGCTACACGGCCAAGCTCCTTTCCCGCGGCGTCGATAAATGCGCCCAGAAACTCGGCGAGGAAGCGACCGAGGCGGTGATCGCCGCGGTCACCGGCGACAGGGCCGAGCTCGCCAAGGAAGCGGGGGACGTGCTCTACCATCTCCTCGTCCTGCTGCGCGCCGCCGATGTGCCGCTGGCAACGGTCATGGCCGAGCTCGAGAGCCGCACGGCCCGGTCGGGCCTTGCCGAAAAAGCCGCCCGCAAGCCGGAGTAGACATTTGAACAAGCGCGTTCAGGGCCTCAACCCCTACCACCACTTCACCAAGGCGGAGTGGAGCAAGCTGCGCGACGGCGAGCTGATGACGCTCAGCGCCGAGGACCTCGAGCGGCTGCGCTCCCTCTCGGACCCGATCTCGCTCGAGGAGGCCGAGGAGGTCTACCTGCCGCTGACGCGCCTCCTCTCCTTCTACGTCGAGGCGATCCAGGGCCTGCATTCGGTCTCGACCCGCTTCCTCGGCCGGCCCGTCGGCAAGGTGCCGTTCGTCATCGGGGTCGCCGGGTCCGTCGCCGTCGGCAAGTCGACGACCGCGCGTATCCTGCAGGCGCTGCTCGCCCGCTGGCCGTCCTCGCCCAAGGTCGACCTGGTGACCACCGACGGCTTCCTCTATCCCAACGCCGTGCTCGAGGAGCGCGGCCTGATGCAGAGGAAGGGCTTTCCCGAAAGCTACGACCGCGCCCGGTTCGTCTCGTTCCTTGCCGACATCAAGTCGGGCAAGCCGAACGTCGCCTCCCCGGTCTACTCGCACCTCGTCTACGACGTGGTGCCCGGCGCCGAGATCGTCGTCGACCGGCCCGACATCCTCATCGTCGAGGGGCTCAACATCCTCCAGCCCGGCGAACTCCCCAGGACCGGCAAGCCGATCCTCTTTGCCTCCGACTTCCTCGATTTTTCCATCTTTATCGATGCCGACGAGGACGACCTCTTCGACTGGTTCATGGTGCGGTTCTTCCGCCTGCGCGAAACGGCCTTCCGCGATCCGACCTCGTTCTTCCACCGCTTCAGCCAGCTTTCCGAGGAGGAAGCGCGCGCCTATGGCCGGCGGGTGTGGGAGACGATCAACCTGAAGAACCTCAAGGACAACGTGCTGCCGACGCGCAGCCGCGCCGATCTCATCCTCAAGAAGGGCAAGAGCCACTTCATCGAGGAGGTGCTGCTGCGGCGGGTGTAGCGGTGAACCGCTTCTGAACCACGCTCTCAGCCTTGCTTCAGGCACCAGGACACAAGCTTTCCCCGTGACGCAAACACGGGGAATCCAAAATGCGCGACCTTGCAATTGTCCTCGCCATCGGAGCGAGTCTCACCACCCCGGCTCTTGCCGGACCCTTCAAGCCGTGGCCGGTCCAGCACCAGCAAATGCCCGCCGCCGCCGAACTCGACATGGTTTACGTGCAGAACACGCTGAGCCAGCGGCAGATGGCTCTGCAGATGACCACCAACCTCATGAACAGCATGAATGAGGCCACCAAGACCATTATCGGCAACATGGGTGGTTCGGGTTCGTCGGGCGACGACGACTGAGTGACGGCCCCCTTGCTTGTCGGACAAACGCGGGGCAAATTCGCTTGTCTCGCCAAGCAGTTCGGATCGCCCGCATGCCCACCGCCCTCACCCTCTCCGGTTCCATCCGCCAGGGCTCCTGGAACCGCGTGCTGCAAAGGCATGTGGGCAGAAGGCTGGCCGAGGCGGGCGTGGAGGTCACCGAGCTCGACCTCGCCGACTTTCCGATGCCGATCTTCAACGAGGACCTCGAGCCCGACAACGTGCCCGAGACGGCCGTGCGCCTGGCCGAACTGTGGCGCACCCACGACATCGTCTTCATCGCCACCCCCGAATACAATGGCGGCGTCGCGCCCTTGACGGTCAACACCATCACGTGGCTGTCGCGCCAGAAGCCCAGCCCCTTCCGCCATGCGGTCTTCGGCATCGGCGGGGTGTCATCGGGCAAGTACGGCACCATCTGGTCGCTCTCGCACCTCAGGGATTCGCTGACCAAGGTCGGCACCCTGATCGTCCCGACCCTGCTCGGTATCGGCCCGGCCGACGAGGCGTTCGACGAAAAGGGCGATCCGGTGGAGCCCGCCATCATCCGCAAGGTCGGCACCATGGTCAAAGAGCTCACCGAATTCAGCCGCGGCAGCGCCTGATGGTCCGCGCGCTCTACATCACCCACCCGCAGGTGGTCATCGACCCAAATGTACCGACGCCGCGCTGGGGCCTCAACGAAACCGGCCGCGCCCGCGCCGAGGCTTTTGCCGCCCGCGATATCCTGCCGGCCGGCTCGGCCGTCTTTTCCAGCACCGAGCGCAAGGCCGCCGAGCTCGCCGAGATCATCGCCAGGCCCATCGGCGCGCCGGTGACCTACGAGACCGATTTCGGCGAGAACGACCGCTCCTCCACAGGCTACATGGAGCCGCAGCGGTTCGAGGCGACCGCCGACCGGTTCTTCGCCTACCCGCGTGAGAGCGTCGAAGGCTGGGAGCGCGCCATCGACGCGCAGGCGCGCATCGTTTCGGCCGTTGCCCGGGCCCTCGCGAGCGTGCCGGCTGGCACTCTCGCGGTCTTTTGCGGCCACGGCGCCGTCGGCACGCTCCTCAAGTGCCACTGCGGAAACCGCGCCATCGCCCGCGACGAGGACCAACGCCGCATGGCCGACCCCGGCGGCGGCAACGCCTTCGTCTTCGACCTCGAGGCACGCGAGCTCTTCTGCGACTGGGTGGCGATGGAAGCCCTCGATCCGGGCTTGCTATGAGGCCATAGCGGTTTGGTCCCCCTCATCCGCCCCTACGGGGCACCTTCTCCCACGAAGGGAGAAGGGGTGGTGGTCCGCTCTGAAATCCGAGGTTTACACCAAGGTTGTGCGTCCGCACCCTCCCTTCTCCCTTCGTGGGAGAAGGTGGCTCGCGCGTAGCGCGAGACGGATGAGGGGGCCTCCTTCAGGGAAAGGGAGATCCTATCTCGGATGTCTCACCGCCCGTCGCCGGTCTCCGGCAGCCAGGGCGCCAACCCGAAGAGTTCCACCGCATCGGTCAGCGCCGCCGTCAGCGCGTCGAGCCGGGCAGGGTCGCTCGTTTGCGTGCGCAGGCGCACCGGTCCCGCCTTGGGCGCGGTCTCCAGCACCTCGAGGCCCTTGGCCGTAATCGCCACCACCCGCGCCCGCCGGTCCTCGGGGTTGGAGCGCACGATGACCAGTTCCAGCCGCCGCATCTCGTCCACCGCCTGCCCGAGGGTCGCCGCGTGCATCACCAGAGCCTTCCTCAGCGCCGCCAGCGGCAGCGCCGGCCGTTCGGCGAGGATGGTGAGGATCGAGAGCTGCAGCGGGGTCACGCCGAAGGCCTTGCGCAGCGCGTTGCCGTATTCGGCATAGGCGCGCTCGAGCCGGAGCCAGGCGACGGTGGCGGAGAGGGCTTGGACCTGCATGGAAGATGATATGGCGTCATAGGAAATCGAACGACGCTTGGTAGGCGTGTTCGGTGGGGAAGTCCAGCGGCCCCCCAGCGGCGCAGGCGCGTGACTTTCCCCCGCCGGCCGCTATTGTTCGTCTGCAGCGGAGGGAGAGACTCCATGAGCGGGAATGGCGGCAACGGCTTTGTCACGGGCACCGCGAGGACGATCCTGAGGGCCGAAGGCCTCGCGGTCTTCATCGCCGCAACCCTGGCCTATTTCCTCGATAACGCCGCCTGGTGGCTCTATCTCGTCCTTTTCCTTGCCCCCCGACCTCTCCTTCCTCGCCTATGGGGCGGGACCCAGGATCGGCGCGGCCGCCTACAATGCCGTCCATTCCTATGTCCTGCCGCTCATCCTCGCGCTCGCCGGCTGGTGGCTGGGGCAGGATCTCGCCCTCCACATCGCCCTCATCTGGCTCGCCCATATCGGCATCGACCGGGCCATCGGCTACGGCCTCAAATACCCCACGGCCTTCGGCCACACGCATCTCGGGCCCGTCGGCAAGGCGAAGTAGCTCCTATGCCGTCATAGCACCGCGCAGTTGCGCGGGGGCCGCGAATATGAGAGGGAAACCCGATCGGCAACATCGGAGGGATCCTTGGGCGCGCAACTCATCGTTGGGCTGGACGTTTCGACGCGGCACGAAGCGGAGGCGGTGGTCGAGGCCATCGGCGACGCCGTCACCCACTACAAGATCGGCTACCAGCTGTTCTATGGCGGCGACGGCTATGCGCTGGGCAAGGTTCTCATTGCCGCCGGCAAGAAGGTCTTCTTCGACCTGAAACTCCTCGACATCGACAACACGGTGGAAAAGGGCGTCGCCGCGATCGCGCAGACCGGTGCGGCGATGCTCACCGTCCACGCCTATCCGCGCGCGATGAAGGCGGCGGTCCGGGGCGCGGCGGGCTCGGGCCTCACGATTCTTGCCGTAACCGTCCTCACCTCGATGGACGATGCCGACGTCGCCGAGGCCGGCTACGCCCGCGACGCCGCCGGGCTCGTGGCGCTGCGCGCCGCCCAGGCCCGCGACATCGGCGTCGGCGGCCTCGTCGCCTCCGCCCACGAAGCGGAGATGGTGCGCGCGATCGTGGGCCAGAAGCTTGCCATCGTCACCCCCGGCATCCGCCCGGCCGGCAGCGATATCGGCGACCAGAAGCGGGTGATGACCCCGCGTGAGGCAATCAACGCCGGTGCCACCCACCTGGTTGTGGCGCGGCCCATCGTTGCCGCGGCCGATCCGGCGGCGGCGGCGAAGGCGGTGCTGGCGGAGATGGCGGGGGGTGTGCGGGTGGCCTGAAGCGTTCGCAAAAGGCCCTTGCTCGATTAAGGCCCCTCACCCGGCGCTACGCGCCGACCTCTCCCCCAGAGGGAGAGGTGATGCTGGGGCGGCACGGTGCCCACACCTCTCCCTCTGGGGGAGAGATCGACCCCGATAGGGGTCGGGTGAGGGGGCCTTCAGCCCTGCCTCAATACGTGTTGCGCAGCGTCTGGCTGAACACCAGCTGGTTGCCGTCGGGGTCGCGGAAGATCGCGGTCTTGGCGAAGTCCCCCGTGCGCTTGGCGACGGGGGTGATGCCCTGGATGGACAATTCCTCCAGCACTTCGGCCAAGTCCGAGACGATGAGGGTGACGAACGAGGAGCCGGCCCGGTCGGCGTCGGTGAAGACCTGCACCCAGCCGCCGGTCGAAAACTTCCACTCGGCCACCTCCGACATCGGCCGCGCGTCCGCCGGCCGCCCGAACAGGCGCTCGTAGAAGGTCATCGCCGCCGCGATGTCCTCGACGGCGATCCCGGCGAGCGCGTTGGTGATCGGCATGGGGCTTTTCCTCCGCGTCTTCTTGGTCGGCGCCGGACGGGCAGGGACCCCGGTTCCGGCACGCACGTTGGGTAAATCGGCAGGCATGACCGATCCATAACATGTTCGGTGTGGCAAGAGCAGGGTCGTGCCGGCAGTTGGCGTTCGCCGTTCGAATTGCTAAGAGGGGCCCGATCTTGTGGAGACGAGGACGATGGCGGATTTGAGGGTGGTCGTTGCCGGGGCCGGCGGACGCATGGGGGCGGCCAATATCCGCGCCGTCGCCGCCACCAAAGGCCTGACGCTCCACGCCGCCCTCGACCGGCCGGAATCCTCGGCCGTCGATGCCGACGCCGGCAGCCATTCGGGCATTGCGCCGCTGGGCGTCGCCATCACCGGCGACGTCGAAGCGGCTCTCGATGGGGCCGACGTCATCCTCGATTTCACCACGCCGACATCGAGCGTGGCGCTCGCCCGCCGCGCCGCCGAGCGCGGCCTCGTCCACGTCATCGGCACCACCGGCTGCACGCGCGACGAGGACGCCGAGATCGCGGCCGCCGCCCGGGCCGGCGCGCGCATCGTCAAATCCGGCAATTTCTCGCTCGGGGTCAATCTCCTCGCCGATCTGGTGAGGAAAGCCGCCGCGGCGCTCGCCGACTACGACATCGAGATCCTCGAAATGCACCATGCAAGGAAGGTCGACGCCCCCTCGGGCACCGCCCTGCTGCTGGGTGAAGCGGCCGCGCATGGGCGTCGCGTCGCGCTCGCCGAGACGTCTGTGCGGGTGCGCGACGGCCATACGGGTCCGCGCGTCGAGGGCAGCATCGGCTTTGCGGCGCTGCGCGGCGGCACCGTCGTCGGCGACCATACGGTGATCCTCGCCGGCCCCTCCGAGCGCATCGAGCTCTCGCACCGCGCCGAGGATCGGATGATCTTCGCCCACGGCGCGGTCAAGGCAGCCCTCTGGGCCGCCGACAGGCCCGCCGGGCTCTACACCATGGCCGACGTGCTCGGCTTGAACACTTAGCAAGGAAACGAGACCCATGACCGGCACCCTCATCCTCGTGCGCCACGGCGAGAGCGAGTGGAACCTCAAGAATCTCTTTACCGGCTGGCGCAATCCGGGCCTGACCGAAAAGGGCATCGAGGAAGCCCGCGCCGCCGGGCGGCTCCTGAAGGCCAAGGGGCTGGTGCCGGACCTCTATTACACCTCGGCGCTGGTGCGCGCGCAAAAGACCCTCGACCTGATGCTCGAGGAAATGGGGATCGAGAACGTCACCATCACCCGCAACGTCGCCCTCAACGAGCGCGACTACGGCGACCTTTCCGGCCTCAACAAGGACGATGCCCGCGCAAAATGGGGCGAGGAGCAGGTGCTGATCTGGCGCCGCTCCTACGATGTACCCCCGCCGGGCGGCGAGAGCCTCAAGGACACCGCTGCGCGCACGCTTCCCTATTACGAGGCCGAGATCCTGCCGCACCTCAAGGCCGGTAAGACCGTCCTCATCGCCGCCCACGGCAATTCGCTGCGCGCCATGGTCATGGCCATCGAGAAGCTCACCCCCGAGGAGATCCTGAAGCGCGAGATCGCGACGGGCCAGCCGACGATCTACAGGATCGGCACGGATGGGGAGTTGGCCGAGAAGGTGGCGGCTTAGGGCTCTTCATAGCTGAATGGAAACAGCGACCCCTTCGCCTCCCTCCCCCTTGAGGGGAGGAGAGCAGACCGGCGGTGTTTCCGTCCAATCGTGAAACGCTCTAGGACTCGCCATCAGCAGCTGCGCTCCGGTGCTCCCACACCCACCGGCTGTCACCCCGGCGCAGGCCGGGGCCCATCCTGAGATGCGGCACCAGCCGCAAGGTGTATGAACGAGGCAGGACACGCCCAGCCGCCGCCAGCCTGCTCGCCGATGTGTTCAGGGCTGGATCCCGGCCTTCGCCGGGATGACATCGGTGGGTGGGAAAGTTCTGGTGCCTGATTCACGTGGAACATTGCTCCGCTCCGCTTGACACCCGCGTTTCACGTGAATCGCAAAGTCAATGGGCGGCCGAGATCACGCCGGCTTCCCAGCCGAGGATGGCGCGCTTCCTCGGCACGCCCCAGTGGTAGCCGGTGAGGGCCCCCGAGGTGCCGACCACGCGGTGGCAGGGGACGACGAAGGAGATCGGGTTCTTGCCGACAGCGGCGCCGACGGCACGCGAGGCGGTGGGGCGCCCGATGTGGTTGGCGACCTGGGAGTAGGTCGTCGCCTTGCCGCAAGGGATCTTCAGCAGCGTCTCCCACACCTTCACCTCGAAATCGGTGCCGATCAGCACCACCCGCACCGGCCGGTCCGCCGACCAGCGCCCGGGGTCGAAGACATGGGCGATGACCGGCGCCACCCGCGCATCGTCGCGGGTGAAGCGGGCCCTCGGCCAGCGGTTGGCGAGATCCTCGAAGGCCTGTTCGACGGTGGTGTTCCCGTCGGCAAAGCCGAGGCCCGAGATGCCGTATTCGGTCATGGTGGCGACGGCCGTGCCGAAGGGCGAGGGCGCCGCGCCCCAGACCATGTCGATGCCTTCGCCCTTGGCGCGGAAGGCGCCGGGGGGCATGGCTTCGTAGGTGACGAAAAGGTCGTGGAGGCGCGAGGTCGAGGAGAGCCCGACCTCGTAGGTGGTGTCGAGGACGCTCTCCTGCGCCGCCAGCAGCGACTTGGCGTGGTCGAGCGCCACCGCCTGGGCGAAGGATTTGGGCGAGAGCCCGCACCAGCGGCGGAAGAGATCGGTCAGCTGCCGCTCGGAGAGGCCGAGGGCGCGCGAGAACCGTTCGAGATCGGCGACATCGGGCCCGTTCTCGCTGAGATAGCGGATCGCGGCCTGCACCGTCTCGTAGTCGGTTTCCGGAATGGCGGTCATGAGCTTGTTCATGACCCCAATATAGGCATCGGCATCAGCGCGGACGACCCGGTTTTGACGTGACCGATTCGGCCCGCGCCTGGCGCAGCGCCGTGCCGAAAGCCTTGCCGAAGCTCGCCTTTTCGTCGGGCGAGAGGAACGCGCCCACCTCGCTCTCCGTCTCGCCGCTCTTCAGCTTCAGGCCCGTGGTGCGCTCGTCGAAATCGCGCTCGATGACCAGCCGCACCGCGGTCGGCCTGAAATTGGCCTTGCTCAGTTCCCCCTTGGGGCCGACGAAGACGATCTCGAGCCGTCCCGGCCAGAGCGTCACCTCCTCGCGGCGCTTGCCGGCGCGCTGGGAGAGCCGCAGGGCGAGGACGATGGCGAGAAAGTCCAGGCCCATCAGGCCGGCGATCGGCAGGGCCCCGACCGAAAAGACCGTCAGCCCCGGCAGCGCCATCAGGACGAGCACCAGCCCCACCACGATGGCGATGGCCCGGGGGCTCATCCTGCGGGGCGGGGTCAAGACGGCGGCGAACAGCGGCGCGGGGATGTCTTGCATTGGCGGACGACTCTCGAAATCAGTATAGGCTCAACTTTGAAGGCGAGAGAATGGCAGCGGTGAAAAAAGCCCGCCCGCTTCCTCCGGAAGACGTGGAATCGATTTTCGCAACGTTCGCGCGCATCGATCCCGAACCCAGGGGCGAGCTCGAATACGTCAACGCCTTCACCCTGCTGGTCGCCGTCGTCCTTTCGGCGCAGGCGACCGACGCCGGGGTCAACAAGGCGACGCGCAAATTGTTCCAGCTCGCGCCCACCCCCGCCGCCATGGTTGCGCTGGGTCAGGACGGGATCGAAGCGCATATCCGCACCATCGGCCTCTATCGCAACAAGGCCAAGAACGTATTTCTGCTCAGCCAGAAGCTCATCGCCGAGCACGGCGGCGAGGTGCCCGATACCCGCGAGGCGCTGGAGGCGCTGCCGGGGGTCGGGCGCAAGACCGCCAACGTCGTCCTCAACATCCACTTCAAGCAGCCGACGATCGCCGTCGACACGCACCTCTTCCGCGTCGGCAACCGCACGGGCCTGGCGCCCGGCAAGACGCCGCTCGCCGTCGAGCAGGCGCTTTTGAAGACCGTGCCGGAGAAATATCTTCTCCACGCCCATCACTGGCTGATCCTGCACGGGCGGTATGTGTGCAAGGCGAGAAAGCCCGAATGCTGGCGCTGCGCGATCGCCCAGTGGTGCCGGTACGAGCCGAAGACACCGCTGCCCGATGTTCAGGCGAAAGCGATTGTCCGTTAGGCCGGTTGACCCCTCACCCGGCGCTTCGCGCCGACCTCTCCCCAGAGGGGCGAGGTGAATGCGGTGCTTGGGCTTGTATCGTGCACATCCACAGAGTCCCCTCGCCCCTCTGGGGAGAGGGACAGGGTGAGGGGTCTTCCAGTGAGGAGTTACAGCCCATACCCCCGCGCCATCGCGGCGGCGGCCAGCGGGATCAGCGCCAGCAGCAGCATCTCGACATGGATGAACCGGCGCGCCCGGCGCACCTCGGCCTCGGGCGGCACATAGGCCTCGTCGGCCTTGGCAGCCCGCCGCCAGCGCGCGATGGCCAGGGTCGGCGAGATCGAGATGACGCCGACGGCGACGAAAAGGCCGATCTTGGTCCAGAAGACCGGATTGGGGAAATAGAAGCCCATCCCCGCGTCGCCCCAGATCACCCGCGAGAAACCGGCGACGAGGACGAGCGTCGCAAACCCCCCATAGGCCGAATCGAGCCCGGCGAGCTGGACGATCCGCTTGCCCGAAAGCCCCGGGCGCAGCACGACCATCTCGGCAAAGATCAGGCCGACGACGGAGAAGACGGCCAGGTGATGCGCGTAGGCGAGAACGAGGTCGAGCACGTCTGTCTCCGCTTTGCATGGTCCGTTTGCGTTGCGGCCGTCACCGCTTTGCATTAAACCCCATGAGGATTTCTGACAGAGCTCTGGAGTTGCCGCAATGGCCGGAACCCGATTCGATGTCCTGACCATCGGCAACGCCATCGTCGACGTCATCGCGCCCATCGAAGAGGGATTCCTCGAGGCCGAAGGGCTCTCCGAAGGCATCATGCACCTCGTCGACGTCGACCGCTCCGAATACCTCTATTCGCGCATGCCCGAGGGCAAGCAGCAGATCTCGGGCGGGAGCGCGGCCAACACCGCGGCGGGCGTTGCGAGCCTCGGCGGGCGCGCCGCGTTCGTCGGCAAGGTGGCCGAGGACGAGCTCGGCGACGTCTTCGCCCACGACCTCGACCTCATCGGCGTCCACTACAACACCAGCCGCCTGATCCATGGCGCGGCCACCGCCCGCTCGATGATTCTCCTCAGCCCCGACGGCGAGCGCACGATGAACACCTATCTGGGCGCCTGCCATCAGCTGACCGAGGCCGACATCGCCGAAGACGAGATCGGGGCGGCTTCCATCACCTATATGGAAGGGTTCCTGTGGGATCCGGTCGAGGCCAAGAAGGCGTTCGTGCTGGCCGCGCACTACGCCCACAAGAACGAGCGCATGGCCGCCTTCACTCTCTCGGACCCGTTCTGCGTCGACCGCTACCGGCCCGAGTTCCTCGACCTCATCCGTTCGAAAACCATCGACTGCGTCTTCGCCAACGTCAACGAGGTCAAGTCGCTCTACCAGACCAATGACCTCGGCGAAGCGGTGCGCGCCATCGCCCAGGACGCCGACATCGCTGCCATCACCATGGGCGCCGAGGGCGCGATGGCGGTGATGAACGGCGAGATCGTCTCCGTGCCCGCCTTCCCGGTCGACCAGGTGGTCGACGCCACCGGCGCCGGCGATCTGTTCGCTGCCGGTTTCCTTCTGGGGATCGCGCGCGGCCAATCGCTCGAAACGGCGCTGACGATGGGGTGCCTCACGGCGTCCGAAGTCATCTCCCACATCGGCGCGCGCCCGCTGGTGGACCTGGAAGAGCTGACGCGGGCGCACGGACTGGCGGGGTAAGCGTTGGCTGCCCAAGGCACGTTGCAACGCCACCCACGATGTCGCGCAGGCCGGAATCCAGCCTGAGATCCCGTTAAGTCCGCAAGGTGTGTGAAGGCTATGGTGCCGCCACCTGGCGGGGTAGAGGAACCCCCTCATCCGCCCTTCGGGCACCTTCTCCCACGAGGGGAGAAGGGGTGGTGCCTGGCATAAGGCCTGAGCGTATTCAGATTTGCATTGAAACGGCGGTGAACCGCCTTCCCTTCTCCCCTCGTGGGAGAAGGTGGATCGCGCGCAGCGCGAGACGGATGAGGGCCTCAGGCCTCGAACATGCGCTTGAGCTTATGGAAGAACCCGTCCGAGGTCGGGTTGGTCTCCTCGGTCGTCAATCGCACGAATTCTTCCAGCAGCTCGCGCTGGCGCTTGGAGAGGTTCTGCGGCGTCTCGATGTCGAGCTGCACGTAGAGGTCGCCGGTCTCCTTGCTGCGCAAGACCGGCATGCCCTTGCCCTTGAGGCGCACGCGCTGGCCCGGCTGCGTGCCGGGCGCGACCTTGACCTTGGCGCGGGCCCCGTCGAGCGTCGGCACCTCGAACTCGCCGCCGAGCGCCGCCGTCGTCATGGCGATGGGCACGCGCGCATAAAGGTCCGCCCCGTCGCGGTGGAAGAGGTCGTGCGGCTTGATCGAAACGAAGATGTAGAGGTCGCCCGGCGGGCCGCCGCGGATGCCGGCCTCGCCCTCGTTGGCGAGGCGGATGCGGGTGCCGTCCTCGATGCCGCTCGGAATGTCGACGGCGAGCTTGCGGTTCTGCTGGCGGCGGCCCTGGCCGCCGCAGTCGGTGCACGGCTCGTCCATCATCTCGCCGCGCCCCTGGCAGACGGGGCAGGTGCGCTCGATGGTGAAGAACCCCTGTGCGGCGCGGACCTTGCCGTGCCCGCCGCACTGGCGGCAGGTATGGGTGCCGGTGCCGGGCTTTGCGCCCGAGCCGTCGCAGGTGGTGCAGGACACCAGCGTCGGCACGTCGATCTCGACCGTCTGGCCGAGGAAGCTTTCTTCCAGCGTGATCTCGAGATTGTATCTGAGGTCCGAGCCGCGCAGCCGCGAGGCGCCGCCCTGCCGGCCGCGCCCGCCGCCCATGAAGTCGCCGAAGATGTCCTCGAAGATATCGGACATCGAGGAGGTGAACTCGGGGCCGAACCCGCCGTTGAAGCCGTTGCGCCCGCCGCCGTTCTCGAAGGCGGCATGGCCGAAGCGGTCGTAGGCGGCGCGCTTCTGCGGGTCCTTCAACGTGTCGTAGGCCTCGTTGACTTCCTTGAACTTGGCCTCCGCCTCGGAGTTGCCGGGGTTGCGGTCCGGGTGGAACTGCATGGCGAGCTTGCGGTAGGCGCTCTTGAGGGACGCTTCATCCGCCTGCCGCTGGCACCCAAGAACTTCATAGAAATCGCGTTTGGACAAACCGTTCTCCTCGCGCCGTCTTCAAATGGCGCGCAAAGCCACCTTGCGCCGGACAGACCGTCGCGCTGAATTCATTTGCCTAAATGGCAACGAAACGCCCGGCCTGCAAGGGCGAAGCGGGCGTGAAGCTCTGCAAAAACGAACCGACCGATGCATTCGGCGCAAGGGTGCGGGGTTTCGACAACATCGCAAGGCGCTTCACGCCGCCAACCTGTCCATGCGCACGGGGATGCCGTGGTCGGCGAGATACTGCTTGGCCTGCCCGATCGTGAACGTGCCGAAGTGGAAGATCGAGGCGGCGAGGACGGCGCTGGCGTGGCCTTCCTTCACCCCCTCGACCAGATGGTCGAGGGTGCCGACGCCCCCCGAGGCGATGACCGGCACGTCGACCTCATCGGCGATGGCGCGGGTCAGGGCGAGATCGAAGCCGGCCTTGGTGCCGTCGCGGTCCATGGAAGTGACGAGGAGCTCACCGGCCCCGCGCTCGACCATTCTGGCGGCGAACTCCACCGCGTCGAGCCCGGTCGGGTTGCGCCCGCCATGGGTATAGATCTCCCATTCGGAGCGGTTGTCGCCGCCGACCGCCTGGAAGAGGCGCTTCTTGGCGTCGACCGAGACGACGATGCACTGGTTGCCGAACTTGTCGGCGGCTCGGGCGATGAAATCGGGATCGTTGACCGCGGCCGAATTGATCGAGACCTTGTCGGCCCCCGAGAGCAGGAGCTTCCTGATGTCCTCGATGGTGCGCACGCCACCGCCGACCGTCACCGGCATGAAGCAGTGCTCGGCGGTGCGCGCGACGACGTCGAAGATCGTGTCGCGGTTCTCGTGGCTCGCCGTGATGTCGAGGAAGGTCAATTCGTCCGCGCCCGCCGCGTCATAGGCGATGGCGGCCGCCACCGGATCGCCGGCGTCGACGAGATCGAGGAAGTTGACGCCCTTGACGACGCGCCCGTCCTTGACGTCGAGGCAGGGGATGATGCGGATCTTGAGGGTCATGCACGAACTCCGGGGAACAGAGCGGTATATAGGCGATCGGCGCGGCCTGTGAAACGCACGATCATGCCGGCTACCGCTGCCGGCGCCAGACGAGGTAGTGGGCGACGAGGACGAGGAGCCAGGCGGCGAGCGCCAGCGCCCCAATGGGAAGCGTTGCGAGCATGAACCAGCCCATGACGAACATCGTGTAAAGCGTTCCGCCCCAGTCGCTGCCGCCGATCATGCAGGGATGGATATCGCCTTCGTTGAGGGTGCAGCCATGCGCCTGCGCCAACCAGCCGGAAAGCGCGACGCTCGCCACCGGCCAGAGGGCGAAGACGAGGATGAGGACCAGGGCGAGGGCGTAGAGGACCCATGGGAACCGTCCGCGCCTCGCCCCCGCCGTGCTCATGCCGCCGCCTTCAGCCGCGCCAGTGCTTCACGTGAATCAATGCGCCCGTCATAGAGCGCGCGCCCGGAAATGGCGCCTTCCAGCGCCCGGTATTCCGGCCGGGTCATCGTCTCGATGTCGGCCATGGAGGCGAGGCCCCCGGAGGCGATGACGGGGATGGAGACGGCGCGGGCAAGCTCGAGCGTTGCCGGCCAGTTGATGCCGGTGAGGATCCCGTCGCGGTCGATGTCGGTATAGACGATGGCCGCCACCCCGGCGCCCTCGAAGCGTTTGGCGAGCTCGACCACGGAAAGCTCTGACGTCTCCGCCCAGCCTTCCACCGCCACCATGCCGCCCCGCGCATCGATGCCGACGGCGACCTGTCCGGGGAAGCGCCTGGCGGCCTCTTTCACCAGCGCCGGATCGCGCACGGCCACGGTGCCGAGGATGACGCGGGCGAGGCCTTTTTCGAGCCACGCCTCGACATGCGCGAGCGTGCGGATGCCGCCGCCGAGCTGCACAGGCATCTCGACCGCTTTGAGGATCGCCTCTACCGCCGCGCCGTTGCGGCTCTCGCCGGCGAAGGCGCCGTTGAGGTCGACGACGTGCAGGTATTCGAACCCTTCAGCCTCGAAGGCTTTCGCCTGCGCGGCCGGATCGTCGTTGAAGACGGTCGCCTGATCCATGTCGCCAAGCTTCAAGCGCACGCACGCTCCGTCCTTGAGGTCGATGGCGGGAAAGAGGATCACGGCCGCCACCCCAGGAAATTCTCGATGAGCTTTAAACCCAGCGCCTGGCTTTTTTCCGGGTGGAACTGGGTGCCGAACAGGTTGTCGCGGCCGACACACGCGGTCACCGGGCCGCCATAGTCGGCGGTGGCGAAGAGCGTTCCGGCGTCGGCGGTCTTCAGGTGATAGGAGTGGACGAAATAGGCGTGCAGCCCCTGCGGCCCGTCGGCGATGCCGGCGAGCAGCGGATGGGGTTGGGTGAACGCCAGCGTGTTCCAGCCCATGTGCGGGATCTTCAAGGCCGGGTCGGCGGGCGTCAGCTTCTCGACGGCGCCGGCGATCCAGCCGAGGCCGGGGGTGACGACCTTCTCGCGGCCCTCGTCGGCCATCAGCTGCATGCCGACGCACACCCCGAGGAACGGCGTGCCCTTGGCAATGACCTTCTCCTCCAGCACCTCGCGCATGCCGGCGACGGCATCGAGCCCGGCCTTGCAGTCGGCGAAGGCGCCGACGCCCGGCAGCATGATGCGGTCGGCCCGCCGCACGGCTTCCGGATCGTCGGTGACGATGATCTGCGGCGCATCGGCGAGGCCGGCCGCGACGCGCTCGAAGGCCTTGGCCGCCGAGCGCAAATTGCCGGCGCCGTAGTCGATGATGGCAAGGCTCGTCATGTGTCGCGCCCGAGCTTCAGCCAGACGAGCCGGGCGGTGTCCTCGGCCGGAGCCGTCAGATCGGCGCGATAACGCCAGCCACCGCGCCTCAGCGCCGCGCCGCGTATCGAGGCCGCGGCAAAGCCGAGCCAGGCGGCGAGCAGCACATAGAGCCAGAACGCGGCCGAACCGCCGATGAAGGGCGCGGCAAAGACCAGCGCCACGAGGGCGGCGGCATAACCCAGGAGCTCCAGCCAGAGCCCGTGTCGCAGCAGGAAGACCGGCGGCAGCAGGGTGGCTGCCCAGGAGAATTTCTCCGGCACGGCCTGCGGCGCCTCGTCGATCTTGCCGAATTTGGGCTCGTAGATGGCGTAGAGGGTCATTGGTGGTCTCCACTTACGTGGTGCACTTAGAGCAAAAGCCGGAGGGTTTAAAGGGTTCTTGGCGGCATCGAATTTGGTAGAAGGCCCCCTCACCCGCCGGCTGCGCCGTCGACCTCTCCCCCAAGGGAGAGGTGTCCCTCTGGGTGCCTGGGTGCCCCTCTTCACCTCTCCCTCGGGGGAGAGGTCGCCCGAAGGGCGGGTGAGGGGGCCTTCCTTCCCACAACGAAGCTAAAGCATGCCCTTGGTCGAGGGAATGCGGTCGCCCGCCCGCGGGTCGATCTCGACCGCCTCGCGCAGCGCCCGGGCCAGGGCCTTGAAGCCGCTCTCGGCGATATGGTGGTTGTTGTCGCCGTAGAAGGTCTCGAGATGCAGCGTGATGCCGGCGTTCATGGCGAAGGCCTGGAAGAACTCGCGAAAGAGCTCGGTGTCCATCTCGCCCACCTTGTCGCGGGTGTACTCCACCTTGAAGACGAGGAACGGCCGGCCGGAGACGTCGACGGCGCAACGCGTCAGCGTGCCGTCCATCGGCAGGTCCACGCTGGCATAGCGGCGGATGCCCTTCTTGTCGCCCAGCGCCTGGCGGACGGCCTGCCCCAGCGCGATCCCCACGTCCTCGGCGGTGTGGTGGAAATCGATGTGCAGGTCCCCCTTGGCGCGCACGTCGATGTCGATCAGCGAGTGGCGGGCGAGCTGGTCGAGCATGTGGTCGAGGAAACCGATGCCGGTCGCGATGTCGTGCGTGCCGGCGCCATCGAGGTTGACCTTGACGGCGATATCGGTCTCGTTGGTCTTGCGGACGATCTCGGCGGTGCGCATGGGTTTTTCCACTTGAAACGGCGCGTGTCCTTAGCATTTGCGGGGCAAGGGATAAAGATCGGGTGAATGGGTGGGTGCGTCTGCACCCAGTTACCTCCCCAACCACGATGTCACCCCGGCGAAGGCCGGGGCCCATCCTGAGATACCGCGCCAGCCGCAAGGTGTGTGAACGCGGCAGGAAGCTCGTAGCCGCACTTCCGGTGCTCGCTGATGTGTTCAGGGCTGGGTCCCGGCCTTCGCCGGGATGACATCGGGGGAGGCGAGCATCGTGCCCACCACCTCCCGCATTTGCATTCGCGCAGCCCGCGCCTAAATAGGAGGCAACAGTTCAGGAGTAATTCCCCAAATGAGTGACAACGATTTCCCGGGCTGGCACGGGACGACCATCGTTTCGGTCCGCAAGGGCAACAAGGTGGTGGTGGCCGGCGACGGCCAGGTGACCATGGGCCAGACCGTGATGAAGCACGGCGCCAGGAAGGTCCGGCGGCTTGCCGGCGGCAAGGTGATCGGCGGCTTCGCCGGCGCCACGGCCGATGCCTTCACGCTTTTCGAGCGGCTCGAGGCCAAGCTCGAGCAGTATCCCGAGCAGCTGATGCGGGCCGCCGTCGAGCTCGCCAAGGATTGGCGCACCGACCGGTACCTGCGGCGGCTCGAGGCCATGATGATCGTTGCCGACAGGAACGAGACCCTTGTCCTTACCGGCACCGGCGACGTCCTCACCCCGGACCACAAGGTCGCGGCCATCGGCTCGGGCGGCAACTACGCGCTCTCGGCGGCGCTGGCGCTGGCGCAGGCCACCGACCTCGACGCCGAGGAGATCGCCCGCCGGGCGATGAAGGTCGCCGAGGATATCTGCGTCTACACCAACGGCAACGTGACGCTCGAAGCCATCGAGCTCGACGCGTGACCTGTTCGATCCGGCGACTGACGGGTGACGACGTCGGGGCCTACCGGGCCATCCGGCACGAGGCGCTCCTCAACCATCCGGATGCGTTCGCCAGCTCGGCCGAGGGCTTTGCCAGGAAGAGCGACGAGGAGCTGAAGAACCTCCTCGAGCACCTTGCATTCTTTGCCGCAGAGACCACTTCGGGTGCATTGGGCGGAATCGTCGCCTTCATGCGCAGCGACGGCCCCAAGGAATCGCACCGCGGCTGGATGATCCAGGTCTATGTGCGGCCAGAGATGCGCGGCACCGGCTGCGGCCTTGCCCTCATCGAGGCGCTGGTCGAGCATGCCCGGCACCACGTGATCCAGGTGCACCTGGGCGTTGCCACCCACAACGAGCCGGCCATCCGGCTCTACAAGCGGGCCGGGTTTGAAATCTACGGAACCGAGCCCAGATATCTCTTCGTGAACGGTCGATTTGTCGACGAACACCTGATGGTGCGCTTTCTGGACAAGGCACCGCGAGAAAGTGACAAAAATGAGTGAAACCAATTTTTCCCCGCGCGAGATCGTTTCCGAGCTCGACCGCAATATCGTGGGCCAGAAGGACGCCAAGCGCGCCGTGGCGGTGGCGCTGCGCAATCGCTGGCGCCGCCAGCAGCTCTCGCCGGAACTGCGCCAGGAAGTGACCCCGAAGAACATCCTGATGATCGGGCCGACCGGCGTCGGCAAGACCGAGATTTCGCGCCGCCTCGCCAAGCTGGCGCAGGCGCCCTTCGTCAAGGTCGAGGCCACCAAGTTCACCGAGGTCGGCTATGTCGGCCGCGACGTCGAGCAGATCGTGCGCGACCTCGTGGAAGCGGGCATTTCGGTCCTGCGCGACAAGCGGCGGCGCGATGTCGAGGCGCAGGCGCACCAGAACGCCGAGGAGCGGGTGATCGACGCGCTCGTCGGCCATTCGGCGACGCCCTCGACGCGCGATTCGTTCCGCAAGAAGCTGCGGGGCGGCGAGCTCGACGACAAGGAGATCGAGATCGAGATGGCGGCCAATCCGGGCAGCCCGATGTTCGACATCCCCGGCATGCCGGGCGGCAGCGTCGGCATGATCAATCTCTCCGACATGTTCGGCAAGGCGTTTGGGCAGCGCGGCGTCAAGCGCAAGATGAAGGTCAAGGACACGCACGACATCCTCATCGCCGAGGAAGCCGACAAGCTCCTCGACCAGGAGCAGCTGAAGAGCGAGGCGATCGACCTGGTGGAAAACCACGGCATCGTCTTCATCGACGAGATCGACAAGGTGGCCGCGCGCAGCGACGGCGGCGGTGTCGTCGGCGGGCCTTCGCGCGAGGGCGTGCAGCGCGACCTCCTGCCGCTCATCGAAGGCACGACCGTCGCGACCAAGTACGGGCCGGTCAAGACCGACCACATCCTCTTCATCGCCTCGGGCGCGTTCCACGTGTCCAAGCCCTCGGACCTCTTGCCCGAGCTGCAGGGGCGCCTGCCGATCCGGGTGGAGCTGCGCGCGCTCACCCGCGAGGATTTCATCCGCATCCTCAACGAGACCGACAACAGCCTCATCAAGCAGTATGTGGCGCTGATGGGGACGGAAGGAGTGACGCTCGCGTTCACCGCCGACGCCATCGAGGCGATCGCCGACGCGGCGGTCAAGGTCAATTCCAGCGTCGAGAACATCGGCGCACGCCGTTTGCAGACGGTGATGGAGCGGCTGGTGGAAGACATCTCGTTCGACGCCCCCGACAAGGCCGGCGAGACCGTGACCATCGACAAGGCCTTCGTCGAAAAGACCGTCGGCGTCCTCTCGTCCGACACGGACCTGTCGAAGTTCGTGCTGTAAGGGCGGCAACGTCTTCCCGCCGCCGGCGGCTCCTGCGCCTCCCTCCCCCTCGAGGGGAGCACTATGTCCGCCAAGGGCACTGCGTCCCCTTCTCCCCTTGAGGGAGAAGGTGGCCCGAAGGGCCGGATGAGGGGTCAGGGATATCGCCACAGCACCTGCGATCGTGGCGGCATCGCAGACCCCTCACCCTGATTTTCCGCTGAACGCGGAAAATCTGTCCCTCTCCCTCAAGGGGAGAGGGGACGGGGCTCAATCGGCAGTTCCATGCGCCGCGTTGACCAGCACGCCGGTGCGCGTCTCCCCCAGTTCCAAAAGACATACATCGCGAGTCTCGCGCAATGGCGGGTCGAGCACGGCGGCGACCGCGACCAATGCGGCATCCATCGCCTCGGCGACATCGAGGGGCAAGGCCTCGATCTCGTTGCTCGTGCAGATGTCCTCGGGCGGATAGAGCCCGTTGGCGAGAAGCGCCAGCACGCCGACCGCGTTTTTCGCGAGCGCCCGCGACAGCACGATCCGCAGCTCCTCGGCGGTGCCGGCGTCGGTGCCGGGCTTCAGCAGCGGCACCAGGTCGAGCCAGGCGGCTTCGCCGGTCTCGATCCTGTCGGTCAGCGCATCCCATTGCGTGCCGGGCGATTCGCCGGCATTGAGCTTTTCCACCACCGCACCGGCATCCGACCCGTCGAGCATGGCGCGCACGGCCTGCGGCGTCAGCTCCTGCGCCCCGCAGGGAACGCTCAATGCGGCCAAGAGAGCGGCGGTGCAGAACTGGCGCATCGAAAATCTCCTCGACGCGCAGTCTAGTCCCGCCCGCGGGCATCGCCTAGGGCGTGGACTCATAAGCTTTAGTCCAGATGCGGATTGAAGCGAGCAGGACGGCGGCGAGGAAGTTTCTTGCCAGCTTGTCGAAACGGGTGGCGACGCGTCGGAACTGCTTGAGCCTGCAGAAG
>NZ_JZEX01000020.1 GCF_000969415.1 Devosia geojensis | reverse complement strand
CTCGAGGGGGAGGGGAGCGGCTCCGGTGGCTCACTTACCCACCAGCCGCTCGTAGTTCATTCGCATCATCGCGATCACGTCCTCGACGTCCTCTGCGGTGCGGATGCGGCGGGCTGCTGGACCCTGGGCATCGGGGAACACCGGGTGGTGGGTGATGCGGCCCTGCGCCTTCAGCTCGCGCCAGAGGGGCTTGGGGAAGAAGAAGTGGGCGACGCTGTCGCCGTGGAGATGGCCGATCTCATGGCCGTTGACCTTGAAGGCCCATTCGCCGCGGCTGCCGTAGCCGCTGGTGACATCGGGCCAGGACGTGACGATCAAGGTGATGTGCTCGCTGGCGGTGAGGGTGTCCGTCATATTGCTGTCCTTGCTTGGCATTTCTGCAGGACGGGCGAGTCTGCAACCTCAAGCACTGTTGAGGTCAAGAGGGACGGGGAGGGGGCGCGGGAACTGCCGAAGCGTCGGCGCAATTCGAGATATTAGGGTTATCGCTTATACTTAACAAAAGCTTGCCGGTTGCCGGCCGCGGGTTTTGCTTGTGTTTGATTCGGCAAGGAGTAGGGTCCCGGCAAACGAGCCAAGGGATACGTGTTTCCCCTGAGCTCCGGGCTCCCTACGGTTCTTCTCAGGTCCGCCGCAACTCCTGAGTCCGTAGGGCGGCTGGTCCGGTCGCCGTGAGAGTGGCCTCTTCAACATGCGCGCCGGACCAGCCACTCCTCTTTCATGTTAGCTCCAAGTCCGTCGGCCCGGACAGAGACGATCCCGCACTAACCACAACAAAAAAACCCCGCATGGCTCATGCGGGGTTTTGCATTTCGTTCCGGAAAGCCCGACTACTTGATCTTGGCTTCCTTGAACTCGACGTGCTTGCGCGCCACCGGATCGTACTTCTTGAAGGCGAGCTTCTCGGTCTGGGTGCGGGCGTTCTTCTTGGTCACGTAGTAGAAGCCAGTATCAGCCGTCGACACGAGCTTGATCTTGACGGTGTTGGCTTTGGCCATTTTGGTGGTCCTTCTGAACAGCGGAAAGCGCCGCGATGGGCGGCGCTGAGAATTTGCGCGCAACCTACGGATTTGTAGGCGATTGTCAACTGGCAGGATGCGTGAAAGCCAAGGAGACCAGCCATGCCGCAACCGACGGACCTTCTCAAGAAGCTGCAGATCAAGTCCGGTGCGCGGCTCTGGCTGGTCAACGTGCCGCGCGAGATCGCCGAGGAGCTGACGGCTGGGGCCGAAGTCGAGCCGGTGCGTGCGGGCGAGGACTTCGACGGCGCCATCGCCTTCTGCGAGACGATTGCCGAGCTCGAGAGCTTTTCGGCGCAGATCCTCAAGCGGCTGCCCGAGGACGGGCTTTTATGGTTCGCCTACCGCAAGGGCGAAGCGGCGGCGGAATCAGGGTTCAACCGCGACAAGGAGTGGGAGAGCGTCTACGCGCGGAGTCTGCGGCCCGTGCGGCAGATCGCGTTCGACCATACCTGGAGCGGCGTGAGGTTTCGCCCGGCCGCGAAGGTCAAGGCGAAGGAGGGATCGCGGTTTTCGCCGGCAGGGTGACGGTGCCACGCCTCGTGGTTCGAGGGTCGCTTCGCTCCCGCCTCACCATGAGGCTACTGGGATTCGAGTGCGCCGCACCAGTAGCCTCATGGTGAGGTGCCCGCTGAGCGGGCCTCGAACCACGAGGCGTGGCAGAATGCGGAGTTACTGCCCCGCGACTTCCCGGTGGGCCGGATTGAAGCCGTGCATCTTGAGCGCCCATTGCAGGCCGACGATCGCGCCCTTGATCGAGGGCAGCATGGCGAGCGGGAGGATGACTGCCAGCGGCAGCATGGTGAAGACGTAGGTCATCGGGTGCACCCGCCAGACCATCTCCATATGCATCATGATGCCGACCAGCACGTGGCCGACGATGAAGATCGCGATATAGGGCGGCAGGTCATCGGCGCGGTGATGGAAGAACTCCTCGCCGCAGGCGGGGCACTCGTCGACGACCTTGAGATAAGAGCGGAAGAGCTTGCCCTTGCCGCATCTGGGGCACCGGCAGAGCGCGCCTTTCCATATGGCATCGCCAACGCTGCGCTTTTCGACGGCGGTGGTATCGACGTTTGTGCTGATCTCGACGCCCATGGCTTACCTCTTTCGGCGGCCCCGCGGCCCGCCGGCCATAGATCGGCGTTTCGCGCCCGAACGGAAAGATGGCGGTTTGACGCGGGGGCCTTCCGAGAGCATCTCGAAACGCAGGGCTCCGGCGACGGGCGCGGCCTCCAGTAGCCGGACGGTTACCGGATCGCCGAGGCCGAATTTTTCCCCCGTGCGTTCGCCGATCATGGCCTGCTGCTCCTCGACATGGCGGAAATAGTCGCTGCCGAGGGTGGAGGCGGGGATGAAGCCGTCGGCGCCGGTGTCGCTCAGGCGCACGAAGAGGCCCGAGCGGGTGACGCCCGAGATGCGACCCTCGAAGCGTGAGCCGATGCGCTCGGCAAGGAACTGGGCGAGGAGCCGGTCGGCGGTCTCGCGCTCGGCGAGCATGGCGCGGCGTTCGGTCGCCGAGATGTGCTGGGCGATGCCGGGGAGCTTGGCCGTCTCGTTCTCACTGAGGCCGTCATTGCCGAGGCCCAGGGCCGCAATCAGCGCGCGGTGGACGATGAGGTCGGCATAGCGGCGGATGGGCGAGGTGAAGTGGGCGTAGCGGTCGAGATTGAGGCCGAAGTGGCCGTAGTTCTCGGCGGCGTATTCGGCCTGGGCCTGGCTGCGCAGCACCATCTCGCTGACCTGCTCGATGTTGCCGGCCTTGCGGGCCTGGGCGAGGATGCCGTTGAACTGGCTCGGCTTCATCGCGTCGGTCTTGGCCATCGAGATGTCGAGGGATGCGAGAAACTCGCGCAACGCGCCGAGCTTTTCGCGGCTCGGCTCGTCGTGGACGCGGTAGAGGAGGGGCGTCTTCGCCTTTTCCAGCGTTTCGGCCGCGGCGACGTTGGCGGCGATCATCATCTCCTCGATGAGCCGGTGCGCGTCGAGCCGTTCGGGGATGTGGATATCGGCGACGAGGCCGTCTTCGCCGAGCAGGATCTTGCGCTCGGGCAGCTCGAGGTCGAGCGGCGACCGCTTGTCTCGCGCCTTGGCCATGGTGGCATAGGCGGCCCAGAGGGGTTTCAGCACAGGCTCGAGCAGCGGGCCGGTCTTGTCATCGGGCTTGCCGTCGATGGCGGCCTGGGCTTGCTGGTAGCTCAATTTGGCGGCCGAGCGGATGAGGACGCGGTGGAAGCTGTGGCTTTTCTTGCGGCCATCGGCGCCGATGACCATGCGCACGGCGAGCGAGGGACGCGCCTCGCCTTCGCGCAGCGAGCAGAGGTCGTTGGAGATGCGCTCGGGCAGCATGGGCACGACGCGGTCGGGGAAATAGACCGAATTGCCGCGCAGGTACGCCTCGCGGTCGAGCGCCGTGCCGGGGCGCACATAGGCGGCAACGTCCGCGATGGCGACGCGCACGATATGGCCGCCGGGGTTCTTCGGGTCCGTGTCGGGCTCGGCCTGCACGGCGTCGTCGTGGTCCTTGGCGTCGGCCGGGTCGATGGTAAGGAGCGGAATGTCACGCCAGTCTTCGCGACCCTTCAAGGTCGCGGGCTTGGCCGCCTCCGCCTCGCGCTCGACGGACGCCGGGAAACGATAGGGGATCTCGAGGTTGTGGATGGCGATGAGGCTGACCGCGCCCTCGGACTTGGGATTGCCGATGACGTTGGTGACGCGGGCGCGCGGGATCATCAGCCGGCCCGAGAGCTTGACGTCGACCTCGACGAGGTCGCCGTCCTGCGCTTCCCCGAGGTCGCCGAGGGGAATGCGCATTTCCTTCTGCTTGCGGTCGACGGGGATCAGCCGCGCGCCATCCTCGTCGCGGCGCACGATGCCGATATGGGCGCGGCGCGGCTTGTCGAGGATCTTCATCGGGCGGGCGGTGTAGCGCGGGACCGGACCGTCACCGGCATCTATGCGGGCAAGGATGCGGTCGCCGGGGGCCGGCGCGACGCGGGCCGACTTGCCGCCGACGACGGAGACGCGCGGAGGCTCGCCTTCCTCCTCGTTCCACTGGGCGGGGAAGGCGTGGAGATCGTCAGGATCGGCGTCGGAGGGAATATCGAGGACGGTCACCGCCGGCAGGGCCGCTGTGCGGCGGATGGCCTTGCGGGTGCGGGTGATGACGCCCTCGCCCTCGAGCTCGTTGAGCATCGCCTTGAACGGACGGCGCAGGTCGCCGCGGATGCCGAAGACCTTGGCAAGATCGCGCTTGCCCTTGAGGTCGGTCTCGTTGGCGAGCGCTTCGAGAATCTGCTCGCGGGTCGGGAGTTCGCCGGGCGTCGCCTGGCGGGGCCGCCTGGGGCCCGAGGTGTTCCTGTTTCTGGTTGGCGCTTTGGCCATTAATTCGCTTTTTCTGCCGCTTTCTTCTTGGTTGCGGCCTTTTTCGTGGTGGCTTTGCGAGCCGGAGCTTTCCTCGCCTTGCCACCCGTCTGGGCGGCGCGGGCGGCGATCCATTGGACCGCCTGATCGAGCGTCACGTCCTCGGGCTTGATGTCCTTGGGGATCGTCGCGTTGATCTTGCCCTGATTCACATAGGGACCATAGCGCCCGGCTCGCACGGTAATCGGGCCGTCGTCGTGCTCGAACGTCTTGATTGCGGCTGGCGTTGCACGCCCTCCGCGCGAACCTCCGTTGGCGGCCTTCTGGGCGAGGGCGTCGACGGCGCGGTTAAGGCCGACGGTGAACACCTCTTCCACATCGGAGAGGTTGGCGTATTTGCCGTCGTGCAGGACGAAGGGGCCGTAACGGCCGATGCCCGCCGATATGGGAAGCCCGGTTTCGGGATGCAAGCCCACCTCGCGCGGCAAGGATAGAAGCTGCAGCGCCTTGTCGAGCGTCATGGCCTCCTGCGCCCAGCCTTTCGGCAGGGACGAGCGCTTGGCGTCCTTGCCGTCGCCGAGCTGCACATAGGGGCCGAAGCGGCCGGACTTGAGGAAAACCTCCTCGCCGCTCTCGGGATCGGCGCCGAGCACGCCATCGCCGGCGCCAGCCGTTTCCGCATTGCCGGTCGCGGCATCGGAAAGCTGCATGGTGTACTTGCACTCGGGATAGTTGGAGCAGCCGATGAAGGCGCCGAACTTGCCGAGCTTCAAGGACAGCTGGCCGGTGCCGCAGTTGGGGCAGCGGCGCGGATCGCTACCATCGGCGCGGGGTGGGAAGATGTGATCGGTCAACAGATCGTTGAGCGCGTCGAGGACTTCCGAGACGCGCAGATCCTTGATCTCGGCGATGTGGTTGGAAAAATCCTGCCAGAACTCGCGCAGCACCTGCTTGTAGTCGAGCTCGCCGGCCGAAATCTGGTCGAGCTGCTCCTCGAGGCCGGCGGTGAAGCCGTACTCGACGTAGCGGCGGAAGAAGCTCTCGAGGAAGGCGGTGACGATGCGGCCGCGGTCCTCGGGCACCAGCGCCCGCTTGTCGAGCCGCACATAGTCGCGGTCCTTGAGGGTTGCGAGCGTCGCCGAATAGGTGGAGGGGCGGCCGATGCCGATCTCCTCCATCTTCTTGATGAGGCTGGCTTCGGTATAGCGCGGCGGTGGCTGGGTGAAGTGCTGCTCGATCAGCGCCTCTTCCAACGCCGGCTTGTCGCCTATGGCGAGCGGGGGCAGCTCGCGGCTGTCCTCGTCATCCTCGTCCGCATCGGTCGATTTCGCCTCGACGCCATAGAGGGCGAGGAAGCCGGGGAAGGTCACGACCGAGCCGACGGCCCGCAGCTCGATGTCGCGGCCGGGAACGTTGACGGCGATGTCGGCGGTGGTGCGCTCGATCTCGGCCGATTTCATCTGGCTGGCGAGGGTGCGCCGCCAGATGAGGCCATAAAGCCTGGCCTGATCCGGATCGCTGTTCCGCATCGTATCGGGATGCTTGAACATGTCGGTCGGGCGGATGGCCTCGTGCGCTTCCTGGGCGTTCTTGGCCTTGGTCTGGTAGATGCGCGCCTTCTCGGGCAGGTAGTCGGCGCCGAATTCCTTGGCGATGGCGCGGCGTGCCTGGTCGATGCCCTCGGGCGACATCTGCACCGCATCGGTACGCATGTAGGTGATCAGCCCGTCCTCGTAGAGGCGCTGGGCGATTTGCATGGTGCGCGAGGGCGAGAGGCCGAGGCGCGAGGAGGCGTCCTGCTGGAGGCTCGAGGTGGTGAAGGGCGCGTAGGGGTTGCGTCGCGTCGGCTTCTTCTCGACGTTGGAGACGTTGAAGTTGCCGGCCTCGATGATCTTGCGTAGCGCGGTGGCTTCCGCCTCGTTCTTGATCGAGAGCTTGTCGGTCTTCTTGCCGTCGACCGAGAACAGGCGCGCCTCGAAGCTCTTGCCCTTCTGATTGAAGCGGGCGCCGACGGACCAGTATTCCTCAGGCTTGAACCGCTCGATCTCGGCCTCGCGATCGCAGACGAGCCGTAGCGTCACCGACTGCACGCGGCCGGCCGAGCGCGAGCCGGGGAGCTTCCTCCAGAGGATCGGGGAGAGGGTGAAGCCGACGAGATAGTCGAGCGCGCGGCGAGCCAGGTAGGCGTCGACCAGGGGTTCATCGATGTCGCGCGGATTGGCCATCGCCTCGGTCACCGCGTCCTTGGTGATGGCGTTGAACATCACGCGCTTGACGGGTGTGTCCTTCCTGATCGCCTTCTTCTGTTTCAAGACATCCAGCAGGTGCCAGGAGATGGCTTCGCCCTCGCGATCCGGGTCGGTGGCGAGGATCAGTTCGTCGGCGCCCTTCAAGGCGTTGGCGATGTCGCTGATGCGCTTGCGGGCGGCCGAGTCCACCTCCCACGACATGGCGAAATCCTCGTCGGGACGCACCGAACCGTCCTTGGCCGGCAAATCGCGGACATGGCCGAACGAGGCCAGGACTTCATAGTCCTTGCCCAAATACTTGTTGATTGTCTTGGCCTTAGCCGGACTTTCAACGATAACGACCTTCATGGAAACCCGATCCGCAACTGCAACTCGAAAGCGCGGGCAACATGGTGAAGGCAAGGGGCGGTGTCAACGGGGAGGGGTATTGGTATCGTGCGGGGAGGCGGGGAGGATAGGCAAATGATGAGCATGGACGAGGCCGTCGAGGCTGTTCTCCGGTTGCCGCAGGGGAGTCTCATCGGCATCGACGGACTGCCGTGCTCGGGCAAGAGCACCCTGGTCGAACGGATCGAACGGCGCATGCAGGCAGCGTGTATCTATCTCGACGACTTCGTGCGGCCGGAGCAGGACTGGCCATCGCGGAACCGGCCGGCGTTCCCGTTCGAATATATCCAGTACGAGGCGTTCCTCAGCACGGTGCGGGCGCTTGCCGAGGAGGGGACCTGTTCGTTCCATCCATACGATTGGCAGACGCGTGCGGTGGTGCCGGAAGCGCGGACGATCACGCGGGAGCAGACGGTGATCGTCGAGGGCGTCTCGGCGCTGCACCCGGAGCTGGCGCCGCTCTACGACCTCAAGATATTCGTCGAGAGCGACCGGGCGACGACACTGGACGCCTCGTTCGCACGCGGCGTCGGCGGCTGGGAGACGGAATGGCGGGAGCTGTTCCTGCCGAGCGCCGACCTCTACATGGCGACCGATCCGAAGGGGCGGGCGGATCTGACGGTCGCGGGAGGAGTGGAGGCATTGGGCGGCGCGATCTGAGCTTCAAATGCAACTGGTTGCAATATGCAATCTAGTGTGCCACTCTTCCCGCCCGGAAAGAGGAGAGTGACATGGCCGAGCGGACCAACTTCGTCATCGTGCACGGCGCATGGACGGGAGGCTGGTCGTGGATGCGGGTGGTGGACCGCCTGCACGACCGTGGCCACCGCGCCTTCGCTCCGACGCTGACGGGACTTTGCGAGCGCTCGCATCTCAATGCGGTCGGCGTCGACCTCGATATGCACATCACCGATATCGTCAACGAGATCGTCTGGAAGGACCTGACCGATGTCGTGCTCGTCGCTCACTCCTACGGCGGATTGGTCGGCGCCGGCGTCGTCGAGCGAGTGCCGGAACGGATTGCTTCGCTGGTGTTCGTCGATGCGTTCATTGCCGAAGACGACAAGTCGTTTGCCGACATGGTGCCGGGGTGGGAGCCGACCGAAGCCCTCATCGACTCCCCGCCGACGTCGCCGGGCGACTATCTGGACGAGGCAGACCGCGCCTGGGTCGACACCAAGGCGTGTCCGCAGCCGGCGGGCACCATGACGCAAAGGATGCGGGTGACCGGCGCCTACAAGAAGGCGCCGAGGAAAATGTTCATCGTGGCGATGGGCTGGGATGGCTTCCAGGGCACGGCGGAAAAGCTGGAGCGCGAGGGCGGATGGACGGTGCACCGGCTGGCCTGTGGGCACGATGTGCCGATCGACATGCCGGACGAACTGACGGAGTTGTTGGTGGAGGCGGCGTGAGCGTGTTCAGCAGTGTGTCGGATTGCGCTGCTCAGGTCGGACTGGTGTCATTCGAATCGTCCTGCAGGATCGTTTCGTAGTCGTGACCGCCGTAGAAGACACCGATGATGGAAACGGTCTCGACATCCACAGCAAAGGCGATCACCGCGCGTCTCCTGTAATTCGTGATGCGCAGGCCAAGCCGGACGTCGTCTCGCTTGGTTCCCCGATGGGGGAAGGTATGCAGACTCTCGCAATAGCTCACGATGGCTTCGGTATATCGCGCCGCGATGTCGGGCGACGCTGCGCGCGCAATATGCCGGTAGAGCCCGGCAAGTTGTTCCAACGCTTCTGGGCTGAAAACGACGCGATGGCGCATCACTTCTTGGAGTGTTCGACCGCAAGGCGCGCGCGAACCTGGTCGGCGGTGAGGCCGCGGGCGGGATCAGCTTTCAGGGCGTCATAAGCTGGACCGACCTCGTTGTGCAGCCAGCTTTCCACGACGCGATCCCGGGCTATCAATGTTCGTAAGCCGTCGCGGATCACTTCGCTTTCGCTGGCGTACTCGCCGGCTCGTACTTTGGCTTTCACCATATCCGCCATGTCGCTGGGCAGAGTAATGCTCATTTGCCGGGTTGTTCGCATGGCTGGCACCTTAGTAGTAGGATTAAATCATACTACGTTGAATGCCAGCAATCCAGCTTTCCGTAGTGTCTATTCATACCGCAATGCCACCAGTTGCCCGCTCGACCATTCGATGCGGCCGGCAAGGTCGAGCTCCAGGAGCAGCATCTGGATGGCCGATACGGCGAGGCCGGTTTGGGAGATGATATCGTCCACCGCGACGGGCGTGGTGCTCAGGGCCTCGATGAGGCGGGAGCGGTCGTCGGAGGAGGGCGGGGGCAGATCGAGGGAATCGCCGAGGGCGTCGAGGTCGGGTTCCCAGTCGGGATCGAAGAGAGTGGTGCGGGCCGGGTCGGCGCTCGCGAGGGTCTCGATGATGTCGGCGGCGCAGGTGACGAGCTTGGCGCCCTGCTGGATGAGGGCGTTGCCGCCTTCGGCGCGCGGATCGAGCGGGGAGCCGGGGACGGCGAAGACGTCGCGGTTCTGCTCCAGTGCTAGGCGCGCGGTGATGAGCGAGCCGGAGCGCTTGGCGGCTTCGACGACGACAATGCCGAGGGATAGACCGGAAACCAGTCGGTTACGCCTCGGAAAATCGCGGGCCCGAGGCTCCCAGCCCATGGGCATTTCGGTCAGAAGAGCGCCGCCGTGGTCGAGGATTTCCTGGGCGAGCGGAATGTTCTCGTCCGGATAAATGCGGTCGAGGCCGCCGGCGAGGACGGCGACGGTGCCGGTCGTGAGGCTCGCGCGGTGGGCGGCGGCGTCGATGCCGCGGGCGAGGCCGGAGACGATGGTGTAGCCGCGCTCGCCGAGGTCGAGCGCGAGCGTGCGCGTCATCTTCTGGCCGGCCGAGGAGGCGTTGCGGGCCCCCACGATCCCGACCGTGCGCTGCCAGTCGAGGCTCTCGCCGCCAGCGATGGTGACGAGCGGCGGGGCGGCGGGGATGAAGCGCAGGTGACCGGGATAGTCGGCCTCACCGCTGGCGACGAGCCGGGCGCCGACCGCCTCGATGGCGGCGAGCTCGTCTTCGGCTTGCATCTGCGTGGTGATGCGCACGCCCCGTCCGGTGTTGCGCACGAGCTCGGGCAGAGCGTCGAGCGCCGCCTCGGCCGAGCCGAAGCGGTTGAGGAGCTGGCGGAAGGTGACGGGGCCGACGTTCTCGGTGCGCAGGAGCCGCAGCCAGGCGAGGCGTTGGGGCCGGCTCAGCGCGATGCTTCCCGGCCTTTCGCCCATGCTATTTGCCCTGGCCGATCTTGGGTTCGGTGCCGGCTATGAGACGCCCGATATTGCTGCGGTGCTGGAAGATGAGCACCAGGGCGATCAGCGCCGAGGTCAGCGCGAGCGGGGTGCCGGAGAAGGAATAGGCAAAGAGCGGAGCGGTGACCGAGGCAGTCAGAGAGGCCAGGGACGACATCTTCTGGGTCAGGGCGATGAGCAGCCACACGGCGCAGAAGATGAGACCGACGGGCCAATAGAGCGCCAGCAGGATGCCGATGAAGGTCGCAACGCCCTTGCCGCCCTTGAAACTGAGCCAGACCGGAAAGCAGTGGCCGAGGAAGGCGAAGCCGCCGGCGATCATGGCGGGGACCTCGCCCCAGTAGTAGCGGGCGATGAGGACGGCGATGGCCGCCTTGCCGGCATCGAGGATCAGCGTTCCCGCGGCAAGGCCCCGATTGCCGGTGCGCAGCACATTGGTCGCTCCGATGCTGCCCGAGCCGATATTGCGCACATCGCCAAGGCCCGCCATGCGGGTGAGGATGAGGCCGAAGGGGATGGAGCCCAGCAGGTAGCCGAGGGCGGCGGCGTAGAGATTGACGACTTCGAAGGTCATGCCAGAGCCTCCTCGCTCAGCTCGAAGACGGTCTTGCCGCCGACGATGGTGCGCATCGCCTTGCCCGCGAGCCGCGCGCCCTCGAAGGCGGTGTTGCGCGAGCGCGAGCGCAGCTCGGTTTCCTTGACCTGCCAGGGGTAGTCGAGATCGACGAGCACCAGATCGGCCGGCGCGCCGCGGGCGATGCGGCCGGTCGGCAAGCCGAGGATCTGGGCAGGGCGGAAGGTCATGGCGCGCAGCACCGTCATCAGGTCGACATCGCCGTTGTGGACGAGGCGGAGCGCGGCGGCAAGCAGGGTTTCGAGGCCAATGGCGCCGTCCGAGGCTTCGGCGAAGGGCTGGCGCTTGACCTCGGTGTCCTGCGGATCGTGGTCGGAATGGATGGTGTCGATGACACCCGAGCGCAGGCCTTCGATGACGGCGAGGCGGTCGTCCTCAGTGCGCAAGGGCGTCGCCAGCTTGAAATAGGTGCGATAGCGGCCGACGTCGTTCTCGTTGAGGGTCAGGTTGTTGATCGAGACACCGGCGGTGACGCGATTCGATTTTTGCTTGGCCTCGCGCACGAGCGAAACGGATCCGGCCGTCGAGATCTGGGCGGCATGGTACTTGACCCCGGTCAGGAGCGCGAGCTGCAGGTCGCGGGCGAGGGGGATGGTCTCGGCTTCGCGCGGAATGCCCTTGAGGCCGAGGATGGTGGCGAAAAGCCCTTCGTTCATCACGCCATCGCCGGTCAGCCCCTTGTCGAACGGCAGGTGGGCGACGGGCATGTCGAAATTGGCCGCGTAAGTGAAGGCGGCGCGCAGCAGGGCGCTCGACTGGATCGACTGCTTGCCATCCGAGAAGCAGACGGCGCCGGCCTCCTGGAGGAGGCCGAACTCGGTGATCTCGGCGCCGGCGAGGCCCTTGGTGATGGCGGCGGCGGGCAGCACGCGCACTTGCGAAGTCGCCTCAGCCCGCCGGACGAGGAAGTCGACCAGCGCGCCGTCGTCCACAGCCGGAGTTGTATCGGGCATCATCACGAAGCTAGTGACGCCGCCGGCCGCGGCCGCTTCGCCAGCCGATTGCAGCGTTTCCCGGTATTCCTTGCCGGGCTCGCCGACAAAAACGCGCATGTCGATAAGGCCGGGGGCGAGGACGAGGCCTCGCGCGTCGATGATTTCGGCGCCCTGGGGAGCGCCGGGCGTGCCGGCGGTGTCGATGTCGGAGATCAGGCCGTCCTCGACCAGCACGGCGCCGCGCGTGTCGGTCATCGAGGCCGGATCGACGATGCGGGCGTTGGTGATGACAAGGGCGCTCATCGCGGCGCTCCGTTGCTGTCGGGCAGCAGCGCATCGAGCACCGCCATGCGCACGGCAACGCCCATCTCCACCTGGTCGGTGATGACCGAACGGGGGCCGTCGGCAATCGCCGGATCGATCTCGACGCCGCGGTTCATCGGGCCGGGGTGCATGACGATGACGTCGGGCTTGGCGTTCTTCAGCTTGGCTGCGTCGAGGCCGTAGAACCGGTAGTATTCGCGCACGGACGGGATCATCTTGCCGTTGGCGCGCTCGTGCTGCAGGCGCAGCATCATGACGACATCCACGCCCTTGAGGCCTTCTTCCATGTCGGTGAAGACCTCGGTCGCGAGCTGCTCGATGCCGGCGGGCAGCAGGGTTTTCGGCGCGATGACCCGGGTGCGCACGTTGAGGGCGCCGAGCAGCAAAAGGTTCGAGCGGGCGACGCGCGAGTTGGCGATGTCGCCGCAGATGGCGACGGTCAGTCCGGCGATGCGGCCCTTGTGCTGGCGGATGGTCAAGGCATCGAGCAGGGCCTGGGTCGGGTGCTCGTGGGCGCCGTCGCCGGCGTTGATCACCGAGCAGCCAACCTTTTGCGACAAGAGCTCCACCGCGCCCGCCGCCGAGTGGCGCACGACCAGCACGTCCGGGCGCATGGCGTTGAGCGTCGCGGCGGTGTCGATCAGCGTCTCGCCCTTGGTGACGGAGCTCGTCCGCACCGACATATTGACGACCAGCGCACCGAGGCGTTTGCCGGCGATCTCGAACGAGGACTGCGTGCGCGTCGAGGGCTCGAAGAAGAGGTTGATCTGCGTCTTGCCCGAGAGGGTCGAAAGGGATTTCCGCTCCTGGCGCGAGACGGGTATCATCCGCTCGGCGCGATCGAGCAGTTCCACGATCTCGTGCTGGGCGAGATCGGCGATGGAGATGAGATGGCGCTGGGAAAATGGAGGGAAGCCGGCGAGCCGGCCGGGAAGATCGCCCGAGGCGTTGGCTGGCGAAGACTGGGCCATGCGCTCCGATCCTGATGGATTGGCAGGGGTCTAGCCGCTGGTGTCGGTTTTGGCAATCGACATTGGCCGACACCAACAGACAAAATGGAGTTGCGGGCGTGGGCTCGGGGAAGGCCCCCTCACCCGGCCCCTGACGGGGCCGACCTCTCCCCCAGGGGAGAGGTGGCGGGCTCCTGGCCGTAGTGCCTCCCTTCACCTCCCTTGGGGGAGAGGTCGCGCGAAGCGCCGGGTGAGGGGCCTTTCGCTCGTAGGTACGCTGAATATCAATCCCGCCGCAGCCGGTCGAGCGCACCCTGCAGGATGTAGCTGGCCGCCAGCTTGTCGACGATCTCCGCACGGCGGTCGCGCCGGAGGTCCGCCTCGATCATCATGCGGGTGACGGCGCTGGTCGAGAGCCGTTCGTCCCAGAAGGCGATGGGTATCGGCGTTTTCTGGGCAAGATTGCGGGCAAAGGCGCGCGTCGACTGGACCCGCGGGCCTTCCGAGCCATCCATATTGAGCGGCAGGCCTAGGATGATGGCGACGGCATTGTTCTCCGCGATGAGCGCGAGGATCCGCTCGGCGTCCTGGGTGAACTTGGTGCGCTTGATCGTTTCGAGCGGCGTCGCGCTATAGCGCAACGCGTCCGACACCGCGACGCCGATGGTCCTGGTGCCGAGATCGAGGCCGAGGAGCTTGCCGGAAGCGGGCAGGTCGGCGAGGGGGTTTGTAAAAGTTTCGGACATGAGCCTGTCTATCATTTCAATGAAAGAAGTTCATCTCGCTGTGGACTGAATCAGTTTCAATCATTATGATTGGCTTTGATTGGAGATGAGTCATGGAAACGAAGGTCCTGACGGCGCATGTTCCCCTCGAACTGGCCGAGCGCGTCGATGAAACCGCAACGCGTCTGGAACGGTCTCGCGCCTGGGTAGTGAAGCAAGCCCTGACTGAATGGCTGTTGCAGGAAGATGAACGGCGACGGTTGACGCTCGAAGCACTCGCGGACGTCGAGGCCGGGAATGTCATCGACCATGATGCTGTCGAGGCGTGGGCCAAGAGCCTGAGCTCTGGCAATCCACTTTCGCCGCCGCGTTGATGCGGCTGCAATGGACGCGGGCTGCGGTCAGCGATCTGACGCGGCTGCATGATTTTCTGAAACCCGTCAATGAAAATGCGGCGGCGCGAGTGGTGCAGATGCTGACAGCCGCGCCCAGTCGCCTGCTGCAATATCCCCGCATCGGTGAGCGCCTCGACGAATTTGCGCCTCGTGAGGTGCGGCGGATTATCGTTGGGCACTACGAGTTGCGTTACGAACTCGCCGGCGAAGTGATCTACGTGCTTCGCATCTGGCATACGCGAGAGGAACGATGAAACTCACCTGGTTCGGCGATACCGCCATCCGAATCTATATCGGCGGGCAGATTTTCGTGGTCGATCCGCAGCTTGCGCCGGGCGGGGTGGACCAGGCCGAGCTTGCGGCGGGAGCGGAGAAGGTGTTGCGGCTGGCTGGTGGGGACGGCGCCGAGACGATCGATCCGCGCAACTGGCGGCCGCAGAAGGCGCCGCGGATGATCGATGAGGGCGAGGGATTGCCGCCGGTTCGGCTCTACCGCATCGGGCTGTCCGCATTGCTGATCGATGCCGTGGGGGAAGCGCCCCTGATGCTCGCTGGCCATGACGATCTGGAGTTCGGGCGCTGGGCGGATGGGGCAGTGGTGGTGCTGTTCGGGGCTGGACAGGCGGCGGCGAAATTGCTCGATGCAGCGCGGCCCAAGCTCATAGCCCTTGCCGGAGGCGAGGAGGCGGTGGACGCGACGGTCGGCGCCATCCGTGATCGGCTGGACGGGGCAGGGCTCGTGGCAATGGAGCCCGGATTGGCCGTGGAAGTTTGATACGTGCCATAAGGCAAAATCGTTGTCTTTTGTCCGGGCGCGTTGCTAAAAGCGCCAGATCGGACGAACCAATCCCGTTTTCTGGAGTATTGCATGTCGGTTGACGCGACCACCGTGAAGCGTATCGGGCGCCTAGCGCGGATTCGGATCGAGGAGAACGAAGTCGCTGCCTATCAGAGCGAACTCAATGCGATCCTCGGTTTCGTTGAACAACTGGGTGAGGTGGATGTTTCGGGCGTCGAGCCGATGACGTCGGTCACGCCCATGGAGCTGCGCCGGCGCGAGGACGCGGTGACGGACGGTGACTATCCGGAAAAGATCGTCGCCAACGCGCCGCTCTCGGAAGACAATTTCTTCATGGTCCCCAAGGTCGTGGAGTAGGCGATGGCCGTTACCGTCGCGATCGAGACGCCCTTGCAGGACGACGTACGCCGGCTGGTTGCGGCGCTGAACGACCATCTGCTGCCGCTCTCGCCCCTCGAATTCCAGTTCAAGATGACCGTCGAGCAGATGGCGGGCGCCGACACGAGCGTGTTCGTTGCGCGCACCGAAGACGGCCGGGCCGTCGGCATCGGGGCGCTGAAGGTGCATGATGCCGGGCTCGGAGAGGTCAAGCGCATGTTCACCGACCCGCAAGTGCGCGGGCAGCGGGTCGGGGTGGCGATCCTTCAAGCGGTGATCGAGCTCGCGAGGCAGAAGGGGCTTTCGCAGCTGATGCTGGAGACGGGCACGGGCGAAGGCTTTGCCGGCGCCCACCGGCTCTACGAGCGCTACGGCTTTACCCCGCGCGGTGCCTTCCTCGACTATCCCGACAGCGAGTGGTCGGCCTTCTATGAAATGCGGCTCACGGTGCCGGCGACCGCCTGAGCGGATGCGGCGCCTCCTGCCAAGACGAACGAAAGAGCTTTCTTTTGACTGATCTGACCAAACTCACGCTCGCCGACGCCCGCAAAGGGCTCAAGGCCAAGGACTTCACCTCGGTCGAGCTGACGCAGGCCTATCTCGACGCCATCGAGTCGGCCAACCCCAGCCTCAACGCCTATGTGGCGGTGACGCCCGAGCAGGCGACGGAGATGGCCAAGGCCAGCGATGAGAAGCTCGCCAAGGGCGAGGGTGGGGCGCTCGAAGGCATCCCGCTCGGCATAAAGGACCTGTTTGCCACCAAGGGGGCGCATACGCAGGCGGCCAGCCACATCCTCGACGGCTTCAAGCCGGAATACGAGTCGAGCGTCACCGCCAATCTCTGGCGCGACGGGGCGGTGATGCTGGGCAAGCTCAACATGGATGAGTTCGCCATGGGTTCGTCCAACGAGACGTCTTATTACGGGCCGGTCGTCAGCCCGTTCCGGGCGCAGGGGTCGAACGCCAACCTCGTGCCGGGCGGCTCCTCGGGCGGGTCGGCGGCGGCGGTGGCGGCCTGGCTCTGCGCCGGGGCGACGGCGACGGATACGGGCGGCTCCATCCGCCAGCCGGCGGCGTTCACCGGAACGGTCGGCATCAAGCCGACCTATGGGCGGTGCTCGCGCTGGGGGATTGTGGCGTTCGCGTCCTCTCTCGACCAGGCGGGGCCGATCGCGCGCACCGTCGAGGATGCGGCGATCCTGATGACCTCCATGGCCGGGTATGACCCCAAGGATTCTACCAGCGTCGACCTCCCGGTGCCCGATTTCGCCGCTGCCGTCGAGCGCGGCGTCAAGGGGCTGACCATCGGGGTGCCGCGCGAGTACCGGATGGACGGCATGCCCGAGGAGATCGAGGCGCTCTGGAAACAGGGGCTCGAGTGGCTGAAGGCCGAGGGGGCGAGCGTCAAGGACATCTCGCTGCCGCACACCAAGTACGCGCTGCCCGCCTATTACATCGTCGCGCCGGCGGAAGCGTCGTCGAACCTCGCTCGCTATGATGGCGTCAAGTATGGCCTGCGGGTCAGCGGCAAGGACATCACCGACATGTACGAGCTGACGCGCGCCGCCGGGTTCGGCCGCGAGGTCAAGCGCCGCATCATGATCGGCACCTATGTGCTTTCGGCCGGCTATTACGACGCCTATTACGTGCGGGCGCAGAAGGTGAGGACGCTCATCAAGCGCGACTTCGAGACTGCGTTCAACGACGGGGTCGATGCGATTCTTACCCCCGCCACGCCTTCGGCGGCGTTCGGCGTGGGCGACGAGGACATGAACGCCGATCCGGTCAAGATGTACCTCAACGACGTCTTCACGGTGACCGTCAACATGGCCGGCCTGCCGGGCATCGCCGTGCCGGCGGGCAAGGACGGCAAGGGGCTGCCGCTAGGTCTGCAGCTCATCGGCAAGCCGTTCGACGAGGAGACGCTCTTTGCCGCGAGCCGGGTGATCGAAAAGAGCGCGGGCCTCGATTTCTCGCCAACCCGTTGGTGGTAAGCTCCGTTATCAGGATGCCCCCGAATAGAGCCCGACCCTCGCTTTCCTTGATTGCGAGGGTTTTGGGCGTTATCTGGCCGGCAACGACAATCTTCCCGGCGCGCCCCTGCGCCGCACGACAATGGTGACGCGTATGGCCAATGATGTTTTCTCGACCCTCGACTGGTCCGAGCCGCCCAAGGACATGACGAAGCCTCTGCAGGCGCTGTGGTGGATCAAGAAGGGCGGCTTCCGGGTCGGTCCGGAATGGGAGCAGGCCCATATCATCTGCCAGGCGATGGAAGGCGTGCAGGCTTTCGACTGGGTGCATGCTTTGCTGCATTGGGTCGAAGCGGACATGGGCAATGCGGACTACTGGTACCGCCGGGCCGGAAAGCGGCGCGCGACCGCCAGCGTTTCACAGGAGTGGGAACATATCGCGGCAGCACTCAGCGATGTGACCCGGCATTAGGTCCGGAGTGCCTTGCGGGCGCGCTCGTCCGCACCATATCCCACTGCGGACGATCCAGAACGGACCCCGCGATGAACGACAAGAACAGGCGGCGGCTCGACCGCCAATTCGACAAGATCGAACGCATGGCGCCGCCGGCGCAGCGGGTTCTGGCGTTCCTGCGCAGGCCAGGCGTCCGGCTCATCCGCGTTCCCCTCGGCATTCTCCTCGTCCTCGGCGGCATCTTCAGCTTCCTGCCGGTGCTCGGGCTCTGGATGCTGCCCGTCGGGCTTCTGCTGCTGGCGATCGACCTGCCGTTCCTGCGCGGCCCGGTGAACTGGAGCATCGTGCGGGGGCAGCGCCGGTGGACGACCTGGCGGCGCTCGCGGCGCAAGTTCTGAATCTCCCCTAGCCCCGGACAATCACGGCCGACCTGTGCTATGGCGTGGTCACCTTCCAGGAGGTGCGACCATGCCCATGCCAGTCGAAGCGGCGCTGTGGGGACTGCTCAGCGGATCGGCGCTGGTCATCGGCGCGGTGCTCGGGTTCTTTCTCAAGCTTCCGCAGCGGCTTGTGGCCAGCGTGATGGCGCTCGGCTCGGGCGTGCTGATCTCGGCGGTGGCGTTCGACCTCATGGACGAGGCTTTCCAGCAGGCCGGATTCGGGCCGGCGGCGACGGGGTTCGTCACCGGAGCCGTCCTCTATACGCTCGCCAACATAGTCGTCTCGCGCCAGGGCGCGCGGCACCGCATGCGTTCGGGCTCGGATCCCAAGGAACGGCAGATGGACGCGGCGGCCGGTGGCGGGCTGGTCCTCGCGATCGGCGCGCTGCTCGACGGGGTGCCGGAATCCGTGGTGATCGGGGTGAGCCTGCTCGACGGAACGGGCGTGAGCATCGCGACCGTGGCGGCGGTCTTCCTCTCCAACGTACCGGAAGGGCTGTCGAGCTCGGCGGGAATGCGCCGGGCCGGTCGTTCGGCGGGCTATGTCTTTGCCGTCTGGGGCGGCATCGCGCTCGCTTCGGGCGTCGCCGCGTTCGTCGGCAATTGGGCGCTGGCAAGCGCCGATCCGGCGGTGCTCGCCATCGTCACCGCGCTCGCGGCGGGGGCAATACTGGCGATGATCGCCGATTCGATGATTCCGGAAGCGTTCGAGACGACGCATGAATTCACCGGGCTGATCGCGGCCAGCGGGTTCCTTGCGGCGTTCGCGCTGACGAAGCTGGCTTAGCGTATGGCGTTCCCGCCACGCCTCGTGGTTCGAGGCTCGCAAGGGCTCGCAAGGGCTCGCACCTCACCATGAGGACTACTGACATGCCGCGCCCTTTCATCAGCCCTCATGGTAAGGTGCGCCGACAGGCGCCTCGAACCACGAGGGCGTGGCACTATTGAACGAGTTCTCCCGCCGCGAAGGCGGCTTCGATCCTGTCCACGGCGTCAGCCAGTTTCTCGTCGATGATATGCAGGTACTGCGTCCAGTCGGAGAGATGCCCCAGTTCGTCGGCGCCATCGGAGATGCCGCGCAGCGCCATGAGGGGCACGCCGAAGGTCTGGCAGGCGCGGGCGAGCGCGAAGGTTTCCATGTCGACCATGTCGGCATCGATGTCGTCATAGCCGGGGCCGGAGACGACATTGGCGCCGGTCGAGAGGCGCGCCTGCGGGATGCCGGCAAGGATGGGAGAAAGCGGCAGCTCGCGCGGCAGGTCGAGCAGGGGAGTCTTGCCCTTCTCGAAGCCGAGGGCCGAGGCGTCCATGTCGCGGTAGGAGACCGAGGACGCCTGATAGAGGCCGGTCTGCTCGAGCGTGCGCGAGCCGGCCGAGCCCAGCGAGACGACGAGTTGCGGCAGATCGCCTTCGAGTTCGGCGCGGGCGAGAAAACGCGTCAGGACGACCGCGGCTTCCACCGGACCGATGCCGGTCATCAACGGCTTGATGCGCGCCTTGAGGGCAGGGCCATATTCGGGCTCCGCCGCCATGACATAGAGGATGCGCCCGGCCACCAGCGAAGCGCTAGACGGCGAAGCTCGTGCCGCAGCCGCAGGAGGCGACGGCATTGGGATTCTTGATCTGGAAGGACTGGCCGATCAGGTCATCGACATAATCGATCTCCGCCCCGCCCATGAATTCGAGCGAAAGGGAATCGATGAGGACCGTCGCGCCATTCTTTTCGAGAACGACATCGTCCTCGGCCGGCCGCTCCTGCACGAGGTTGTACTCGTACTGGAAACCGGAGCAGCCGCCGCCGGCCACGGAGATGCGCAGCACCGTGCCTTCCGGTTCCTTGGAAATAATCCGCGAGACGCGCTTGGCAGCGCGGTCGGTGAGGACTACTTGGGGGCGTTCGAGCACTTGCGTCATCGGTTTGCGTCCAGCCGTTGTCGTAACTTCATAACAGCAGTTGCAAGATAGGCGTTCCCGGTGCCGATGAAAAGGGGGCAGGATTTGGTCGAAACGGGTCAGCATGCCCCCTATGCATCCTTTCCCACGCGGTCGCGCGGGCGGGTCCATCCGACGGGCGAGAGCCCGACGCGTTCGGAATTCCAGCGCGACCGCGACCGCATCATCCATTCGACCGCCTTCCGCCGCCTGCAGCACAAGACGCAGGTGTTCCTCCATCACGAGGGCAAGCATTTCCGCAACCGGCTGACCCATACGCTCGAGGTCAGCCAGATGGCGCGCTCCATGGCGCGCTCGCTGCGGCTCGACGAGGACCTCGCCGAAGCGGTGGCGCTCTCGCACGACCTCGGGCACACGCCGTTCGGGCATGCGGGTGAGCGGGTGCTGAACGAGCTGATGAAAGAATTCGGCGGGTTCGACCACAATGTGCAGGCGCTGCGCGTCGTCACCCGCATCGAGAACCGCTATGCCGAGCACGACGGGCTCAATCTCACATGGGAGACGCTCGAAGGCATATTGAAGCATAACGGACCGCTGACCGACGCCGAGGGGAGGCCGGTCGGCCGGTATGTCGAGGAGGGGTTGCGGGCCGGACTCGACGATATTTCGGCGAGCGAGGACCTGCGCATCGACACCTACGCCAGCCTCGAAGCGCAGGTGGCGGCGATCGCCGACGACATCGCCTACAACGCCCACGACATCGACGATGCGCTGCGGGCGGGGCTGCTGGGGCTCGGTGAATTCGCCGAGGTGCCGATGGTGGGATCGATCCTTGCCGAGGTGACTGCACGCTATCCCGATATTCCGGTCAAACGGCAGACGCACGAGGTGCAGCGGCGGCTCATCACCCGGGCGATCGAGGACGTCATCAAGAGGAGCGCGGCCGAGATCGCGGCGTCCGGCGTCGCGAGTTCGGACGATGTGCGGGCGGCGGGACGCGCGCTGGTCCGGTTTTCCGAACCGATGGCAGAGGCGGAAAAGGGGCTGAAGCGCTTCCTCTTTGATCGCGTCTACCGGCACGAGGACGTGATGCGGCCGGTGCGCGAGAGCGAAGCCGTGGTGGCCGGGCTTTTCGGGCGGTATATGGATGGGGCGTCGATGCCGGGCCGATGGGGCGAAGCGATGATGGCGGCTCCTGACGAAGCGGGCAGGGCGCGGATCGTTGCCGATTTCATCGCCGGCATGACCGACCCCTACGCGCTCGACGAATACGAGCGCCTGTTTGACGCTCGACCCGATTTCCGATAGGCGGCATCCACGCTGGCAACGCGCTCCGGAGTCATCCCCGCGAAAGCGGGGACCTCTATTTGCGGTTCGGCAATACTGGTAACAGAGGTTCCCGCTTTCGCGGGAATGACCCGGTGAGAAAAGCATAGCTCGTCAGCTTTGCCGTACCACCCAACTTCACAGTTCAGGTTCCCATGGACATCTTTGCCCTTTTCTCAACGCGCGTCGCCGATGCCCTCAAGTCGCTCTATCCGGACGTCTCCGCTGAGCTGCTTGCACGTATCGTGGTCGAGCCGCCGCGAGACGCGGGGCATGGGGACCTTTCGACCAATGCCGCGATGGTCGTCGCCAAGCCGCTGGGCAAGAACCCGCGCGAGGTGGCGACGGCGCTCGCCGCCAGGTTCGAGGGAGATGCGGACGTGACCTCGGTCGAGGTCGCGGGGCCGGGTTTTCTCAACTTCCGGCTGGCGCTGCCCGTCTGGCACGAGGTGCTGCGGGCGATCGCCGCAGAAGGCGCGGACTATGGCCGCTCGAACATCGGCAAGGGCGAGCGGGTCAACGTCGAATATGTGTCCGCAAACCCGACCGGTCCGATGCACGTGGGCCATACGCGTGGCGCCGTCTTCGGCGACGCACTGGCCTCGTTGATGGAATATTCGGGCTATGACGTCACGCGCGAATACTACATCAACGATGCCGGCGGGCAGGTCGACGTGCTGACCCGCTCGGCGCTGCTGCGCTACCGCGAGGCGCTGGGCGAGACCATCGATATCCCGCCGGGTCTCTATCCCGGCGATTATCTCATTCCGGTCGGCAAGGCCCTGGCGGACGAGTTCGGCGCGAGCCTGCTCGACAAGCCGGAGGACGAGGCGCTGGCGCTGGCGAAGGACCGGGTGCTCGCCGCGATGATGGAGCTCATCAAAGCGGACCTCGCCAAGCTCGGCATCCGCCACGAGGTGTTCTTTTCCGAGCGCACGCTGCATGGGCAGGGCGGAGATATCGATACGACCATCGACTGGCTGCGTGAGCAGGGCATGGTCTATCAGGGCCGGCTCGAGCCGCCCAAGGGCAAGACCGACCTCGACGATTGGGAAGACCGCATACAGACCCTCTTCCGCGCCACGGACTATGGCGACGACGTCGACCGCGCACTGCTCAAGTCCGACGGGTCCTATACTTATTTCGCCGCCGACATCGCCTATCACCGCACCAAGTACATGCGCGGCTTCAAGCACATGATCAACGTGCTGGGCGCCGATCATTCGGGGTACGTCAAGCGCCTGCAGGCGGCGGTGAAGGCCGTTTCGCACGGCGAGGCGGATATAGACGTCAAGATCTGCCAGCTCGTGCGGCTGATGAAGAACGGCGAGCCGTTCAAGATGAGCAAGCGCTCGGGCGACCTCGTCACCGTCGCCGACGTGGTCGACGAAGTGGGACCGGACGCGACCCGCTTCATGCTGCTCTTCCGGCGGAACGACGCGGCGATGGACTTCGATTTCGACCTGGTCAAGGAGCAGACGCGGGACAACCCGGTGTTCTACGTGCAGTATGCGCACGCCCGGGCCTGCTCGGTTTTCCGGGTGGCCGAGCGGGACATGCCGGGTGTCGACCTCTCGAAGGCGGCACTGGCGGCGGCCGAGATCGAGCGGATCGAGACGCCCGACGAACTGGAGCTCGTGAGGCTGCTGGCCGCATGGCCGCGGGTCGTGGCGGGAGCCGCTGCGGCGCACGAACCGCACCGCGTCGCTTTCTATGTCCACGATCTCGCGGCCGCGTTCCACGGGTTCTGGGCGAAGGGCAAAGAGAGTATTGGTTTGCGTTTTGTTAACGCGGACGATCCAATGCTTACATTGGCGCGACTCGCCCTCGTCGACGCCGTACGGCAGGTTCTTGTCAATGGCCTGCAAATACTGGGGGTGACTGCACCCGAAGAGCTTTCATAATTCGGGCGCATTGGTGTGATGACTGTCGCGACCGCCCCTTTAGGCGTTCGTTTCAGTAACGAAAGGGCGCTGCATCGATGACGACAGCGAAACCGCAGCAAGTGAACGATCAACCGGAAGCTGCCGACGACCTGATCGCCGAACTCGCCAAGTTGATGGCCCAGGACGCGCAGGGGGATCGCCGCGACAAGGCACCCGAACAGCAACCGGAAGAGACCGATCCCGCTCCGGCCGCCGTTGCCGCGTCTGAACCTCCAGGCGATGTTCCGGCTGCAGAGGATGCCGCTCCGGCGTCCGAGCCGTTCGCCTTCCGCTTGCCGGGCAGCGCTGCCGGTCCCACCGAACCGATCCCCGCGCCGCGCTTCGATATCGGGCAGGCCGAACCGGCCGCTCCCGAGCCGGTTGCTGATCCGGTCCCGCCGGCGCCGGAGCCCTTTGCCTTCGACTTCGGGCTGACGCCGCCGCGCGAGCCCGCATCGTCGCCGGCTGTCGAAGAGTCTCCCATCGCCCTCGACGAGGATCACGACACGATCGGCGATCTCATCGCCGCCGAGCTCGGCGAGGAAATCGACGCTGCCGAGGACGCGTTCAATAGCGATGCCGGGGCCGAAGCGCCGGAGCCCGCCATCGCTCCGACGCCGACGGTCAACGCAGCGCCGCAGGCGCCCGCGGTCGAGCCGCGCCGCGGCGACGCCTCCGATGGTTTCCGCATCGCCCCGGTTTTCGGGTTGGGCGGGCGGCGAGTGGAGCCCGCTCCGGCCCCCGTCCGCGAGCCGACGGCGGCGCGCGCCGAACCGGGCATCGGACAGGACCCGATCGACGATATCGAGACGCTGATCGGCGACGCCATCCGCGTGCAGAACCAGCCGACCGAACCGGAATTCGAGCCCGAGCCGGCGCGCGGGGACCCCGTCAACGCCGCTCCGGCGCTGCGCAGCCTTGCAACGCCCGTGCTGCCGCAGACAAGGCCTGCGCCTCAGCCCGATCCCGAGCCGATGAGCGCGGAGGCCACCATTCTGGCGGCCGCCGCCGCCACCGGCGCACAGGTCGGCTGGGCGGACGGACGCGAGACCGACTTCGAGCCGACGAGCGTCGAGGACGAGCCGCTGCCCCCACGGCGACGTGGCGGCATGGTGCGCGCCTTCGCCGGACCGGCGATCGCCGTCGTGGCGCTGCTGGCGGCCGGCATCGGCCTCTATTCCGTGCTGGGCCTCGGTGGCAATGACGGACCGGCGCCGCTTCTCACCGCCGACGCAGAGCCGGCCAAGGAAGTGCCCGAGCCCGCCGCGGAGCCGACCGCGCAGCAATCGGTGGTCTTCAACGAGATTTCCGGCAATTCGACGCCGGCCGAGAACGAGCAGCTCGTCTCGCGCGACCAGAGCCAGGCAAGCGAGGTTGCCAGCGCAACGCCCGCCGAGGACGCGAGCGCCGAAGGTCTCGTCAATCGCAGGGTGCGCACCGTGACGGTGCGGCCAGACGGTACGATCGTCGGTGGCGAGGACTCGGTGGCGGGCGCGGCCATGCTGCCGGTCGACCGTCCGAACGTGCCGGCGGTGCCGGGCGCCGAACAGGCTGTCGCTTCCGCCAACGCAACCGAGGGCGGGGCCGCCAATGCAGGCACTGCGGCAGGTGCCGCCGCCGGCGCGGCGGGCGCGACGACCGGTGCGCCGGCTGCCGACGGGGACGATCCCCTTGCCGCGCTCATCGCCACGGCGCCGGGCGATGCCGCGGCGACCGGCGGCACCCCCGCGACCACTCCGATCACGACCACTCCCGCGACGACCGCGACCAACGGCAACGTGCCGACGCCGATGCCGCGCATCGAACGTCCTTCGGCGCCTTCGACGATCACCAACGTCGCCGAGACCGCGCCGCAGGCGGCGAGCCAGCCGACCTCTTCGGTCAACGCGGTGGTCCAGGGCACGCTGCAGCCGGTCGGCGGGCAGGCTCAGGCCCCGGCCCAGCAGCAGGCTGCCGTCACGCAGCAGGCGAGCACCGCGCCTGCCTATGTGCAGCTCTCCTCGCAGCGCAGCGAAGAGGCCGCCCAGCAGACGGCGGCATCCCTGCAGAGCCGGTTCGGCAATCTCTTCGGCGGCACGACACTGGAGATCCAGCGCGTCGACCTCGGCGAGCGTGGCATCTACTACCGCGTGCGCCTGCCGGCGCAATCGCTGCAGAACGCCACGCAGATCTGCAACAACGTCAAGGCCGGCGGCGGCGACTGCTTCACGCTTTAGTTCACATCGTTGGTGCCGGAGCACATAAGGCCCCAACACCTCTCCCCCAAAGGGAGGTGTTGGGGCATCGCTGCGGTGTGCACCACCTCTCCCTTGAGGGAGGTCGCCCGAAGGGCGGGTGAGGGGGCCTCAGTGCCCAATTGTCTTGACGGCCCAATGCTCAACCGCCAAGGTCGCCGGACAACGGGAAGGCGCCCGCGGCAATGGCCGATACACCCAGCGACTGGTTCGATACGACGCCGGTGAGACAGCCGTCCGAAGAGGACGTGCTGCACGTCGACGTCAACGGCTATGAAGGGCCGCTCGACCTGCTGCTGGAGATGGCGCGTCGGCAGAAGGTGGACCTCGCCGCCGTCTCGATCCTTGCTCTCGCCGAACAATACCTGGCCTTCATAGAGACGGTGCGCCGCAAGCGCATCGAGGTGGCGGCGGACTATCTGGTGATGGCGGCCTGGCTGGCCTATCTCAAGAGCCGGCTGATGGTGCCGCAGGCGCCGAGCGACGACGAGCCGTCCGGCGAGATGCTGGCGGCCATGCTGCAGTTCCGCCTCAAGCGCCTCGAGGCGATGCGGGACGCGGCCAACCAGCTGGTCCACCGGCCGCGGCTGGGCCTGCGGGTCTATGCCCGCGGCGAGCCGGAGCCGATCGTCGTCGACCGGCGCAGCATCTGGGAAGCCAGCCTCTACGATCTTTTGAAGGCCTATGCGGGCCAGCGCGAGAGGGGCATCGTCAGCGACTATGCGCCCGTCCAGCGCACCGTCTGGTCCCTGCAGGATGCGCGCGAGATTCTCGAGCGGCTGATCGGCGAAAGCGCCGAGTGGATATCGCTCGATACCTACCTTGCCGACTATCTCGCTTCCCCGCAGGAAAGGGCGACGGTGCGCGCGTCGAGCTTCTCGGCCAGCCTTGAACTGGTGCGCCAGGGACAGGTAGAACTGCGCCAGGCATCGACGTTCGCTCCGCTCTTCGTGCGGCGGCGCAAGACTGACGGGCAATAGGTTGGCATTGGCGGACGAATACGGCGAACACCGGGAGGTTGCGGAGCGGAACCTGCGCATCCTCGAAGCCTTGCTGTTCGCATCGGCCGAACCATTGTCGGCGGCGCAGATGGCGCCTTATCTCGGCGAGGGAGCCGATGCGGCCGCGCTTCTGGCCGAGCTGGAGCAGCGCTATGCAAGCCGGGGCGTCAACCTCGTCCGGCGCGGCGACAAGTGGGCTTTCCGTACGGCCGAAGACCTGGGCTTCCTGCTGCGCCGCGAGGAGGAGGAGAATCGCCCGCTCTCTCGCGCCGCGCTCGAGACGCTCGCCATCATCGCCTACCACCAGCCGACCACGCGCGCCGAGATCGAGGAGGTGCGCGGGGTGGCGACCGGCAAGGGGACGCTGGACCTCCTTATGGAGGCTGGCTGGGTGCGCATGCGCGGCCGCCGGCGCACGCCCGGCCGGCCGGTGACCTACGGCACGACCGATGCCTTCCTCGACCATTTCGGCCTCGAATCCCTGAGCGATCTGCCCGGACTCGAGGAGCTCAAGGGCTCGGGACTGCTCTCGAACCGGCTGCCGCCGGACATGCAGATCCCATTGCCCTTCGACGGACCGCTGCGCGAGGACGAGGACCCGCTCGATCCCGACGACACCGGCGGTCAAGACGTCGACGACGAGGCCTGATGAGCACGGACGACCTTTCCTCCGAGCTCGGCGGCTGGGGCGCGCGCGGCACGGCGGGCGTGAGCTTTGCGGCAGCGCTCGTCTTCCGCGAGGTCGGGGTGCGGCTCGGCGGGCGACCGGTGCTCGACCGGTTCGACCTCAAGCTCAAGGCCGGCGAGATCGTCTGCCTGCTCGGCGAGTCCGGTTCGGGCAAATCGACGGCATTGCGGGTGGCGGCCGGCATCCAGCCGGTGGATGCCGGCGAGGTGCGCATCAACGACGAGGTCGTTTCGGCGCCCGGCCGGCACGTGCCGCCCGACCGGCGCGGCATCGGCCTGATGTTCCAGGATTTTGCGCTTTTCCCGCACCTCTCGGTGCTGGAAAACGTGATGTTCGGTTTGAAGCGCCTGGGGCGCGCCGGAGCGCGCGCGCAAGCCCATGCGGCGCTTGCCCGCGTGGGGCTCGCCGGGCGAGAGGGCGACTATCCGCACATGCTTTCGGGCGGCCAGCAGCAGCGGCTGGCCCTGGCGCGCAGCGTCGCGCCGCGGCCGGGACTGCTGTTGCTGGACGAGCCGTTCTCCAGCCTCGATGCGCGGTTGCGCGAGAGCGTGCGCGGCGAGACGCTGGCGGTGCTGCGCGAGACGCGGGCGACCAGTGTCATCGTGACGCATGATCCCGAGGAGGCGATGCTGCTCGGCGACCGGGTGGCGCTCTTGCGGGCAGGGCGCATCGTCCAGATCGACACGGGCGCCGAGATCTACCGCAAGCCCGTCGATCTCGATGCGGCGCGGTTCTTCTCGCCCTTGAGCGAGATCGAAAGCGTGGTGCGCGCAGGCGCGGCCGAGACGCCGCTCGGCCTCGTGCCGACGCCCGGACGCCCGGACGGGCGGCGGGTGACCATCGCCATCAGACCGGCGGGCGGAGTCGACCTCGGCGACGGGGGGACAGGCGTGCCGGGCCGGATCGTCAGCAAGCGGGACGCCATCGGGGAGGATATCTGCGAGGTCAAGGTCGAGGGTGTGGACCGGCCGATCGCCGTGCGCCAGCGCGCGAATGCGGCCATGAGGCCGGGTCAGGACGTGTTCGTGATCCTCAATGCCGAACACATCCTTGTGTTTGACCGCGATTGACCCTATTTCTCGGCTAGAAACCGCGTGTATCGCGTTCTGAAGTTGAAGGGAGATCTCAATGCACGCGCCAGGTATTTGGGGCATTCTAATCGTCGCCGTCGTCGTCGTCCTGCTGTTCGGACGCGGCAAGATCTCGGGCATGATGGGCGAGGTCGCCTCGGGCATCAAAGCCTTCCAGAGAGGCATGAAGGACGAGGACAAGCCCGCTGAACGGATCGAGACGGCCACTCAGGTCGAGGCTCGCGAGACCGAGAAGAGCAAGGACGCCTGAGCGTTCGTGGCCGGCGCTTCTGCGCCTCTCCCACATCCTAAGGACTTTGTAGGCGATGCTCGGCTTGGGCTGGACTGAAATGCTCGTCGTGGGCGTGGTGGCGTTGATCGTCATCGGACCCAAGGACCTGCCTGTCGTGATGCAGCGCATCGGCAAGTTCGCCGGTCAGATCCGTCGCATGGGCAGCGAGTTCCAGCGCGAGCTCAACAAGACCACCGGCCTCGACGAGGTGCGGAACCTGCGGCAGTCGATCACCGATCCGCTGCGCAAGTCGACCGAGGAAATCCGGCGCGAATTCAACGCGATGACGCCGAGCGGTCCGAAGCCTTCGGGTCTCATCAAGCCTGCCGATCCGTCCAAGGAAAGCGTCGCCGACGAAATCCGCGCCGCCGCGGGCATGCCGCCCAAGACCGAGCCGGCGAAGGCCGCGGCGACCGAGGCGCCGGTGAAGGCTGCGCGTCCCGCGCCGATGAAGCCGCCCGCCAAGGCCGTTCCGGTGGCCGAGAGCGCGGTGGAGCGCAGGGAGCTGGCGCCTGTCGAGGCCAAGCCCGTGCCGGTCAAGGCGCCGCGCACGCGCAAGGCCGCGGCCGCCAAGCCGGCGGCCGAACCTGCCGCGGCGGCCGCCAAGCCTGCCGCTAAATCCGCAACCTCCACGAAGGCCGATGCCGCGCCGGTCAAGCCGGCAGCGAAAAAGCCGGCAACCCGCAAGCCTGCGACGCGCAAGGCACCCGCCGCCAATCCGGCCGCAACGGACGGGGAGGGCTAAACCATGGTCGACGCGCCCAGGCAGATCGAAGACAAGACCACGGAACCCGAAGACGAACTCGCCGGCAGCGAGGCGCCGCTCCTCGACCACCTCGTCGAACTGCGCAAGCGCCTCATCCACTCGCTGATTGCGCTCGGCGTGCTGCTCGTTGCTTGCTTCATCTTCGCCGGGCAGATCTTCGACATCCTGCTCGAGCCCTACCGCTCGGTCGTGCCCAATCCGGCCGAGCTGGAGCTGATCTATACGGCTCCCCAGGAGTTCTTCTTCACCCAGCTCAACATCGCCTTCTTCGGGGCGCTGTTCCTCGGGTTCCCCTATATCGCCACGCAGATCTACATGTTCGTCGCGCCGGGTCTCTACCGGCACGAACGCAAGGCGTTCATTCCGTATCTCGTCGCCACGCCCGTGTTCTTCCTGCTCGGCGCGATGCTGGTCTATTTCGCCGTCCTGCCCATGGCGATGCGGTTCTTTCTCGGCATGGAGACCGAAAACGTCTCGATGCTGGTCAAGGTCAGCGAGTACCTGGGCCTGGCGATGACGCTGATCATCGCCTTCGGCATCTGCTTCCAGCTGCCGGTGGTGCTCACGCTCCTGGCGCGGATCGAACTCGTCAACACCGAGATGCTCAAGAAGGGCCGGCGCTACGCCATCGTCGCTATCCTGGCCGTCGCCGCGTTCATCACTCCCCCGGATCCGATCTCGCAGATCGGGCTGGCGATCCCGGTCTACCTGCTTTACGAGGCCTCCATCTGGTCCGTGCGCTGGATCGAGCGATCTCGGGCGGCAAAAGAAGCGGCGGAAGCCGCCAAACCGCAGGCTTAGCACCGGCACTACAAGCCATTCATCCACAGGGTCATTCCCGCGAAAGCGGGAACCTCCGTTAGCAATGTAGAAGTTGAAACAGAGGTCCCCGCTTTCGCGGGGATGACCCTGATGGGAGGGATACTTTGTGCCATGCTCCACACCGGGTTCCCCGGACGCTGCAAATACGCTAACCCCTTTCTGTTACCGAGATTCAGAAGGCGGGCCCCAAGCGGGCCTGACCCTCCCATGTTCGACATCAAATGGATTCGTGCCAACGCAGAGGCGTTTGACACGGCAATGCAGAAGCGCGGCGCGGCCTATCGGGCGCAGCCGCTGATCGAGCTCGACGAGAACCGCCGCGCGGTGATCGCCAGGCTCAACGAAGCGCAGGAGAAGCGCAACGCCGCCTCCAAGCTCATCGGCCAGGCCAAGGCGCAGAAGGACGAGGCCCGGGCCCAGGCGCTGATGGCGGAGGTTGCCGGGCTCAAGGACGACATCCAGAAGGGCGAGGCCGAAGAGCGCGAGGCGGAAGCCAAGCTCAAGGCCGCTCTCGAGGTCATCCCCAACATCGCGCTCGACGACGTGCCGGTCGGCGACGACGAGACGGACAACGTCGAGTATTTCGGGCCGAACGGCTCGCCGGAACTCGCCGCCAAGGCGCGCCCGCCCAAACCCTCGTTCGCCTACCGTCCCAAGGAGCACTACGAGCTCGGCGAGGCGCTGGGGCAGATGGATTTCGAGATCGCCGCCAAGCTCTCGGGCAGCCGGTTCGTGGTGCTGAAATCGCACCTGGCGCGGCTGGAGCGGGCCATCGGGCAGTTCATGCTCAACACGCACGTCGACGAGCACGGCTACACCGAGGTGCAGCCGCCGCTGCTGGTGCGCGATGAAGCGCTCTACGGCACGGGGCAGTTGCCGAAGTTCCTTGCCGACCAGTTCGCGGCGGTCAAGGACGTGACGGCGGAGGAAGCGGACCGGCTTTGGCTCATCCCCACCGCCGAAGTTCCGCTGACTAATCTGGTGCGCGAGTCGATCCTTTCCGAGGAAGAGCTGCCGCTGCGCTTTACCGCCCTCACCCCGTGTTTCCGTTCGGAAGCCGGGTCGGCCGGGCGCGACACGCGCGGGATGCTGCGGCAGCATCAGTTTGACAAGGTCGAGATGGTCTCGATCACCACGCCCGAAACATCGACCGACGAGCACGAGCGCATGCTCGATTGCGCCGAGAAGGTGCTGGCGCGGCTGGGGCTGCATTACCGCGTCATGACGCTCTCGACCGGCGACATGGGGTTCGGGGCGCAGAAGACCTACGACATCGAGGTGTGGCTGCCGGGGCAGGACACCTATCGCGAGATCTCGTCGGTGTCGGTCTGCGGCGACTTCCAGGCCCGGCGCATGGAAGCGCGCTACCGCGCCGCCGACGGCAAGCCGCGTTATGTCCACACCCTCAACGGGTCGGGCACGGCGGTCGGCCGGGCGCTGATCGCGGTGATGGAAAACTACCAGCAGGAGGACGGCTCGGTCTCCGTGCCGGAGGCGCTGCGGCCCTATATGGGCGGCCTCACGACCATCGGCGGCCGCTAGAATGACCGGGGCGCTGCGTATCCTCCTCACCAACGACGACGGCGTCGACGCGCCGGGCATCGAGGTGCTGCGCAGGATCGCGCTCGAGCTCTCGGACGATGTGTGGGTCGTGGCGCCGGAGGGCAACCAGAGCGGGGCAGGGCACCGCTTCACCTTCGGGCGCGAGCTCGAGGCGAAGGAGCGTGGCGAGCGCGTCTATGCCATAGACGGCGCGTCGCCGGCCGACTGCGTCGTCTATGGCGTCACGCATCTTCTCAGGGATCGGCAGCCGGACGTGGTCCTCTCGGGCGTCAACAACGGGCAGAATCTTGGCGACATCATCCACTGCTCCGGGACGGCCGCCGGCGCGCGCGAGGGGGCGCTGCAAGGCGCCATCGGCATCGCGCTCTCCCAGGCGGTCGACTACATCCATGGGCACGACGTCGTCTGGGACAATGCGGCGCGCTATGGGGCGCAGGTGGTCCGGCAGATTCTCGCAGGGGCCGAGGGGCGGGATACGTTCTACAACGTCAACTTTCCCCTCGGTGAGCCCGATGCCGTCTCCGGCATCCGCGTCGTGACGCCCCAGCGCTTCGCGCGTTCGCCCTTCAGCTACTATGCGAGCCAGAATGCGGGAAAATTCTTCGTCGCCATACCCGAAACGCCGCTGCCGCTCGATCGACAGGCCGATTTCGAAGTGCTGACGCGCGATCGGGCGATCACGGTGACGCCGATCAGCCTGGTACAGGCCGACAAAGCGGCGATGGCGCGGCTGGATGGAAAGCTGCGGCTCGGTTGATCCATCACTTTGCCGAGATGCGGCGGCAGGGCACATTTGAGGGGCCGTCCGTTTGGACTAAAACGGCCCGGCTGTAAGGAGCCCGAGTCTTGGAGTTTTCGCTGCCCATCGTCTTCGGAGCCGGGGTGCTTAGCTTTCTCAGCCCCTGCGTGCTGCCGCTGGTGCCGCCGTATCTCACCTATATGAGCGGGGCGAGCTTCGAGCAGCTGCGCGCCGAAGGACAGGGCGCGGCCGCCCTGCAGCGGCGGGTGGCGGGCACCTCGATCTTCTTCATCCTTGGCTTCTCGGTCATCTTCGTCCTGCTTGGGGCGACGGCGACCGCATTCGGGCAGGCGTTCCGGCAGGCGCTGCCGGTGCTGACCCCGATCGCGGGCGTTCTCATCATCGCCATGGGGCTGCATTTCATCGGGGTCTACCGCATCGGCCTGCTCGACCGGCAGTTGCGCCACCAGGGGCCGGGCGTGGCGAGCGGACCGCTGGGCGGGTTCCTCCTTGGCCTCGCCTTCGCGCTCGGCTGGACGCCGTGTATCGGACCGGTACTGGCGGCGATCCTGTCAGTGGCGGCGAGCCGCAGCACGGCCGCGGAGGGAGCAGCGCTCCTCGGGCTCTATTCTCTGGGGCTCGGGGTGCCGTTCTTCCTGGCCGGCATCGCCATCGGGCCCTTCCTGTCGTTCTTCCAGGGATTCCGCAAGCACCTCGCGCTGGTGGAAAAGATCATGGGCGGGCTGCTCGTGGTGACGGGACTTCTGTTCCTTACAGGTCAATTTACGCGTTTATCCTACTGGTTTCTCGAAACTTTCCCTGTTCTTGCTCAGTTCGGGTGAGCCGCAAGCGCGTTTTTAACCTTGCGCGCAGTTTTTCCGCACAAGTGACGGCCGCACCGGCAATGTGCACGCTGGTTTTACAAGTCACCGGCAAGGTGGCGGCTTGCGTCGATTGGACAAGGAACGTCCATGACTGGGGAGACTGCGCTCTTGAGTTCGCTGCCGGCCAGGAAGGCTGACGCAGGCGAAGCCACGGCCGGCGCCGGCGTGGCAGGCGCCGCCTTCACGGTGACCGCGACCCAGCGTATCGAGGATGTCGAGGCGGTCTGGCGCGCGCTCGAGGCCGAAGGAGTCGAATCTCCCGGCCAAAACTACGATTTCATCCGACTGTGGGTGCGTGAGCGGGGCATACCGCAACACAACCAGCTCTACCTCGTCGGCTCTCTCGGCGGCGTGCCGCTGGCGCTGATCGCGCTGCAACGGCGGCAAAGGTTCGGCATCAGCGTCATGACCTGGTTCCCCGGCGCACACGTGGGGTGCCTTGCCCCGCTCGTCGACCGGGAGGGGGTCGCGGCCCTCGGTCCCGAGGGACGCCGCGCGCTCTGGTCCGCCATGATGGGGCAGGTTTCGGGGGCCGATGCGGTTTACCTGCGCGCGGTGCCGCAGGAGAGCGACGGTTTTTCGGGCCTCTTCGACGAGCTCGGCAGCGCTGTTGCGGTCGACACGCTCTACCGCGGGCGCTTTGCCAGCTGGGAGGAGTGCGACCGCCTGCAGCGCAGCCGCACCCGCCGCAAGCACGACCGCCAGCAGAGCGAGCGGCTGGCCGCGCTCGGGAGCGTGGATTTCGACGAGATGCGCAATGGCGAGGACATCGGCGAGGCAATCGCCACCATGTTCCGTCACCGCTCGGCCCGCTTCAAGCAGATGGGTATTCGCGACACCTTCGCGCTCGGCAACATCGCCGCGTTCTATCGCGCAGCGCTCGCGCCCGACTCCGGCGTCGACGTGCGGCTGCACGTGCTGCGCCTCGATGGCGAGATCGTCGCCACCCGCTACAACATCGTCCACGGCGACCGCATGTTCTGCCTCATCTCCTCGATGTCGGACGACCCGGACATCCAGGCGGGCTCGCCGGGCAAGCAGTGCCTGCTGCGGGTGATGCAGAGCGTGTTCGACGCCGGCATGCGCGTCTTCGACATGGGCGCGGGCCTCACCGACGAGAAGCGGCACTGGTGCAACGAGCAGATCGTGTTGCGCCAGCACTATGTCGCGCTCACCTGGCGCGGCCGGATCGCCGCCGCCGCCCACCAGCGCTTCCAGGCGGCCCGCGCGCGGATGAAGGCCGACCGGCGGTTCCTGACCTTGCGGCGCACGCTCGGCAAGGTGCTCAACCGCAAGAGCTGGCAGGGCTAGATCAGCTTCAGGCCCTTCAGCGACGTGTGGCCGGACTTGCCGATGATGATGTGGTCGTGGAGCGTGATGCCCAAGGGCTTGGCGATATCGGCGATCTCGCGCGTCATGCGCACGTCGGCAGAGGAGGGGGCCGGGTCGCCCGAGGGATGGTTGTGGACGAGGATGAGGGCGGTCGCCGAGAGCTCGAGCGTGCGCTTGATGACCTCGCGCGGGTAGACGGGCGTATGGTCGACGGTGCCGGTCTGCTGCACCTCGTCGGCGATCAGGCGGTTCTTCTTATCGAGGAAGAGGATGCGGAACTGCTCGATGTCCTCGTAAGCCATCTGGGCGCGGCAATAGTCGATGAGCTGGCTCCATGAGCCGAGGATCGGCTGGTCGCGCACGATCTGGTCGCGCCCGTAGCGCTGGGCGACGGCCTGCATCACCTTAATATGGGTGATGGTCGTCTCGCCCAGGCCCTTGACCTCGGCGAGCCGGGCGCGGCTGGCGCCCAGAACCTGCGAGAACGAGCCGAAGCGGGCGAGCAGGTCCTTGGCGAGCTGCTTGGTGTCCTTCTGCGGGATGATCATGTGAAGCATGAGCTCCAGGAGCTCATAGTCCTGCAGCGCCTCGCCACCCACGGCGTTGAAGCGCTCGCGGGCGCGTTCGCGATGCCCGAGATAGTGGGGCTTGAGGCTCTCGCCTAAGCCGCCGCCCGCCTCCTTGCCGTCCTGCGGCATGGGTCAGGCCCGCGCGGCGAGGGGATTGAAGAGGCCGGCCGGCGAGAGGGTGAACACCTCGCAGCCATCTTCGGTGATGCCGATGGAATGCTCGCACTGGGCGGAAAGGGTGCGGTCTCGCGTCACCGCCGTCCAACCGTCGGCGAGGATCTTCACGTGCGGACGGCCGAGATTGATCATCGGCTCGATCGTGAAGATCATGCCGGGCTTCAGCTCGACGCCGGTGCCGGGCGTGCCGAAGTGCATGATGTTGGGCTCGTCGTGGAAGAGGCGGCCGACGCCGTGGCCGACGAAATCGCGCACGACGCTGGTGCGCTCGCCTTCCGCATAGCTCTGGATCGCCGTGCCGATGTCGCCGGTGGTGTTGCCGGGCTTTGCGGCGGCAATCCCGCGCGCGAGGCTCTCATAAGTCACCTCGACCAACCGTTCGGCTTTGCGGGAAATCTCGCCGATCGGATACATGCGGCTCGAATCGCCGTACCAGCCGTCGACCACTAGGGTGAGGTCGATGTTGACGATGTCCCCCTCGCGCAGCGGCCGATCGTCGGGAATGCCGTGGCAGACGACGTGGTTGATCGAGGTGCACACCGAATGCCGGTAGCCCTTGTAGAAGAGGGTCGCCGGAATCGCGCCGTGGTCCTGGGCGAACTCGTAGGCGAGCTTGTCGAGCCGCCCGGTCGATACGCCCGGCTGCGCGTATTCGACCAGCATGTCGAGCGCCTCGGCCGTCAGCCGGCCGGCCTTGCGCATGCCTTCGAAGCCCTCTGCGCCATGGAGCGGAATCACCCCCGGCGTGCGGCGAGACTTCGACTGGGCATCGACATAGGTGATCATGAACGCTCCGGCCGCAATCGGCGGCAATACAGGGACTTGCCTATAAGTAATCGGTGGTTCCGCCGATGGGAAGGGCTTGCTGGCCGCCGGCCCTCAACGTCTGCGCGAGCGCAATGGAACGGTGGCGCGCCGGACGCGATGCGGTGATGAACTTGTCGGGTTCGCTGGCTGTTCCTGCCGCTGTCGAGCTGCTGGGCCTGTCCGGCTAGAGAAGATCGCTGGCCGGCACGATGGGAAGGGCCTGGCGCAGGACGATCTCCTGCGTGGTGACGGTACAGTCGTAGCAGAGCGCCTCGACGCCGGCGGCACGCGCCAGGGCGAAGGCGGCGGCGTATTTCGGGTCGAGGTCGGCGGCCAGCGTCATCCGCTCGCAATCGCTGCGCTGCACGAGGTAGAGCATGGCGGCGCGGTGGCCGGCAGCGACCATCGCCGAGAGCTCGGCAAGATGCCGCGCGCCGCGATCGGTCGGGCAATCGGGGAATTCAGCGAGGCCCGGAGTGCGCGAGAAGTGCACGTTCTTGACCTCGAGGTAGAGGTCCGGCAGGCCCTCGCCGGTCAGCAGGAAATCGATGCGGCTGCGTTCGCCGTATTTCACCTCCGGCCGGCAGGCGGAATAGGCGGCAAGCTCGGCGATGGCGCCGTTGGCGATGGCCTCGGCGACGACCCGGTTGGGGTGGTTGGTGTTGATGCCGACGAGGCTCGTTGGCGTCTCGACCAGCTCGAAGTTCCAGGCGAGGCTGCGCTTCGGATTGTTCGAAGGCGAGACCCAGACGGGCAGCCCCGGATCCTTCAGGCCGAGCATGGCGCCGGGATTGGCGCAATGGGCGACGATCTCCTCGCCCGAATCGAGGCGGATATCGGCAAAGAAGCGCTTGTAGCGGGCAACGAGGGTGCCCCGCTGCATCGGCTGGGGGAGACGCATGGGCTCGGCTTGACCTTTGGAACGGCAGCGGGCATCCATTGCCGGCAGCAAGCTTCAGGTCAAGCCATGACAACGCCCGCAGACACCGTAACCGCCGGCCTTGTGGTCATCGGCGACGAAATCCTCTCCGGGCGCACCAGGGACGTCAACATCGGCGCCACCGCCGAGTTCTGCACCGATCTCGGTATCGAGCTTCGGGAAGTGCGCGTCGTTTCCGACGACATGGAGGCCATCGTCGAGGCGGTGGACGCCGTGCGCGGGCGTTACACCTATGTCTTTACCACCGGCGGCATCGGGCCGACGCATGACGACATCACCGCCGATGCCATCGCCAGGGCGTTCGGCGTCGCGCTGCCGATCAACGAGACGGCGCGGGCGATGCTGGAGACGCGCTGGAAGCAGACCGGCACCGAAGTCAACGAGGCGCGGCTACGCATGGCGCGCATTCCGGAGGGCGCCGACCTCATCGTCAACTCGGTGAGCGCGGCGCCGGGCTTCCGCATCGGCAATGTGCATGTGATGGCCGGCGTGCCGGTCATCATGCGCGCCATGCTCGAGGCGCTGGCACCGACCCTCAAGGGCGGGCGCAAGATCGCCTCGGTGACGGTCAAGGCGGCGGTGGGCGAGGGGACCGTGGGTGGACCTCTGGGGCGGCTGCAGGAGGAATATCCGGACGTCAAGATGGGCAGCTATCCGCAGATGGGGCGGGACCGGGTGATGACGGAACTGGTGCTGCGCTCGTCCGATCTCGCCCGGCTGGAGGAAGCGGCGACCAAGGTGCGGGCGATGGTCGCCGAGGCGCATGCCAGGGCCGGGGTCGAGCCGCCCGCGGAGGACTGAGCCTCCGGGCGCGAAAATCCACGAAAACCGCGCCGTCCGCGCTATGGTGCCATTGGCGCGCGCTTCGCATTTTGCTATTGGGCTTGCCTTTCAGAGCTTTCGTCAGAACGAAAGCTCCCCGCTTTGAGTTGTCGCGTTTCCGGCAAAAGTGGCGTCCACTTTTGCCGGAAACGCTCTAGCGCTGCCGCATCGGAGAGCCGAGCCTTGAGCACCAACCAGAAGTCCTTCCCGGTCACCTGGGACCAGTTCCACCGCGATAGTCGGGCGCTGGCCTGGCGGCTGACGGGGCAGGGCAACTACGATGCGGTCGTCGCCATCGCGCGCGGCGGGCTGGTGCCGGCGGCGATCGTGGCGCGCGAATTGAACATCCGCACCGTCGAGACCGTGGCGGTTAAGAGCTACGACCACCAGAACCAGGGCGGGATCAAGGTTTTGAAGGAAATCAGCCGGCCGGTTCTCGATCTCGCTCGCAACGGCGGCAAGGTGCTGATCGTCGACGACCTCGTCGACACCGGCGCCACCGCCCGGGTCGTGCGCGACATGCTGCCCGGCGCCCACTTCGCCACCGTCTACGCCAAGCCCAAGGGCCGGGAGATGGTCGACACCTTCATCACCGAAGTCAGCCAGGACACCTGGATCTTCTTTCCGTGGGACCTCGACGTCGCCTATGTGGCGCCGATCTCGGGTGGAACGGACTGAGGTTCGGTCAGGCGCCTCTGGCCGACCTCCGCTGTGTCAGGCGCTCGGCAATGAGCGCGGCGCCTTGAGGTCATCGCGGCCATCGAGGATATCGAGGTCATCGGGATGCGCGCGCCTCGGAGGTCTCCCTGGAGACTGCGACCTTGCCTATGAGTGCCGATCTTGGGCGGCACGGGTTGATAGTTTCGAGTTTTGAACCTGAGGGCCAAGTTAGCCGCTTTGGCCCTCACGGCTGCTTTCGACCCATTCCGTCGTTCGTGCTGCAGCAAGACGCCGCAAAAGCAGACTTGCCAGGGGGCATTCCACTGCGGACAAATGCCGCCCCTTGAAACAAGTCTGCAATTTTTTCCTTTGATTTAGGAATCGAATTCAGCCAAGGTGTAGCATTCCTCCACCTCCGAGATTCCACCTCATGATCGCCCTCTATCCCGACGAAGACGAAGTTAAAGAAATCCTGAAGCCGTTCGAAGGCAAGCTCATGGAAGCGCATCTCAACGCCTTCGCTCGCTGGATGGCTTCCCCAGAACGTGCCACGAACCGTTTTCAACGGACAATGTCCACCATGATGTACGACTTCATCGTGCAAGAGGTGGGTCTACTGCTGGACGATCTGCCAGGTGTCCATCGCATTGATCGCGCCGAGAGTGTGAAGTACCTGTTTGATGATCGGGTGTTGGTCCGCTTCAAGCGTGGCAATAAAGACGGCCTGGGGCGAAACATCGAAACCAAAGCCGAGTATGAATTCATCGATCCGAGGGAGTGCTTCATGGGCCTTCCGGAGATATGGAAGGTCGAGGCGCTCTGGTATCCGAACAAGCTGGCCACCAAGCTCGACAAGGTGAAGATCGTCGCCCGCGACATCAATGCCAAGATCTGGAGCTATGAGATTGGCGCCGAGGCTGATACCGCGCTGCTGCCGACGCCGCTGCCAATCATTCCTATCGAGCCAGCAGCGCGGGCGCCGCTGGTTTCCCTACGGGACACGCCCACGAACACAGACCAAGAGAAGAAGTAGCGGATTACATGAGCACTCGGGGAGACATGCTCAGGCTGGCACGGCAACGCCGTGGGTATCAGCAGAAGGTGGCCGCGGCGCTGCTTGGCGTCTCGGCGAGCGACCTTTCGCGTATTGAGAATGGCATCAAGGACGCTTCCGATCAAACGATCGAAGTCGCAGCCCGGGCGTTCAAGATGCCGCCATCGTTCTTCGACCAGCGAATCGCGGTCTACGGTGCGCCGGTGAGCGTCCATCCCATGTGGCGCAAGAAGGCCGAAGTCACTGCCGGCGAGATGGATGCGGTAATCGCAGAATTGAACATCCGAACCCATCACCTCAGGCGGCTGCTCGACGCCGCGCAGGTGAACGCCGTGCGGACGGTGCCGACACTCGACTTCGATGAGTATGGTGACGCAGAGCGTATTGCTGGTCTAGTCCGCGCGCATTGGCAGGTGCCATCGGGGCCATTGCGCAACCTCACGCAGATTATCGAAGAAGCGGGCATCGTCGTCGCCCACTCGTCGTTGAACGGCTCTTCGATCAGCGGCGTCACGTTTCGTGTTCCCGGCATGCCGCCGCTGATCGTGCTCAACGATTCTCAGCCTGCCGATCGCATGCGCTTCACGCTGGCGCATGAGCTTGGCCACATCGTCATGCACCGTTTCCCAACGCCCGACATGGAGGCCGAGGCAAATGCGTTCGCATCGTATCTGCTCGCTCCCTCGCGCGACATCCGTCCATACTTCGGCCGTGGGCGCGTTGACCTGCCGCGCCTCGCTGCGCTGAAGACCGAATGGCGCATGTCCATGTCGTCTCTGGTGTTCGTCGCAGATCGTCTCGGTCTGCTGACGCCCAACCAAAAGGTCTACATCTGGAAGCAGTTCAGCATGAACAACATGCGGACCCGCGAACCGCCCGAACTCGATTTCCCGCATGAGCAGCCGACCGTGCTCCCCAGCGTCATTCGCATGCACATAGATGCTCTTGGATACTCCGTGGGAGACTTGGCCGCTATATTGCACATGGACGCTGAAGAGCTACCCGCGTTCTATGGCATCGATGCGCCCGTAGGGAACCGAGGTTCCACGCTTCGTCTGGTAAAGTAGAGGGCGGCGCTTGATCCGTTTGGCCGTCCCATATCTGCGCCCACCGACGGAATGACTTCACGGCTGACGAACTTTAGGTCGAGGAGAGGAAGTCTATCTCTGAAGCATGGAGACGCGGCTCGAGGCTCTCATAGAGAGTGCGTGGTTGTCTGCTTTCGAACCTAGGCATCTGAAAGCCGCCAGTCCGCAACCCACCCCAAATTCGTCACGCAAGCAACCAAGCTGGTGCGGGCGGCGGGACTCGAACCCGCATGGCTTGTGGCCGAGGGATTTTAAGTCCCTTGTGTCTACCGGTTCCACCACGCCCGCTGGCAGTTGCCCTGCGATTCCATCGCAGGGGCTTGCCCTGGAGCCCGTCTTTGTCACAAGGCTTGGCCCAAGACAATGTGGTGCGGGATTCGGAGGTGCCAATGCTGCTGAAGCGGGAATTGCTCGAGGACATCAAGGCGGGGAAGGTCGATCTCGTCTTCCGGCGCTGGAAACGGCCGACCGTCAGGGCCGGCGGGACGCTCAAGACCAAGGTCGGGCTCCTCGCCATCGAGGCGATGGACGAGATGCGCCCCGGGGACGTGACGGATGCCGATGCGCGGCGCGCCGGCTTTGCCGACGCGGCGGACTTCCGCAAGTGGCTGATGACGATGAAGGAGGGGCACCTCTTCCATCGTATTGAGGTGCGGTTCGTCGGGGAAAGCTGAAGTTCCGATTCAGAGTCCGGGTGTGCCGCTAACACTTTGGCAGTAACCGCTAAACGCAGGTTCCCGCTTTCGCGGGAATGACCCGGTGGCGAGGTTAAAACGGCGCCGGCACTACGAAGCGGCAAGGCTCGCCGGTCGTCGGGTGGACGAATTCCAGCTCTTCGGCATGGAGCTGCAGGCGGTCGGCGGCGGCGCGGGCTTGCGGATCGGCGTAGAATGCGTCGCCGAGGATGACGTGGCCGATGGCCAGCATATGGACACGCAGCTGGTGGGTGCGGCCGGTCAGGGGATAGAGGCGCACGCGGGTGGCGTCCGCTTCGCGCGCGATCACCTGCCAGCGGGTCTGGGCCGGGCGGCCGTGTTCGTGGTCGACCTTCTGGCGGGGCTTGTGCTCCCAGTCGGTGGCGAGGGGCAGGTCGATTAGGCCCTCGTCGGCGTCCATGAGGCCGGCGACGCGGGCCACGTAGTTCTTCTTGGTCGTGCGCTTCTCGAACTGCATGCCGAGCTTGCCGTGGGCGCGCTTGTTGAGGGCCATCAGGATGATGCCGGAGGTATCCTTGTCGAGCCGGTGCACCATCTCGGCGGTCGGCCACTTCTGCCGGGCCCGGTGGCGGATGGAATCCCAGAGGGAAGGGTGCCGGCCGGGGACGCTGAGGAGCCCGCTGGGCTTGTCGAGCACGAGGATGTCGTCGTCGACGTAAACCACGTTCAGGTAGGGTTCAGTCGGCGGAGCATAATCGAGAAGCGTCGGCAGGGGTTCGGACATGGCGCGGCTTTAGCAGGTCTTGCGCCGATAGGACAGGGACAGGTCCGATGCTGGCTGTTGCTTGTGGCGACAACTGGCGTAGATTTGGCGCAATTCCACCGGGGGACGCAGCATGTGGGATTTCTCGATCGGGCGTGGGCTCTCGATGATGGCGAGGACTTGGCCGTTCATCGTCTTCCGTCTCGTCGTCTATTTCGGCATCGCGGTCGCCTATGTGCTGGCGACGGGCGTGGGGGCGGCCCCTTATACACATCTGACGCTGCCGCCGAGCGCACCAGGTTACAGTTCGTGTGG
>NZ_JZEX01000019.1 GCF_000969415.1 Devosia geojensis | reverse complement strand
GGGGAGGAGAGGGAGGAGAGGGGAAATAGAGCGGGGGGGGGGGAGCGACAGAGAGGAGGAGAAGGACGTAGCAGAGGTAAGCGACGAAAACGAACTGGTAAGAGGAGAAAACAATACGAGCAGGGTAGACCAGGAGAGAGAGAGGAGAGCGAAACAGATGACAAACGCAAAGGAGAGCAAGAAGAAGGAGAGATCGAGGGAAGAGATCAGGCGGGGAGGGGAGCAGGAGGGGCGGAGGGGATAGAGGGGAGGAAGAGGTGAACGGAGAAAAACAGAAGCGAAAAGAAAGAGACGAGAAGGAGAGGAGAAGAAAAGGGGAAAGGAAAAGAAAAAAAAAAGAAAGAAGAAAAAAAAAAAGAAGAAAAGAAAAAAAAAGAAAGAGAAAGAAGAAAAAAAGAGAGAAAAAAAAGAGAAAGGAAAAAAAAAAAAAAGAAAAAAAAAAAAAAAAAAAAAAAAAAAAGAGAAAAAAAAAAAAAAAGAAGAAGAAGGGAAAAGAGAAAGAGTAGAGTAAGGAGGGAGAGGAGAAGAGAAAAAGAGAAAGAGAATAAAGGGGAGAAAAAAGAGAAAAAGAAGGAGGGTTTAAAGGGTAAGAGGAGGCATCGAATTTGGTAGAAGGCCCCCTC
>NZ_JZEX01000201.1 GCF_000969415.1 Devosia geojensis | reverse complement strand
GAGCAGGAGCCATGGCACTGCGGTTCTCAGAGCGCCGCCCGCCATGGCGGCAGGAGGCGAAAACGACCAGAACGACGTGCATCGTCCGGACGCGCCCACCCAGGCCGACTGCAACGAGGTCTCCTCGCTGTTCTGGAGCGTCGTGCACAATACGCGCTCGGGTAACGGTGCTGCCGCCGAGAACCTGGAGGTGCTCGAACTGGACCGGCAGGACCTGCTCGAATAGCCGCCGGTTCATCAATCCCGGATGCGGGCATGCATGCCCGCATCCGGGATTGATGAACCGGCGGCTATTCGAGCAGGTCCTGCCGGTCCAGTTCGAGCACCTCCAGGTTCTCGGCGGCAGCACCGTTACCCGAGCGCGTATTGTGCACGACGCTCCAGAACAGCGAGGAGACCTCGTTGCAGTCGGCCTGGGTGGGCGCGTCCGGACGATGCACGTCGTTCTGGTCGTTTTCGCCTCCTGCCGCCATGGCGGGCGGCGCTCTGAGAACCGCAGTGCCATGGCTCCTGCTC
>NZ_JZEX01000200.1 GCF_000969415.1 Devosia geojensis | reverse complement strand
GGGTGGGGGGAAGCCTCGGCGCTCGATGAAAGATAGCAACGACGGGTGGGGGGAAGCCTCGGCTCTCGATGAACAATAGCAACCCGAGCCTCGGCTTTCGATAAAACGGAAAACCATGACCGGCCGAGCACGAACCCTGCGCAACAACGCCACCGGACCCGAGCGCCAACTCTGGCGGCTGCTGCGCGAGTTGCGCCCGCTCGGCGTTCACTTCCGCCGGCAGGTACCCTTCGGCCCCTATATCCTCGATTTCGCCTGCCATCACGCTCGATTGGTCGTCGAAATCGACGGTGACACCCACGGCTCCGACGAGGCCATCGCCCGCGATGAACTGCGCGACGATTTTCTCCGACGTGCCGGCTATGAGGTCATCCGGCTGGGCAACGAAGAGGTGCTGAAGAACCTCGATGGCGTCGGCATTCTTCTCCACGAAGTGCTGTCGACCAAACCGCTGCTGATCCCCAAGAGCAGCGCAATCGCCGATGGAGGCACAACTCATGATTGCGATATCCGGATTGTGGC